>CALXQW010000013.1 GCA_944390805.1 uncultured Opitutales bacterium | reverse complement strand
CCGCAAAATTTGCGGAGAAAAGGCTTGATTATCTCCGTATGCGAAAAGAAGCCAAGGGTGGACAAGGAACAGCGCAAGAGAAATATTATCTAAAAATAATAAATAAAAATATTGCGTATTTTGTCGTGATGTGGTAGTGTGTATACCATAACGGGACAGGGTATGATGACAAGCAAGACGAAGATTTCAACTGAGGGGTTTGAGAAGGTTGAGATTACTGCGGAGATGGCGGATATATTCGGGCTTCCGAAGAAGGCCATAGGGAAATGGGCTGTTGTTGCGGAAGATGATGTTGAGCGTCGCTTAATGAAGGTTCGTTTAGACGGCTATTTTGCGGACGACAAATACAACAATCATCAGCGCATTTCCAACAGGATTTGGGGGCAGATGTTTGGCGGAATGCGCTGTGCGAAGTTTGAATTTTCCAAGCTATGCACGCGCAAGAAAAACTGGATATTGGCGCTTATTGACGAATTTGAAAAAGTTCCTGAACTCTTTGAAATCATGCGGAAATTGAGCTTTGACGACATCGTTTTGCAAATTATATACGATACGAATTCGGAGCGTCCGCAGGGCAAGGCTTACAGCTCGATTGCGAGTGCGATAACCTATTGGAAATACAAATATGGAGACAATGGAAGATGAAAATCCGTCAAAATGATTGGTCAGAATTTGGTAAGGGTTTTATCGTAAAAATGCGCAAAAATACGGGGTTTTTGCCTTGTAATTATGCTTACCACATACGTAAATATGCGCAAAAGTTTTTGAAAACCGACATTTGCAACATCGCAAACATCAACAACATACAAAACCAAGAAAGCCCGAAAATGAATGCAAACAGAAGGAGATTAGGAAACGCTCGTTCTATCCGTTGAACTACAGGGGCGGGAAATTTTTAAAAAAATTGTAAAGCCAGATACTGGGCAAATAGTCAATATTTTTCATCTCATACTATATATGCCGTATATATCTTTATTATAGTCTAATTTTCTATCTGTCTATTATTCTCAAGATTTACAGTTTTTCATGACTAAATTAGTTTTTTAAATGTAAAAAAATCTAAGATATTATATACTAAAACAGTTCATTTTTAGATGCATATATGGCATCTGCTCGGTATATGGGAAAATGAGTAATAATTCTTAATATCTTCTCCCCGGGTTATTCTGATACTCTTCAATAAAGAGATAAAAATTTACAGTGTGCCTTATTCCACTTTGTTTAATTCCTTCAATTTTTTAAAATAAATATTTCTGTTATTATCGGGCGATATAGACCATTTAGGGCCTGTGTCGTGGTCTTTTAAATCGAACACCCAAACTGCACTTAATTGAATATTCGCTGCTTTTATAGAAGCAACCATTTCTTCCATGTCCTTCTTATTTGCAGATTCTTCCATGCTGTTGGGTATACCCCATTCGCCCACAAAAATGGGCTTCTTTGTTTTTTCGGAAACTCTTTTTGCAAATAGAAAACTATCTGAGATATTATTACTCCACTTAAATGCGAGCATGAGCTCCTTATAGGCGTGTATTGTAATTGTATCTATGGGGTCTGGATTGTCCTCGCGCAACATTATTTCCGATTCGTCTATGGAATCTTTGTCCCGCGTGTTGTTGTATCTGTTATTATATGCGCTTGAACGAATGATTGCGTCTCCGGTAAAAACAGGTCTTGATTTATCAAGATCCTTTGCGATCTTTGCAAATTCTATATATGCTGGGTAGACCTCTTCTCTTTTTAATTTATCGCTCTTGCTCCGTGTTGCCGGCATACCCAAGGCTGGTATTGCAATTGGCAATCCGCTCTTTTCTCCGGGTAGATCACACACAAGTGCAAATTCGTTGCCAAATTCCCAACCCCATATTGCAGGACTATCTTTGTAGCGAGTTATTACCTCCCTAGCGTAAGTACGCATGAATATTCTTGTTTTGGAATTCTCATTGCCTATTGCATTTACTGGCTCTTTTAACAGATCTTGAAGTGTATGGTGTACCCAGAAAATTGAAGGAATAAGCCCTATGTTCAATCTCTCAGCTTCTCTGACAACTTTATCCAAGTTGGAGAAGTATGCCTCTTTATCCTCAAAATACAGTTTCCAGTCTATTGGGTAGAACGGAAATGCTGAAAACCTTATGAACGGAACTTTATTCTCCGACAATATCTCCAAACCACGCTTCCATGATAAATCGTCTGCCTTGCCCTCGACCGCAGCGTTGTTTATTCTCAAGAATACGTTAAAATAGTTTATTCCATGCGCGTTTACCAATTTGTTGTCTTTGTAGAAATGTCCGTCTTTTATGTACAATCCTTTTTCTGCGCCGTATGAAACTGAACAATAAAAAAATAATATGGCCAAAAATGACTTAAGAAAAATTGAAAGTTTCTTTCCCATTGTAGAATTCTACCCATCTTACATATTTGAATCTATGTAACTAACGTATCTTGTTATATGGAATAGATATATACGATGAATGTCAAACAATGAATAATTCGTTATAGATCTAAGGGCTGGTTTATGTTGTATTTATTTTCAACTATACACTTAAATACAGCATGGCCGCGGCAAAAACCGCGGCCATGTATATATAAATGAACAACTGTATAGCCTTACTTTGCGAGCCTATAACCAACTCCGCGCACTGTCTCTACTAAATCTGCCTTTGCACCGAGTTTCTTTCTTAAATTTGCTATCGCAACATCAACAGCCCTGTCCGTTACAGGATATCCATCGCCGTGAAGGTTCTTTATTATTGCATCCCTTGAAAATACCCTGCCTGGTGCGCGCACAAACATCTCTAGTATTTCAAACTCGTTTGCGGTCAGATCTAACTGCTTTGAACCGATTTTTGCCTCGTGGAATTCCGTATCCATCTCTATGCCGTGGGCGCCAATCTTCACACCGGGCTCTGACGACGCCTGCCCGCTTCTTAGCTGTGCCCTGACTCTTGCAAGCAGGACTCTCTGGCTGAAAGGTTTTGTGATGTAGTCGTTTGCGCCGAACTCCAATCCGCTTACTATGTCCGATTCCTCGCTTCTGGCGGTCAGCATGATTATGGGTATTTGCCTTAGGCTTGTGTCTGCCCTAAACATACGGCAGAAATCTGTCCCGTCCATACCTGTCAGCATGAGATCCAGAAGTATAAGATCAAAAGAGCTCCCCTTCTGGAGCATCTTGAGTGCGGCTTCTCCGGAATCGGTACGCTCGCATTCAAAACCGTTCTTCTCTAAATTAAATTTTACAAGCTCAGCTATGGAGTCTTCGTCTTCTATTATCAATATGCGTTTTTTCATAATCTGTCGGCAATGGAAATTGAAAATTCTGAACCCTCGTTAATCTGACTCTTTACGGTGGCCTCTCCTCCGTGCATTATTGCAACGTGCTTTACTATGGCAAGCCCCAATCCGGTTCCGCCGAGCGCGCGAGAACGGCCTTTGTCTACCCTGAAAAATCTCTCAAACAACCTCGGAAGGTATTCTGCGGCTATTCCAGGACCGCTGTCCTTTACGCTTATTATTGTCTTATCGCCATCTTTCCTTCCGGAGAGGGTTATCTTGCAGTTCTTCCCTCCGTATTTTACAGCATTATCTACAAGGCTGCTTACGGCTATAAGAACAAGAGTTCTATCTCCAGATATTTCAAGATCCTCAGGGCATATTATCTCGGAGCTATCCTCCATGCTCTCCGCCTGCGGCGCGTGCGAAGATAGCGCCTCGGCAAGTAGTCCTCTTACTTTAAAGCGCGTAAAGGTCTTCTTTGCGTATTCCTCGGTAAACTCTATTCGGGAAAGCAGAAGCATGTCGTTTACGAGGTTTGCCATCCTGTCGCTCTGAGAGTTTATCATTTGCGCAAAATGTTTTGCGTCTTGCGAAATGTCTAGCTCGGACAGAGTCTCCGCGCACATCTTTATTGATGTTATTGGAGTTTTTAGTTCGTGCGAAACTCCTGAGACAAATTCGCGTCTCAGCCTTTCTGCGCGCCTTTCCGGGGATACATTTCTCATGACAATTAACGCCCTTGCATTTTGCGAATTGTAGGGCAGGGGAGTGCTGGTTATTGCGTAGGATCCCTCCGTTGAAACCTCAACTATTTTTGATACGGCTTTCTTTGTGCGGAAGGTCTCGTCTATTGCCTCGAGCAGCTCTGAGTTCCTAAGAGATGCCGCCGTATCGAGATTCTCTGCGTCTTCAGGAATTCTGAAAAGCTTTGCCAGGGCTTTGTTGAAACGCCTTATGCGGCCGTCTTGAGAGCATATAAATACGCATTCGGCCATCTGCCCGAAAATCTCGTCGAGCTCGTAGTTGCGCTTCTTCAAAGATTTTATCCGTTTTTTGAGATTGCGCGCCATGTTGGAAAGAGAATCTGAAAGGGTATCTATTTCCGATATGTTACTCTTCCTTGGCGATACGTCGAAATTGCCGTTTGTGTATTGTATGGAAAGCCCTGTCAGGCGCTTTAGAGGCGTTGATATGCGCTTTGCTATAAGCCAGGAGAATACGGCTGCCGCAAGTATTGCTATGCTTGCCATTGCTGCGCAGTCGGCTGCTAGCAGCTGCCTGCTCTTTGCTAAAGATGAGGCAGGTATGGATTGCCTCACGCAAAATTTTACGCCGCCATTGGCGATTTTCCCGGCAGGCGCGGCAACGTATATCATCCTCTTGAAAAGAGTTTCCGAATGCCTTTGCTCAAAGGTCTTTTCGCCGTTGAGAGCTTTTTTTACTTCGGTCCTGTCAAGATGGTTTGGCATCTTTAATGCGTCGGCTTCGGAGTCGAATAGAACTTCGCCGCGGGAACCGATTAGAGTTGTTCTTATGTTAAGCTCGGTATCGAAACTCTTTGCGGCGCGGGATATCTTGTCTAAGGGCAATCCTGCGTCGAGACAGTCGGTTATAAGGCTCGATGAAACCCCAAGTATGTTCTTTGCGTTGCGCTCAAGATCGCGTTCCAGCAGCGAATAGCCAAGCAGTACGGCAGAAATTATTATCAGCGCGCACAGGCCCAGCGTTGATGTGAATATCCGGAAAAATACACTCCGGCATTTGCCGTTAGTATTTGATATGTCGCTCATAATTACCGGAATCTTGAACGGAGGGTCAGTCTCGTCAACTTTTCTTTGCGTCTTAACAAACTTCTAACAATGCGCTCACAATATTCTTGCTTTTGTGGGGGAAACTCTTGCCTGAAACTTGCGCAAGTCTCGCATAGGCCAAACGTAATTCAAACATTGAAATGCTTTGATTTACGGCATAAGAAAACGCCATTCGCGTTTCTCTAAAACACACAAAAAACACATGAATACAAAATACGCAAAACTGATTATCGCGGCGGCTTTGGCTGCCGGCGCGATGTTCCAGGCTTCAGCGCAGGATAAACAAACACTAGACCTTTTGGTTTCGAAGGGTCTCATAACCAGAGCGGAGGCCGACAATCTCGGCAAGACTTCCGTTGCGATAACTCCAAAGGAGAAAAGCACGAAGTCTATAAAGCTCACTGGAAGAGTTCAGACTCAGTACGAGAACATCGGCGTCACGGAATACACCGGAGGTACGGAAACGTCGTTTCAGCGCAAGAATGATTTCATGATGCGCAGAATGTTCATAGGCATGATAGCTGACATCGGTTCGGGGTGGTCGGCCACAGTCATAGCAGACCTTGCCCGCTCTTCTGACAACTATCTGGAGTACGCCTACATCTCAAAGAAGATAGATTACGATAGCCTTGTGGGCACCGCCGACATCGGCTACCGCAAAATAACCTTCAACTTGGAGGAGTACACTTCCGCTTCTAAGCTTATAACTGTTGAGCGTTCCATAGCCACCCGCTATTTTGCCGAGGGCAACAACGGAAGGCGCTTAGGATTGGCCAGTAGGCATACAGGTCTGTACTGGAGCGGAAAGTTAAACGAGATTGAAGGATTAACTTACGGGGTATCCGTTACGAATTCCTTCAACAATTCTCCGGCGTCTCTGCCCACCGATGCGGACAATTCTCTAATGTACGCGGCAAACGTTGCGTATGCTGGCGAGATTGAGGGAGCATCTTTCATGGCGGGCGTCAACTTTGCGTATACCGACGGCATGAATGTAGCCGGAAGCGCAGGTTCGCACAATGGTGAGGTTCTCGGAGTAAATCCTTATGTAAAGCTTTCTGCGCTTGGTTTCGATCTTTGGGGAGAGTTCCTCTTTGCCCAGGTTCAGGACGGCAAGAACAACTATTCGCAAGACGCTTGCCCCATGGGCGTGAATGTCGGATTGGAATATAAGATAGACATAGGCGAGTTTGGCAAGATAGCGCCGGCTGTGCGTTATTCCTGGCTGGATACCGACGGTCGCGGAACAAAGATGAGCGACGGAATCAAAAATGGTCCTGGCAGCACAGAGTATAACGCCGGGCAGAGCATCTACGCTGGCATAAACTGGTACATCAAAGGTAATGACCTCAAATTCCAGCTCGGTTACGAATGGGTTCAGATGAACGGCGCCACCGACGGCAACTCCTTTGGCGGGCATGCCGACGCCGATGTTGTCCGCGCGCAGCTTCAAGTTCTCTTCTAATAAAAAACAACACCAAAAAACATAAGAATTTTTCATAGATATGAAAACATCGACAATAGCAAAAATAGTTATCGCGGCTTCGGCCGTGCTTTCAGGGCTGTCCTGTTTCGCCGAGGGCGAAAAAGGCAAGATATCCATAGACGGATCTACAACTGTAGGTCCCATAGCAAAGGCCTTCGCGGACTTCTACAAGGAAAACCATGAGGGCGTAAATATAACCATAAGCGAGTCCGGCAGCGGAAACGGCGTAAAGAGCCTTATGAATTCCGCATGCGATATAGCTGCCATGAGCAGATTCATGAAACCCGCAGAGTTCAAAAGCTGCGTGGACAAGGGCATAATGCCTGTGGCCCATGTTATAGCCTTCGACGCAATCGCCATTGCGGTAAATCCGGAGAACAAAGTTTCCGCACTTTCCATAGAGCAGATTGCCGATATCTACTCCGGCAAAATTACCAACTGGAAGGAAGTTGGCGGAGACGATGCCAAGATTGTCGTGATCAGCCGCGACACCAACAGCGGTACCTACGAAACCTTCGGCGAGCTTGTTATGAAGAAAACTCCCGTGGGCAAAGATGCTGAATATGTTGGCTCAAACGGCCAGGCCCGTTCAAGGGTTAACTCCACAAAATACGCCATAGCGTACGTGGGACTCGGCTTTGCCGACAATACAGTAAAGGTGGTATCCGTAAACGGAATAATTCCAGACCTAAAAAGCGTGGCCTCTGGAAAATATCCCTTGGCGCGCCCCCTGTATCTGTTCACAAACGCCTATCCTAAAATGGGCTCTATAATATACGATTTCGTGAACTTGCACCTCTCTAAAGAGGGTAGGGAGATTGTAAAGGATCTCGGGTTTGTTCCGGTTTGCGAATAGTAGTTGCATATACGGCGATTGATATGAGCCGAAAATCTAAAAGTCTGATAATGGGTAGCGGCGGCAGCTTCGCGCAGTCTTTCTGCGCGGGGGCGGGCCGCCTGCTCCTCTTTTGCATAACGGCGCTTCCGACTGTCGCGATAGTCTTCATGATATTTTTTATCGCGGGAGAGGCCATGCCGTTTTTTGCCGATCTTAAGAATACCGTGGAATTCTTCACGGGGTTTGAATGGAGGCCGTCAGATGCACACTCTCCGCATTTCGGCGCACTTTCCATATTTTACGGAACCGTGATGGTCACGCTGGGCTCATGCATTTTGGCTGTTCCAGCCGGAATTGTTGCTGCGGTAGCTCTGAGCGAAATTTCCAGCCCGCGAATTTCAAACATATTCAAGCCTATAGTAGAGCTGCTTGCGGCTATTCCGTCGGTAGTTTACGGATTTTTTGCGCTTGTTGTATTTGCCCCGCTACTTCAGGAAAACGGCGGCGCGTTGTTGTCGGTTGCAGTTGTTCTTCTGGCTGTCCCTGCAAGCGTTTTGGCAGGCATGTGTCTGGGCGAGTTTGCCGCATCTGCGGTTTATAAAGACGTCAAAAACCCTCCTGTGAAATTATTCTCCGTGCCTATTTCGCTTCTGCTCTTATCTATAGGGGCTTTTGTAGCGTATAAGGTGTGGTCTGTTGAGATAACAAGCGGCACAAATGCACTAAATGCATCTGTAATATTGGCGGTTATGGCTTTGCCCACAATAGTAAGCCTTTCTCAAGACGCCCTTGGTTCTGTTGGGCGCGACATGAGGGAAGGGTCTTTTGCGCTGGGAGCCACAAGGGCGGAGACAATATTTAAAGTTGTGTTGCCCTGCGCTAAAAGCGGAATTGCCGTTGCGGTGATTCTTGGACTCATGAGGGTTGTTGGAGAGACTATGGTAGTGTGGATGGCAAGCGGAAATGCCCTTAAAATTCCGGAGCCGTTCTACAATTTTCTCGAGCCCGTAAGAACTGTCACGGCAACAATAGCCGGAGAAATGGGCGAGGCTGATCAGAGCACGGGCTCTGCGCGCTACCATGTGTTGTTTGCACTAAGTTTCTGCCTGCTTGTTGCCTCTTTGATATTTAACGCCGCCGGACAGTGGATAGGCGGAGGTTTTAAATTTCTTAAAAAATGAAAGATTCTTCGAGAAAGCTTTTGGATAAATCGTTTACGGCGCTTGCCTCGCTGACGCTCGTACTGCTTGGAGTTTGCGTTGCGGCGTTTCTTGCGCCGATAATAATACGCGGCGTAGGTGCAGTTGTCTTCAAGGCCACTGTTGAGC
Source organism: uncultured Opitutales bacterium (assembly GCA_944390805.1). Classification (GTDB taxonomy): domain Bacteria; phylum Verrucomicrobiota; class Verrucomicrobiia; order Opitutales; family Intestinicryptomonadaceae; genus CALXQW01. Next base: position 64,761 of record CALXQW010000013.1, on the reverse strand, counting down.
ATGAAAAGGTTTTGTGCGAGAACTTCGGCAGGGTTGCGTCGGCTTCGGACGAGGAGAGGTTTGCATCGTCAAACGCGGCAAGGGAGAAGCTCTATTCCCTTACAGATTCCTACGAATCAGATGCTGCCGCCCAGAAGTATATATCGCGCATATCTTCGCTAAGAGACAAGGCTGTGGACGGGAGCGCAAAATATAAAGACGAACTTATAGGTGCGCTTAATCTCAGTTCGGCGCTCAGAGCCTCAAAGATTAGGAAAGTTTCGGAGGCACTGTGGAAAGACTACGTTGTGGAACTTAAGCGCTGTGTTAAGGAGTCTGAGAGCACCGGCGGCGCATACGCCCTTGCAAAGTTTCTCGACAGCGAGCCAGATAAGCTCTCTGCCGCAGGAAAACAAATTTCAACCAAACTTACCGAAGGCCTAAAAGCGGGTTACTCCGCACGTTCGGCGCTATCGAGAAACTCGGCGCATTTTGCCGCATCAGAGATTGAGGCCGCTCGCGATGAATTGTCCCGCGTCAATGCCGCGTACGATGTCTTCAAAAGCGGAATAAGGGAACTTCTCGGCCCGCGCGACGCCAAGGAGAAAGCTTCCCTGAACCTCATGCGCCAAAAGTACGGTCAGACCCGTTACGAGAACGCAAAGAAGATCCTCGCAGACGACATAGAAACCCTAACTCTCACAAAGCGCGATTCCTCCGGCATGGAGACTTCCGTAAGGGTATCCGCCGCGGAACAGTTTAAGGGAACTCCCGTTGAGAAGATGCTTGAGGTTCTGCGGAACAATTTCGACGCAATGCTTGCGCCGCACACCTCATTTTACTGGGGATTCTTCACCGATGATCCAGCCGACGCCAACATTTTTGGAGGAATATTCCCTATGATAGTTGGAACCTTTTGGCTTACGCTTGGCGCAATGCTTGTTGCCGCACCGCTTGGCATGGCAAGCGCTGTGTATTTTTCCGAATACGCCCGCGAGGGCACTATAACCGGGTTTCTAAGAATGTGTGTAGGCACTCTTGCGGGTGTTCCGAGCGTGGTCTTTGGGCTTTTTGGATTGGCGTTTTTAATAAACACTTTGAAAATATCCGACGGCAAGAGCGTTTTGGCTGGTTCCCTGACACTTGCTCTTCTGATACTTCCCACTATAATACGCTCCTGCGAAGAGGCCTTAAAAGCCGTTCCCAACTCTTACAGAGAAGCTGCCGGCGCATTGGGGGCTACCAAGGCGCGCGCGATACTTACCGTTGTTCTTCCCGCGGCGATGCCCTCCATGCTAACAGGCATAATTATATCTATGGGGCGCGCTGCCGGCGAGACAGCCCCGATAATATTTACAGCCGCAACCAGCACTGGAGTTGCACTGGGGCTAAGCGAGCTTTTCAGCCAGCCAACAACGGCTCTTCCGTGGAATATATACAATATATGTTCAGAGCACGAAATGGCCGAGCGGGTAGGGCATGTGCAGTACGGCATGGCTCTAACACTCACGGCGAAAGTAATAAAACTTAATCTTGCGGCGATAATTTTAAGAATGAGACTTCAAAGAAAGCTGAAAAACAGATGATCCTAACTATGGAAAATCCCAAGGAAAAAACGCGCTGCTTTGCGCAAGAAGACACCGCGGCAGCTCCCTTGTCTGGAGCCGCTCAAAAGGCAAAAAAAACAGATCTTCCCGTGCCGGAGGCGGCCGTTTCCGCAAGGGGATTCTGCGTAAACTACGGTTCATTCAAGGCAGTAAAGAATGTTGATATAGACTTCTCCCGCGGCCGTGTGACGGCAATCATAGGCCCGAGCGGATGCGGCAAAAGCACTTTTCTGCGCTGCATAAACCGCATGAACGACTTTGTCGATGGCTGCACTACAAGCGGGCTTTTGGCGCTCGACGGCGTTAACATATTTCATAAGAGGCTAGATGTTGTTGAGCTTAGGCGCAGGGTAGGAATGGTCTTTCAAAGGCCCAATCCTTTCCCCAAGAGCATATACGACAACATCGCATACGGCGTGCGTCTGCAGGGCAGGATAGCCCGTTCGGAGCTCGACGAAATTGTGGAGCTATCGCTTAGGCGCGCAGCCCTTTGGGACGAAGTCAAAGACAGACTCTCATCGTCTGCGCTGGGGCTTTCCGGAGGACAGCAGCAGAGGCTTTGCATAGCCAGGGCTCTTGCGGTTAAGCCAGAGGTTCTCCTTATGGACGAGCCTTGCAGCGCGCTCGATCCAAAGAGCACCGCCAGGGTTGAAGAGCTCATAGGAACTCTCTCTGGCGACTACACCATCGCCATAGTAACCCACAATATGCAGCAGGCCTCCCGCGTATCAGATTTCACCGCATTCTTCTACGAGGGCAATCTGGTGGAGTTCGGCAAGACCTCCGATATCTTCACCAACCCCAAGTGCGAGGCCACAAACGACTATATCACAGGGAGGTTTGGTTGATATGAATTCCCATCTTGTAAGAGACCTGGAGGCCTTGAAGAAACGCTTGCTAACTTTGGCTATGCGCGTAGAGGAGAATATGCTAAAATCCGTCAGGTCATTACGCGCCATGTCTGAGAATATGGCAGACGAAGTTGTCGTATCAGACAAGCTCATAGATTCCCTCGAGGTTGACATAGAGGAGGATTGCATGAAGATTCTTGCCCTGCACCAGCCAGTTGCCAGCGATTTGCGCTTTGTCATAACGGTTCTAAAGATAAATGGCGAACTTGAACACATAGGCGATGTTGCCGCTAATATAGCAAAGCGTGTAGGGTATATCCGCGCTGAGGACAAAGTTGAAATTCCGTTCGACTTTGAAACCATGACAACCCGCACCGTATATATGTTAAAGACGGCCATAGACGCCTTTCTTAGGCAGGATTCCGCTCTTGCGCTCGGGGTATGCTCAGACGATGAAATAGTTGATATGGCCAACCGCGAGTGCTACTCGAAAGTAAGGGAGATAATTTCAAAAAACCCTAAAAGCGCCATGTGCTGCATAAACTGGCTGCTCGTTTCAAAGAGCCTGGAACGCATAGCCGACATGTGCACGAACATCGCCGAAGACGTAATATACATGCGCCACAGCATAATAGCCAGGCACAATATAAAAGCTGCTTCAGAGCAGATACGCGGTGAATCTGAAGAATAATGATGGCAATAGACCGCAACAATCTAAACAATGCAAATTGTCATTTTTAGATGGCATATGTTCGCTTGAGTTTATAAGGCCTTTGCAATATTCTAATGATTCTTTGGCACTTACCGTTTTGCGGCGCAAATTACTTGCGCCGCAAAAATTTCTTTGTGAGGTTTGCTCTTTGGGGGAGCAAGATACACTGCGTTATTTCTAGTTTTCAGGCAATTTACAATAGAATATTTGAAAGCTTTAGGCGGCAATTTTTACAAGAATAAACAGTATTGCAGGATAAATTCTGCCGCACAGTAGAAGAATCTGCGTGCGAAATTTACAGTCTGCCTTTAAGAGTTTTTACCGAGAGATAGCCTAGATATACCAAGCCTGTTGCAAACATCGTCGAGGGCGGAATCGTCCTCGCTGAGTACAAGAAGCTTGTCTCCTGGCTTTATTTGCGAGTCTCCGCGGGGGATAAAATATGAGTCTTTGCGGCGTATCAACATTACAAGCGTATGCTTTGGCAGTTTCAGCTGGGCGAGAGTTTCACCATTTTTAAGCAGATTGTCGTCTGCGTATATTTCCGAAAACGCCGCCCTGATATCTTCGGGAAGCTCAACTCCAAAGTTTGATTCTCCATCTGGTTCATCATTTGAAACCTTCAGGAATTTTGCCGACGAGCCAACTGTCATTCCCTGAAATATCAGCGAGAGTATCGTTATGAAAAATACAACATTGAACATCTCCTTCGCAAAGGGGACGCCCTCCGTCAAAGGATATGTTGCAAATATTATGGGAACGGCTCCCCTTAACCCCACCCATGATATGTAAAGCCGCGCCTTTAAAGAAAAATTTCTAAACGGCGCAAGAGATGCAAAAACACTAAGCGGCCTGCCTATAAGCATCATGAAAACTGCAACGGATAACCCCAAGCCGGCAACATCAAAAAGCTCTTTAGGGTTTACAAGCAGTCCGAGGGTAAGGAATATTACTATCTGCCACAGCCATGCAAATCCGTCGAAAAACCTTGCGGTCTCGCGCTTGCGGGTCATGGGAGATGCTCCAACAACCAATCCTGCTATGTAAACTGCAAGGTATCCGTTCCCCCAAAGCCTGTCCGTAAGAGAGTATATCAAAAATACGCAGCCCACAAGCAATACGGAGTATATGGACGGATTGTCCAACCTTATCTTGTTTACAAATTTTAAGGTTAGTTTCCCAAGTAAAAAGCCTGCCGCCGCACCAACGATAAGCTGAAGGGCAAAAGTCTCAAATGCAGATAGAAAGTCGGCGTCGGCCTTTATGAAATTTATCAGAATTATTGTAAGGACATAGGCCATTGGATCGTTGCTGCCGCTTTCAAGCTCGAGCGTTGGCCTTAAGTTCTCCTTTAAATTTAACCCCTTTGAGCGCAGCAAGGCAAATACGCTTGCGGAATCCGTAGAAGACATCACCGCCGCCAAAAGCATGCTCTCGGCAAAACCCATATTGTATCCGAACAGTCCGCATACTGAATATATAAAGCCTCCGGTAAACAGCGCAGTTAGGGCAACTCCCACAGTGGCCAAAACTATTCCCTGCACGGCAACGGGGCGTATCTGCGAAATCTTCGTGTCCATGCCGCCGGAAAACAATATTACACTGAGCGCCATCATTCCTATAAATTGGGTGACATCGGCACTTTCAAAATGGTATCCGATTCCGTCGCTGCCCATAAACATTCCCACGCATAGGAACAAAAGCAACGACGGAATCCCAAATCTGGATCCCGCCCGGCTTAAGATTATGCTTCCAAGAAGCATTGCCGAACCTATCAAAAGAATGTTTTCAGGAGTGAAGTGTCTCATTGAATTCCTACTCGAACTTTTGCGGCGCCATTGCCCTTATACAAAAAGATTAATCGGTATTTTCCCATAAATGGCAACTTCATTTTTATTGTGCGCCTTTATTTAAGAAAGCGATTATACAGATAAGTTTCCCTGAGGAGAATTTATTATTTTGCCGCGCATTTTTCTTTGCAACTAAGGGCGCTGCTTAAAGTCGGGCGGATAGGCAGCAAGCATGTATGAAAGAGCCAATGCCATTCTTCTGTGCCCTTCGGCGTTTGGATGGAGCAAATCTGTATTTTTGAAACTAAAAAATTTTTCATGCGCCGGAGTATTTGGATAAAGCGATGATATGCTGCCTAAATCTATTACCGGAACAGCCCATACTGAAGCCGTCTCTTTTATAGTCTCTATGTATTCATCTATATATAGGCCTATGGAATTTGGAAATGACTCGTCGGGTTGGACGTTGTTCTTCCCAAAAGAAGCAAATCCGCGGTGTATGGGCGTAAGCAAAATTATCTGCTGGTCTGGGAAATTCTCCTTAAGGTAAGACATAAGTATATTTATTCGTCCTTTTAATGTCCCGGCGTCTAAGCAATGTTCCCTGCGCTTGCGAAGCTGTGTCTTGCCGCCGGCAACTGGTGCGGGAGCGTCGGAATAATTGTACCATTGGCCTATTTTTACCCCGCCATTATAATCATTGGTGCCGGCAAATATTATTATTGCGTCAACTTCTCCTCCAACCTCTTCCTTCAGAGCCTTCGCCTGCTTTATCAATCCTTTGAAAGTATCTCCGTTTATGCCGTATACCATGGGTTTTATCCCCAGGATATCCTCCATGTACTGCCAGTAATTCTTTGTTGTTCCTATGTGCCTTTTATCTGTTATGGAGTCTCCCAGAAATGCGGTTTTCTTATCTTTCCATGCCGATGACAACCTTGTTGTTTCATCTTGCTTTGGCTCAGCCGCAACAACATGCAAAGATACAAAATAAACAGATAATATTGTCGTATATGCCAAAATCTTGAAAATCTTCATACGCAAATTATTTTATTTATCCTAAGGCACTTCTTTCAAGGCGTTTTTTACCTTTTTACCTAAGAAGATATGTATTAGACAAAAAAGACGCCCCAGTGCAAAAGGCAATGGGGCGCCAAAAAACACAAACTACAAACTGGACTGAAAACAACTCTGTAAAATTTAAACTGTTTTCGATAACTAAGACGCAGCTTGTTTTTCTTTGTTCAAAAAAAATGTAAAAATTTTTATTTTTTTAAGGATGTCCTTCCAAAATAATATCCTTTATAATCTTGCTTAGAATGGAAAATAAATATGGATAAGTTTATTGTAGATTAGAGCCTGGAAGTATTGTTATTCTGGTTGTTTTGAGGCGTATCTATCTTAAAATAAGATGTTTGTGTTAAGTTAATTTTGGTAGCTACTCTATTTATGCTTCTAAACTGTTAATAGAAAAATGCGGAAGAAATTCCTTCTATTGTTTCAGCTCAGAAAATAATATTTAAACCGCAAGAGTAGTCTTCTTTGGCAATCATGTAGCTTAAATACCGCATATATTGCGCATTTTTATTAGAAAAATGCTTTGACGGTAAGCGCCCAGAAGAAATGGGGGGAGTATTCCTGCCCGTAGTAGTCCTGTGTGCGAGCCGTCCAAATTAGATCGGCTTGAATAAAGTCGTACCGGGAGGATATTCCAACCATGAATTCTCCCACAACAGGGCGAGAATCCACTCCGCGGCTCTTGCGGTATGTGTTGCCGTCCAAAGCAATATCATAGGCTACAAACCTGGCTGTAGCCGCAAGGAACATATAGCAATGCCACTTTGCTGCTGGCTTATCCGGATTTGCCCAGACAGCCTCGGAGGCCATTGAGTAGTCTATTCTGGAGGCATCAAAACTCTTTGGAAGGTTGAATCCAAACCTGAAAAGCCCCTTTAGCCTGCCGTCGGTAAGGGCATTTCCGGCGTTTATCTGGCCGGAACCGATGAAATCGCAAGAGAAATCTTCTATGGGAAGAGGTTCAAAGCTCAATAGGCGCTCGGCATGGTTATATGACAATACCGCAGCAGGCTCGTCCCCAAGCTGAGTGTGCCATCCCAGTGGATTGTCGGCTCCTATTATATCGTGGTAGATTTTCTGGGTTTGCTCGGCAAAAGAGTGCGGGCCAACTATTCCCAGATTTATTGCAAAGCTGTCCGCCCTGTCTTCTGAAACCATGTGAGCGGCGGCGCCAACGTATAGAAAACCGCTGTATGGATGGTCCTTCGGCGACGGATTCGGTATGTTTATGTCGGAATTTACATACATGTTCTGCCCGAATGCGGCGCTTTGCAGGCACTGGGTTTTGCTCGTCCATGGAAGAAGGCGCAAAAGCCCAAATTGCGGCATAGTTGCCCACCAGTCGTTCCCGCTTTCAGAATACTGGAATTTTATTCCGTTGGTATAGTAGCGGTCGGAAAAGTATATGTCATTTTCAACAACAACAGACGCCGTGTGGGAATAGCCAAAATAGGGGGTGTCTTTCACACATTTTGCGGCAATCTTTTTTAGCTTTAAATTGTCGTCTTCCCTCAAGGATTTTGTAGATTTGTCTGCTGCGGCAAAAACACACGCGCACACAAGCAGCTGAAAAATTGACAAGGCAAAAATTTTCTTCATAAGCGTATATAACAAGATGAGAATTGCATCCGGAAAGGCAAGCGGAATATCCCTCGAAACTCCCCGCGGCAATCTTACGCGCCCGGCAACGGACGCCGCAAGATTGGCCATATTTTCCTCTTTGGGGGATCTTGTTTCAGGAGCCGATGTCTTGGATTTATTCGCCGGAACTGGCGCATACGGCCTTGAGGCCCTCAGTGTTGGCGCAAAGTCTGCATGTTTTGTAGAGAAGGATAGAAACGCTGTATCTTGCCTGAAAAAAAACATATCGGCTGTCTCAAAAGCTCTCGGCGGGGCTTGCGATGCTTGTGTTGTGGTTTCAGACTGCATGGCATTCCGCCCGCAGCGCGCCTTCGACATAGTTTTTGCAGATCCCCCTTACGACCTTCTTAGAGATTATAAGACATCTTTAAAGATATTTTCCATATTCACTTTCGTCTCATCGCTCAATGCAGATGCCTTGTTTGTTCTCGAGGCCCCCGCAGAGTTCGATATCCCTCCGGAAGTTTCCAAATATTTCTCCGTCTTAAAAAGATTGGGGAAAAAATCTAAAGGGAAACCCTCTCAGATAATTTTTAAGACGGTACTCTGAAAAACCCTATTATATGCGTTTTTCAGAGCGCAACTGCGCGCATTTAAGAAATGCAAATATTATTGTTGTATTTATTTGATGGTACGTTATATTATATATTCATATAATAATTATTATGTCGGATATTAAAAAAATATTGTCTGATGAGATGCGTCGCCTTGCCCGAAAAGAGATTAAGGCGGAGGTTGAGCCTCTCGTAAAAAAAATACTCGAACTTAGAAAAACTGTCTCTGCGCTATCAAAAGAGCTTAAGGCATCTAAGGTTGCGGCGGTAAAGCGCACGCCGGCTGTGGAGGAGCCGAACAATGCATCTATTCAGGTAAAACGCGTCTCCAAGACAAAACTGGACGCTTCGGCAATAAGGCGCATACGGGAACGCTTAGGAGTTTCTCAGATGGTGTTCGGAAAACTCATAGGCGCAAGCCTGCTTTCGGTAAGCCATTGGGAACTTGGAAATTCGGTGCCGCGCGCCATATTCAAAGAAAGAATTTTGTCTTTAAAAAATGTCGGCAAGCGAGAGCTAAAAAAGCTTCTTTCTGAAAAGAATATAGCATTTTCATCTTCAAGAGCAAGAAGGTCTAAAAATGTTGAGGAAGATGATGCTTCTTCCGCGGAGCTTGGCAAGTAAGGCAAATATTATATAGGGTATGTTATAGGGGGCCTTAGCGTATATATTATTGCTCTGCCAAGTACGCGTTTTTTGTAGTTCTAATTTAAAATTTAACCTGTAAGTTGTTTTACTTTCATAGGTAAATCTTATTTTTAAAACAGCGGGGTATAGATAAATAATAAATCTGTGCGCCGCTGTTTTACTATATATACATTTTAGATGCCTAAGAATCTTTTTGCCTGCTGGAAGTAAAATGTCTAAAGGCTCCAAAATCGACAGGGCGCGCAGATTCCTCCGCGCGCCCTTCAACATACATAATACTTGGCAGAAAGTCTAAATGCTCTTATTGTGTGCCATCAGAACACCGATAGTTTATATTTGAGTTAAACCACGCTTTAAGGCACCTTATATAAAAGTTAAAAGGAGAGCATCTTCAGCAGATATTCCACGCTTCTTTTTAAGTTTTCGTCGTTCTCCATGGCGTCTTCTACCGCCTTTTGAGCGTACATTACAGTGCCGTGGTCGCGCCCGCCGAAAAGCTGCCCTATCTCCTCTAGAGAATGGGTTGTAAGCTTGCGCGATAAATACATGGCTATCTGGCGGGGAACAGTTATCTTGGCCGGACGCCTGCGGCTCTTCATGTCCTCCACTGTTATGTGGTACATCTCGGCAACCTTTGTCTGTATGACGTCTATGCCTATCTGTGTCTGGCCATCCTCCTGTACAAACATCGGACCAAGCAGCTTCTGGGCCTCCTCCAAATCGAGATTCCCCACAAGCTTGGTGTAGCCAACAACCTTGTTCAAAGCGCCCTCAAGCCTTCTGACGTTCTTCGTTATGCGGTGTGCTATAAGATCGAGTATAGACGGGTCTATAACAGCGCCTACGCCCTCGGCCTTCTTGCGCAAAATGTTCAGGCGCGTCTCGTAGTCGGGCGGTTGTATGTCTATGGAAAGCCCCCATTCAAAACGGGTTATAAGCCTCTGCTCAAGCTTGGGAACCTCGTTTATAGGCTTGTCGCAAGAGAGCACTATCTGCTTTTGAAGCATGAACAAGTCGTTGAAGGTGTGGAAAAATTCGTTCTGGCAACTCTCCTTGCCTGAGAAAAACTGAACGTCGTCTATAAGCAGCACGTCGACATTCCTATACCTCTGGCGAAACTTTAAAATGTCCTTGTTGGCCAAGTCGTTGAGGTATTCGTTTACAAAATGCTCGCTGGTTATGTAGACTATTCTCTTGGAAGGGTCGTCCTGAAATATAAAATGGGCTATGGCATGCATCAAGTGCGTCTTTCCCGTGCCTGATGCCCCGTATATGAGCAGCGGATTGTATGCCTTTCCGGGCGCTTTTGCCACCGCAAAGGCCGCTGTATGCGCAAATTGGTTGCCCTCTCCAACAACGAAATTCTCAAAGGTATTGCGCGCGTCTATCGCCGGAGGCTCAACTTTAGCCTTGCGGACTGCCGGAACTATCGTGCTTATCTGGCTTGGCGTTGGCGCGTTTGCCGTCTCGCCGGCGTCTGCTGCAACGAGCTTTACAGATACGTTTCTGCCTGCGGCAAGGCTCAGATGGTTCTTCAGCAAATCAAGGTAATTGTCTGAAATCCACATTGCGGCAAAATCACTGTTGGTTTTCAGAACAACTTCGTCATCCTGTTGGGAGACGCACTCCATGCTATCAAACCAAGCCGCAAACATCTCAGGTGTAATGTTCTTCCTGAGTTCTTCTTTTGCTGTATTCCAGAGTTCGTTTTGCGGCATTTCTTGTAAAGGATAAGACATTTTTTAGATAAATTTTACGAGGTTATTCACAGATGCGCAGCCTTTTTTTATATCTTGCGCTTAGAGAGTGCAAAAGTACTGTCCGATTGCGTAAGTATTTGTATTCTTGTTCTTTTTGACTGTGGGGTTAAGTGCATTCTGTGCTTATTAAGTTGTTTGTATATAGAGTGTTGTGTGCTTTTGTCAAAGTTGAGCCTGAAAAGTCCTCTAAATGGCAAGAATTCCTCCCGTCGCCTTTTCTGACTTTGTTAAACCCAGTATCCGACGACTCCCCTCAAAGTGCAAGTAATAGTTCTTCTCAACTTATTAACAAAACCTATGTAAATAAGATTTTGAAAAAATCTCTTGCAAAAATTCCTCTTGTTTTTCAAGTCCGCAAACCATTGAAATTAGGCTTCAAATTGTTTGTGCAATGTTTCTGAAATGTGAAAATCGTGCAAAAATGACATTTTTTTTGTGAACACATATTCATTTTTTTCATGGGTGATTTTTTATCTTGGAATTGTTAAAACGTAGAAAAACTACATTTTTTGTCTGCATAATAGGTTTTTTTTGTAAAAAACATCTTAGATACCTTTTTTACATACCTTCCTAAATGGGAAAATACCCCCATGGCTTATGTGCACACTAAGATATATTCGCACTTTTTATGAGCCTAGCAATTTTAATGTATTACTGCAGCCTATATTTAATGTTGCGCATAAGATAAATTTTATTGCGGCTTTGAATGTATGGGGGAAATGGCTTATATTGTCTTTGGCCTTATAAAATAACAGGCTCTTTCTTCCTGTTTTACGCGCATTATCTTGCCTTAGGATCAATTTTTTATAAAAATAAAATATTTGCTGATTTTTACAAAAAACGGTATCTTGCCAAAATCTTGGTGTCTTGGCTTAAACTCTTTGTACGAGGCGTTAAAAATATTTGGCGTAGCCTTGTTTGTCGCTTAAATAAAGAATGTTTATTGCAAGTTTATTTTTAGGCGGCGGAGATAGCAACGGCATGTAATTGCCCAGGCAGAGAAAATTTTATACAAGATTAGTGGGGAATTTTGCAAAAACCCGCGGCGCGGTTTCTCAAAATGTTCAGATTTTTGTTGAATTTTGACTTTGTTAAGCTACAAAAGTTATTGTATTTTATGAGTGATTCCACGGAAAAAGGTTTCGACGTCAAAGGCGAGCAAGGATTCATATATTCGCGCCTTGACGACATCATAAATTGGGTCAGGGCAAATTCCATATGGCCCCAGCCAATGGGGTTGGCCTGTTGCGCCATAGAGCTTATGGCCGTGGGCGGTTCGAGGTTTGACATAGGCCGTTTCGGAATGGAGGTAATGAGATTTTCTCCCCGCCAGAGCGATTGCATGATAGTCTCAGGCACCGTCACATACAAGATGGCAGGCGCGGTGAAGCGCGTTTACGACCAGATGGCGGCTCCAAAATGGGTGATTGCAATGGGCGCATGTGCGTCGTCGGGTGGAATGTTTCGCTCGTATTCTACTCTTCAGGGAGTTGACAAGGTAATTCCGGTAGACGTTTATGTGGCGGGTTGCCCCACAAGGCCGGAGGCGCTTTTAGATGCCTTGATGCGCTTGCAGGGAAAGATACGCACGGAACATTCTACAAAGGAATTGTTCAGCCGCAATAGGTACTGTTAATAATTTGTCGTCGGGGATATCCGGCGTTTTTTATTTTTTGCCAGCAAACACGGAAATTTTTATGGATAGAAAGAAAATCAGTTCGGCAATGCCATATCTTAAGGCGCGCGAGGCCGCCGATGGTATGGAGTCTTACGACTGTCCTCCAGACAAGCTTCTCGAAGCCGCCGGAATATTGAAGGACGAGTACGAATTTCAGACGCTCGACGACATAGCCTCTATAGACATGGGGCCCGACAAGCCGTCTGGCGCGCGATTTGGGGCGGTGTATCATTTTTACAGCCACACGCGCAAGATGTACTTGAGGCTTTGCGCAATGTGTCCCGACAATTCCAACCCGAAGCTGCCGAGCCTTACCGGGCTGTATCTTTCCGCCGATTGGGCAGAGCGTGAAGCTTACGATCTTATGGGAATAGAGTTTGAGGGGCATCCGCATTTGGCGCGCATACTGATGTGGGATGGATATCCGTATCATCCGCTTCGCAAGGATTTCCCGCTTGCCGGATTGCCTGCTCCTTTGCCCGATTCTTTCGACGGCAATTACGACGCCACAAAGGTGGTTCCCGCGCCTATGGAGGGCGGGCCGTTCAACGCTTCGCAGGGGGACGCTTTTGCCGAGAAGCGCGAGCCCCGTTCCCACGCCCAAATTTAAGGATTTTTTCCACATGCAAGATTTCAAGACAAACACGAATCCGATGGCCGACAAGGGAGGCTATTCGCAGGGACAGATAGGCGAGACCATAACCATGAACATAGGTCCGTCGCATCCGTCGACGCACGGTGTTTTGCGTCTTAAGACGGAATTTGACGGCGATATGATAACTAAGGTTGAGCCTGTTGTTGGTTATTTGCACCGCGGGCAGGAGAAGATAGCGGAGAATCTCACTTACAACCAGTTTGTTCCTTTTACCGACAGGCTCGATTATCTTGCGAGCATGTGCAACAACATAGCCTTTGTGCAGTGCGCAGAGAAGCTTGCCGGAATAGACGCCACGCCGCGTTGCAAGGCGGTTAGGGTGATATGCTGCGAGCTTTCGAGGATAGCCAGCCATCTTGTTGGCTTGGCCGCCTATGCGATGGACGCAGGCTCCACTACGGGGTTTATGTATTGTTTCACCCAGCGCGAGAAGATATTGACGCTATTTGAGGCTCTTACGGGGGCGCGAATGACTGCGTCGTTTGCCAGGGTCGGCGGCATGGCAAGAGATTTGCCAGACGGCTGGCTAGGTAGTGTCAACGTGTTCTTAAATCAGTTTGCGCCCGCTTTGGAGGAGATAGACAAGCTAATTACGCGCAACAGGATATTTATAGAAAGAACCGAGGGAATTGGCGTAGTAACCGCAGAGCAGGCAATGCAGTACGGCTTTACTGGGCCGAATTTGCGAGGAAGCGGCATAGATACAGATTTGCGCAAGACGAATCCGTATTTGGGCTATGAGAATTACGATTTCGACGTGCCGATAGGCACACATGGCGACGCGTACGACAGATGGCTCGTGCGCTTGGAGGAGATGAGGCAGAGTTCTCGCATAGTCAGGCAGGCGATGGAGAAGATGCCCGACGGCCCCATAAATATAGACGATCCAAAGATAGTCATGCCTCGCAAGGACAAGGTTCTAACAAGCATGGAGGAGTTGATACACAACTTTACCGTAGCCACGCAGGGGCCTGATATTCCAAAGGGAGAGGCGTATTTTGAGGCCGACAACCCTAAAGGGGCACTTGGCTTTTACATAATGAGCATGGGCGGCGGAGTTCCGTACAGGGTGAAGATACGCGCGCCAAGTTTTGTTACGCTAAGCGCGCTTCAGCACATACTGCCGGGGCACCACAACAGCGATATAACTGTGGTTTTGGGGTCTTTGGACTTCGTTTTGGGAGAGTGCGACAGATAGAGAAAGGGCTTTATTAGACATGGATATTCCAAAAGAGATAGATTCCAAGATAGACGCCATCATAGCGCAGTATCCAAAGAAGAAGTCGGCGGCGATGATGTGCATGCATCTTTTTCAGGAGACCTTCGGGTATTTCGACGATTCCGCTATAAGGCACATAGCCTCAAGGCTTGAGGTTGAGCCGATAGACATATATGGGATGGTCTCGTTTTACCCGATGTTCACGCAGAAGCCGCGCGGCAGGATACACATAAAGGTATGCCGCACGCTCTCGTGCGCGTTGGCGGGTTCGTACAAGACGGCAAGCGAGATATCCAAGGCGGTTTCCTGCCCTATGGGGGAGACTTCTGAGGACGGGGTGTACACGCTTGAGTTTGTAGAATGTCTTGGGAATTGCGTGAAGGGTCCGAATGTTCAGGTAAACGACAAGCTCTTTGACAATGTAACTCCGGATAAGGCGGAGAAGCTTGTTGATACAATAAAGAAGATGGATGCCGACGGTTCTCTTGCTCCGCTGCCTCCGTTTTCTAAGCCCGCAGGTGTTGATTTTGATTCGCCGGAATACAAAGGTTAAGTTATGGCCGCTACACAGAAAAGAATAATTTACAGACATATAGACCTTGAAGGCTGGACGGCAGACATAGACTGCTATATCAGAGACGGCGGATACGAGGTTCTAAAGAGCGCTGTGGCGCGTCCGCGTGAGGAGCTTTGCGCGGAGGTGGAGAAGTCGAAGATAAAGGGCAGGGGCGGTGCCGGATTCCCCATGGGAATGAAGTGGAAGTTTCTCGACCGCAAGAGCGGAAAGCCCATATATTTAGTGTGCAATGCGGACGAGTCTGAGCCAGGAACTTGCAAGGATAGGCCTCTAATTTATCAGGATCCGCACCAGATCATAGAGGGAATAATGTGCGCGGCCTATGCGGTCAATGCGGCGCATGCTTTTATATATATTAGAGGAGAGTACATAAACGGCTACCGCGTGCTTCAGAATGCTGTTGACGAGGCCAAATCAAGGGGCTTTGTTGGCAAGAACGTCTGCGGGAGCGAGTATTCCTGCGAGATTACCATATGCAGGGGCGGAGGCTGCTATGTCTGCGGCGAGGAGACTGGGCTTTTGTCGTCTTTGGGCGGCGGGCGCGGATATCCTAAGATAAAGCCTCCGTATTTCCCGGCGGTGATGGGCCTTTACGATTGCCCCACTGTGGTGAACAATGTAGAGAGTTTGTGCTGGGTTCCACAGATATTCAAGCTTGGCGGCGAGGCCGTTTCAAAGATAGGCGTTGCGGTGGATCCGGGAACGCACGTCTGGGGTGTGAGCGGCCAAGTTCAGAGGCCTGGCAGGTACGAGATAGAAACTGGCTCTTGCAAGCTTGGCGAATTCTTGTACGACATTTGCGGAGGCCCGCTTGCGGGGAGAACTTTCAAGGCAATAATACCGGGCGGAAGCTCCATGAAGATTTTAAAATGGGGCGAGAAATTCAATGTGAAGCGTCCGGACGGAACGGTGCAGGAGTTGCGCGTGGAGGATATCCCGATGGATTCGGCAAGCTTTATGTCTTGCGGTACGGCGATAGGCTCTTGCGGAATGATAGTCATGGACAACACTGTCGACATGGTTGAGGCTCTGGCCAATCTCAATGCGTTTTACGCGCACGAGAGCTGCGGGCAGTGCACGCCATGTAGGGAAGGGTCGCTGTGGATTTCGCGTATAACCAAGCGCATTTGCGATGGCTGGGGCAGGCGCGAAGATATAGATTTGCTTCTAAGCATAGCCGACAATATCTGCGGCCGGACTATATGCGCGCACGGAGAGTCTGTTGCATGGCCGGTGCAGAGCAATGTGGGTAAGTTCAAGGAGGAGTACATCTCCAAGATAGAGCGACAGGATATGATGGGCGGACAGGCCCGTTTGGACAACAACGCGTACAGGCTCATTTAATATGGAAGAGAAACTCGTCACAGTCAATATAGACGGCGCAGATTGGCGTGTCCCATGCGGGCTGAACGTCATAGAGGCGTGCAAGTTCGCGGGAGTAGAAATTCCGCATTTTTGCTATCATGAATATTTGCCGGTGGCAGGGTCGTGCAGGCTCTGTCTGGTGACGATAGGCACTCCAGCCCGCGACAGGGCCACGGGAGAGCTTATCAAGAACGAGGACGGCTCACAGAAGATAGCCTGGATGCCAAAGCCGGCAATAGCCTGCGGAACGAAGGTTTGCGAAGGCATGCATGTGGTGACCAAGAGCAAGCTCATTGAGGACTGCCGCAAGGGTGTGCTGGAATTTCTCCTTCTTAATCATCCGCTGGATTGCCCCATATGCGACAAGGCCGGAGAATGCCGCCTTCAGGAGTATGCAACCGCCTACGGCAGGGGAGAGAGCAGATTCATAGAGCGCAAGAACGTAAAGCCCAAGAAACGCGAGATTGCCGACGGCAAGATAATTTTGGACAACGAAAGGTGCATACTTTGTTCAAGGTGCATAAGGATATCCCGCCAGCTTGTTGGTAGAGATGTCTTTGGGTTTACCAAGCGCGGATCTAAGAACGAGATTGCCGTATATCCGGGCGAGCCGGTAAACTCCAACTACATAATAAATGTGGTGGACAATTGCCCGGTTGGTGCGCTTACGGAGAAGGCCTTCCGCTTCAAGATGCGCACGTGGTTCCTCAAGATGACGCGCGGAATTTCTGCGGAGAGCAGCGCTGGGGTAAACACGTGGATATGGTCGAGGGAGAACACAATTTACAGGATAACCCCGCGTGAAAACCGCGAGGTAAACGATGTGTGGATGAGCGATTCCGGGCGATATACGTTCGGGAAGTTCCAGTCTGGAGAGCGCCTTACGACGGCGCGCATAGACTGCTCGGAGAGTTCCGCAGGCTACGCCTTGACAAGGGCATCCGAGATATTGGGTCTTGGGTCTGTGGCGATAGTTGCAAGCGGGTATCAGACTCTCGAGGAGCTCTACATGGTAAGGCGCCTTGCAGACACCCTGAAAGCCCGTACATATATGGTAAGCCATCTGCGCGATTCCGACGATGGAATGCTGGTAAGTATAGACAAGACTCCAAATTTGCGCGGCGGATTTGTTGCGGGCATACTGAAAACCTATCCGAAGGGAGATTTGTCCGATCTTGCCGAAAAGGTGAGGGACGGCTCCATAAAGACGGTGCTTTGTTTTCAGGAGGATTTGCTTTCTTTGGGGTTCGATGCAAAGGATTTCAAAAAGGCAAATATCATATATTGCGGAAGTCTGGACAACGCGTGCGCAAAAGAGGCGAAGGTATCTTTACCGTTGCCGTCTGAATTTGAGAAGGCCGGTCTTTGGATAAACAGGCAGTGGAGGTTGCAGGCGTTCGACAAAGCCGTAGAGCCTCCGGAAGGAGTCTTGGCTGATTTCGACGTTCTGTGCGCTTTTGGCAGACTGGCTGCCGGAGAGGAGTACAAGACTCCGTCGCTTGGGGAAATTCGCAGTGAGATGTCTGAGAATATAAAGATTCTTCCTTCAGGTTGCGAGGTTCCCGCGGAGGGAGTTGTTATAGACTCTTCCGAGTTTGCCAATGTAGATTTTCCAGAAACAAACGCATTGCACTTTACAAAAAATGTACAGCAATAATCTTATTTTATTTGCGGCGGCCGGCGCGGAAGTTTCATCTGTTTGGGACAGCGTGCTGAATGCCATACTCATGATACTTTTCAGCCTGATAGCCATAGTGGTTGTCATGACTTTCGCCGGGCTTAGCGTTGTGGCGGAAAGAAAAGTTTGCGCTTTCATGCAGGGCAGATACGGTCCCAACCGCACGGCAATTCCGTGGGTAGCGGCAGTCCCGGGAGTGGGCGGTATTCTCAGAAGCTTCGGACTGATGCAGCTTGTGGCCGATGCGCTTAAGTTTCTCCTTAAGGAGGATCCATTGCCGAACCATGTCAATAAGCCTTGGTACTTGGCGGCTCCGGCAATAGCCCTAACGCCGGTACTGACGGTTGCATGCCTAATTCCGTGCGGTGTAATATATACGGACTCAGGCAAGATTCCAATGGCGGTTGCCGATGTGGATTTAAGCTTGATTTTGGCTCTTGCAATAGGCTCTCTTGGCGCCTATGGAGCAGTGATAGCAGGTTGGGCGTCGAACAGCAAATATCCGTATTTTGGCGGAGTTAGGGCCTCGGCACAGATGATAAGCTACGAGCTTACAATGGGCATTTGCGCGCTTACTGTTGCAATATGGGTTGCCCCAATAACCGGCAAACCCTTCAGCCTATTTTCCATAGCCGACAGCCAGAGCGGCGCCATGTGGCTTTGCATAACGCAGCCTCTTACGGCGTTCTTGTTCTTGGTTGCCCTGTTTGCCGAGACAAACAGGCTGCCATTCGATATGGCTGAAAGCGAGACGGACCTTGTCAGCGGTTTCCACACGGAGTACGGCAGCTTTAAGTTTGGATTGTTCTTCGTGGGTGAATACGGGCATGTGGCGGTTGCGTCGGCCCTGTTTGCAACGCTGTTTTTGGGTGGTTGGAATCCGCTTCCGGGATTGTCTTGGCCGGCGGATTGGGGATGGATATCGAGCGTGCTATGCGTTCTGACCTTCCTTGTAAAAGTTGCGGCTATGATATTTTTCTTCATCTGGGTGCGTTGGAGCGTTCCGCGTTTCAGATACGACCAGGTCATGCGTTTGGGGTGGCAGTGCCTCGTGCCGCTGGCGTTGGCAAACTTTGTATTTTACATAATATTGCGCGCGGCTATCGCGTAGGAAACAATTTTTAAACGAAAGAAAAACGATGTCGATTACAGTGGACAGAAAAAAGCTTTCGTTCCTGGAAAGGACGTACATTCCGCAGATAATAGGCGGTCTGTACATAACGTTCAGGAATATGTTTAAAAAGAAGGTGACGCTGAGCTATCCCGACCAGAGGCCAACATTGCCTCCGGGATACAGGGGTGCTCCCACGCTCGTAAAGGACGGCGACGGACGCGAAAAGTGCGTCTCGTGCCAGCTGTGCGAGTTCATCTGCCCGTCGAAGGCTATAAGGGTAACCCCCGGCGAGATAGCCCCCGACGGTAAATATTCCTTTATAGAGAAGGCTCCCAAGGCATTTGAGATAAACATGCTCAGATGCATATTTTGCGGAATGTGCCAGGAGGTCTGCCCTGAAAAGGCGATAGTTTTGCAGAACGAATTTTCTCTAACGGGCTTAAGTCGCGCGGAAATGGTGCGCGACAAAGCCGCCCTCTATGCGGCGGGCGGTACTATGCCGGATAAGATAAAGAAATGGTCCCGCGTAAAATCCAACGCGGAACTGGAGAGGGGGGACCACTAATGAGCGTGTTATTCTGTCTGTTCTCCGCCTGCGCCGTATGCGGGGCGCTCGGCGTAATATTGGTTAAAAATTATTTCAACAGTCTGATGTGCATGTTGCTTTGCACACTGGGGCTCGGCTGCCTGATGATATATGCGGGCGCGGCATTTGCCGGGATTTTGATGATAATGATATATGCTGGAGCAATAATGGTGCTCTTTATGTTTGTGGTGATGCTTGTTGGAGACGACAATTCCAACGCGTGCCTAAGGTGCCGGATAAAGCTCATAGTAATGTGGGCGCTCATGATGCTATTTGCCATGTTGCTTGCTCCCGAATGCGCGGAGCTTAAAGCTTCTGTGGCGGCGCAGGAATCAGTAGCGGCGGCGCTGTCGGCGAAAAGCTGCGGAGTGGAGCTGTTCTCGAGATTTTTGCTTCCATTCCAGATTACCGGGGCGTTGCTGCTGGCTGCTATGGTCGGCGTAATTGTTGTTGCACAAGACAAGCCTCGCGCGCGCAAATACAAACGCGACATGATATAAAAGGAGATTTTAAAATGCAGGAAACCCTAATACAATATCTCGTTCCGTGCGCGGCGGTCTTTGCCGCGGGTCTTGCGGGCGCTCTATGCAAAAGAAACGTCTTGGTGGTGTTTATGTGCATAGAGCTTATGTTGTGCTCGTCGTTGGCGGCGTTTGTGATGTTCTCGGTGGCTTATGCGGACTCTGTCGGCGCGGCGTTTGCGCTGTTCGTATTTGCGATTGCCGCATGCGAAGTGGCTGTAGGATTGGCGCTGGTAGTGCAGCTGTTTAAACTCAAAAGTACGGTCGCGCTTGACCGCTATAACTCTCTGGGAGATTAGGCAATGTACGGATTGATGAATTTTATGCTATTTTGCCCGTTGGCTGCTGCGGCACTTATACTGCTTTTTATGCGCAAAAGGCCGGTAGGGGCGCAGATAGTTTCCGTTGGCTCGGCGGCGGCATGCCTGGCGGCTCTGCTGTATATGTTCTTCGGGCTGGGCGAAGGGGCGTGGTCCGGTTATTTTTCGGCAGCGGCGCCGCTTTTTAAACTTGGAGATTTTGTTTTCGATTTCGGGTTGTCGTTCGACTCGCTCTCGGCCGACATGATCTTTGTGGTGTGCTTTGTCGGATTTCTAATCCATATCTTCAGCATAGGCTATATGGACGACGATACCGCAAAGCCAAGGTTCTTCGGCGGATTGAGTTTCTTCATGTTCTCCATGACGGGAATAGTATTCTCAAACAATCTGCTAGAGATGTTCGTTTTCTGGGAGTTTGTAGGGTTCAGCTCATACATGCTAATAGCGCATTATTCGGCCAATGCCGACGCCCGCGCCGCAAGTAAAAAAGCTTTTATAACCAACAGGGTTGGAGACTTTGGCTTTCTGCTTGGCATAATATGGTGCTGGCACAGCCTTGGCACGGTTGATTTTGCGGAAATAAAAACTTTGCTTGCAGCTGATCCATCAAGGGCGAGCACAGCTATGGGGCTTCTTGTAATGTGCGGATTTTTGGGAAAGAGCGCGCAGATACCTCTTCAGGTGTGGCTGACCGACGCTATGGCAGGTCCAACTCCGGTTTCGGCCTTGATACATGCGGCTACTATGGTTGCGGCGGGCGTATTTATGATGTGCAGGCTTGGGCAGATAGGTTTTCTTACATCCGGTGTTTTGGGTGTTGCTCTTGTGCTTTGCAGTCTGTTGGCGTTTCTTGCAGGGCTCTGGGCTTTGGGGCAGACAGACATCAAAAAAACTTTGGCATACTCTACGTTGGCGCATCTTGGCCTGATGGGCTCTGCCGTTGGAATGGGCCTTTTTGGTGTGGCAATGTTCCACCTGACCATGCATGCCTTCTTTAAGGCAGGATTATTCCTCGTTGCCGGATCAGTAATACACGCGTGCTCGCACGAACAAGATATGTTCAAGCTTGGAGGATTGCTCAAGAAAATGCCTATAACGGCATTTGCGGCGCTGATTTTTACCCTATCGATAATATCGGTTCCATATTTTGCGGGCTTTTACAGCAAAGACGCCATATTAAACTGCGCCTTTGCCCGCAATGTAGCCAATGCCGACACCCTTAGCCTGGTGGCTCTCATTCTGATAGCCGCAGCGGCGTTCCTTACGCCCGTTTATATGGGAAGATTTTTCTTCAATATATTCTTGGGATCTCCGCAGAGCGCCAAGGCGTCTGCAGCTAAGGAAAGTTCGGCATGGATGACATTGCCGCTTGTAGTTCTTGCATTGTTTGCGCTTGGCGGAGCGTGGGGAGTTGCGTACGGTCTTGGTTGGGCCGGAGGCCTTATGAACGGTCTTTTCCCGTCAGCCGCCACGGAGTTTGTAAGCGCGGCATATGCTCAGAGCTTGAAAATTCTTGAGGCATCAGGAAGCGGAATGCACACATTTGAAATATGCACCGTATGCATGACCATTGTTGCTCTTTTGCTCTCTTGGGCAGTCTATGGCAGAAACAGAGGTGCCGATCCGGTGGAGAAGAAGTTCCCCGCAATATTTGGCGCATTGAGGGCGCACGGCTGGTTTGACGATGTTTACAACTACTATATAGAAAAGATTCAGCAGAGAATAGCAGCGCTGCTTAGCGTGCTGGATTTGCTGGTTCTTCACCAGATAATCATACGCGGTATATCCGCCGTAGCTGCGGGGTTCGGAGAGGGCGTAAAGCGCCTGCACGCGGCAAGGGCGTATTCATACACGCGCTGGATTATGGCTGGAATAGTAATAATATTTATAATCTTAATTGCCTGAGAGGGTTTCTGAAATGCAGTACTTTTACGAATATTTGCTTACGGCCTCGGTTGCCGTGCCGCTTGCATGCGGCTGTATATTGGCGGTTTTCCCGCTGTCGAATAAGGCCGCTCGTTTGGCGACTCTCGCGGGGTTGATAATACCGGCTCTTGCTTCTTTATTTCTGTGGGAGGCATTTTCGGACTTTCGCGCACCGGATACTGGGTTTGCCTTTTTGACGTCGGCCATATATTCCGGGGATCTGATGCCCTTGTTCGGGCTTAACGGGATTTCTCTGCCAATGTTTGTTCTTGCTGGAATAGTCGGCCTTGCCGCCGGACTCTGGGCATTGGGACAGAAGAATATAGAGTCGTTTAGAATGTATGCGGCTTTGATGCTGATAATGTCGGGCGGACTTATGGGCGCGTTCGCATCGGTCAATACACTTTGGATGTACATGTTTCACGAGTTCGCCCTGGTCCCCACATTTATTGCAATGTGCGTTTGGGGAGGGCAGGGCAGGCGTACGGCCGCCATGGAAATGGCAGTTTATCTGACGCTTGGCGCTTTGGCGGCTTTGGTTGGTTTGATAATGCTCTTTATAAATTCGGGGTCTTTCAACCTGATAGATATGATGCAGTCGTTCTCGGCTATGCCGCCGTCGGCAGCTTTGCAGAACTTTATATTCCCCTTCCTGCTTTTTGGGCTCGGCACGCTTGTAAGCTTGTTTCCGTTCCATTCATGGGCTCCAAGAACGTACGCGGCGGCTCCTACATCATTTGCGATGCTCCATGCGGGCGTGCTTAAGAAATTTGGTCTGTACATGCTTCTTCAGGTGGCGCTGCCGCTGCTGCCTGCGGCGGCAAAAGACTGGGCCGGAGTGCTTGCGGCTCTTGCGCTTTGCAATGTGGTTGTAATTGGCCTCATCACCATGGCTCAGAGGGACGTGAAAATGATGGTTTCCTATTCGAGCGTGTCCCATATGGGAATATGCTTTTTGGGAATAGCATCAATGAGCGTTCTTGGCGCAGGCGGCGCGGTGTTGATGATGTTCGGCCACGGACTTTCAGTTGCGCTTTTGTTTATGCTCTCAAACGCGCTTGTTAACAGATTGAACCAGTGGAATATGCTGTGGATGGGCGGAGTCTATTCAAAGATGCCCGTATTTGCGTGTTTCTTTGTGGCGGCCATATTGGCCACGATAGGCCTGCCCGGATTTGCAAACTTCTGGGGCGAGTTGTCTGTTCTCCTTGCAATTTGGAAGTTTAGCCCGGTAGTTTGCGCCGTCGGAGCGCTTGGTTTGATAATATCGGCCATATACGGATTAAGGGCGGTTGCATGGATATTTATGGGCAAGCCCGACAAGAGGCTTATAGAGGCTGAACCGGTCTACGAAGACTTAACCTGGCAGGAGCGTATACCCGCAATTTTGCTGATAGCAGCTCTTGTGTTTGTTGGCGTATTCCCAGACAGCATAACTTCCGGATTAAACGATGTGCTCGGAAGCATAGGTGCCTACGCAACCAATATCAAATAAGATAAGGATATTTTAGACATGGAAAACGTTTCTGTATCAATACCATCTGCGGCCGACTGGCTCTCGGTCTCCGCAGAGGCCGCTTTAGTCTGCACGGCGGCGGTCTTGCTGGTTCTTAAAGTTCTTCTTCCCGCAAGGGCGGAGAAATTTCTCAATGCTCTTGCAGTGTTGGGATTATGCGCTATGTTAGCTCTACCGTTGGCGGGACTTTCAGGGGAGAAAGAGGCGTCGTTTTTCAACATGCTCTTTCCCTTGCCCAGCTTTGAGCTGTTTGCTTTGGCATGCGCAATATTTACATCGCTTATGGCGTTCAGATATTTCTCGAAAGACAAGGCTCTTGCGCGGGCGGAGTTTTTCTGCGTGCTGATGATTTGCACGGCGTCTATGATGCTGTTTGCTCGATCGATAAATTTGTTTGTGACGTTTGTAAGCCTGGAGTGCATGACAATATGCATGTATATTTTGTCGGCATGGAGCAGGCGTTCGGCGCCGAGCCTTGAGGCTGCGGTGAAGTTTCTGATAGTTGGAGGAGTCAGCGGGGCGATGATATTGATGGGCTTAGCCTTCATATACGGGGCCGGGCTCAGCTGCGGAGAAGACTTCATGTATTACGCAAATTTCGCAGACGGGCTCAACTCTAAGCTCTTCTGCTTTGGGCTGGTGTTTGTATTTGCGGGGCTTCTATTTAAATTGGGAGCTTTCCCATTTCAGTTCTGGATGCCCGATGTATACCAGGGCTCGCCAACTCCTGTCTCGGCGTTTTTGGCAGTTGCAAGTAAGGCTGCGGCAGCGGTTGTCATATTTATAATGATTATGTCCATGAGGACATATTCGGAAAAGTTTGTTTTGGCGTTGTCTGTATTTGCCGCAGCTACGGTAATTATAGGCAATTTTACGGCGCTGACACAGTCTAATATAAAAAGGCTGATGGCGTTGTCGGGCGTGTCTAATGCGGGGTATATCTTGGTTTTGGCTACGGCGGCGGCATCGTTTGCGCTTGATCCGGAAAGGCAGTCGGCATGCTTTACGGTTCTTCTGTTCTACCTTGTTGCATATATGTTTGCAACGTACGGAATATTCTTTGTGGTGAACTCTTTTGCAGAAGAGGACGATTCTTATCAGAATATGCTCGATTACTGCGGGCTTTCAAAGATAAGTCCGGCGGCATCTTCAACTCTAACTATAAACCTGGCCTCTTTGGCTGGCATACCTCCCACGGCAGGGTTCTTCGGAAAGCTGCTTGTAATATTGATGGCGTGGTTTGCTGGATTATATTGGCTTGTAGGAGTTATGATAGTAGGTTCGGCGGCGTCTATATACTATTATTTTGTGTGGATAAGAACGGCTCACGCAGAGAAGAAGGGCGGAGAAATGGTATTTGCCGGGCTTGGAGGTTCCGCCTCTACGGTTGTTGCCCTTGCAGGTGCTACGCTTTTATTCGGCGTATTCATATTCAGCAGCCTGCCCGCTGTATTCTAAATGGCGTTCCTTAGGGCTTGAGTTAAAAAGTGCGGAAGGTTGGAAGAGCCTTCCGCATTTTTTATTTCTATCTTCGCTATATAAATTGAATGTTACAATTTTCTTCTAGAGCCTAATATCTTTTTTAATATGCGTTGTATTTCTGCTGCTCTAGATATATACGCGGTTCGGTCTTGCGGTGCTGAAATCTAATTGTTTTGCCTTGCCTATCTTAAATAGAATTTTTGCTATTTGTGCAGTACGGGCACGATAAACTTTCAGATTACTTTTCTGCTTGGAAAATTTTATTATAAATATGGGTATTAAATAAATATATCTGTATATTCAACCTTTGGGCAATATAGATTTATTTATGCTTATTATGATAGCCTTTCAAATATAGATTTAAACTTACTATTTTGGGGAACCTCTAATTTCTGCCGCGGAGAAGTCTAAATATTTATCCGTGTTCTTAAGCGGAGATTTGTATGTTGTATCTTTATTAATCTTCTTAGCACATATACCATGCGGACAAATTTAAAATGTTAAAATACGTAAAAACTAATTTAAAATATTCTAAAAATTTAACGCGCAATGGCATCTATCGCAGGCAGATAATTATGTATTCATGCCATGTTGCATGATAGGCATTAAAACCGGCTTGCGTGCATGCGCATACAAATCATGCTGTTCCTTGCGTACCTGGAAAGATATTCTGGCATGTGTGCATTTCTTTAAATGTGTATTTTTAATCTTAAACATAAATTTAAAGTTAAGATAAATACGCTTGAAGCTGAGCATGTATTTGATGGAATATCCTCCTATTTAAGGTTGCTGCATATTTGCGGGGCAGATAAATTTTTATGCCGTTATGGACGACAAAATTAGAGTTTATATTTATATAGACAGTCTCGGTTGGGAGACTGCTGAAAGAGACGCTTTTGCGAAAGATATCTTACCTTGCAGAAACAGAGTAAGATCTGTCTTGGGGTCCGACAATGCTCTATTTGCGAGTGTTCTGAGCGGGAAAAGGCCTGCGGAATTAGGCTTATTTTATCCATATATTCAGGCAGATGGGAAGGGTCCTTTTTACAAATTTAGGTATCTAAAATTTCTATTCGGGGCAGGACTACACCCTAAGTGCCTCTGCAATACCGCCTTTGCACGGAACGCAATTTTAGGCTTTATCAGAAAAAGCAAGGGATATTCTGCCGATTTTAGCATAGGAAATATTCCCTATGAAAAACTATGGCGCTTTGATTATAACGATTGCGCCGATACATCTATTTCAGGAGATAATATGCCAGCGCACAATCTGAGAGATCTGCTCGATGCCGCCGGACGCCCGTATTATATGGATACTTCCTCCGCGCCAGACGATTTTAAACTCGATCTACTCAATAGAATTCTCCTTTCCGACAAAAACTCATTTGTATTTGTAAGGCTTACAGGTTTAACTTCTATTTTAGAGCAATACGGCGATGATTCTCATGAGGTTTCCGAGAGGCTATGTTCTTATGAGAGACGCATTGCCCAGGTGCTTAATATTCTTAAAAAGAGCGGTAAACCCCATTCTTTGTCGGTTGTATCAGGGCGTGGGGCTGTTCCTTGCGCAAGGACTCTTCCTCTTTCCCAGCTGTTGGATACTGCCGGGCTAAAACGCAATGGCGGGTGTCTGTTTTTTGTCCATCCTTCAATGTTGAGGCTGTGGTATGAAGACGTATCAGACGCAGAATCTATACGTGAAAGACTCTCCAAACTTTCAGATTTTGGAAATATATTAAGCTCGGAAGAGCGCGCGAGCTTTGGAGCAGACGGTTCTACCCGGATATTCGGAGATGATATATTCCTGCTTAAACCTGGCGTACAGATAATACCCAACTATGTTTCTTCTTATCCATTTAAAGCTGTCGGCGGTTATTCTCCAGAGGATGCCTCCTCTTATGCCGTATTCCTTTCATCTGAAAGGCCTCCATTTGAGCCGCGGGAAATATCGGATTTCTTAAAACTTATGCGCCCATCATCCGCTGAGGCATAAGTTTTGTAGTATTGCAGGCTTTAAGCTCTTATTGCGCGTGGCTGTTTTAATTTGTGCCTTTTTATATGGGGAAACAGAGTCTTCCCATGCCTGCTTTATAACACATATGGATTCTCTTCCTACTATGGAAGGCGCGCAATCTGTTTATATGGGCACTTGCTAATTGGGCAAACCTCCTTATTTGCGGCTTTGAAAAAATTCTTTAACTCTGGTCATATAGGGGCAAGGCGCTTTGATGCCGCTTCCCGAATGCCCTACAACTTGTGGAGCATTCTGGCCTTTTATAGATTCTGCCTCCTCGCGCGATGGGATTCCTCCGGAATACTCGTAAAATTTCATAGGCTTAAAGCGCATATCTATAAACATACTTTTTCCCAAGTCGGATAAATCGAATATGTCGCAGTTGCCTGCGAGTTCTTCCTTGTATCCGTCTAAAGTATAGACTATTTCCGACCTGCATTTGCCTCCTGAGAATAATTCAAGCTTTATTTCTTCTGGTAATGCCGGCTTTCCCTCCCCGTAGATAACGCTGATTTTTGAAGTTAATTCTCCCGTTGCCTTAGGGAATGTTTTTGCTGATATAATGCGGCCGTCTCGCAGCGATATTTCATATGTGAAGTGTTTGTCCGAATAGCTGATTTTATCGTCGGAGATTTTTAAACTCTCAATTTTCTGATCTTCGGAGAGTTTATTTAATCTGTTTAGAAATTTATCTGAGTTTCCTATCTCGTAGAGCATATATACAGGGTTTCGGAATATTTCCATGCAGCCTGCGTCATGCAACAAGACACTTTGTTGGGAGTGCAATCCAAGCTTGGCGGAAGACGAAGTTATGTTTATACAACCCTTTTCTGGAATATAGAGCATTAGCTCTGAAATTTCTCTGTCGTCTTTGCTTCCCAGAAATAGTGCAATTCCGTTTTCGCCGGCAAATAGTTTTCCACTTTTAGCTCTCTTGCCCGCCTGAGTTAGGGAACTTTTAGATACCTTGAAGTTTTGAGCTTTCGATAGTTTTTCCAGCTCCGTATTTGCCATAATTATCATATCTTTGTCTGTCTTTTCTTTGACGGAAAAGGAACAAATATACGCAGGAGCAGCATGTATAACCGCCTGGCATAGCAAGACTGAGAGCAACAATAATAATTTAGCCTTCATAAGTTTTATTAAAGCGCAAAATAACTATCTTCGCAATCAAATTTCCCTCCGTATTCATGCTGCTTGCCAACCCAGGCCGGCCGTTTTAATTGAAAATAAAAAAGCCGGAGCTTGGGTAAGCACCGGCTTTAGAATTTGTCAGCTTTTGAAATTTTAATCCTTAAATACCCTCTTGAAGAATGACGAAGATGTCGATTCGGGCTCATGCTTGTCGTCTCCGCATGCTATGGCAAATTCTTCTAGCTTTTTTGTCTGCTCCGGAGTCAGTTTGCGCGGAACCTCAACATTCACCTTTACAAACTGGTCTCCTTTTGCCGTGGAGTTTAGCACAGGCATTCCGTGCCCCTTGATTCTAAATAAAGTGCCTGTCTGCGTTCCGGCTGGTATCTTGAGGTTAACTTTTCCTGTAAGAGTTCTTACCTCAAGATTTCCGCCGAGCGCCGCAAGCGTAAACTTTATGGGCATCTGGCAGTAAAGATCATCTCCGTCTCGCTCGAAGAAATTATGTTCGGCAACCACTATCACCACATACAGATCTCCGTATGGGCCTCCGTCTATACCCGCATTGCCAGCTCCGCTCTTACGCAGACGCGAACCCGTATGTACTCCGGCGGGTATTTTTATCTTTACCTCGCTCCTTTGTTTTATACGGCCCGTTCCATTACAGTCGGGGCAGGGGCTCTCTATTACCTTGCCTGTTCCTCCGCAGTTAGGACAAGTCTGCGTGAAGCGCATGAATCCGTTGCTCTTTGTGACAGAACCCGCACCTTTGCACGTCGGGCAGGTTTTCTTCTCTGTTCCCGCCTTTGCGCCTGAACCATTGCATGTTGGACATGCCACCATGCGGTTGTACTTTATGGTCTTCTCCGTGCCAGATGCCGCCTCTTCAAGCGTTATCTGTAGCTCTATGCGCATGTCGCTCCCGCGGCGTTGCGCAGATGCCCTGCTGCCGCCTTCATCGTCGTACCCGCCTCCAAAGAAGTCAAATCCGCCAAATCCACCGCCAGAAGATCTTCCTCCGCTGAAACCACCGAAGAACTCGTTGAATATATCGGCCGCATCGCGGAAATTCCCGTATTGCGCTCCTCCCGCCGGCGAACCCATTCCGCCTGCTTGGAATGCCGCATGTCCGTACCTGTCGTATGCGGCCCTCTTTTCAGGATCGCTCAAAACTTGATAGGCATCTGATACTTGCTTAAATTTCTCCTCCGCCTCTTTGTTCCCAGGATTGCGGTCCGGATGATACTTCAAGGCAAGTTTCCTGTACGCCTTCTTTATCTCTTGGGCATCTGCGTCTTTTGCAACCCCAAGAAGTTCATAATAATCTTGCATTTCTGCCATAGGAATTTTCTCCTAACCTTAAATCTCCCCTTTGGATACCACAACGCTCGCCGGCCGGATCAGCCTGCCGTTTAGCGAATATCCCAAACGCATAACTCCCATTACTT
The DNA here is from genome assembly GCA_944390805.1 of uncultured Opitutales bacterium. Classification (GTDB taxonomy): domain Bacteria; phylum Verrucomicrobiota; class Verrucomicrobiia; order Opitutales; family Intestinicryptomonadaceae; genus CALXQW01. The sequence continues at coordinate 34,909 of CALXQW010000013.1, read as the reverse complement.
TCCCTTCGGGAACTTCCGCGCTGGGTTCATGCGCAACACATTCTGCGTTGTTAGGGTCAAAATCTTGCCCCATAGGGTCTATCTCCTTAACCCCAAATGACTCCAAAACCTTCTTTACCTGCTTGTCAACCATGACCAGGCCTTCCGCATATGTCTTTGTTGCCGGATTACTTTCAAGTCCGCCTATGGCCATTGCCAAGGTGTCAAGCGACGGCAATAAAGACTCCACTAAAGGTGATATCGCAAACTTTGAAAGCTCTTCCTTCTCCCTTTGCACCTTGCGGCGATAGTTCTCCAAATCAGCAACAGCCCTCATGTATAAGTCTCTGTTCTTTGTGGCCGCAGCTGTTGCTTCATCGAGCTTCTTTAAAAGATCGGAGTCTGCATTTTTGTCATGCTTGCATTGGTAGGAGCCATCGCCTGCCTCTTTATCTGCCTCGTGGCAGCATGTGCCTCCATGCCCATGATGATTGTGGCATTTGCACTCCTCATGCTCCCCGGATTCTTCCCGGCAGCATTTGTGTTCCTTATCGTTGTCTCCGCAGGCCTTATCGGAATTCTTCCCTTCATGCTTGCAGCGACATTCTCCGTTTTCAGGCTCTGCCTGCTGTTTCTTTGCGTTCTTTAAATCTTTATCTTTCATAAATTTATCTCTCCCTTGTCATAGATACCAGATACAGCAGCCAGCCCAAGCTCGATATGAATGCCGCAACATAGGTAAATGCCGCCGCGTCGAGCGTCTCTTCCACGCCGCTTATCTCTTCTCCGTCCGCCAATCCGAGCGCGGAAAGCCTTCTTTTTGCCCTTTCCGAGGCGTTGAATTCAACCGGTAGCGTCACCAGCTGGAATATTGTAAGTACCAGATATATGGCTATTCCCAGCCATATTGCCGTATAGCTGTGAAATAGAAAAAATCCTCCAAGCATCACTATCGGCAGCAACTGCGATGCAAAAGTTGTAATTGGTATAAGAGACATTCTCAGCTTAAGCGGAGCATAACCTTGCGCGTGCTGTATTGCATGTCCGGCTTCATGTGCAGCTACTCCTATAGCGGCAAGAGATGTTCCGTCGTAATTTTCCGCCGACAGCGCCAGAACTTTTCTTGTAGGATCATAGTGATCCGACAAATGCCCGCCTATCTTTTCTATGGATACATCCGTAATGCCGGCGCTATCTAGCACCGCGCGCGCTGCCTGCGCGCCCGTATATCCAGCCCGCGAGCGTATCTGCGAATTCTTCGCATAAGCCGACGATATCCTCATCTGCGCATACACGCCCACTATAATAGGTATGAGTATCAGTATTAAAAAATTCATTTTAAATGCGATTTATCGTAATTTTTCCAACTTTTATTAGACGGGCAATCCAATTTTTTTGTTCCCCGACAAAACATATTGCATGGAATTGCTCCATCTAGGCAAAAAAAGCAATATTGCCGGAGAAATTCAGATTTCTCCGGCAAGCCAAAATCTCAAGAATTAGGCCTTGAATGAGGCATTTTCCGCCGCCCCGTAGCCTTCCGACTTCGACACGTCCGACTCGTAATCCTTCTCATCTTCCGCGTCTCTATTTCTAACCTTGATATACGGCTTGTTTACTTCTCCTTGGTAAATCTGCCGCGGCCTTATAATTTTGCTCTTAGGCTTTGTTGCAACCTCGCGCCAGTGGGCTATCCACCCGGGCATTCTGCCTATGGCAAACAGCACGGTAAACATGTCTGTTGGAAGCCCTATAGATTTTAGTATCGTGCCGCTGTAGAAGTCCACATTCGGATACAAATTCCTGTCTATGAAATACGGATCGCTCCGAGCTTTCTCCTCAAGCCTCTTTGCTATCTCCAAAAGCGGATCCTTCTTCTTGCGCATCACATGGAAAACCTTATCGGCAGCCTCGCTTAATATCTTAGCGCGCGGATCGTAACTTTTGTATATTCTGTGTCCAAAGCCCATCAGACGAGCCTTACCAGTCTTTGCCGCCTCTATGAAGCGCGTTCCATCGTCTCCGTCGCGATGTATCTCCTCAAGCATCTTTATAACTGCCATGTTCGCTCCGCCATGCAATGGCCCCCATAGCGCGCATACACCTGCCGATACCGACGCAAACAAATTTGCTCCGCTCGAGGCAACCATTCTTACGGTTGATGTAGAGCAATTCTGCTCGTGGTCGGAATGCAAAAGCAATATCAAGTCCAGCGCCTTTGTGACATCGTCATGCGGATAATACTCGTGATAGGGTTCCGAGAACATCATGTGCAGGAAGTTCTGGCTGTACCCCAAATCCTTCTTTGGATATATCAGCGGTAGGCCATTTTTCATGCGGTATGTCATAGCCGCTATGGTCCTTACCTTGCTGAGCAATAGCGCAGCAGCGTCGTCGAAAGACTCCAAGTCTTTCTCGCGGTCGTTCGTGACCATATTCGGATAATAGCACCCCAATGAGTTTAACAGGCTTGACAGTATGCTCATAGGGTGCGCCGTAAATGGAAACGCCCCCTCGAAGAAATGCAGCATTGCCTCGTGCAGATTTGCATTGCGCAATACCTTTTGGGAAAAATCGCTCATCTGGCGGCGCGTCGGCAAGTCTCCGTATATTATGAGGTACGCTGTCTCTATGAACGTGGAGTTTTCCGCCATTACCTCTATGGGTATGCCGCGGTAGCATAGACGCCCCCTTTCTCCGTCTATGTATGTTATCTTGCTCTCGCACGAACCCGTATTGGCAAATCCCTCGTCCAAAGTTATATACCCGGTGCGCGAGCGAAGGGTACTTATATCTATTCCCTTTTCGCCCTCCGTACCTATTACAACGGGAAAGTCGTAGGTCTTTCCGCCAAGCTCTATTTTGGCAATCTCGCCCGAGGCCGCCTTTGATGTATCTTTAGAGTCTGCCATAAGACCTAAATACTTGCCTTTCCCGCCAAAAACTCAAGAAAATTTCGGTATAGCATTAATCCTTTTGATTGGCTCTTCTCCGGATGGAATTGGCACGCAACCAAATTTCCCCTCGATATGGCGCTTACAAAAGTATCATTGCCGTATTGCGTTGTTCCCCAGACTATGTCTTCTTGTGGAGTTTCCACACAGTAGCTGTGCACAAAATAAAACTGGTCGTCTGGAGATATGCCTTTAAGCATGGCGCTGTTTATGCCCATCTTAAAATTCACATTATCCCAGCCCATATGGGGCACCTTTAACCCGCCAGCCGGATTCAACCTTCTTACGCGCCCTTTGAAAACCCCCAGCCCTTCAACGCCACCGCCCTCTTCAGAATATTCAAACAGCGCCTGAAGCCCAAGGCATATCCCAAAAAATGGCTTGTCGGCAGATATCCATTCGCGTATCAAAGAGTCAAATTTAGTCTGCTTCAAAAGGCGCATGGCATCGGCTATAGCTCCTTGGCCGGGAAATATGAGGATGTCGTCGTCCGAAACCAAATCAGGCCTGTCCACAAGACGCGCATCGGCCCCGACCGCCTGCCAGGCTCTCAATACGCTGCGCAGGTTTCCCATTCCGTAGTCTATTACCGCCGCTTTTCTATTTGCTGCCATATTATATGCTTCCCTTCGTTGTGGGAAGGTTGTTTCCGCGGCGTGGATCCCTTAGCGTTGCCATATCGAGCGCTCTTGCAAAACATTTGAAGATCCCCTCCGCTATGTGGTGCGGCTCGTTGCCGTATTCAAGTTCTATGTGCAAATTTGCGCCAGCCTCGTTTGCAAACGCCTGGAAAAACTCCTTTACAAGAGATAAATTAAAGTCTCTGACCCACGCAAGATTGTCGGTCGGCGCATTGTATACAAGATACGGCCTGTTTGACAAATCCAATGCACAGCGAACTAAAGTTTCGTCCATCGGCAGTATAAAAAATCCGTACCTGTTCATGCCAGCCTTGTCTCCAACCGCCTCTTTGACTGCCATTCCAAGCGCAAGTCCAACATCTTCTACGGTATGGTGATAGTCTATGTCTATGTCTCCGCGGGCCTTGAGCGTCAGGTCGAAAAGCCCGTGCCTTGCAAAAAGCTCCAACATATGGTTGAAGAACGGTATGCCCGTGTCCACGCTGTATTCCCCGCGCCCGTCCAGATTTATTTGCAGGCTTATCTGGGTTTCCTTTGTGTTTCTTTCTACTTTTGAGACTCTATCCATTTTCTTACGCTCTCCTTGAATTTTTTCATCTCCTCCGGCGTGCCTACCGTAATCCTAAGCGAGTCGTTAACGCGCTTGTCGGATGCGAAATATCTTACCAATATCTTGTCTTTCTTTAAATGCTCAAACAAACCTTCCGCCATATCTGCGCCGTGTCTACCGTTTACAACGGGGCGCGCAAGTATGAAATTTGCGCTGCTTGGAATGTGTTCAAAACCTATCTTATCCAGGAATTTTTCCGTGTCTGTTCTGGTCGACATTATTTTTGCGCAGAGCCGCTTGTAATAAGGTTTGTCCTTTATGGCGGCAAGCGCAGCGGCTTGGGCAAGACGGTCCACATTGTAGCTGTCGCGCACTTTGTCCAACACTCCTATTATCTCTTCGTTGGCGAGCGCCCAGCCCACGCGCATTCCCGCGAGCGCCCAACCTTTAGACATTGTGCTTGAAACTATGGCATTCTTATATTTCTTCACCAACTTCGCCGCAGAACCGTATCTGCAAAACGGAGCGTACGCCTCATCTATGAGAACAAGCCCCTTGAAACTCTTCAGCAGCTTCTCCACCTGCGACAGCTCAAATCCATGCGCTGTAGGCGCATTTGGGCTTGTCAGAAAAAATATGTTTACGCCAGACTCGCATATGCGCTTTATCGGAATGGCAAAATTCTTGCCGAAATCAAACTCTTCGTATTTTGCCCCCTGAATATTAGCCAGAACCGGATACAGACTGTAGCTTAGGCTCATGGCTCCAATTCTTAGGCTTGAATCTGAAAACGCGCGAACCGCCAAGTTCAAGATGTCGTCGCTGCCGTTGCCTATTATTGCGTTCTTTTCCTCCAGGCCGAAATGCTCAGCCACCGCTTTGCGCAAGACGCGGCTTTCCGGATTTGGATAAAGGCGCAAATTACCATAGCGTTTGCCTTTTAGCTCTGCAATAATTGCCTTTGCAACCTTGGGCGAAGGCGGGTAGGGGAATTCGTTTGTATTCAACTTAACCCAGCCGCCGCCTGAAGGCTGCTCTCCGGGCACATAAGCTTTAAGCCCCCTCACCGATTTTGCTGCAAAGAGGTTTGCGTCGAAAATATTTTCACTTTTTCCGCCTCTTTTTGCGGAAGGCTTAGTTTTCCTGCTTTTTTCGTTTCTCATCTGTCAAACGCGCCCTCAACGGACGCAAATCTGGAAGTGGTTTTAAAAGTTTGCCGCCCTCGTCCTTCTGAAGGTAAATGTCGGGCTTGCGTTCCAAATTGAAAGGCTCTTCCGGAAGGTTGTCCTCGTCCAGATCCAGCTCGTCTACCGGATCGTAATCGTCAAAATACATGCTTATTCGGCGGGCCTCGTCTATGGTTATCTCCAAGGCATTGTCAACATGGAATCCGTTCTTTACCATTATGTAAAGATGCGGATGGCACATTTTCTCGTAGCGCGCCTTTATGGCGTTTATCTGTTTTGGCTCAAGCCCGGATCGGTTCGTAAGAAATACACAGTCGGAAAAGTGCGCTATCGCGTCGAAATACGGCTCGCAGAAGTTCCAATCGGCAGAGAACAGCTCGCAGTCTATAAAGCCCCATATGCGGCACAGATGCAAAATACGTTTGTCGCAAAGGCTCTTGAAAAATTCTATCTCCTCGGATAGCGGCTTTGAGGAATCGGCTATATATATTACGTTTGTAAACTTTCCGGCATCGGCCCCTTCAAGCGTATTTACAACGTCGGAATGATCCGCATAGGTTATAAGCCCACCGCTGTCGGCGTCGGAGATTTTTGCGTCGAACTCTCCTTTAGGTTCGTTCGCAGAGGCGAATACCGCCGTAAACGATCCGTCCATGAAACCGTTTTGCATTATGTCGTAAACGGTTCCAAGCCTGCCGCTGCCGACAGTTCCCAATACCAGATATGCATTTATCGGATTCATTCGCATTGTACCTTTCTTGCAAGCTGTTTTAGTTTCATATCGGCAAGAACGAGGGCCGCCATGGCTTCCACTATGGGCACCGCCCTCGGAGCCACGCAGGGATCGTGCCTGCCTATGCCCTTGAACTTCACCGTATTTAAGTTCTTATCGAGCGTTTCCTGTTCTTTTAAAATTGTTGCTGTGGGCTTTAGGGCTATCCTGAAATCAATGTCTTCCCCCGTGCTTATCCCGCCGAGCGTTCCACCAGCGTTGTTTGTGCGCGTATGCACTTTTCCGTCTTTTGCGTAGAAGATATCGTTATGCGTACTTCCCGTCATGCGTGCTCCCGCAAAGCCGGAGCCTATCTCAAAGCCCTTAACAGCAGGCATAGACAACATTGCTTTTGCAAGTTCCGCCTCGAGCCTGTCGAATACCGGCTCGCCCCAGCCAACGGGAACTCCGGATATGCGGCAATGTATAGTAGCTCCAAGACTGTCGCACTGGGCTTTTGCGCGCTTGATAAATTCCACCATATGCGCGGAAGTATCCTTGTCTGGGCAACGTGCAGGAGAAGCCTCAACCTCTTCAAGCGTCGGGGTTTTCTCCATATATGGCATGCATATAGAACCTACGCTCTCAACCCATGCCCGTATCTCAACCCCGAATAAAAATTTTTTTGCTATGGCTGCCGCCGCAACTCTGCCTATGGTCTCCCTTGCAGAGCTTCTGCCGCCTCCGCGAGGATCGCGCAGGCCAAATTTCATATCGTAGGTGTAGTCTGCGTGAGATGGTCTCCAAAGTTTTGCTATTTCGGAATAGTCCTTCGGGTGCTGGTTTTCGTTTTTTACAATCACGCAGATTGGCGTGCCTAGGGTTTTGCCCTCATATACGCCTGAGAGTATCTGGCATTTATCAGCCTCTTTGCGCGGAGTTGTAATGGAACTCTGTCCCGGAGCGCGCCTGTCTAAGTCTTTCTGAATATCCTCTTCCGAGAGGGGCAAATTCGACGGGCAACCGTCCACGACACACCCTACCGCCGCGCCGTGGCTCTCTCCGAAAGTTGCCACCCTAAACAAAGTTCCAAAAATGTTTCCCATTGGAGAAATGGTCGCTTTTCCCTTGATTTTTATCAAGAAAAAAACGTCCTTTTTCCTCGGAAAATAAAATAGCTTTATAAACGTAGGATTTACATATTATATAGTAATTCTCCTATTTCCTGCCTAAAGAACTTATTGTAATCTCCACTTCTAAGATGATCTGAAAAATATTTCGACATGGATTTGAGTAAGAGATATTGGAACATAAATTCATCTCTATTAATGGAATAACAATGCTCTTTCCATCTTGTATCTTTCAGATGTTTACTGAGTTCAAATTCAACATCCAGAAGATATTTGTAATATCTTTCCTGTATAGTTCTGGCATCAAGATTTAATCTTTTTAACCCTCGTATAAGCCCCATATGTTTTCTGGCAACAGCATTCAAAGAAGCATTGTTTAATGCGTATCCAATATTCCTATGATGGAAGAAATATAGGAAATCATTATTTCTTGATGTTAATAATATAATATTATCCTTTTGCCGCCTGAACTTTGAAAAGTCAAAAGGTTCCCATTCAGAAATAGAGTTTATTCTTGGATAAAATATTTGTTTTTCTATCAAATCGCTTAGAGTTCCTCCTTCATCATTTAATTCACTAGCAAATGATTCTATATTTGGAATCTTAGATCCATATCCTAATGATGTAAGTGTGACAAAATTATTGTCGGTATTATCGAATATCCCTGGTATGAATAATTCCAATGCTATTCCTATAAATAGTTTATTTTCATAGTCTATTATGACCGAATTGTTCATGCCGTTATCTTTTTCTACGTTATAGTGCATTTGAGACTCTGATACTATCTTTAAAGAGGATATATCTATTATGTTTGAATAAGGATTATACATGAGGAGATCTTTCCCTATTATATTTGGGGAAGATTCGTTATCAACAACCTTAAGAACAGGTTTTATCTGAGGTTGCTTATCCGGAATACACGCAATTATAGGTAAATTTGCAGCAACATATGCTTTTGAACATGTTATTGTCATTCTGCTGTTTGAAAATACTATAGGCATACTATCCCCGATATATTCTTTTGTGCAGAATACAACGGGTTTCCCCTTAAATAGTGCGTATACTCCAACACAGGGTTTCCCCATCTGGTATTTCTTTGTGAATACGTTTTCATTCAAGAAATTGTAGAGTTCATTTTTATTTATACCGTTTTTTTCTACATATTGGGAGTCAGAAAGAAGTTTCGCTTTTTTCTTTGCATCTTCTATTATTTTCTTTTCTCTTGAAAATTTTTTAATTCTTTCTTCCTCCCTGATTTTCACAAGGTTGTCTTGAACAGATTTTTTACGTTTTTCATAATCGAAAGGATAATTGATCTCGGCTTCTTTAAGTGTTTTCTCGAAACGTTCCTTTGGGATATCAAACGGTTTTAACTCTCTAAAAAACAACATAGCCTCGTATTGGTTTTGTACATATAATTGCGCTTGGTTTACATAGCCGTCTGACGTATTTATGGCTGTCTCAAGAATTTTTTTGAAAGTTCCCCTACCGAATTGCTTAGACATCTCTATAACATTTTCATAAAAATCTATCCATTCTCTCAGAATAAGAGACTGTTCCCTTTTATCATTTGGATAAAATTTTTCGGCGACCTTTTTACCAAATTCAAAACTCGATTTTTTATACGATATTCTAATTTTTTCTATTTCGCGTATTGCCCCTGTTTGTTCAGTTATAAATTTTAACTGCTTTTCAAAATCTTCAGGGAAATTTGTCTCTGCATCCTTTTTTATCTTAAGATAGTCGGCTATTGGAATATTTGGAATGTAGTTTTTAATTTCCATATATGCCGTAGTTTGCCGTTCTTGCCATATTTTCTTTTGTATCTCATTGTCGGCGAAACTTTCAGAATTCTTTTTTATTTTTTCAGAGATCTCATCCGAGATATCTGAACGATTTTTACTATTAATTTTATCGCACGAGCATACTACTATGAGTATTTGAGATATTATAAGAAGGCGTAATATAAAATGAATATACTTCTTCAGTGTGCTAAAAAAACGGTCGTTTATTCAAACAGTAATATTATTTTTCCAAAAGATACAAAATTACATGTCCAATTAAAAAAGAATGCCTTTAGAGTATTCGTCAAACAGAATATAAATATAAATAAAAATATGAGGTATCCTATGAGTTATGATTACAAAATAAACGACCGTTTTTTTAGATATTTGTAATTTTTGATCAAGTTTTATTTTTTAAGAAAGGAAAGTTTGTTATGATATATTCTTATATGAGAGTAAGTTCAGATAAACAGACAATTGAAAATCAGCGCTTTGAGATTGAAATGTTTGGAAAGAGAAAAGGAATAATTATAGATAAATGGATTTCAGAAACTGTAAGTGGAACAAAAAAAGTATCGGATAGAAAATTAGGAAATATGTTGAAATCTCTAAATAGTGGAGATGTTATTATCGTTTCAGAATTATCTAGGCTTGGTCGCAGTCTTATGCAGATTATGTTCATATTAAATATCTGCATGGAGAAAAATATTCACGTTATTTCCGTCAAAGAAAATTGCGAGTTTGGCGATAACATTAATTCAAAGGTCTTGGCCTTCGCATTTGGTTTGAGTGCTGAAATAGAGCGAAATTTAATATCACAGCGCACAAAAGAGGCTTTGTCTATGCGCCGCGCGTCGGGAATGGTCCTTGGAAGACCTAAAGGTAGCAGAAATAAATCACTAAAACTCGATTCAAAAAAGCTAAAGATTTATTCTTTGCTTTCCGAAGGTAAGCCTAAATCTGAGATATCAACATTGCTAAGGGTGAGCAGATCAACCTTAGATGCTTTCTTAAAACGCAATATATTCTCTTAGATTTTCTTAACTGTTCGTATGCATCAATACCTTATCAATCTTCGCGGGAATTGTAGCGCTTAAGCCAATCATCTCTCCACAACTCAAAATCTCCGGCTTCTATATGCTCTCTTGCCTGTTTCATAAGCATCTGGAAAAAATGTATGTTGTGTATTGAAAGCAAAGTGGCGGCAAGGCTCTCCTGCGCCATTATAAGATGCCTAATATACGCGCGCGAAAATTTTGAAGCGTAATTTCTAAGCGCCCCGTCTATAGGACTTTCATCCATGGCGTATTTTGCATTTTTGAGGTTTATTATTCCCGTTGTTGTAAATGCATTTGCGTGGCGCGCAAGCCTGGTTGGCATGACGCAGTCAAACATGTCCGCCCCGAGTGATATCATCTTGAGCAGCTGCTGCGGTGTGCCTACCCCCATGACATACCTCGGCTTGTTCTCAGGCAGATACGGCGTGCATGCGGCAACCTGCATGAGCATCTCTTCCTCTGGCTCTCCAACCGACACCCCTCCTATGGCGCATCCGTCAAAATCCATCTGCGCTATATTTTCGGAGCAGTAGCGGCGTATATCTTCATGGCAGCCTCCCTGAACTATCCCAAAAACTTTTAATCCGCGCTCGGGCATGCCTATCTTTCTTGAATGCTCCAGGCATCTCTTTGCCCAGCGCAAAGTTCTATCAACAGAACTTTGAACTCGTTCTTTGGGCGCGGGGTATTCTATGCACTCGTCGAGCACCATGGCTATATCGCTGCCTAACCTGCTTTGTATTTCCATGCAGCTCTCAGGGCTGAGTATCTTTCTTGCTCCGTCAAGGTGCGATCTAAACTCTATTGCCTGCTCGCTAATCTTTCTGAGTCCCGCAAGACTGAAAGCTTGGAATCCGCCGCTATCGGTCAGAATAGGCTTCTGCCAGCACATGAATTTGTGGAGTCCGCCAAGCTTTTCTATAAGCTCTGACGTGGGGCGCAGATTCAGATGATAGGTATTTGACAAAATTATCTGCGCGCCGGTTTCCTCTATCTGGTCGGGCGTAAGCGCCTTGACTGTGGCCTGTGTGCCGACAGGCATAAACACGGGCGTCTCTATCTTGCCGTGCAAAGTCTCCAAGGTTCCGCGCCTTGCCATAGACGCGCTCGATGTCTTTAATAATTTAAACATTTTCTGCGCCGGAAATTTTCTTCCTTTTATAGATTGTAAAAATATTGTTATACCTATTCTTCTGCGCCCCAAAATTCTTATCTTTTGCCGCTGCTCATATCATAATAACCATAGTTTTCCCGTTCGCATGTCTGCCTCTTAAGCATTATGCGCTCTAGGAAAAAACGCCCGGCTCAAGTAGCGCGGGCGCGTTAAGGTAAAACCTTTAAAGTATGGGGGCGGGCTTATAGCTCTTTGCGCCTTTAACCGTTTTTACATGGGCTTTTGCACGCCTTACAAAGTCTGCGGTCTGCTCTTTTGCAAGGCCTGTCTGAGTGCGCGATTCCTCAAGTATTTTCTTCAGGTCGGCTTCGGAAAGCGGCAGACGCTTGTCGCGCCCAAGACGCTCGAGCAAATCATTGTAAGCAATTTTGCCCGCGCGCAAGTCGTCGGCAACAGCTACTGCGTTTTCCTTTATAACCTCGTGGGCGTCCTCCCTTCCCATTCCACGCTTTACAGCATTCATGAGTATGGTGGTGGTAAGCAGGAAAGGCATGTATTTGTCGGCCTCTGCGGCTATGACGGCTGTGTTTACCCTCATCTGGCTCAAAACAGTAAGGAAGGTCTCAAAAAGCCCGTCTATGGCAAAGAACGCATCGGGCAAAACAACGCGCCTTACTACAGAGCAGGATACATCGCCCTCGTTCCACTGGTCGCCAGCAAGCGTGCAGGACATGTCTAAAAGCCCCTTTAATATTGCGTGGAAACCATTTATGCGCTCGCACGAGCGGGAATTCATCTTGTGCGGCATTGCGGAAGAACCCGTCTGGCCCTTGGCAAAACCTTCCCCGGCAAGCTCGTGTCCGGCCATTATCCTGAGCGTCTTTGCAAAACTCGACGGTCCGCACGCAAGCTGGAAAAGCACACTTACAGTTTCAAAATCCAGAGTGCGCGGATACACCTGCCCAGTGCATACTATTGAGTTCTTTATCCCGAGCCCCTGCCTTATCTTTGCATCAAGAGCAAGCACTTTCTTTGCGTCTCCTCCAAAAAGAGTAAGTTGGTCAAGCTGGGTGCCAACTGCGCCCTTTATCCCGCGGACAGGATAGTTCGCTATAAAATAGTCAAGCCGCTTTGCCGCCATGAGCAAGTCTTCCCCGTAGCAGGCTATGCGTTTGCCGAAAGTTGTCAGCTGGGCTATGACATTGTGCGTGCGCGCGGAAAGGACCGTCTTCTCATGCGCTTTTGCTATGTCTGAGAGCTTGTCGAGCGCGGCGGCAACCCTAATCCTAATGAGATTTAAAGACTTGAACACCTGAAGCTGCTCGACGCATTCGGTCAAGTCGCGGCTGGTCATTCCCTTGTGTATATGCTCGCACTTGGCTAGCGCGCAGAATTCCTCTATCCTGGCCTTTACATCGTGCCGGGTTATCTTCTCCCTGGCATTTATAGAGTCTACATCTATTATATTCTTTACCTTCTCGTACGCCTTTATCGCCGAAAGCGGTATGTCCAAGCCAAGCTCCCTTTGGGCCTTCATCACGGCTATCCAAAGTTCGCGCTCAGTTAGAATTCTGCCCTCGGCGCTCCATATTGCCTTCATCTGGTCGGAGGCGTATCTTTGTGCAAGTACATCGGGTATCATAATCTCACCTTACTGTTGCGTTTGTTCTTACCACTGCGCCTATACGCCCAGCGTCTCCTTGCCGTACCACTTGCGCAAAACCTCGGGAACCTCAACTTTGCCGTCGTCCCTTATGTTGTTTTCAAGTATCGCCGCAAGCACGCGCGGTATTGCAAGCCCGGAACCGTTTAAGGTGTGCACAAAACGCGCTTTGCCGCCGTCGGCAGGCTTGAACCTTATGCCGGCTCTGCGAGCTTGAAAGTCCGTAAAGCATGAGCACGAGGAAACCTCAAGCCAGCGCTGCTGTCCGGCCGCCCAAACTTCCAAATCGTACTGCTTGGCGTGCGGGAAACCTATGTCTCCGGTGCATATGGCAAGAACGCGGTAGGGCAAATTTAATTTCTGAAGTATGCCCTCGGCATCTTTCCTCAAAGATTCCAGCTCCTCAAAACTGTGGTCGGGATGCGTCCACTTAACAAGCTCTACCTTGTCGAACTGGTGCAGGCGGTTTAACCCCCTTACGTCCTTGCCCCAGCTGCCCGCTTCCCTGCGGAAACACGGCGTGTAGCCGCAACGCTTTACGGGCAGGGCCGATTCCTCAAAAGTTTCGTCCCTGAAGAAATTTGTAAGGGGAACTTCGGCTGTGGGTATCATGTAGAAATCGTCCTGGGCATCGTGGTACATCTGCCCCTCCTTGTCGGGCAGCTGACCGGTTGCCGTGGCGCTGGCTGCGTTTACCATTATAGGGCATCCCATCTCCTCGTAGCCGTTGGCCTGGGCCTCGGAAAGGAACAGGCTAAGCAGGCTTCTTACAAGGCGCGCCATGTCTCCAACATAAAACGGAAAACCAGCTCCCGTAACCTTTACGCCGCGGGCAAAGTCGAGCATCTTGTCAAATCCGTTTATCTCCCAGTGCGGCTTGGCGTTCTTTATCTTTGAAATGTCTCCCCAGGTGTACACCGTGACGTTATCCTTGTCGGACTTGCCAACCGGAACGCTCTCATCGGGCATGTTTGGTATGGTAAGAAGCATTTGCTTCCATTTTTTGTCGGCCTCGGCGGCCTCGGCCTCGAGTGCCTTTACCTCGGCGCTGACAGTCTTTAGCTCTGCCACCTTGCTCTTAAACTCGTCGCTGCCCTTGGGCATGCGCGCCATCTCCTTACTTGCCTGATTCTGCTTTGCCTTAGCTTCCTCGGCGCGGCTGACTATACCGCGGCGAACTTCGTCGAAAGCAAGTATTGCGTCCAGATCGCAGTCGAATTTCTTAAGCGATATCGCCTTGCGTACCTTATCTGGATTCTCCCTTAAAAATTTTACGTCTATCATGGTTTTTAACTTTAATATATAAGAAAAGCCCCGTCTTTTTTACAAGTCTAAATTCCTCCACAGATTTTTAAGTTTATAACGTGTCGCACATTGCGGCAGATGCGCTTTTGCCGCTTGCATTTTGAGGGGTTAAGTGTTAAAAATTAAGACACATTGTACGATACTGGTAGTGAAGATTTGTCGCAAAGTGGGACAATTTGTCTGCCTACGGTATGTGCTATGTCATGTTAAGTAGCTGAAAATTATCCTTATACATTTGGAACAAAAATTGCTAAAATAAAGGCGAATATGAATATTAACCCTGAAAAACTTACGGAGAAATCCATTGAAGCGATAAATGCCGCAAGGCAGATTGCCCGCGATAGAGGCAATCCGGAAATTACTCAGGCGCATCTTTTGCTCGCCCTATCCCAGCAGGAGGGCGGTGTGGTTTCATCAATTTTAAACAGAGGGGAATCTAAGAAGTCTGCGCTTGAGCTTGGACTTGGCAGAATATTGGATTTGCTGCCTGTTGTTAAGGGAGCAAATTCAGACTCCTATCCAAATTCCGAGTTTGAATCTGCTATAAAGATAGCAGACGAGGTAGCCACGCAGATGAAGGACGATTTCATCTCGACAGAGCACCTCTTTTTAGGCATAGTAAAAAAGCCTCTTCCAAAGGAGATGGCGCAGTTGCTTTCTTCTCTGATGATTACGGAATCGTCGGCTCTTGAGGCCATAAAAGAGATTAGGGGAGCCTCGAGGGTTTCATCTAAAAATCCGGAGGACACCTATGAGGTCTTGGAGAAGTACGGGGCAGATCTTGTGGCTTTGGCAAGGGAGGGCAAGCTCGACCCTGTCATAGGCCGCGATGAGGAGATCAGAAGGGTTGTGCGCATACTTTCGCGCAAGACCAAGAATAATCCTGTGCTGATAGGTGAACCTGGCGTAGGTAAAACAGCTATTGCCGAGGGTCTGGCCCAGAGGATAGTTCGCCAGGACGTTCCTGAGAACCTTAAGGACAAATCAATATTTGCGCTGGACATGGGCTCGCTGATTGCTGGAGCCAAGTACAGGGGCGAATTTGAGGAGAGGTTGAAGGCTGTTTTAAATAAGATAAAGCAGTCCGACGGAAAGATAATTCTATTTATAGACGAGCTGCACACGATAGTGGGTGCGGGGCGCACGGAGGGGTCTCTCGACGCGTCGAACATGCTCAAGCCCATGCTTGCCAGGGGCGAGCTTAGGTGCATAGGTGCAACCACACTCGACGAGTACCGCCAGTACATAGAAAAGGACGCCGCATTGGAGAGGCGTTTCCAGAGTGTGTATGTTCCAGAACCCGATGTTGACACTACTGTGGCAATACTCAGAGGCATAAAGGACAGGCTCGAAACCTATCACGGAGTACAGATAGAGGACAGGGCTTTGGTTGAGGCAGCGAGCCTTTCTGCGCGCTACATCAGCGGGCGTCAGTTGCCAGACAAGGCCATAGACCTTGTTGACGAGTCTTGTGCGAGGATAAAGACTCAGATGAACTCCATGCCAGTGGAGCTCGACGATCTTTTCAGAAAGATAATGCAGCTTGAGATAGAAGAGGCCGCTCTTGTAAAGGAGAATAGCGACGACAAGAACGATATAGAGCATCTTGCCGACGTCCGCAAAGAGCTTGCCAATCTGCGCGAGAAGGCCTCCGCAATGAAGGCCAAGTGGGACGAGCAAAAGAGCTTGTCCGACCGTGCCGGCAAGTTGCGCGAGCAGATAGACTCTGCCAAGAACCGCATGGCTAAGGCCGAGAGGGAATACAACTTGGAGCTTGCCGCGGAAATAAAGTACGGAGAGCTTCCCAAGCTCAAGGCCGAGCTTGAAAAGGCTCTTGCTCACGAGAAAGATTCAGATTCAAATCTCGTCAAGGAGAAGGTTACGCCCGACGAGATTGCCGAGGTTGTCTCTGAGTGGACTGGCATTCCCTTAAAGAAGCTCGTGCAGAGCGAGAGGGAGAAGATATTGCATCTTGCCGATGTTTTGCACAAGCGTGTAGTGGGTCAGGACGAGGCTGTAAACAGCGTTGCCGACGCTATAATCCGCGCGAGAGCCGGCATAAAAGACCCGAAGCGTCCAAGCGGCGTATTCATGTTCCTCGGACCTACAGGTGTAGGTAAGACGGAACTTGCCAAGGCTTTGAGCGAGGCGCTTTTCGACAGCGAAGACAACATGGTAAGAATAGACATGAGCGAGTATATGGAGAAACACTCCGTATCGAGGCTCATAGGCGCGCCCCCCGGATACGTCGGCTACGAGCAGGGTGGTCAGCTTACGGAGGCGGTTCGCCGCAGGCCGTACAGCGTGGTGCTTTTCGACGAGATAGAGAAGGCTCATCCGGAGGTTCTAAATGCTCTCTTGCAGGTTACCGACGACGGCGTCCTTACCGATGGCCAAGGCAGGAAGGTAGACTTCAAGAACACCGTAATTATCATGACCTCCAACGTTGGCAGCCGCTTTATAGTTGATGCCCCGATAGAGAAAGACGGCTCCATAAGCCGTTCGGCTAAAGAGGCGGTTATGTCTGAATTGCGCAGCCACTTCAAGCCGGAGTTCATCAACCGTATAGACGATATCATCGTCTTCAACGCACTGAAGCTCGAACAGATTGTAGGCATTGTAAAGATCCAGATAGACAATCTAAACGAGAGGCTCAAACGCCAGAACGTGCGTGTGGAGCTTACGAAGAAGGCTTACGAGAAGCTTGCTGACTTGGCGTATGATCCGTCTTACGGAGCTCGTCCGCTAAGAAGAATTGTAACGCAACGCATAGAAAATCCGCTGGCTCGCGCCATACTTTCCGGCAAGCTCAAGGAGGGCGGCGTGATGAAATTTACGGAAAAGGAGCTTTCTTCCGAGGTTGATCCGGAGATAGATTAACTCTCATCTGTCTCTCATCGGGAAAGCAATCTTGATGAAGACATTTTGAGAATATGCTCTCTTTTTGGCGGACACAGTTTGGCTGTGTCCGCCTTTTTTATTTATTTTTTTAGATGAAAGTTCTTTTATGCATATAAAAATGGAAGGTTATCTGTTGTGCGTGCTTAAACATATTTTTTAAATAATATATTACCTTGCTAAGATATCTCATTTTGAAATTTTTCATGCTTGTCCATGGGTGTAAAGTTTTCTTCATGGCTGTTAAGACATGCAGGCAGATTTGTTTTTTTTGAAAAAAAATTGTTGAGAGCTTCTTTTTTATTCTATTTTTATGAGGGGATAAACCTCTACTTATTATATATAAAATGAAATATGTAAAAATACTTCTGCCGATTGCGGCCTTTTCATGCGGAGCATTGTTTGCGGCGCAGACAAATGCAGTATCCGCCGATCCTTATGCTCCAAGCGCCAAAGCTTCAAAACCAGCCGATACAAAAAAATTGCTTACTCCAGTTGGAGGGGAGTTTGGCAAGCCGGCAAAACCGCAGGAACAGATAGTGGGCTTCAGTTCAAAGGAGTCTCTTCCAAAAAAATTCGATTGGCACGTAATATTGCTCAACCAGATAGGGTTCGACTCCGCCATGCCCAAACGTTTCACCGCGCCCATATCGCAAAACGGGGCTGATTTTTACGTCAGGGCTCTTGACGATGAAAAGCCTCTCTTCAAGGGCAAGGTAGTAAACGGAATGGGAGATTTTTCCGCATTTGTTCCGCCGGCAGGCTCGGACGACAACAGGGAATATGTTATAGTTATAGACGGCGATGCCGATTTGAAATCGGGAGTTTCAGATCCATTCAAGGTAATGCCAGATTTCTACAAAAAGATGTTCTGGCAAAGAGCTGTTGATTTTCTGATAGACTCGCGCAGCGTGATAGGCACGCACCCGAGCGCCTACGGCGGCTGTCCCTGGCGCGACGGCACCTATTACGATTTCATCGTTCCGTCGTTGGTTCTGTTTTACCTTTCAGATCCGGCTATGGTTGAGTCCATGCCGCGCCAGATAGATTACGACGCCGAGAAGAAGAGGGTGCTCGACGAGAAGTTCGGCTATGTACAGATAAATCCGCAGGGAGGTACTCTTGAAATATTGAAGGTTGCGCGCGATTATTTTAACAAGATAACCCCGCCCGCAAAAGATGCTCCCGATGTGGTAAAGATGATTCACTGGGGCTTGGCATTTTACACTTTAAATCCTTCCACGAAGGATCCCGCAAGAGACGATCTTCCCCGCCGCATACATTCTCAGACTTTAGAGCAGATGGTCTATGCGCTCTGGGCGTGGCCTAAGCTTTCCAAGTGGATAGATAAGTCGCTTTATGACGCCGCCCTAAAGGTTGTGTTCGACAACTGGAAGGAGTCTGGCGCGCTGGATGTAGATCCTTATTGGGCTGAGGATAGCTACAATTCTTACATGCAGTCTTTCTCATGTCAGCATCCAATAAAGGGTAGGCACGCTGCGGGGCACAGTATAGTTCCAAACTTGCTCATGTACGAGTTGGCCAAGCGCGAGGGCAAACCAAATCCGCAACAGTATCTTGACGCTGCTGTAAAACAGGCGGACTGGATAGTTAAGAATCTCAACTGGGATAATCCATACACCACAAAGGGACAACGCATGAGCGAGCACCGCACGATACCCAATCTTGTGTGGCTTTTAAAAAAATATCCCGACAAAGCTCCAGATGGCTTGAAGGAAAAGATAGCCTCTTGGGTTGTTGATACCCAGAGGAAATCCTTCAACATGTGGGATTTTAGAGTGTTTGATCCGTACAGGGGCATGTACACGATACCGTCCATGAACGAGGTTGGCAATCTGCTTTCCTTCCCGGCCTGCGCGGTTGCGGCAATGTGGACTTTGGACGACAAAGCCTCTAAGGACAGGCTTGAGGAAATTATGGTAGCTCAGACCGATGCAATTTTTGGTCGTAATCCGAGAATGTGCGCAGGTGTCTCTTACGCCGACCAGTGGGAAGGTGTAGACCGTGCATGGCCGCGCCTTTACAAGCATGATATCTGCGCTCGCCTTGAGAAATGCCGTTCCACTGTGGCAACCGCCTGCGGCAGCGAGAGCTATCCGTTCCAGCCAAATGCGCCTTACCGCCATGCGGAAGGTTGGGTAAATTACGGGGCGTCTTGGTGCGTATCTTTGGCGTATCTAAATTGGCTCAAAGAAGGGGTCAGCCCAGATATGATTAAGATGGATTAATCTTACTAAAGAACTCAGAATTTAGGCCGCCGAGCATGGCGCGGGAAATGTGGAAGTACGCTTCCAAATGGAAATTTTCCGTAGATATATGCGAGGCGGCTTTTTTGCGTATAGTTAATAAGATCATTTGTTTTAGGTTTAAAATAATGGTGTTTTTGTGCGGAAAATTTTTAGGCAGGCCTGATATTTTTGTATAAAGTTGTGGTATTTGCTGAAATATTATTCTATGTATTTACGAAATGAAAAAAATTTTTAAGATAAAGGCATTTGCTTTCTCTATATTGCTGGTTGCAGCTATTATTTCTTCAAACGGGCTTTTTGGGCAAAACCAAAATGGTGCGGACTCAAATGTCTCGCATGTGCAAGACGGGAAAGAGGAAGTCTTTGAAGTTTACAGCCAATCGATGAAAAAGGCTATTCCAAACTTGGCGGTGTTGCCCATGTCTTATGGGAATTCTCAGAAGCGCTATCCAGTGATATATCTTTTGCATGGATTTGGAGGCAATTATTCCACTTGGGCGCGCAAGACAAAGCCGAACTTGCAGCAGCTTGCAGATGTCTACGATGTAATTTTTGTATGTCCTGATGGAGCAAGGAGCTGGTATTGGGACAGTCCTAAAGATCCGTCTTTAAGGTATGAAACTTATGTGTCTAAAGAGCTTGTAGAGGCGGTAGACGCAAAATTTAGAACTATTCCTCGGCGTGAAGCTCGTGCAATTACTGGCTTTAGCATGGGTGGCCATGGCGGACTTTGGCTTGGATTCAGGCACCAAGACGTTTTCAAAAATTGCGGCTCAATGAGCGGAGGGGTTGATATACGTCCATTTCCAAAAAATTGGGATATGGAACGCGCTCTCGGTTCCTATGCGGAAAATCCCGATATTTGGGATTCTCACACTGTCATAAACCAGCTGCATCTTTTGCCTCAGAACGGAGACGGCATGAACATAATTATAGACTGCGGTTATCAAGACTTTTTCTACAAGGTAAACGAGGCTCTCCATGAAGAGCTTCTTAAACATAATATCCAGCACGAGTACACTGTAAGGAAGGGGGCTCATACCCACCAATATTGGAATAATTCCATAGATTATCAGACAATGTTCTTTGTAAAAAACTTTTATAAGGACGCTGTTTGTGCGCAATGATGTTCTTATGTTTAAGATTCCGATATAAATGAAATATAGGCAGTTTTTTTTAAGGGCGCTTTTGTTGCTCTTTTGTTCGGGATTATTTGCACCTGTATTATATGGGGTTGCGGGCAAAGATGCGCCCGAATCATCTGAGGCGCTTATTGGAACTAAAGCATCTGAAGATGGCCCTGACGATAGCCTTGCATATTTTCAAGCAGAAGCCTTGATATCATGCGCTCCGGAGTACCGCGATTATAAGCGTGCGGCAGCATTGTTTGAATCTGCGGCCGCTAAGGGAGATCCAAACGCAAGATGCGCTCTTGCAAAGCTTTATTTGTACGGATTGGGAGTTAACAAAGACGTTCCAAAAGCTCTTAAGCTTTTTTCAGAGTCGGCGGAAGGCGGTTGCTCGGCAGCATTATACAACATGGGTGTTATGTTTGAAACCGCAGTTGGAGTGCAAAGAAACATTTCAAAAGCGATTGACTATTACCGCCGCGCAGCGGCGCTTGGCAATAGCCAGGCAAAAGAGGCTCTTGAACTTCTTGGGGAGAATTCTGAAGAGAAATTTTCAGACAAATATATATTTCCAATAATTGTAATTGTGGTTTCTGTCTATGTGATATCTAGGTTGCTTGGAACATTTATTAGACTTAGAAAAAGGCGTTGATGCGCCTTACATACATTTAATAGCGCTGCATGCGGCCTTATTTATTAATATTATTGGGATAGTAGTTTTTTATTTTTTTTGCATTTTGTTGATAGAAAGTCTTATTGGGAGAAAATAATTTTTGGAATCTGTATTTTGATATTAGAACAGAATTTTTAACTTGATTGGAGAATGCAAAGATAATATATTTGCGGAATATGAAAACCCGCATCAATGTAATTGCATTTTTATTATTGTTTGCAGCATGCGTAGTTTCCTGTTCAAAGCAGGAAAAAAGCGCTTTGGACGGGCTTCCGGAGCAGGCTGCGCTTGAGATATCGCAGGCGGCGGACAAGTTTTTCTCAGGCGATAGCGCACAAAAGAAAGATTGGATTGAGCGTCAGGCAAAAGCATGGGTTGAGCTTAATACTGTTCCGCAATCGATTCCGCTTGCGGACTATTCAAAGATAACAAAAAATGCGCAATCCAAGTATCCGGACGATTTTGAAGCGAGGTTAAATTTTGTAAGAGAACAGGTAGATGCCTACAATACCCTTGACGAGTTGTCTAAGAGTGTGAGTCCGTCAGATTGGAGCTTTGTAAAAAGCGCAATAGAAAAGTTTGCAAAAGACGATCTCCAAGCGCAGTCGTACATGGCGGCAGACTGGATAAATTTTAACAATACCGTGCAGGGATACTCCCAGAAATTCCCCGAGGGGACATTTCAAACCATATTGAGAGATGCCCTGGATATGTCTAAGGGCAATGTGAGTTTTGCCACAGAGTATATGCAAAACCAGTATTATGCGGCAATCTATATATCGACATTGAAGCCTTACGGGAATCTGTCCGCAGAGCAGATTGACGCAGCGCGCGCGGCCGCCGCAAAGGAACATCCATCGGATATGGTGGCTAGAAGAAAATTTATAGAGTCTGCATTAATGGAAACGGCAAAGCTCAACAGCAAAGCGGAATTTGAAAAGAGGGGGGCTGCTATTGCTGCGGCGGAAGGCAACCTATTGGAAAGTTCGGTAGACTCAAAAGCGCTCGATGAAATATTTAATTTCAGCGTATTTACTAAGCGCGCAGACAACGGAAAAGTTCATACCGCGGTTTATGTAGAGTTTAATGGAAAACCCGTTGTGTTGTGCTCGGAAGGATTTATAAGCAATGGTTTGCCCGTAAACCTTTCAAACGGAAAATTAAGAATGTTGTGCTCCACGGCATATGTAGCGCAGAATCTCCCGATGGTTATGCTCATTCCTGATACCGAGCCGGAGCAGAGACCTAAATTAAAGGTAATATCTGATGAGGAGTCGGCAAAGCTATCGGGCAAGAAGCTTCTTATGTTCTCTCCTGAAAATGGAAGTATGAAGCTCAGCTTTATGAAGTGCTTGTCGGATACGGACAAGTATTACAATTTGAAGTTCGACTCAATCCCAAATATATCTGGAGTTGGCGCAGATTCTTCAGGGGGGAATGTATTTGTAACACTCTCAGAGTCTACATCGCAAAAAGGCGGAGCTATTGTGATGGATTTTGACAATAAGTTGCTTGTGTCGTACGCCATACAGACAGATGATTCTATATCCGACAACGGGAAACTTGCGGATTTCAAATCTCTTGTGGAAAAATTTGGAGTTTCCGGAAATAATTCTGATCCAAAGACGTCCCAGCGCTTTATGAAACTTGTATCCATGGACAAGTGGGACAAGTTCGACCAGTCAAAAAGCGAACAGCAAAAAGAGAAATTGAGAAAACTCTCCAAGTCAAATGCTGATTACATGGTATTTTTTAAGGAGAATTTATACTCCGCCGCGTTGAAGAACGAAAAGGTAAGCGCGATAGCGCGTAAATATAGGGAACAGCTCGTCATGCAGAAGATGGATCAAGACGGTTTTCTGAGGCGCTATAAGTCTTACATGTACGATATTATGAATTCTATGCGCCAGGAGGAAGCGAGAATTAACCCGCAGGAATTCTATTCTATATACCGCGATGCCGCATCTTTCCAGTTTGCTTTGAGAAAGGCAATGTTTGGGTATCTGTCCGACGCAATTAAGGAAAATCATATTGTGGGCCTCTTGCATACGGACTTGCGCACAAGGTATCAGAATCCGTCCGAACCCTATGAGATAAGAGATTTCTCAGGATCTTTGGGAACAAGCTTTTAGCGGCAACATTTATATACTTAAGAAGCATGGGTGTATATTCTGTCATACCCTGCCTGTTTACGTCATATTAATTTTAGAATAATATATATGCGTGCAGGGCATTATGCATCTTGCCCCGTATTGAGTATCTGGTATTTTTATATTCCAATTTATGGACAAGGGTATTATTATTGCAAAATTCTTGCGGGTAAACCCTTGGTTGATATGGGCTTTTTATTTGTCTTGAAGATAGGTGAAAAATACGTTTAGCTTTTCAGGACCGTATGAAATTACGCTCAAAAATAATATTATATTTCGTACTGCCCATATTCCTTCTGAATCTGGTGTGTTCTGTATACAACTTGGGCAACAGCCTTGTAAGAATACGCAAAATGTCCGAGGAGAACTTTTGCATGGAAACAGCCCTAATTGCGGCGGAACTTTCAAGGCAAAATACACAGGGGGTTGCAATAGCGAGCACAGCGGCCATTGCCGCGTCGGATATAGGGCTTGGAGACAGGCCCCAAGATGTTGCGTATATAAAAAATCTGCTTGCCAGATTTCCGGATTATGTAGGAGCGAGCATGGGCTATGAGCCTAATCTCGACGGTAGGGACGCCCTTGCGCTTAAGGCCTTGAACAACATAAAGGAGGGGAAGAATCCGAGCGACGGCGGCGCGTTTGATTCTTACGACTTTTCCCAAAATAAGACTTCCGTTGACATAAACACATGGATAGAAAAGAGCATGGGAGGGCGGTTTCTCGTATATTGGGGCAAGAAGGGAAACCAGTGGCTGCTTGAACCGCTTGTTGATATGGAAACTTCCATGTATTACGCCGGCTTAAAGAAGATGGTGGAGTCTGGCGGAAAGGACGGTTATATAATTACAGAGCCTTATGTATATAAGGACGGTGGTCTTATGATAGAGTATTCCGCGCCGATAATGGTTGACGGAAAGTTCGGAGGGCAAGTTGCCTTGGACAGGTCTCTTGGGTATTTGCATGAAAAGCTTCTTTCGCTAAAGACCTATGCAGATTCGGAATTTTTCCTTGTGAGCAAGTCCGACAGGGTGATAGTTTCCACGCTCGACCAGGCTGTTTCCACCATGGATATTTCAGACTTGTACCAAGACGACAAGGGCAATTTTGTAACAGATTTTCTCAAGTTAAAAAACGGGCAGCTTGTGCGCGACAACGCTGTGGCATCGAATATAGACTTTTCAAAATATTCGTCTAGATACCGCGACATACTCCGCATGGAGCTTGGCGACGAAACCCTGTCGAGCGACAAAATGCGTATATTCAAAGACGGCAAAGACGGATCGAGGTTTTGTGTGGCTCACAGTGCGGTATATCCATCGGGGTGGACATTGGTTCAGATAGTTCCTGAGTCTAAAATTTACGCGCCCATAATAGACGCCATTATAAACGAGGCCGTATCGCAGGCGGTATTTTTCTTTGCAATGCTTTTCATTGCGGTTCTTCTAAGGAAGTTTACAAAGAGCATAGAATACGCAACATCCGCAGCGGAGAAGGTTGCCCAGGGAGACTTGAGGGGGAATTTAGACGGATACAAGGCGGGCCGAGACGAGGTTGGCAGATTGATGCAATCTCTCACAAAGATGACTGTAAATTTGCGCTCGCTAATAAACAGGGTGAAGCTTTCAAGCGTGCAGCTTACAAGTTCTGCTTCCGGCATGGAGAGCGCGTCTGCCGACTGCGAGGGCAGGGTGCATTCATTTGGGGCGTCAACTGCGCAGATAGCGGCTGCCATAAGGGAGATAACCGCCACCAGTGCGGAGCTGTACCGCACTTTAAGTCAGCTTGCCAAGGTTGCCTCGAGCAGTTCCGATACGGCAGATAGCGGCAGAAAGCAGCTCTCAAACATGGAAAAAACCATGAATTTGCTCTCGTCAAACACGCAGACAGTTGCACGTGGGTTGTCTTTGATAAGCCAGAAGGCAGACAATATAGGCTCTGTAATAACAACAATATCAAAGGTTGCCGACGAGACCAACCTGCTTAGCCTAAACGCGGCAATAGAGGCTGAAAAGGCCGGCAGCTACGGAGTGGGCTTTGCGGTTGTTGCAAAGGAGATTGGGCGCCTTGCCGACCAGACCGCCATGGCCACAGACGACATAGAAGTGCTCGTTAAAGACATGCAATCTGCAGTTAAGGCTGGTGTGCTGGAGATGAACAAGTTTTCCGACGAGGTCAGGCATGGAGTGGCGGAGGTTGGCCGCATAATTTTGGGTATGGACAGCATAATAACCCAGATGCAGGAGATAGCCCCTCAGCTTGAAAAGATTACCGAGGGCATGCAGTCTCAAAACCTTGGCGCAAACCAGATAAGCCAGGCCATAACCAATCTAAACGACAGTGCCAGACAGACGGGAGAGCTTCTTGGAGAGTTCGCCTCGGCAAGAAAGCAGCTTCACGACGCAATAATGAACATGCGAGAGGAAATATCAAAATTCAAGCTCGGCAATTAGCCAAATGTTGTTTATTTTAATACAGTCCAAAGACAATTTCTTTGCGATAGACGCAATGAAGATTCACACGGTGCTGCCGTATTCTGGATTATTGCTCCAGAAGGCGGATTCTGTTGCGGGCGCTGTAAATTATGCGGGGCGCAAAGTTGCGGCTGTGGACCTTATGAAGGTATGGTCGGGCGTCTATTCCCGCAATCTGTTCAGCACGCGCTGTGTGCTTGCCAAGCTAAAGGCCGATGAAGTAGGCGGAATGCTTGGAATTATATCTGAGGGCATAACAAGCTGCGCTGAGATAGAAGATTCAAAAATAGAAGATTTTCCATGGGAATGTGGAGATTTTAGGCTATCCAAGGCTTTTGAATACCGCTCAGGCATGTACAAGATAGTAGATCCAGAGGAACTTTACGCGCTGTGTGCAAAAAGCATATGTTCATTGAATCTGTCGCCGGCGGGAGACGGGGAGGTGTGAGCTCTGTAGGGTTGGCCTTGGATAAAATCCGCGAGGAATCTGGGTTAGACGGATCAGCCTTCTGCGGGATTTCATTGGAGGAGTGCTTTGAACGCTTTTCCAAGGCAAAAGGCTATGCCTCAGCTGAAGAATGTGCGGCGGATATTCTATCTGATGCGCATCTTTTAGAAGATTTCCACCGGGGGCTGCTTGTTCCAGAGACATGGTTTTTTAGGTATGCCAAGCAGTACGAAGTTCTCAGGGAGATATTTCTTAGATTTGACTTTTCCTTCTGCGGGAAATTTGCCGTCTTGAGTGCCCCGTGTTCAACTGGTGAGGAAGCCTATTCGGCCGCGGCGGTTCTTTTGGACTGTGGGGCCGGGAAGGGAGACTTCTCTGTTGACGGCGCAGATATCTGTCCAGATTTTCTTGCCGCGGCTGAGCGAGGGAGGTATCAGGCCTCTTCCCTTAAGGATAAACTTCCTTCTGATATGGGAACATATTTTGATATTTCCGCAAGTGGCGATATTTCAGTGCGCGGCGAACTGAAAAATAGCGTATCTTTTTTCAGGGCAAATCTTATAAGCGGCAATAGCCATTTTGCAAACGCCCCGTACAATGTTGTATTTTGTAGGAATCTTGCAATATACTTTTCAAGTACAGCCAGAAGGCGACTTTTCGACACAATACTTAATATTCTTTCAGAAGGCGGCATTGTGTTTTCCGGAGATGCAGAAGACTTCAGCCTTATGGACAATAGGTTTGAGCCCGTTGGCAAGTGCGGCTGCTTTGCGTACGCAAGGCGTGGCGAGGCGGATTCTATAAATGAAAAACTTGGAATTGCCGCGCGCAAAGGAATCTTAAAAGTTGGATATTCCGGCCTTCTAAAGATTTCCGGAAAGGGAAAAGAGAGAATTTCCTGCCGTCTAAACAGGGCAAGATCTCTTGCCAACCGCGGGCATCTTGATGGGGCCATGCATCTTTGCCTTGCAGACATAGAATACATGCCCACTTCAAAGAATCTATTCTTGGCGGGAGACATAAGCCTTGCCCTCTCAAAGTTTGCGCGCGCAGTTGAATATTTTAAGAGATCGGCGGCGTTGGATACCGGAGATGGAGAGGTTCTTTTTAAGCTTCATTTGGCGTACATGCGTTTGGGAAATAAGGAGAAAGCGGATTTGTATCTTGAAAAATTTAGAATGAGGAACAATCTTCAACAGACGGAGACGCTATGAATGGGAACGTCGAAGAGAAGATAAGAGCCTCATGCTGGTCGTCCGAGGGCTTGTGGGGCGACATGACGTGTCCGCGCCTAAAGGAGCTTGGGCATTGCTTCAATTGCGAAGTTTACGCCGCTGCCGGAAAAGTTCTTTTCGACAAAGACGCCACAAAACGTAGAAGGGACTTCCCCTTAGAGACAGTTCGTCAAACTCCTGATATTTCAGAGGAAGCCAAGGGCAAGACGGCATCTTACTTCTTATTCAAGCTTGGCTGCGAGAATTTCGCCATAGATTTGAAAGGTGTTGTGCGGGTCACGCACCCCCGCGGAGTTCATAGAATTCCCCATCGCGACGATAAAATCGTGCGTGGACTTGTAAATATAGGCGGGGAAATAATGCCCGCCGCGAGCCTTTGCGACGTCTTGGGCATACCGCGCCCCCCCGATAGCGCTGAAAAGGGAAGAATGTTCGTTTACAGGATTGCCTCAGACGCATTTGCCTTTCAGACAAACTCCGCGCTTGGTGTTGCGCGCGTGTCGGAGGCTGATGTGGCAGATGCAGCATCTGTGGAAAATGCGATGAAATCGCCGTTTGTGGACAAGGCATTCTTATGGCGCGGCGAGATGGTGTCTGTATTGGATATGCAGCTTGTGTTTCATGCCATATTTAAGAAATTTCTATGAGTGCTGGTTCGGACAACTTTGTATACGGGTTTTTTTTGGGAGAGCTCAATAATGCCGCCGCAGGATTACACCGCTGTCTTGAACGGGGTTCCGCAACCGCCGAGGCTCTCGATATCCTCTCTGGTTTAAAAAGCGCCGCAAATATGGCATCTTTAAAGAACTGTGCTGGCATATTGGAGTATGTAATATTGCAGATCTCCGGACTGAGCCGTTTTAACGGGGTTGCAGCGGAGGCTTGTGCGGCGGCTGTAGATAAGCTTGCATCGTATTTTTCGGACTCGGCAGATTCTTCAGGCGTGCCGGAAGTAGATCTTAGGTTGTCTGCGCCAGATTTTGAGGCTTTGTTTTCTGCGGGCGGCCCAGATGTAAAAAGTTCTTCTGGCGAAGGCGGGCAAAGCAGCTTGGGGAAAGAGGAAAACTCTAGCGGAACTTTGGCGAATGCAGCTTCTAAAGGTGCAAATGCCTTGGCGGAAGGCAGGGAAGAAAAGGCAAATCCTGCGGCCGGATTGGCGCCGTCTGCGTCGATGTTTGAGCTATTTTTAACTGAGGCGGAGAATCAGACGGAGGCGCTCGAGTCTTTGGCGATGGGGCTTGAGGGCGACTTTAAAAACCCGCGAAAGCTTGAAGCCCTAATGCGCGCAAGCCACAGCTTGAAAGGTGCAGCAAGGGTGGTATCTCTTACGCCGCTTGTGGAGCTTATGCATCTTGCCGAAAGTTGTTTTGTTGCGGCCCAGGAAAATAAGATAACTCTAAATAGCGACTCCCTCGATGTTGTCTTTGCATGTGCGGATTTCCTGAAGGAATCTCTTGCGGAAAAATTTTTGAATCCAGATCTTTCTAAAATAGCGGCACTGTCGGAAGACCTAAAAAACATTGCCGACGGAACATTCTCGCCAGAAAGGCGCCGTTCCGAAAAGGGAGATTCTGCGGGAATAGCCGAAGGGAACAAGAAGAATACAAAGGAAACTGACGGCGCGGTAAGGGTATCGGCGGCAAGCCTGACAAGAATGATGTCTTTGTCGGCGGAGGGAATGGTGGAGAATCTCAGGCTTGAGGCGCAGAAAGAGTCTCTGGTGTCTATGAAGGAGTCAGCAAGGGAGCTGATAAGAAGGATAGAGGCGTCTTTATATTCGGCGGAAAGTTCAACGGGGGCGGGCGGTTCTAATGCAAATTTGGAGTCGGCAAGGCAGATAGCGCAGGATTTACTCTCAAGTTTGCAATCGCAGCTTGTTATGCTGGGCGAGTTCTCCCGCAGGAGCGTCCTGATTTCTGGCGGTCTGTACTCTGAGGTTATCGCAAGCAGAATGAGGCCTCTTGCTGAGGGATTGCAAAGCTTTCCGCGCATGGTGCGCGATTTGGGCAGATCTCTGGGCAAAAAAATATCTCTTTCAATAGAGGGCAGAAATGTTCCGGTTGACCGCGATATAATGGAACGTCTCGATGCTCCAATAGGGCATATACTCAGAAACGCATGCGATCACGGCATAGAATTGCCGTCGGTGCGTGTTGCCGCGGGGAAAAATCCTACGGGAGAGATAAAAATAAAAGCGTGGCATTCGGCTGGATCGCTGATGCTGAGAATTTCGGACGACGGCGCAGGAATAGATCCGGAGCTTGTTAGGGATAAGATAAAAGAGGGAAATTTGGCGTCGGCGGAGATGTTGTC
Source organism: uncultured Opitutales bacterium (assembly GCA_944390805.1). GTDB lineage: Bacteria > Verrucomicrobiota > Verrucomicrobiia > Opitutales > Intestinicryptomonadaceae > CALXQW01. The sequence continues at coordinate 5,241 of CALXQW010000013.1, read as the reverse complement.
GCAGATGACAAACGAGGAAATTCTTGAGTTTTTATTCCTGCCGAATTTCTCCACAAAAAATTCCGTGACACGCGTCAGCGGCAGAGGAGTTGGGCTCGATGTTGTGCGCACTGTTATGGAGGAAGTAGGGGGAAGCGTAAGAATATTTTCCCGCCCAGGCGAGGGAACAGTGTTCTTGCTTAAGCTTCCCATAACCCGTTCCGTATTGCGCGCGCTCTGCGTGCGGATAGACTCCCAAGCGTATGCAATAGCCCTAAATAGGCTTTACAGGTTAGTTAGAATATCGGCTAAAGATGTGGGTACGGCTGATAACCGCAGTTATTTTGAGTTGGAGGGGCGTCGGGTTTGGCTTGTCGATGCGGCGAGGGCTCTCGGGTTTGAAGCCTCGGAACGAAATGAATCCGACGGGATAACAGCCCTGGTAATTGCAGACAAAAAAAATCTATATGCGCTGGAGACAGGGCCTGATGTGTTGGAATGCGATCTTGTTGTCAGGCCGCTTTCGGAGCGGTTTGGGAAGATATATTGCGTGCAGGCAAGCGCGCTGTCTGAATCGGGCGAGCCCGTGCTGATTTTGGATGTCGACGATTTGATATCTTCGATAGGCAAATTGTTGTCTGGCGGGGCCGGTACGGAGAATCCGCGCGCTACAACTTTAAATACGGCTTCAGAAAGGAAGAAAAAGGTTCTTGTTGTGGACGATTCCCTGACTGTCAGGGAGACTGAAAGGCAGATTCTTGAGGCGGGCGGATATTCCGTAGAGGTGGCCGTTGACGGCATGGACGGATGGAATGCAGTTAGGCTTGGTAATTTCGACCTTGTTGTCACCGATGTAGACATGCCCAGAATGAGCGGATTTGAACTTGCGCGGCATATGAGGGGTAATGCCAGGCTTAAGAATATTCCTATAGTGGCAGTCTCGTACAAGGACAGGCCGGAGGACAGAAGGCAAGGAACGGCGTCGGGGGTGGACTGTTATCTTACGAAAAGCAGTTTTCAGAACGATACGTTTCTAGATACGGTAGCGAGACTTATAAAAGAAGCTAAGAAATGAGGGTTGGCATTGCGGACGGTTCATCCTATATGCTCTCATGCCTGTCGGGGAGGGTGCGGAGCATGGGTTGGAATGTTGTTTGGACGGCAAAAAACGGCTTTGAGGCTGCGGATTTTACAAGAAAGATAAGAACAGAACTGGTTGTTCTGGGGTTAAATATGCCGCTTTTAGACGGCATTCAGGCCTGTTTGAAGATAAGGGAATTCTCAGGCTTGCCCATAATTGTCTTCGGGAAGTCCATGGATAGTCAGACTTTATGCGGGATATTCTCAAGCGGGGCGACCGACGCAGTGGAGATTGCATCTGCTTATGACGAGGTTGGCATTGAGGTTCTTCTCGGAAAGATGGATAGGCTGTACGCATTGCGGCGCGGAGAGAAAATTTCGTATGCAGACGGCATGGGTATTTCTCGCTGCGATAGTCCGCATCCTCCAATATTTGCCGTGGGCGCCTCTACAGGAGGCCCTCAGGCGCTGATTGAAATATTGGCGGGTTTAGATGAAGATTTTCCGGCGGCGGTAATTGTAGCGCAGCATATGAATCCGGAATTTTCTGACGGCTTTGTGGATTGGCTTGCAAAAGCTTGCAAGATAAAAGTGAAACTTGCCGAAGACGGCGAGCGCCCGTCGGGCGGAGTTGTTTATATAGCCGGTTTAAGACAAGATTTAGAGATAGGCAAAGATTTGGGTTTCTCTTTGCGGGAGCCTCTTGAAGGGTCTGTCAATGTTCCAAATATAGACCGTATGTTTCTTAGCATGGCGGTTGCTTGCAAAAAGAAACATTTTGGCGGAGGGAATCTGGCTCTAATATTGTCTGGCATGGGGCGAGACGGAGCGGAAGGCCTGCTGGCATTGAGGAAAGCAGGATGGACAACCGCGGCGCAGGGGGAAAAGTCGAGCACGGCTTATAGCATGCCCAAAGCAGCGCTTCAAGTAGGTGCGTGTTCGGTGGTTATGGAGCTCGACAGATTGCCGCTGTTTGTAAAAAATTTTTTCGGCTAAAAAATCCTTGTAAAAGGGGAAGATTTAGGCGTTAATCCGTATTGAGGATATGAGCCAGTCCTATCAGGTAATAGCAAGGCGGTACAGACCCAAGCAGTTCGACGAACTGGTCGGGCAGGAACATATTGTAAAGACTCTTAAAAATGCGGTGGAATCGGGACGAATAGGGCATGCGTATCTGTTCGTTGGCCCAAGAGGGACAGGCAAAACAACTGTTGCTCGTCTGTTTGCAAAGGCTCTTAACGCAAAGGGGGGCCCAAATGTGCATCCGTCAGATGACGACGAGATATCTAAAGCCATAATGGACGGCTCATGCATGGATGTTGTTGAGATAGACGGAGCATCAAACAGGTCTATAGACGAGATTAGAAAACTCAGGGAAGACTGCCGTTATGCGCCTACGCAGTGCACATATAAAATTTATATAATAGACGAGGTTCACTCGCTGACGCAGGACGCCTTCAATGCGCTACTTAAAACGCTGGAGGAGCCTCCGCCGCATGTTAAGTTCATATTTGCCACAACGGAAGCACATAAGGTTTTGGGTACTATAACATCGCGCTGTCAACGTTTTGAGTTTAGGCCTATACCGGAAAACCTAATAGCAGAGCATCTTGGGCACATAGTAAAGCTAGAGCAGATAGAGGCCTCCAAAGAGGCATTATCGGCAATAGCAAGGCTTGCAAACGGCGGTATGCGCGATGCCCAGAGCATACTAGACCAGATGATATCGTTCTGCGGAAAGAAAATAGGCGTTGAAGATGTCATTTCCGTGTACGGTTTGGCCTCTCAGGAGACTATAGACCAGATTCTTGTACACATGGCAAAGGGAGATTATGCTGCGGTAGTTTCCGATGTAGGCGCGTTGATAGACAAAGGGTGCGATCTTTACCGTGCGCTGGCAGATTTGCAAATTTCGCTTCGTCGGGCCATGATAGATTCGTTCAAAGACGGCTATTATGATTTTGGTGGCAAGAGTCTTTCTTCAGAGCAGATAATGCGCATGCTTGACGTGTTGCAGGGGGCGGAGAGGGGATTGAAGTCTGGCCTTTCAGAGCGAGCAAATTTTGAGGTAGCCTTATTGAAGGCTGTCGAGCAGAGCCGCACGCGGGCGATAAACACTCTCATAAAGGAGATAGAAAAACTCGAGGGAGCTTCCGCCGAGGTTCAAAAAAAAAATAGCTGAACTGCTGGCTGCGGCAATAGCGGAGTCTGCCGAATTGGGCGAGGCATTCAAAACGGTAAGAACTTCCGTAAAGGGCGCGAAGCCCGCCGAACGGCAACCTGATGTTCAGCCCAGCGCGGAGGAAATTGCAAAGCGCCTGGCTAAAGGTTCTCCCGAATTTGAAAAGGCTGTATCGGAAATTCCCCAAGAGCTTCTTGATCTTATAAACAGGCAGTTTGGGGCAAGTCCCCAAGATCTTGCGGTGGGTGTAATTAAGCAGCAGGAGAAAAAGCGTAAAGCCAATATGCCTGATAATTCTGTTGAGGAGTCGGATTTTATCGAAGACGAAGATGTTGCATCTGAGTTGTCGGACGATGATTAGATAAAAATTTTTTTATTTTTTCCAAAAGCATTTTTGCATTTTTTGCGGTATTTAGCCTTATGCATTTTCTGATATTTTTAATACTCATGCGCTTTGTCTGAATAAGATGGGGTTTAAAAAAGTGGGGTAAACGCTTAAAGTTTAATAGGATTACCTATATTTGTCTGACTGCTAAAACTCCTTGTCGCTGTGTGGATAGATACAAAAGCTACTTAATAATAGGCGTTTGTTTCGCACATAATACTGATAAACGCGGCAAATATCTGCAAAGTTTTTGAATGCATTTGTAGCGCAATATAGAGGCATAAAATTGCGGCCGTAGACTTTTAGTCTGGAGATGTTATATTATTATCTTGATAGACGCAGATTTTACGCGCCTTTTACATTATTCCTTATGAATGAGTTTATTTTATAGCGCAGTGCCATTTTGCGCAAAATAGGTGGAGAGTTTATAAGAGGTGTTGAAAAATTGGAAGTTTAGATATACTTATGTCGGGGTTGAAAGTATTTGGAGATTTTATTAAAAATTTGCATGTGCTGTTAAGATTATAAAATTGATCTCTGGCAGTTTGCTATTTTTCTAATTACAAGCCAAAAAATGAATATCTTCTGTAAATGTCTTTAGGGGTTTGAGCCGAGGAATTGGTCTATGAGCTCCGCCGCAGACAAGCCCTTTTCCTTTGCGGAATTTTCCATATCTTCATAAGAGTGAAACTCTGCGCACTCCAAATCTATTGTGGAAAAGGGGAGGGGAATCATGAATTTATCCCAGGTCTTTAGGGAGAAATATCTACGCGGAGTTAGCTTAAGGAGCATTATACGGCTTTCCGCCCCACGGGCAACGGCAAGCGCGCCGCTTTTTGCTTTGTAGCGCGGGCCTTGAGGTCCGTCGGGGGTAATAAAAACAGAAGAGTTTTCATTCCTCATTATTCTTATCATCTCAACCATGGCTCTTGCTCCATGCCTTGTTGTGGAACCCCGCGCGCATTTTACCCCGAAGAACCCAAATAGCGCGGCTAACCATGCGCCGTCTCTACTTGAACTAACAAGCCCGCACATTGGAAGCTTTCTCCTGAAATAAAGTTTTAACATGGGAGTCAGAAAAACTCTGTTATGCCATGTTATGCCAACAAGTTTTTCTTTTCTCCTAAGAGCTTCTGAGTCGGTTTTAGAAACCTTAAAACGCAGTGTGAGATACCATAATTTTAAAATGACCGATATTATAAAACATACGGTTTTTTCAGGGAAAGTTGCGTAATAGACGTTTGATTGGGTTTGTATCACGCCATAAATCAATTAGGCAAAAGCTGTTTAAACTCAAATAAAAAAGATATGGGAAAGAGAAATAGATGGTTGGTGTAAAACAGTAAAATTTATATGTAATTGAAATTCAATGCAACAGAAGTCTGACTGACTTAGCAGATATGTGCAGAGATTAAAAAAAATAAAAATTTAAAAAAAAACGATTGACTAAGATTAATCAAAACCTACTGTAATGGGCTTTAACTCTAAAGGGGTGGTAGTTCAGTTGGTTAGAACGCCTGCCTGTCACGCAGGAGGTCGCGAGTTCGAGTCTCGTCCATCCCGCCACTTTAAAGAATAAAAAAGGCTGATTTGCAGTAAGTTGCGAGTCAGCCTT
>CALXQW010000012.1 GCA_944390805.1 uncultured Opitutales bacterium | reverse complement strand
CCATACGTACCCCTGTTGGCGAACATACGGAAAGTTTATCTTCCCAGCAGATCTTTCCTCAACCTGAGCCATAAGGTAGTCCACAGTATGAGCAAAAGCACATGGGGCATGATGATGATACAAACTGGTGATGTCGGGGCCCTTGTAGGGATAGTCGGCTGAATGCATCACGTCTGTGTAGTCGCAAATGTAATATCCCGGATAATTGGCGTAGCGTCCAACTATAGAGTGGCGGGAGAATTTCATTACTATGTCGTCTCCCGAATATCTCCATACTCTCAACATTTCAGGAGCCCAAGATGGCATCATTATGTTTCTACAATTTTTTATTCCCAATACGTAAGTCCAACGTTGTTCTATGCCCAGACCTGTTCGGGCAACCTTGCGCCCGTCGACTACTTTTTCGTCCAAGAACCAAGTATTACGCCACTCGCGCTTGTTTACCTCAGGATGAGCCGCAAAGAACGCCTCCTTTTTCTTTGTGCATTCAGGCTCTCCCAAACGGCTTCTTTTATCACCGCGCCACATAGGCTGGTAGTCTCCCTCTGCAACGCCACCTTTATTTACCACAAAATCTCCCTTCACTGTCATAGGCCAATTCCACAAACAGGAAAGCGTGTAATAAGAACCAAGCCGAGCATAGTTCAAGAAACTTTCATCGCGGGTAATTTCATAAAGATCTATGAGGTACCACCAATAAGGGTAAAACCCTGCATTTACAAACCCCATTGCGGGCGGCTCGCCATAATAGCGGTTGGAAAAGGAACTTTCCATCCATTTTCTTGCAGATTTCAACACACCGGGCATGAGAGTTTTAGCCTCCTGAGGATCGGCAATTGCAATGCCTAAATCAACTGTCCATGGGAGCTTTCCTCCATAGCGGGTTTTCCCGCCAGTTGTCTTGTAGAGTGTTTTAAAGAACGGATTGCCAAACCCTAGGAGATTGTTCAAACCTGCAAAATAGTCCGCCGACCAGTACGAATCCGACAGCGCCCCCAAGTTTATAAATGGGGAATCTCCGTTTTTGACCTGCGACCACAGCTGCACCGAAAAATGCGGCTCTCTGCGCGATAGCGTGTACTCTATCGTAGGCAGGGCAATGCGCTCATAATAATCCTCGTCGTCCGAAAGCAGCGCAGCGGAGACTTCAGCCAAAGGCGAAGATACCGTTACGGAATTTATATGCTCTATATTCCACCTACCCTTGTGTCTTTGAGAAAATCCACTAATTTCCTCGGACTTTAAATACTCTATCATATTTGCCGCCGCGTCCGAAAGCGACGCCTCTTGCGGCTCGCGCAAGTCTGCGGCTCCGTACAATTCTGAATTTATTTCAGACAGAGCTTCCGTCCAATCTCCGCGCATATCTAAGACATACCAAGACCTTTTAATTGTATCTCCCGGCTTAAATTTGGAGTCTCTGCCGCCCAGTATTGGAGAACATATAGACGGCTGTATCAGACCCCGCGGAGACGCAAGAGAAAATCCGCAGACAGATCCGCCCGTATTGACAGACCACTCGTGCACATCAAAACTTGTAGGATCCGCAACAACACCGTTTGTAAGGGAAGAATTTTCTCCAAGTTTAGTTTCCATTAAAGACAGAGGCTGGCTCATAATTCTATTTCCAAGCACCGCCGCCTCTTTCATTGTGCGTACCCCCAGATAAGACGGAGGCATAAGAGTAAAGAGTAGATCTTCCCTTTTTGCCGATTCTCCAGAATATAGAGCAACAGAATACATTCCGTCCTCCTTTACCGGAACGTTTACATCAAATTTTGCCCACGGCTTTTCCTTATCGAGCGTGTAGACCGCCTCTGAACCGTCCTCATAGGAAAGCTTGACTGATAGCGGAGATAGTTTCTCCACATTCGACGGACGCATAAACATGTTCTTTCCGGCGGCAAATCTGTTCTCCGACGACGCCGGCGTCTCAAAAGTGTCCGATCCCACATTTACAAGCAAAGTTCCCCTATACGGCTTCCATTTTATTTCATACCGCACATCAATAGCCTCAACCTCTGGAGCATAAGATACACTGAGGCATTCGTCAAAATAGCTGCGGGAAAATTGCGCATTGCCATATACAACTTTTCTTACAAATGCTCTTTTACCGTCGGAAGTCTTATATGGTACAAACTCCACAGATAAAGACGGGTTTGAAATTTTTACGGCTTTAGCGGAGGAATCAGGCTTTGCGCTGAGCATATCCGGAAGAAAGCTATCCGACTTATACTCAAAATAGTGCATTTGTGGATAAAATCTTGTGGCCCGACGCACAGAAGCTTCTTGAAGCGCTATATTCGGATCAAAATTCTTATCTTTTGTTATGAGTATAGCGTCAACCCGCGGAAAAGAAGTAGTACTTTTAAGCGTTATAAAATTATCGCCTTTTTTAAATTCGGCAACTCCAAGTTTTTCCCAATAAAGGCAGTCTCCTTTGCCGTGTTTTCCACCCTCGCCAAGAATTTCCATATCGGCATTAACTCCCAAAGTAAATCGCCTTACCCCCTGGTTTTTAACATAGTCCATAGAGCGGGCCCATACAAAATAATTCCCCTCCTCCCTTATTCTCATTACGGTCGAGGCCTCGCAGCCGGCCGACATTGCAAACAACACAGCCTCACCCATGACTCCGGAAGCTTCCCATGTTCCGTAAAACTGAAAACTCTCCGCTTCTATATAATATGTATTTTTAAGGTCGTAAGCGTGCGAAATTCCGCACAGCGAAGATAGGAATATAGATAATATTATAATTCTTTCCGATAGTCTCATAAGCACAGTGTTGTTTATGTTAAAAAAGGCGCACGCTATTACAGCATGCGCCTGAAATTTATAATTTTTATTTCTTTATAACGATTTCTTCGGACTTCTTAACAAGCTTGTTCCCTTCGTAAACAGAGACGCTAAACGTTAAGTCTTCATCCATAGAAACCGGATAAACCGATATTTCAAACGGATACTCCGCCCTGGTAATTTCCGTACCCGCGCGTGTTCCGCCAAAAGACAGTTTTATTTTTGCGTTCTCCTTGCCGTAGGCCCCGGTAAGAATTACAAACAAAGAATCTTTGCCGAATGGAGAGCGTATGCGGAATGCATGCAAATCTCCCCATCCATTTGCAAAATTCTCAACCTTTACATGGCCACCCTCGGAAAGAGGAGCTGCCTGCGGGAATACGTCTTTTTCGGCTGCAGGTATGCGCAAGGCTACCACCTTCTGGGCGGGTATTTTTACTTTTTTATCACCGAAGAACTTAAAGGTTTGAGCAAGCTTGTTGCCGTCGGAATCGAAAACCTCTATATCCGCATTGTCAGCAACGCCACAGAACATCTTGTCTGACTGGTCAAACGCCAAAGAGGTCTCAAGCGGAGAGGCAGAGTCGTTTAAGAGTATCACCCAAACAGAGTTCTTGCCGCGCGCAAAGAACGTACTGACTTTCGGCGTATCGGGACGCACCGCCGTCTTGCTGATAAGCGGCCTGCAACCTTTTTCGCCAAAAACCTCTCCGGGCAAGCCGAAGATTCTGTCAGTAAACCACACATATCCCTGCTGGCGCATGTACGGGAACTTTATTTTATCCTTAGTGGCAACCTCAAGCTGGGATACCAAATAGTCTACGCTCTGCGCAAAATGGCAGGGGGCATGGTGGTAGTAGAAGCTCGTGGAATCGGGCCCTACCACGGGATAATCTGGATCGTGCTGAACATCGGTAAAGTCCTGGATATAGTACCCGAGGAAGTTTGCGTAGCGGCCTATTATTGTGTGGCGCGAGAATTTCATTAGAATGTCTCTATCATTATGCTTATATACTCTAAGCATCTCCGCCGCCCAACCCGGCATAAGTATGTTTGAACATGAACCTATATACGTCGAGTGCTGCTCTATGCCAATTCCTATTCTCGAAACTTTCATAGCCGGAACTGTCTTTTCAGGCAATAAGAAGGGCTCTATTTTCTTTACGCCCGCTTCCGAGAGCAACTTGCGCGCAGATGCCTGATTTTCATATCCTACCCTGTGGCGTTCCCTTCCCTTCCACCACATGGTACTTACACCTCTTGCCATGCCGCCTTTATTTATGACAACATCTCCCTCTGGCGGAGTTGGCCAATTCCACAGGCTGGAGAGTGAATAGAATGCGCCCTTATCGGCATAATCAAGGTATTTCTTATCTCCGGTGAGCTCGTACAAATCCGGCAGATACCACCAGTATGGATAGAGACCTGAATTTATAAAAGATACCAAATTTGGCTCGTATTTTGAAGATGCATTGAAGAAATTCTCCAGCCATATATCGGCCTCTTTCTTTATCTCCTCGAGAAGTTCCGGAGTTGGGCTTGCCAAATAGCACCCCAAAAGATAAGACCATTTTGGAATTCTGCCGTAACTTATCTTGTTGGAAAATCTAAATGTGCCGTCTGGATTCTTCACAAAATCTTTCACAAGCCACGGATTCTTAGATCCAGTTAGGGCATTTAAGCCGGCGTAGTAATCGCAAGTCCACATTTTGGAAGGGATAGACAGTTCGTAGAGTTTCTTTCCATATCCCTCATTTGTCTCAGGCGCTATTGCAAAGTGAGAGCTCTTTCTCGAAAGCGTATATTCTATAGTCGGCAGGGCGTAATTGCGGTAGTACTCCTCGTCGTCCATGAGCAAAGCAGCTTCTATCTCCGCCATAGGAGAAGCTGTCGTTGCAAGATCGTAGCCCTCTATGTTCCAACGGGCCTTGTGCATGGCGCTCCAACCGCTATGCACACCGTCTTTTAAATACAGAGCAATATTGTTTACCGCATCTGAGAAGGATGTATCGTACGGCTCCCTCATTACCGAACCGGCAAAGATTCTCTCGTTTGCAAGCTCAAAAGTGTCGCGCCAGTCGCCAGCAACATTTAGCAAATAGAACGACGCAACCAAAGTCTCATCGGCCTTCTTGTATGAGTCAACCCCGCCAAGTATAGGCTGGAAAAGCGCTGTCTGGGGTATGGCATCGGGATTCGCAAGGCTAAAACCGTATCTTGAAGCTCCATGCCTGCTCCACTCAAAGGGCAAAAGATTCGGATTTGCTGCAACTCCAGAGGTAATCTCCATTCCATTTTGCATACTTCCAAGAATGGAAATCGGCTGCGATACTATCACCGTGGTAACCATCTTGGGTTCGCGCATGAGGCGCTTGTTCTGGTATATTGTAGGCAAGAATGAAGATTTTACATCTTTAATATCAACCTTATTGTTGGCGAGAATTCCAAAAGAATAATAACCCTCGTCATCGGCGTCGTAGCTTATATCCATGCGAGCATACTGACCATTCTTAGGCAATTCTAAAACTCCCTTTGCTCCGTTTGAGAACTTAAGCTCCAGAGCCCTTGTTCCCTTCTGCTTTACCGACGTTATTCTCAACAGTTTCCCTTCCGCTATCGTGTACGGATTTGTTGGAGACAGATCTATATCCACATCCTTTCCGTTTATCTGAATCTTGGCCTTTGCAAGCTGACCTCCCCTCCATGACGGGAAATATGTGCTATCTGAAAGCTTTATCTTGTTTGCGTAAAGCATAAAGTAGCATTCGTCCGAAAACGGTGGAAGATCCACCCATTTGCCGTCTTTTCCAAGAACCTCCGCACTGCGCTCGTAGGCGGTGTCGCCATTCTCGTCGCGCTTCTCCGTAAATGTTATCTTTATGTCGGCATTCTGCACGGAAAACTTTTTGGGGGAGGAAATTTCCGTCAGCGGCTTCTGGCGAGGAAACTCATCCTTGTACGTACATTCCACCGCGCGCAGTTTCTGCTTGAATTTGTTGCGAGGAAATTCCCCAGCATTTGGATCAAACTTGTCGTCCATCGTCAGCAAAACAGCGTCGTTGCGGCAATAGTCTGCCATCTTAACTATCGTAAGCAGATGCTCCCCGACCTCGAGATCGACCTTACCGACATTCTCCCACTTTAAACCGTCCTGACCATGCTTTCCGGCAGGAGTAGGAAGAGTTTTGCCGTCAATAGCTATTTTACATATCCTTGTGCCGGGTCTATCTTTTGGGAAATCCATTACGGATGTCCAAACGTTGTATGAACCGCCCTTCTTGACGGAAAATACGGCTTTGGGCGATGATTTACTCGTTCCGCAATTAAGAATCTTTTTCTTATGGTAAGTTCCCAATGCCCAGTCGCACGGGAACTGAAAGTCCTCCGACTCTATTAATAGCGTCTGCGAAAATGCCCCTACCGCAAATGCCGCAGATAACAATGCAATTATTAGTTTCTTCATAATTTTTATAGATACAGGTTATTTTTAAAGACATTTCCGCCTCATTATAATTTATAAGAGGCGGAAAAATATCATTGCTATTCAGCAAGCAGCGTTTCTTCCGGTGTTTTTTGAACTACTTTTCCATCTTCAATAATCTTTACGCTGAAAGTTATGGGCTTATCCTGCGCTATCGGATAAACACTAAATTCGTACGGGAATGCATCAACCGTAATAGTCTGCTTAGAAGGAGATGTAATCTCAAGTTCTACTTTTGAGTTATCCTTGCCCTGCCCGTCCGTAAGAACCACATACAAAGAATCCTTGCCAAACGGAGAACGTATGCGGAATGCGTGCATATCTCCCCATCCGTCGGCAAGATCAAGCTTCTTTATGTGCGCCGGACTAGTTATTGGCTTAATTTCCTTGTGAACCTGGTAATCGGACGCAGGAATCCTTGCTGCTACAATGCTCTGGGCAGGAATAGAAACCTTGTTCTGCTCTCCAAAAGTAAGCTTCTGTGGCAGAAGTTTTCCTTCAGAGTCGTAAAGGACTATCGGTTTATCAGTCATGGCGCCCTTCATGGCAAAATCGGTAGAATCAAATGTGAGAGTAAAGGTTTCATCCTTTGCTCCGTCATTTAGAATAATGCACCAAATTCCGTCTTTAGCGCGGGCTGTAAATGTGCTGGCCTTGACGCTGTCGGCACGCACGGCATTGCGGCTGAGCAGCGGACGGGCGTCCTCGCCAAATACCTTTCCGGGCAAGCCAAATATTCTGTCTGTAAACCACACGTAGCCCTGCTGACGCACATACGGGAATTTTATCTGGTCTTTAGAAGCTATCTCAAGCTGAGTCATGAGATAGTCAAAACTCTGCGCAAAATGACACGGCGCATGGTGATAGTAAAAGCTGGTTATATCCGGCCCCTCGTAAGGATACTCCGCAGAATGCATGATATCGGTATAATCCCTTATATAATAGCCCAAGAAGTTTCCATAGCGGCCTATTATTGCATGACGGGAGAATTTTCTCAAAATATCCCTACCTGTGTACTGATATACCTTGAGCATCTCGGCAGACCAGCTTGGCATAAGAATATTGCTGTCTCCGGATCCGTTAAGATAAGTAGTATGCTGTTCTATTCCAAGCCCAACCCTTGCAACTTTCATTGCTGGAACTGTCTTTTGCGGCACGACATACATTCCATTAAATGCGAAATTTTTATATTTTGGAGTCTGCTTAAGCAACTCTATACGGGCATCGTTAACAGGCTTTCCCAGTCTGAAGCTCTCCTCGGGCCCTCGCCACCAAGCACCACCTACACCGCGAACAAGATTATCCTTGTTTATGACAGTATCGCCTTCCGGCGTTACCGGATAATTCCAAAGAGATGCCAAAGAGTAAAATGCGCCAATCTCCGCGGCTTCCAAATATTTCTTGTCTCCGGTAAGAGCGTATATCTCGGGCAAATACCACCAATAGTGGTACGTTCCAGCATTTATGAACGAGACTAAGTTTACCTCATTATAGATAGGCCTATAGAATACATTCTTTAGCCATTTGTCGCAATCGGCCTTAACTTTTTCAAGCAGTTCCGGAGATGGATCTGCAAGATAAAGACCAAGAGTATAATACCATTGATCTCCCCGTGTTGTATTTAAATTACCTTTGCTATTGTAATAAAAGTCCTTAAAAAACGGATTTGCATTTCCTGTAAGACGGTTTACCCCAGCATAGTAATCGGCCCCCCATATGGCGGACCCTACCGCAAGTTTAGTCATCTCTTTTCTAAACCAAGGCCCCGCAATCTTGCGCCCAGGAGCAAAATGTGAAGTGTGTCTTGAAAGAGTGTACTCTATTGTAGGCAATGAGAAATTCTTATAGAAATCTTCGGAGTCCGTAAGCAAAGCTATGGAAAGTTCAGTAAGCGGAGTGGAATGCGTGACAGTGTCGGCTGCCTCTATGTTCCAGCGCCCTTTGTGCAAGTCGCTCCAGCCGCTGGCCTCCTTATTCTTAAGATAGTCGGCTATGTTGCATATGGCGTCGGAAAAAGAAACATCGTATGCCTCGCGCAATTTGGTGCAGTCGAACAGATTTGTGTCGACATACTCTATTCCGTCAAGCCAGTTACCGGCAAAGTTCAGAACATAAAAAGACGCCTTTATCTCGTCGCCCTCCTTCTTTTGTGAGCCTCTACCTCCTATTATCGGCTGGAAAATTGCAGTCTGAATCCTGCCTTCCGGACTTGCCAACGTAAATCCGTATATAGAATTGTTCTCCTCCGACCATTCCCCAAACGGCAATTTGTCCGGATCCGCCACAACAGCACTCACAACGCTTTTTCCGCCCTCGTCAACCTCTATCATAGATAGCGGATGGCTCGTTATCCTATTTGCAACAAGCTTTGGCTGAACCATAACGCGCTGAAGTTGGTATATTGTGGGCAACTCGACAGCCTTGAGTTCCTTTTTGTCAACCGAATTTCCATTTATAAAACAAAATGAATACCAACCGTCCCTGTCGGCCTCTGTGCTTACTTCATATTTGAGAGCACCTCCTTTAGGCATCATGGTTACTTTTGCCTTTATGCCGTCTCCGTAATCGAGAATCAGAGCATTTGCGCCGTCGGGTTTTATAGAGACTATGTTAAGAAGCTTTGCCTGCCCTATACAATACGGATTTACCGGAGGCATTGGAATAATCTGCTCTTTACCACCTGATAGCTTTGCAGTTATTGTACTAGTATTGCGGGCCTCTCCCCATGATGCGAAGAACCCGTCCGTATACCGCGGATTATTCTCCGAATACATAAGGTAAAGAGCATCTTCTTTAAAGGGTTCTAAAGAAACCCATTTGCCGTTTACAAGAGTTTGGGCGTTTCTCTCAAAAGTTTTGGTTCCATCAGCAGCAATCTTTTCCACGAAAGCTACCCTGTGTTTGTCATTGGATAAAATATAACTTTTGCCGTTTCGGGCATCTGATTGTTTCGGACGCTCCATATCTAAGTTATATACATAATCCAGCTTCTCAGGCGCTTTTCTTATTTTTGCCCTATCGAGCCTGGTATGTAGTTTTTCATTTGGATTATAAGTCCCATCTTGTGTAAAGAGTACGGCATCGGCTCTCATATGGCTTGTAAGGGGAACTATAGAAACTACATTTTCACCTTCTATAAGTTCCGTTTCTCCCATCTTCTGCCAGTAGAAGCCCTCGCGTTTGTGGGTGCCTCCTATGCCGTCGAGCTGTTTACCATTTACGGAAACTTTCATTCTTCTTGATGCAGGAGATATTTTTTCATAGTCCCTCGCGGAAAACCACACGTGGTATTTTCCACCCTTTGCCTTGAAAACTGTTGTTGGAGCGCTCTTTGTTGGAACTGTAACTATGAGCATTCTCTGCCCTAAATCTCCATCTACCGACCAATCCCCAATAAATTGAAAATGTTCAGCCTCAAGCAAAAAGGTTTCGGGTTTGCTTTCCACGGGCTTGTTCTTTTCGGCAGGCGCCGCAATTGAAAAAGCCGCTGCCGATATTAACATAAATACGCTAAGTAAAGATTTTTTCATATTTTCTAAAAAGGTAAATGTTTTATATAAGAAATTACTTTCAGGACAGGTATATTGCCTTTCAAATATCAAGCCCCTCATTCATGAAAAGACATTATTAAATTAAAGCTTTAATATTTCGAGACTATTTTTTCATAAAAATATAGGCATTGTCCATATATGAAAGGTTAGATATGAAAAGGGATATGCATTTTGCGCATATCCCATGCTTTTATTTGCCGAACTTATCGAACTTAAGCTCTATGGGCTCCTTGCCCTTTTCCTCTAAGAGGAACGATACCTCACAATCGTCGTCCATGCCAATTGGATACACGCTGAACTCAAACGGGTAGAAATCTCTCGATATTTTCTGCACACCCTTTGATGTTTTAAGAGTCATGGTAACCTTTGCGTTCTGCTTGAAAAGCGCACCCGTAAATACTGCGTACACCGAGTCTTTACCAAATGGCGAACGTATGCGGAAAACATGCGCATCTTTCCAATCTCCGCCGACATTCTCCTTAGACAGATGTCCCGGACCTTCTATCGGACGAACCTTTATCTCAGGATTGAAATCCTCCGCAGGTATTCTAAACGCAACAAGCCCCATAGCAGGAATTTCCACCTTTTTATCTGAGAAGAATCCGAATGTCTTTCCCGTATCTTTACCGCTGCCGTCGAATAGCGATACAGGCTCGTCAACCTTTGCTCCGCGCATTCCCCTTGAGGTTGAGTCGAAAGTAAAGCTGAATGTTCCGTCTGAGGCGGAGTCGTTCAAGGCAATAACCCATATTGCATTCTTGCCGCGGGCGATGAGAGTGCTGACCTTAACGGAATTAGGCCGAACAGCATTCTTATCGAGAATAGGCCTGCATAGAGGATCGCTAAACACCCTTCCAGGAGCGCCAAATATCCTATCTGTAAACCATACATACCCCTGCTGGCGAACATACGGAAATTTTATCTTGTTATCTGAGGCAACCTCTATCTGAGCCATGAGATAGTCGAAAGTCTGCCCAAAATGCACCGTGGAATGGTGATAATAAAGGCTTGTTGAATCTGGTCCCTTATATGGATAATCCGCATCATGCTGCACGTCGGTAAAATCTTTTATATAATATCCGGGGAAATTCGCGTAGCGGCCTATTATAGAGTGGCGTGAGAATTTCATAAGAATATCTCGACCGGAATACTGGTAGGTCTTGAGCATCTCGGCAGCCCACGACGGATTTAATATGTTGTGGTAGTTGCCCGTCCACTTGTATGTCCAGTGCTGCTCTATTCCCAAACCTATCCGTGAAACCAGTTTTGAAGGCACTTTTTTCTCAGGCATTACAAAGAGTTGATCCAACTCTGAAAGTTTCATACCCGCCTGAGATAGCATTCTCAAAGCAGCAACATTTCCCTCTCCTCCAAGTCTGAATTTTTCTCCGCCAGCCCAGAATGGATGCTGTATGCCCTGCTTTATATTGCCCTTGTTTATTACAACGTCCCCATCTGGCGGAGTGGGCCACGCCCACAGGCAAATCATGGAACGGAATGCACCCTTCTCGGCGGCCTCAAGATACTTCTTATCTTTGGTTATCTCGTACATGTCGGGCAGATACCACCAGTATGGATAAAATCCGTCGTTTACAAACGGAACTGGATCGGGTTCGCCCTGCGGTTTAGTATCAAACGCGTAGGAGAGCCAATGGTCGCACTCGCGCTTTACCCGCTCCAAGAGCTCCGGATTTGGATCTGCCAAATATATTCCAAGCAGGCTTGTCCACGCCGGATTATTCATCACTTTTACGTTGCCCTTATTGTGGTAGTACAAATCTCTAAGCCATGTATTTCCGCCACCGAGCAGGAAGAACTCCCCGGCATAAACATCGCTAGAGCTACCCCCTGAGGGCACGGAAAGTGTACACATGCTATCGTGCGTCCAAGAGCCCTTTACAGGCTTTTTATAGGCAAAATGCGCTGTCCTGCGAGAAAGTGTAAACTCCATTGAAGGAAGCGCTATATTTTTATAAAAATTTTCGTCGTCTGTAAGAATTGCAATGGAAAGCTCTGAAAGCGGAGAAGATTGGGTTCCCATATACTGCGCCTCAATGTTCCAGCGCCCCTTGTCTATGGAGCTCCATCCGCTGTGTTTCCCGTCTTTTAGATAATTGGCGATATTGTCGGCAGCATCAGAGAAAGAGCAGGTGAAAGCTTCTCTAATATTGTCGGCAGCAAAGATTTTCTTATCGGCAAGCTCGAAAGCGTCGCGCCAATCGCCATTTATGGTAATTATATACCACGAACCTAAAACTTTGTCTCCCTCTTTAAACTGGGCGTGCTTGTTGCCCAATACGCCGTGGAATATTGCCGTCTGAACCTGTCCGTCGGGCGAAGATATTGAAAATCCGTAACGGGAACTATCCTTGCGCGACCACTCAAACGGAAGCATTTTTGGATCTGCAACAAGAGCGCTTGTTATATTCAGCCCGCCCTCTTCGGCCTCCACCATAGCCAAGGGATGGCTCGTCATTCTGTCTTCCAACATGCGGGGCTCAAGCATGACAGAGGATCCCTGATAAAATGTAGGCAAAAATAGGCTCTTAAAGCCGTCCTTGCGCGACTTCTTGTTAAAGCCCAACATCGCCATAGAATATGACCCCGACCTATCAGCTTCAAATACAGCATCGAACTTTATCAGCCCATCTGGCAAAATCTTTACAGTGGCTTTTACTCCACCAGTATACGTCAATTCAAGAGTGTCCTTCCCAAGGCTCTTTACATCTTTTATAAGGAGCAATTCAGCTTCCCCAACGCAATAAGGATTCGTAGGAGGAGTGTCCACAAGTACCTTTTTACCGTTTACATCCAAATACATGCCACTCTCTCCGGCTCCAAGCCACCTTGCGTAATAGTCCTGCCCGTCATGCTTTACCTCGGAAGAATACACCAGATAGAGTCCTTCGTCTTTATATTCCGGCAACATCACAAGCTTGCCGTCTTTATAAACGCCTACGCTTCTTACATAAAACTTATTGCCCTTGGCATCTTTTCGTTCAGTGTACAACAGGACAATTTTGTCGTTCTTTACGCCTATGCTTCTGGCGCCAGAAAAAGCCTCAAATTCTGGAATTGGAGTGAAAGTATCGTCGTAAATTGGCGATTTATATACGGGCTTTACCTTTAGCGGAACTCTCTTGCGGAGAGTATCTACAGATTTATTCGGATCAAAATTTTGCTCGTTTGTAAACAGAAGAGCATCACACCTTGCATGGTCTGTCTTGAGGGCGAGAGAGACTATATTTTCACCCTTGTCGAGCTTGGCTCTTCCCATCTTTTCCCATCTAAATCCGTCATGGCCATGCTTGCCTGCCACCCCCGGAAGAGGCTCTCCGTTTACAGACATAGTCAAAAGGCGCGTTCCAGGCCTAAATTCTGGATAATCGTATGCAGACATCCATACATCGTACTCTCCGCCGTCCTTAACACTAAAGACTGTGGACGGAGATGTTGGGCTGGTTGTTGTCATTAGAACATTCTGCCCGCTGGTACTCTCCCTGTACCAATCAGACTTAAACTGAAAATCTTCAGCTTCAACAACAACAGTTTCCGCGCCGGAAAACGTCCCCATAAATATGGCGGCAGAAAACAACACCGCATTTTTTGCAATTTTCGCTTTCATATATAACATATCAGAAAAGTATTTTTAATTCTCTAATCAGCGCAAAGTCTCGTGTAAAGCTTTTTTAGCGATTTTTACAGCCAAAGACAAAAATTGTTCAAATTTTGTAAAAAATTGACACTCATTTTATGCGTTTTGAACCTTTAAAATGAAATATTTCCGATTTAAACTCCGCCCTGCCCTCCTCCTTTATGACAAATCTAAACGATATGTCCTCATTAGGGCCAATTTGCTTTACGCTGAACTCAAACGGATAATCACTGTCAGAAGTGGTTATTTTCCCAGGAGATATTACCTCGATAGTTGCCGTAGCACCTTTTTTGAGAAACCCGTCTTCAAAGAATGCAAACAAGGAATCCTTACCGAATGGAGAGCGTATTCTAAACGCCCTAAATATTCCCCACCCTTCCGGAACTGACTCCGACTTTAAATAGGCATCGGCTGCCTCTATACGCGGAAGTCTTTCCGCCGCAGAACGCCCAAGATCTTCCGCCGCCGGAATCTTCAAGGCAATTATACGCCCTGCTGGAATTTTAACTTTAAAATTTTCTTCATACAGCTTGCGCCTGGAAATGATATTCCCCCCTGAATCTAAAATAAGAGCAGAAGCTGACTTTTCCACACCAGCCATATTCTTTGAGGAAAAATCGAAAGACAAATCTGCAACACGAGCTTTAGATGAGTCGTTTAGAAGAATTGCCCAGAGGTAATTCTTTGAGCGCGCAAGAACAACGCTTATCTTAGGGTCTCCAGAACGCACACACAGCTTGTCTATAAGAACTCTCGCCCCGGTATCACCAAAAACGCTCCCGCCCTCAGGCAACCCGTATATACGGTCTGTAAACCAAAAATATCCCTGAGAGCGCACATACGGAAATTTTATTTTCCCTCCACTTGCCCATGTGATTTGCTCTATCAAATAATCTACGCTCTGGGCAAAATGGCAGGGAGCATGGTGATAGTAGAAAGTTGTGATGTCGGGACCATTATATGGATAATTTTCATCGTGCATGCAATCTGTGTAATCAAGAACATAATAACCCAGAAAATTGGAATACCTGCCTATTATGGCATGTCGGGAAAATTTTTCTATTATGGGAATGTTTCCCGATAGACGCGCTGCACGGAGCATCTCGGTAGACCAGCTTGGCATGCATATATTTCTAAAGTTCGTATCTCTTGATAGATATGTGCAAGGCTGTTCTATACCAAGTCCAACGCGGGATACTTTTCGGGCAGGAACTTTCTTTGGATCTGCCAAATATAAGTTTCTGTGCGGCAAACGCTCTTTCAGCTCACCAAGGGAAAACAACCGGTCAACCTCAGCCTTGTTTTCGAGAAATCCAAGCCTGTACCTTTCTTTGCCGCGCCACCAGTAATTGTATATGCCCTCAACTACGCCATCTTTGTGTATGGTGAAATCGCCTTCGGGCGGAGTTGGAAAATTCCACAGCGAACTTGCGGAAAAATACGCTCCTTCTACGGCAGCGTCGAGATATGATTTATTCCCTGTAATTTCGTAAATATCTGGAAGCACCCACCAGTACGGATACATGGCATAATTTACAAAAGAATTCATGTTGGGTTCGGCGAGATCTCGCTTTTCCGATATGTTCTTTAGCCATTTGTCGCACAGCCTGACAGTTTTATCCAAGAGAGCGCCATATGGAGTTGCAAGATATATGCCAAAATACACGCTCCATTCAGGAATGACGTCTCTCATCCATTTCGGATAGCCGAAGGGATATGCTTGCATATGCCCGTTTTCGTCGGTGAAGTACGATTTCAGAAACTCGTTTTTGCGCCCGGTAAGAGCGTATAAAGCGGCGTAATAATCGCCGGAAATATCCATTGTTCTGCCGTATAGAGAGCCTTTAAGGTCGGGGCAAAAATTTCTGAATTTTCGCGAAAGGGTAAATTCTATTGTCGGAAGGGAAAAATTCCAATAGGCGTCTTCGTCGCCCGTAATAAGAGACAATTCCATCTCGGCTAGCGGAGCAGCTTGAGTTCCGGTGTTTCGAGCCTCTATCTGCGTTCGGGCTTTATATACGTCAGACCAGCCTGAAGCGTCTTTATTTTTTAGATATTCGGCAATATTGCACGCCGCATCTGAAAATGAAACATCGTAAGCCTCGCGCATGGTGCTTGGTTCGGTAAATATCCTGGTATTTAATATGTCGAAAGCCCTGCGCCAACTGCCGTAAATACAAAAGCCGTACCACGATGCCTCTATTCTTTCTCCGGCCTTCTTGAAAGAATCTGCGCCGCCCAAAAGCGGGGA
This sequence comes from uncultured Opitutales bacterium, assembly GCA_944390805.1. GTDB lineage: Bacteria > Verrucomicrobiota > Verrucomicrobiia > Opitutales > Intestinicryptomonadaceae > CALXQW01. Next base: position 33,429 of record CALXQW010000012.1, on the reverse strand, counting down.
GAACAATACCGTCTGAAGATTGTTTTTATGGTTTGCCAAAGATAGCCCGTATCTGCCGCCGCTTCCTTTCGACCATTCTCCAAATGGCAGTTTTTGCGGATCGGCAGCAAGCCCTCTGGCTATCTCAACCCCCGATTCAGCCGACTGCAACATCGCTACAGGCTGGCTTGTAAAATTCTCAGATACAAGCTTTGGAGTATCCATAATGCGTCTATTCTGATATAGCGGAGGCAGCAAGCTCCTGCGAAAAGAACTCTTTTCAGATGAATGAAAAGCCTCAATACAAAACGAATAGAACGCGTCTTTAGGGGCAATTTTTAAGATTTCAAATTTAAATATACCAACATCAGGCAGAAGGCTTATCCGTGCCTTTGACCCGTCGGAATATGTTATATGCGCCGCTTTTCCGCCATCTGCCGGGACAACTTTTACAGCCCGGAGAATTTCGGCACTTCCCGCTGAAAACGGGTTTTTATTCATTATATCTATCTTAGTTTCAATCCCGTCGAGATTTGTTGTCGGAACATGTTTAGGGTTGCGCCATGCCGGGGAATAATAGTTTTCAGATATAGATGGATCTTTATCGGACGAGAAAAGCACAAGCAATTCTTCGGAAAAACTAGGCATGGAAATCCATTTTTTGCCGTCGAAAACCTCCGCCCTGCATGAGTAGAACGAGTTTCCGCGGGAGTCTTTCCTTTTGGCAAATACAAGTTTTAGAAAAGGATTTTTTATCTCAATATTATCCGAACCTGCAGGCTCGCAAAACACAGGCTCGACAAAGTCTAAATCGCTTTTAAAAACAACATTTAGCTTCAAGTTGGAACGCAGATAGGCTTTACATTTCTGCTCTGTATCGGCAAGAATATTCGGGTTGAAGTTTTCGTCTTTTGTAAATAAGAGCGCGTCGCTTCTGGCATAAGGTGTTTTTGCCGACAAAGATATTATATTTTCTCCTTTCTTCAGGTGCGCTCTGCCCAAAAGTTCCCATTTCCAGCCGTTAAATCCGTGCCTGCCAGAATACTTGGGAAGTTCTTTTCCGTTCACCGACACAGAGAAATATCTCGTGCCCGGGTTTGATGAAAAGTCAGGTGCGCACGACCACACATAATATTCCCCTCCTTCCTTTACCTCTACAGCCGTAAACGGCTTAAACGAGCTTAAGTACACTGACAATATTCTTCTTTCAAGATCAAATACCCTATTCCAATCAGCTGGATCGGAAAAATCTATGCTCTTTATTATGAAGGTCTCCGATGCAAACACAGACGGCGCAAGTATAACCGCCAACACGTAAAATACAAAAACTTTAAAATAGCTTTTCACAATACATTCATCTTCTTCAAATGGCAAACATTCTAATTCTTAATGCGCAAGCATGGAATTTTTATATTCAGATACAAACAATTTGCCTTCAAGATAAAAAATTTAACATAATGGAATGCATGAAACAAAAAGCCATTGTGGTAAAATCGTCGGAAGACAACGCGGAACTTGTAGGGCTTACGACAGTTCCTGACTTAAGTACAGCACATACAATAGCAGAGGTTCTGGTAAAGGAAAAGCTCGTATCGTGCGCGCAAGTTGGAGAATGTGTAAAGTCATTTTACATATGGAAAGGAGAATTCTTCTCAGAGCCAGAGGTAAGAATCATCTTTAAGCTTTTAAAGAACAATGAAAACCGCACGCTAAAACGCCTCTGCGAACTTCACCCTTACGAGTGCCCACAATGGATTACCCTTCGGGCGGAAAGCCTTTCGGCAGACTATGCAAACTGGCTACACTCCAACGTTAAATAACAATCATCATCGAGGTATTTTTGGCTAAACTGGCATTTTAATGGTTGAAATGCCGCATGCTAAAATTGAAAATGCCAAGAAATTTATATATATGAAAAAATATACGCTTTTGCCACTTCTTGTTCTGACGCTTTTCTGCGGCACACTATGCGCTCAAAACTCAAAAGACGCAAGCATGCTTGAAATATTCAACGACAGGAAAAAATGCACTGTTATGGTTGAATACATAATACAAGCTGAAGAAAACCGCGAAAAGATATCTGTGCAGGCTGTAGTTGCCGACGATAAAGGAACTTTGATACTTCCGGCAGAGTCCATTCCCGAAATTCTTCCGCCCAAGATGTTGAAGGACTTTAAAGTCTATGTTCCAGAGTATCCCGACAGCGGAGAAAAATGCGTTTATTTAGGGTGCGATAAACTTTACAAGTTTCATTTTGTAAGAACGCAAAGCGGCGCTGCCCCGAAGGGCACAAAACCTTTTACGGAATTTAAATCTGCCCCATTTGAGCTTACACAGCCTATTTGGGGAATTATAATAATGAAGGAATATTTTTCTTTCGACACGGCATACGCACAGTCATATGTCTCATATATAAACAAGGGGCCATACGATGTAGCGCTTACAGCCGATATGGTATCTGGCATAGGCGGACCCGTATTTAACATGGACGGAAACTTTGTGGGAATTGCCTCCGGCAATGCTGTAGATTTAAAAACGCTGCTGCTTCCCGACGGGAAATCTATTCCAATAGCTTTGAGGGACGATTGGTGTAGCAATTCTGTAATAGCCGAAAGGCATGTAAAAGAAGCCCTAAAGCTGATACCAAAAAATCCGTCAGGAGATGCGGTTGCATCTTTGGGGATAACAGACTCAAGGCCCATAAAGCGTGAAGTTGCAAAATTTCTGGGATTGAAGGAGGATGAAAGCGGAATAGTTATAGGAGATATAGTCAAAGGTTCTGCGGCTGAAAAGGCAGGATTGAAGAAAGGCGATCTGATTGTTGGTTTCGATTCCCACAGATACAAGGTCACAAAGCAGGAATACGCCGTCAGCGCGATTTTCTCATTCGACATATTGAGAAAAGCCCCCGGAGACAAAGCCGTCCTAAGCGTAATAAAATCCGGCGAGAGCGAAATTAAGAATGTTGAGGTTGTGTTCGACAAATCTCCAAAGACCATTGCCCAAGCTCAGACGCAATACTTCAAGAGGCTCGGGTTTTCCATTAGGGAATTTGTCTTTGACGACGCTTGCGCCAGAAGGATACTAAAATACGATGAAACTGGAGCCGTCGTGCGTTGGGTAAAGCCAAATAGCCCCGCCGCAAGCGCCATGCCAAAAAACGTCTACGCTGGAGGCAGAATCAAGAAGATAAACTCCACGCAGGTAAACAGCTATGACGAGGCTGTAAAGTTGCTGGAGAAAATAGAAGCAGACAAATCTGCAAAAGAGCTTGTCTTGGTTCTTGAAGATATAAATGAGACGAGCGTCTCTAGAATAAAACTTGATTAAGATTATATGAATAGGATTTATCTTGCCATTTTTCTATCTGCCTTTCTTGCGCCATGCTTAAATGCAAAAGATATCTCATCTGCGCAGGCGGCGGTAAACAATGCAAAAGACGCAATATCTAAACGCATTGAAAAATCAGAATCGGAAAGAAGCTTTGAAGAAAGCAAAGATGCCCTTGTAAGCGCCATAAAAATGCTTGAAGAAAAAAATTCCCAAGCGGAAAAGGAAGCTTTTGAAGCTAAGGCGAAAGCCGAATCTACAAGGGCTACGGCAAAGAGCCTGTCTGAGGAGATATCAAGGAAGAAAGCGGCTCTAAACACCCTCAATGCGGAGCTCGACAAACGTTTTCGGGAGTTGAAGGACAAATTGGAAAACAATTTGGTTTTCGGCAAAGAAGGAGCAGATATAGCAGCCAAGTTGAGCAAAACATATACTGAGGCAAAAGACGATGCCGCAAAGAAATTGCGGGCACTGTATTCTGCGCTCGATTCACTGCTTGCATTAGATTCAAAAGTTTCCGAGGATTCCTCATCTATAAGCTACGGCAAGACTCTCGTTGTGGAGAAATCTGGCGGAAAGATTCCCGCTTCTATAAAACTTCAGAAAGGAGCTCAAAAATGAGAAATTTTTGCAAGGCTCTAATATTTCTTACAATATTTCCGCTTGCTCCATGCATGGGGGCGGACTCAAGTGAGGCTATATCAAACAGTATTTCTCAAGAAAGAAACACAGAGGCTCTAAAGCCTTTGTTCGAAAAATTGGAAATGTTAGAGGCCTCTCTTAGGGCAAATATTGATGCTGTAAAAGCAGCCGAGGCGTCTGTTCCTCCAGCAGACGCACTAATTGCCGAAAACGCCTTTTTAGACTCAAAAAATGCCGAAATATTAAAGGCCATTGCCGCATTTGAGAATGTGGGCATAGGAAGGAGCAAAGACAAATATTCACTATATTTGGAAGACAGCACGAAAGCTGCGCTAAGGGCGGCAGACAGTGCATTTAAGATGATATTTGAGCCGCTTAAGCCAAGAAAAATCTCAGTGGAAATTCCATCAGAAGAGGCAGGCTCTTTAAAGACTACAGAGGGAATGTGCGTGAGAGTCGGCCCTGTTGTATACTTTAGCACGGAAGACTCAAAAGAGGCTTTTGCATTCTCGCCGGCAGAAGCAAAAAAAATATTGTCGGTATTTGGTAAGGATAAATCTAAAGAGATATCTGAATACATATATGGCAAGTCGGAATATCTTCCCCTACCCCAAAGCCTTAAGGGAGATATTAAGAACCTTGCGGAGATGTCCGTATGGGAACGCATAGAGGCCGGTGGAATATGGATGGCGCCAATATTGTTTTTCGGGGTGCTGGCTTTGTTAATAGCGTTGGTAAAATCGGTAAAAGTAGCGTTCATAAAGCGAGCCGACGACAATATTGCCGGGAATATATCCGGAAAACTTGAAGACGGCAATATTGAAGGCGCGTTAAAAATTGCAAGAAACGCGCCAAGCCCGTATTCAGCAATGCTGCTGTCTTTGGTAAAGCGCTTCAAAAACGGCACAACGTCTATGGAGGAAAGCGCCTATGAGCATATGCTCATAGAGGGAGGAAAGCTTCACCGCGGAATGGGCTTAATTTCCATAACAGCAACTGTTGCGCCACTGTTGGGGTTATTGGGAACAGTAACCGGCATAATAAAGACATTTGGAAACATATCGGAATTTGGAACCGGAAATGCAGGGCTCATGAGCCAAGGCATAGGAGAGGCTCTAATTACAACGGAGTTCGGGCTTATGGTTGCAATTCCGGCTTTTGTGATACACGCGCTTTTGAGCCGAAAAATCAAGGCTGTGCTATCTGATATGGAGAAGCTTGCATCGGGTATTTTGAACGCGGCAAAATGATTTCTTACCTGCAAAATTTCATAGAATTTTTCAAGGCGGGAGGCCCTCTTATGATTCCGCTGTGCGCACTTTGCGTGTACATATATTACGCGGGTTTTGGAATGTATTTCAGGCTTGCGCCGTATCTTAAGATATGTGCCGATGCCGAATCTTTCAAAAGAGAGTTCAAGGAAGTTTTAGATACTGAAACAAACTTGTCTTTGCCTATGCAAATAAGGCTCAAGAATGGGTTTGACATAGTCAGAAGAAGAATGCTCTCAGGCATAGACAGGCGTCTTAAGATGCTAAAGAGCCTTTCTGCGGCAGCGCCACTTTTAGGGCTTTTGGGAACTGTATCTGGAATGATGATATGTATAGGAGCTTCCGCCCAGGGAGGGTCCGAAAGGCTTGTTGCGGAGGGAATCTCAAAGGCGCTCATAACAACCCAAACCGGGCTGTGCATAGCAATACCAGCAATGATGCTTGCCCTCGCTGTGCAGGCGAGGGTTCAAAATATTTTGATAAACCTTATGAGACTGGAGAATTCCATGCTTGAAAGAGAGGCTGAACATGGCTCTTAGAACCCCTAATTTCGACGGCGGCGGAGGAGACTCTGAGATAAACATCTCGCCTCTTATAGATGTAATTTTCATACTGTTGATATTTTTTGTGGTGACAATGTCGTTTTCAGACAACAGCGCCATGAAGGTAGACAAACCATCGTCAACGCAGGCGGAGAGTACAGATAGGCTTCCGGTTAATATATGCATAGACAAGGACGGGAATATTTCCGTAGATGGCAAGGCGGCGTCGATGGATTCAATAGAGACAATGTTGTCGGCCCGCGCGGGAGCCGGAGATTTCGACGTTATGATAGAGGCCGATGCAAACGCTCCGGTGCAAACTCTTGTTGATGTCATGGACTGCGCAAAGGCAGGTGGAGCAAAGAGAACATATATAGCCGCAAGGAAGATTCAGTGAGCCGGTTTTTTCAAAGTAGCCTGCAAAAGCGCTCCGCTGCGGTAAAAAGCGCGTTAGCCGCCGTTTGCGCCACCTTTGCAGTGCTTGCGGTTCTGCCTTCTGGGAAGACATCTAAGGTACAGCATGAGGAAAATAAAGAATACTCTGAAGCTATAACGATTCATAGAAAGACATCGGCACCTGTTCCTACCAGAAACTTAAAGCAAAGCCAGGCTGCCGAGCGTATATCTGGGGCTATGCCAAGTTTAAACCTTGAGCCTGCCGAAAATAACATAGACAACGCAATTGCATTTTCAAACCTCTCAGCGCAAACTCAACATGCATTTGAGCCACAGATACCGGGAGCTGGAGACTTTTCCGCAGAAGGAGAATTTGATGGTATTTTTGATTTTGGCTCGCTCGACAAAACCCCAAAGCGGCTATCAAAGGCAAAGGTATCCTACCCTGCCGAAATGTTAAGACGAGGCATTGAGGGCGATGTTGAATTATCTATTATAATAGAAAAAGACGGGAGCGTGCGTGTAGAAAAGGTAATATCATCAAGTTCCGAAGCTTTTAAGAAGAGCGCGCTTGATGCCGCAAGCAAGCTCATATATGAGTCTCCCACAAAAGGGGGAAAACCTGTGCGGGCAAGATTTACCCTGCCGGTACCATTTAGAATTTCAAGATGAATACGATTCTTAAGACATTTATTTTCTTTGTAATGTGCCTGCATGCAATTTCCATTGCGCAAGCTGTTGGAGCGCACCCGGAGCTCTCCGACAAAGAGGCAAAGATGGCTAGAAAAATTCAGGAACTACAAAGTGAGGAAGAAAAAATATCCGAGATGGAAAAATTCTGCTCCACGCAAGAGGCTAAAGCGGGTTCTCACTACAATCTTGGCTGCCTATACGCACAGGCAGGAAAATATAGAGAGGCGGCAAAGAGCTTTAATACTGCACTAGAAAAATTCCCGGAATTTACATCTGCGGCAAAGAACCTGGTTTTGTCTCTCGATGCATGCAATAGCCCCCATGATGAACTTATGCCACAGTTGGAAAAAGCCATGGAGCTATGCGGGTTACAAGATAAAGACCTACTGCTTATTGCCGCAAGAACGCATTTTAAGCGCGGAGATTACCGCGCCGCTTTGGATGCATGCCGAATTGGGCTAATATGTTCATACGGTGCAAAATCAAGGCAGTTTGGGAATCTGTCGGCAGAAATATCCATCGCCAATGGAGACTATAAATACGCGGCGGACGAGCTTAAATTTTTATTGTCGCAAGACCCAAAAGATTCAAGATCGTGGGAGTTATTATTTGCGGCACTGGCAAGAGCAGAAGAATTCAAAGAGGCGGCGGCAGTTTGGGAGGCATCGGGGAATTTTGGCTGCCGTCCGGATTCACGTGCGGAAGAGGCTGCCATGGTGTATTACAATCTTGGCCTATACCGCGATTGCGCCGATATTTATATAAATCTTATAAGTTCAAATAAGCCCGGAAATCCGAAAAATCTTGCCAGGGCGGCTCGGGCGTTGTTGGCGGCAGGAGAATACGAATTGTCCGAGAAGCTCTGCGACAAACTCTCCTCTGCGAAAAACATTCCAGATGACGTAAAGATATCTGCCATGGAATGCAAGCTTGAGTCAATGACTGCAAGAAACGCTCCAGAGGACGCCATTAAGGAGCTTTCAAAAAAGATATTGTCCTACGACGAGGAAAGCCCTGCGGCAAACTTCGCTGAAGCAAACTTTTTAAAGAGCCAGGGCAAATACAGAAGTGCAATAATTCGCTATGAGATATGCGCAAAAAATGGGCGTTATAAGAGAGCGTCTTTGCTGCGCGCGGCTGCTTGCTATATATCTTTGTCTGAACGTGAGCGGGCAATAGAAATTCTCGAAAGGTTAAATGGAGAGTCTCCATCTGAAGAGTTGAGAAGATACATAGAAATATTGAAATCGGGAAAATGATTCTAAAAAGTCCGCATTCAAGAAATATAGGAAAGGCCGGGAAAAAAGTTCTGGTTATGGGAATATTGAACCTTACACCTGATTCTTTTTCCGACGGCGGAAGTTTTACCACGCCAGATCTGGCTCTCAGACGGGCTGCCGATATAGTCGGACAAGGAGCCGACATAATAGACATGGGAGCGGAGTCGACCCGGCCGGACTGCGTAAAGATCTCAGAACAGGAAGAGCTTGACAGGCTAATGCCATCTTTAAAGGCAGTTAGAAAAGAATTCCCAGATATTCCCATATCAATAGACACCTACAAGAGCAAAGTGGCAATGGCTGCAATAGAAGCCGGAGCAGACCTGATAAATGATGTTCTCGGCGCAAGATACGAAATGGCATCAGACGGGGCTTCATCTCCAATGGCCATAGTAGCGGCACAGACTAAAGCGCCTATCGTGCTTATGCACAATTGCTTTGATTCACCTATTGCTGAAAGAGAAAATATATTGGAAAAAATCTCAGATTCTTTAAAAGATAGCGCAAGATTGTGCATAGAATCTGGAGTTGACAAAGACTCCATAGTTTTGGACCCAGGATTCGGATTTGGCAAAAGTGCCGCGCAGAACCTTGAGATCTTAAAGAATATGGGAATGCTAAAGAAATTGGGGTATCCTATATTGCTTGGATTATCCAGGAAAAGGACTCTCGGCGCTATAACAGGCCGCCCGCCACACGAGCGCGACGACGAAACCGCCTTTGCAAACCTATATGCCATATTTTCAGGATCGGCAGACATAATACGCGTGCACAATGTCGAGAAAAATGTGATTGCGCTAAAAATATTTGAAGCGATAAACTCTCCGGAAAAATGGATACTCTGACTATAAAAAATTTCAGGTGTGCTGGCAAGCACGGCTGTTTTGCCGCGGAACGCGATGAGGAAACCCAGTTTGAAGTTTCCGCCGTTTTGCATGCAAATTTACAATCTTCCTGCAAGACAGACAAGCTCGATGAGACAATAGATTACCCTGCCGTAATGGGAATAATAGAGGGTGTAATAAAGGGAGAAAGCGTTAAGCTTATAGAGCGTCTTGCCGATAAGATAGCCGAAAGATTATTTGTAAGGTTTTCAAATCTTCTTGAGGTTGACGTGCGCGTAACAAAGCGCGTTAAGGATTTACCCTACGACTTTGACGGCGTATGTGTTGAAATTTCAAGAAAACGCGGAGATTATTTAAAATGAAAAAGGTATTTATAGCGATAGGTTCAAATATAGGCAACCGCAGGGAAAACTTGGTGCGTGCGGCTGTACTTTTGGAGGATTTTATAGATATTAGAGGCAAATCGAGGGTCTATGAGACAAAGCCTGTGGGCTATGCCGACCAGAGGGACTTTCTAAATGCAGCCTTATTTGGGTTTACAGATTTGGATCCATTTGAGTTGTTAAATCAATGTAAGCGTGTCGAGGCACAGCTTGGAAGAAAGCAAAAGCCCTTTAAAGACGCGCCCCGCGAGGCTGACATAGACATAATATTCTACGACAATGCCGAGATTAACGACGAAACATTAACAATTCCGCATCCGCGCTGGCAGGAGAGAGATTTTGTAATAACGCCCCTTCTTGATCTGCTCGATGCCGGCGCCTTTGATTCTGATACGCTTGCAGATTTCAAGAGCATTCTGCTAAAGAGGTGCCGTAAGGAACGCATATTTTGCGGGTTTTAGAATATTTTATATATGGATTACGGAACTCTCTATGTGGTTGCAACACCCATTGGAAATTTGGGAGATTTCTCTCCGCGCGCCGTTGAAACGCTAAAAAATTGCGATTTAATAGCCTGTGAAGACACCAGGCCAAGCTCTGCTCTGCTAAAGAAATTCGGTATTTCCGCGCAACTTGTGGTATATGAGGATTCAAGAGAAAGAGTGGTTGCGCCAATGATTTTGGAGAAGTTAAAGTCTGGCAAGAATGTCGGGCTGATTTCCGATGCAGGAACTCCATGTGTGAGCGATCCGGGCTTCAGGATAGTTAGGTTATGCCGCAAAGAGGCGGTAAATGTAATTCCGGTAGCGGGACCATGCGCATTTGTAGCGGCATTATCGGCGTCGGGCCTTCCGAGCGATTCATTTTTATTTGTGGGCTTTCTTCCGGCAAAGACTTCAGCACGCAAGAACTTTTTTGAAAAGTACAAAGTCTTTCCGCATACTCTTGTATTCTACGAGTCTCCCCACAGGATAGAGAAATTTGCCGACGATGCTCTTGAGGTTCTAGGTACGGATAGATATGTTTGTTTTGCAAAGGAGATAAGCAAGTTGCATGAAACCTTCTTTGTTGGCCGGCTGAGCGATGTTTGCGAAAGGCTAAAGAAAAGCAATACAAAGGGGGAATTTACGGTACTTATAGCGCCGGAATCTTTCGAACTTTAGCAATATATGCAGGGAAATAAGGATAATAGAACTCTGCTTGTTGTAGATGTTGGATCAAATACAACAAAATGCCTTCTGGCTGATAAAACTGCCACGGGAATCATTTTACCAATTTTAGAAAGGTCTGTAGCAAACAGAATATGCAAAGGCGGCGGGCTTGCAGATGATTCTGCTCAGAAAACCGCAAGATGCATAAAAGAATTTGTAAAACTGGCAGAGTCTTTAAAAAAACCTTTTGAGCTACGCTGCGTTGGCACATCTGCCCTGCGTTCCGCGCAAAATGGCAAATTTATCGCAGACGAAATATATCGTCTTTGCAATGCCAAGATAAAGATTATAAGCGGAGAGACTGAGGCTCTGCTGTCTTTCATGGGGGCTATGAGCGACACTTCCCTGCCCCATACAGATGGCGACGTTCTATTTATGGATATAGGCGGCGGAAGCCTTGAGTTGGCATCTGGAAAACAAGATATCTGCTCAGCAAATCTGCTAAAGAGATGCAGTTTTCCTTTAGGTGCTGTAAGACTTGAGGAGAAATTTTCATTATCAGACTCATGCAAAACCTCCGCCACAGAGAAAATTTCAGCCTGCGAAGATTTCTGCCTTCAAACCCTCCTTTCTTGGACTATTCCAAATAAGATCAATTTTCTTATAGGTTCTGGTGGGGCTTTAAGCGCGGTAAGAATCATATCGGCAAAGATGAACGGCCTACAAGTTGACAATTGCCCTAATGCAATAGACATCGCCTTTATAGATACCCTCTTAAAAGATATGATTTCTATGCCGCTGCAAGAACGCGCAAAAACTTACAAGATAGATGTAAACAGAGCAGATATACTTCCGGCGGCTCTCGTATGTATAATGTCTCTTATGAAGTATTGCGGTAAGTCAAAGATATACCATACTTTCAGAAGTCTGCGCTATGGAGTTGCAATGATAGAAGACTTCAGCTGTATATAATAAGAAATTCGCCTTCTAAAAAACTCTTAATTTTCCCTGTATATTTCTGTTGTTCACATATTTTTTATCTAGTGCACATAGCCTAAAGGCACTTGAACTGTTCTACTTTCTAAAAGATACAATATACACCGTAAAATAGGCTAAAAAAACTTTGAATATAAAGCCAGGGTCTATGATGTCATAGAATAAAAAAGGTCGAAAGATATAATCTTTCGACCTTAAATTTTAAGCCTAACAGAAATGCCGACCTTTTAGTATTAATACCTGCCGGCACGCCATAGAACTACTATGCGCCACCAGTAAGTTTCTGAATGATCTGAATAATTGGCAGGAACAAAGCTATAACTATGGTACCCACAACTATAGCCATAAATACTATCATTATAGGCTCTATGATTGCCGTTATTGATCCTACGGCGTTATCTACCTCTTCGTCGTAGTTGTCTGCCACACGGTTTAACATCTCTGGCAACTGTCCGGTTTCTTCACCGACTTCTATCATACTGGTTACCATGCTTGGGAAGAGCTTCTGCTGCGTTAACGGAGTAGACAGGCCCTCACCGTCTCTTACGCGGTCATGCACGCGCTGGAGAGCTCCGGCAACCACAGAATTCTTAATAGTACCCTGTGTAATCTGCAACGCGTCCAAAATCGGCACGCCGGAAGCCAACAGCGTTCCAAAAGTTCTCGTGAAGCGCGCTACCGTTGACTTCATAACCAGATCTCCAATTTTCGGTCCTTTGAGCGTAAACGTATCCCACGCCCTAATACCAAATTTGGTTTTGAATATCAGCTTTATAAATATTATTACCGCAGCAATGATGGCAAGAGTTGCCAATACATTCTCCTGCATGAAGTGCGATATATCTATAACAAACTGGGTAAGAGCAGGCATGGGAGCTCCTCCAAGCATGTCTGCAAATATCTGCTGGAACTTCGGCACGACGAATACCATAAGTATGCCAACTATTATGAAGGCTACAAACAAGATAACTATCGGGTAAACCATCGCCGATTTTACCTTATTCTTAGTTTTGATAGCCTTTTCCTGGAAGGTTGCAACTCTATCCAAAACAACATCCAGCACGCCGCCGGCTTCACCAGCGCGCGCCATGTTTATGTAAAGATGGTCGAACACCTTTGGAAACTGCGTAAGACCCTCAGAAAACTTATTACCGGTCTTTACATTGTCGCAAAGCTTTTCTATTATAGCCTGAAAATACGGGTTCTTCTCCTGCTTTGCTATAACCTCCAAAGCCTTCAGCAATGGAAGACCTGCCTTTAGCAGCGTAGCCAGCTGACGGGAGAATATCGTTACATTCTCATTGGTTACTCCAGTACCAAAAAACGGTTTTGTGCGCTTCTTTGCAGCGGGCTTGTCTGTAACAAGCAATTCGGAAATTTTAGTTACGTTGAGTCCGCGCGAGGAAAGCTCGCTCTTTGCGCGGGATTCCGAAGTTGCCTCTATTACGCTGCTAACCTCGTTTCCCGACTTGTCTATTGCGGTATATTTGAATTTTGCCATAAGGGGTTAATACGGGTTGGATTTATTATTGATATTTTGTCTTTTATAAAAGTTCAAGTTCAAACTTAGGTGTATTTGAGAACCTCCTCAACAGTTGTGGCTCCATCGAATATCGCGCGCAAACCGTCGTCTCTTAAAGTTCTCATTCCCATCTCAATTGCCTTTTGTTTCAAAACAAGCGTAGGAGCTCTATTTGTTATAAGCTCGCGCATAGCGTCCTTTATCAAGAGAAGCTCATAGAGGCCTTGCCTGCCCTTGTACCCGGTCTGGGTACAAAGCGGACAACCTTTACCCATGAAAAACTGCTTGTCCGCTATCTCTATCGGATCAACGCCAAGCATGTCTATAAGTTCCTGGTTGGGCTCATACGCCATACGGCAGCTCGTGCAAATCTTTCTGACAAGCCTCTGACCAAGCACACCCTCAAGCGACGCCGCTATAAGGAAGGGTTCCAAGCCCATATCCATAAGACGGGTAACAGCTCCGGGGGAGTCGTTCGTGTGGAGCGTCGCCAGAACAACGTGTCCGGTAAGCGACGCCTGCACCGCTATCTGCGCAGTCTCAAGGTCTCGAATCTCACCGACCATTATCTTGTCGGGGTCCTGACGCAAGAACGCCCTAAGCGCTCTGGCAAAGTCCAACCCAACATGGTGGTTTATCTGAACCTGCATGATTCCGTCTATCTCGTACTCAACAGGATCCTCCGCAGTAAGTATCTTTATATCAACCGTGTTGACCTCGCGCAAGGCACTGTAAAGCGTTGTTGTCTTTCCGGAACCAGTAGGACCAGTTACTATAAATATTCCATTGGGCATCTTCACCAGACGGCGTATGTTTTCCATAAGCTCGTCCGTCATGCTCAACTTGGTAAGATCAAGATTGACTACAGTCTTGTCGAGAACACGCAACACAACGCTCTCTCCAAACTGCGTCGGCAGCGTTGATACACGCAAATCTACCGGACGCCCCGCTATCGTCAACTTTATACGGCCGTCCTGCGGAATGCGGTGCTCTGCTATGTTCAAATTTGCCAAAACCTTAACACGCGAAATTACAGGGAGCGCCAAGTTCTTTGGCGGCGGCGCCATCTCGTAAAGAGCACCGTCTATACGATACCTTATGCGGAATAAATCTTCAAACGGCTCAAAGTGAATGTCGGACGCCTTGTCCTTAATGGCCTGCTGCAATATCAAATTCACGAAACGTATTATAGGCGTCTCGTTGGCCATATTGGTTATCTCTTGGACATCGCTGGGATCGTCTATGCCCATGTCCGATATCTCCGAGAGAATATCGTCCATGCTGGCGTTTTCCTCGCCGTAACAGTTGCGTATTAGCAGATCAACATAGTCTGGATCCGCCACAAGCAACCTTACATCTTTATTTAAAGAGAATGTCAGGTCGTCTATTATGGAACTGTTAAAAGGATCTTTCGCCAAAAGCGTTACGGAGGAATCGTCCGACGATATCGGAACTACACCGTAGTTTCTGGCTATGTCCGGCTTCAATAATGAACTTACATCCGGAGGAATCTCCGACGGCGGATTTGCTGTAAATTCATATCCGAGATACTCTGCTACCGCCTCCAAAAGTTTCGTCTTCTCTACAAGAGTACTGTCGACTATGGCGTCGGCAAGGCTCTTGCCCGTATTCTGACGCGTCTCGTCAAGCTCGTCGAGCTGAGCCTTATCGAGAAGATTCGCCTTTAGGGCTATTTCGTAAATGGAATCATTATGGTCTTCAAACATTGTGTTGCCCCTTTGAAAGTTATTCTACTTCGTTCATGCAGACTTTGAGTATTTCCGAAGGCGTCGTCAAACCGCTAGACACCTTCCTTATTCCGTCCTCCCTCATGGTCCTCATGCCTAACTCTCTGGCTTTTTGGCGCAATTCAACAAGGGTTCTGCCTTCGTATATCATCTGCTGAATCTCCTCGTTTACAAGGAATATCTCAAATATGCCCATTCGCCCTTTAAAGCCTATCCCATGGCACTTCGGACACCCTTTGCCCGCATAATATGTAGTTCCAGAAGCTTCTATCTCATTTATGCCAAGTGCCTCCAAACTCTTGATATCCGGATCTACCGGCTCCTTGCAATTTGTGCAAATTTTCCTTACGAGTCGCTGGGCGAGCGCCGCGCGCAATGAAGCGCTGACCAAGAAGGGCTTTACGCCTATATCCACAAGTCGGGTAACCGCACTGGGAGCGTCGTTGGTATGCAGCGTGCTGAACACCATATGGCCCGTAAGCGATGCATTTATGGCTATTTCCGCAGTTTCAAGGTCGCGGATCTCACCTATCATTATTATGTTAGGTGCCTGACGCAACATGGAGCGCAAAGCCGCAGCAAAAGTCATTCCAACTTCCTTTCTGACCTGCACCTGATTTATACCAGTCATCTGATACTCAACAGGATCCTCAACCGTGATGATTTTCCTGTCTGGTTTATTTAGGAAGTTCAAGCCCGAATACAGCGTTGTTGACTTACCAGAACCCGTCGGACCAGTAACAAGAAATATTCCGTCCGCCAAACTTACAATTCTTTCAAATGTGGCCTGGTCGTCGGAGAAGAAGCCCAAATCTACCAGACCAAGCCTCAACCCCTCCTTGTCGAGAATACGCATGACGATAGACTCACCATAAACCGTGGGCAAACTTGAAACACGCAAGTCTATCTCCTTACCGTTAAAGGCAATCTGTATACGGCCGTCCTGCGGAATACGTTTTTCGGCTATGGAAATGTTCGCCATCAGCTTCAACCTTGAAAGTATTGAAGGTTGCAACCTCTTTGGCGGATTTTCCACCTCGAGCAGAACACCGTCTATGCGGTAGCGAACCCTGAACCTCTTCTCCAATGGCTCAAGATGAATATCTGAAGCCCTGCGCTTTACGGCGTCGGTTATCAACTTGTAAACATATTTTATTATAGGAGCCTCCTCCTCTGAAACTCCCTTCTCATTTCCGGTAGGCAGACCAGATATCGCACCGCCACCAACCTCGTTTTCCATCTCGCCAAACAGATTTCCGTAGGCGTTTACCCCGTAATGGGAGTCTATCGCTTTATTTATCTGCTCGGGGGTGGCTAGACGCTGGTCTAAAGTCATTCCAAGAACATGGCTCAAGCTGTCGAGCATATCCATGTTCATCGGATCTGCTATGGCTATTGTCAAAACGCCGTTGTCAACACTTATGGGCAAGACGCAATTCTTCTTGCAGTCCTCCCTCGATATAAGCTTCTTTACGTCCTCGCCTATCGTGAGGTTGTCAAGAGACATAACCGGCACGCCAAATTCTTCAGAAAGCAGAGCAGTAACGGCGTCATAAGTAAATACGCCTTCCTTTACAAGCTCGTCTATCGTCTTTGAATCTATGTCGGTTACGGACTTGGCGCCCTCTGAGGCCTTTTGTCGGGCGGCGGCAATTGCGTCTGCCGTCGCGAGGTTTTTATCCTCTATTAGCTGCAATACAAAATCGTCTGCGGATGTCACTTTTTGCTCCTTTAAAATATCGGGGTAATAAGATACTTCAAACTTATCTATTTAAATTCATGAGAAATTCAATATTTGTTTTTACTTTTTTCAACCTCATGATGAGCATCTCCATAGCCTCAGTGCTCGGAACCCCCTTCATGGCTCGCCTGAGGGAGTATATTTTGCTCATTTCATCGGGATGATACAGCAATTCCTCCTTGCGGGTACCGCTCTTTTCAAGGTTTACAGCCGGGAATATGCGCTTGTCAACCAAAGCCCTGTCGAGATGCAGCTCCAAATTGCCGGTACCTTTGAACTCCTCAAAGATAACCTCGTCCATCTTGCTGCCGGTATCTATAAGAGCCGTACCTATTATTGTTAGAGAACCGCCACCCTCTATATTCCTAGCCGAACCAAAAAATCTCTTGGGCTTCTGCAACGCATTTGCCTCTACGCCGCCTGATAGTATCTTGCCAGAGTTTGGCATCATTGCATTGTAGGCGCGAGCAAGGCGCGTTATGGAATCTAACAATATTACAACGTCCATTCCGCACTCAACCATTCTGCGCGCGCGGCTTATTACCATCTCTGCGGCGTGCACATGGCTCTGGGCGTCCTCATCAAAGGTTGAGGCAATTACCTCAGCATCTACAGTTCTGCGAAAATCTGTAACCTCCTCTGGCCTCTCGTCAACAAGCAAAATTATCAGATGCGCATTCGGAGTATTCTTGCGTATGGACTTTGCCATGCCCTGCATCAACACAGTCTTACCCGTGCGCGGCGGAGCCACTATTAATGCCCTCTGCCCCAATCCAACCGGCGTTAACAGATCAACTACACGCATGGAGAAATTCTCCGGAGTACGTGGCTCGTCAACTTCCATAATCATTCGGCGGGTCGGATAATACGGCGTAAGCTCGGTAAATGGCGTGAGAGATTTTACCTCTTCTACAGTTCTGCCCATAACGCTTACAAGCTCCACAGCTATCGGACAAGACTCGCGCCCGCCCTCGCGCGGAGGCATACATAGAACCTCAACCTCGTGCCCGCGCAAAAGACCGTTCTTATTTATAAATCCCTGCGGGACATACGGACAGTTCCTCTTAAGGGCGTACGAATCCTCTGCAAAGCACACAGCGCCGCCGTAGCCATTTTCAAACACGTCCAAAACACCCTTAGCTTTTACAAGCATCTTTGCCTCGCGGGCAAGCCGTATAAACTCCGATATAAGCTCAGATTTGCTTCTAACGGAAAAAGCCTCTGGACTATATGTCTTTCCGGAATCCTCGGCCTGCTGTCCAAGACCTGAAGAAAGCTTATCTTCAGAGTCGGGAATTCCAGCAGAAACTTCAACATTTTCTCCGGCTTTGTCTGTGTTATCGGCCCCCTCAACCGCCGCAGCATCTTCTTTTGCCTCCGCATCTTTGCGTTCTTTATCGATGGCGTCCTGCGCCTTATAAGATGCAACAAGAACCTCGAACTCCGGCTTTCTTGCTATAAGCTCTTTTGCCGATAGCGGATATATCTCAGATAAATCCAGAACTCTGCCCTCGCGGAAATTCTCCCTTACATATTCTTTTATGCTATCTTCCTTCTTGAGGACATCCCACTCCGGCAAATCCGCCGGATTCATCACATCGGCCTCACCGCGTTCCGACGACAACATCCACTTCGGCTTTTGCTGCTTTCTCTGAAAGTTCTGCTGCCCGGCCGCCTGCTGCTGATTCTGCCTCTGCCCCCTCTGAAACTGGTTTTGCCCGCCCCTCTGCTGCGGAGAGTTCTGATTCTGCTGAGCCCTGCCAAAATTCCTGTTTCCGGAAAACCTGCCGTTATTGTTTCCGTTTTGGTCGGACCTGTTCTGCCATTTTTGCTGGCGCTGATTGTGCTGAAAGCGACCCCTATTTTGTTGGTTCTTATTGTCGGAATAGTCGCGCCAATTCTGGCGTTCCGACTGCTCGTACGCGGCATCATAGGCAATTTTGCCCGCTCTTGCTCCGCGCCTGCCCTCCTGTTCAGATTCCACGCTCTTTTCCGTTCCATAATCTGCCGCAGGCTGCGGTTCCGATGGCTCCTCATCCGGGCGAAATTCATTTCTATATCCGTCTTGAACAAGATCAGCGTCGCTCGTGCTGAAAGACTCCAACACCTCTTCGTCGGCATCGCTGTTTTCAGACTCTGGCTGTTCGTCTGAGTAAGAGCGAGTATAGGCAAAATCCTCGGAGTCGTCCTGCTTGGACGGATCAAATGTTGTCTCTTCTTCCTCGTACGAATCCTCAGCAGCAGGCTTGCCCGCAGACTCCGCCTTTGGGGAATCAACAACCAGCGGCAAATCCCTCTGTTCGTAATTTAATTCCCCGCCCGCCTCAACAGAATTGCTATCCTCAATCTTAATCTTAGGTTTGCGGCCTCGCTTCTTTGGCGTGCGCGGCGCCTGTTGTACGGCGGCAGCTTCTAAATCCCCTCCAGATTCTGCCGCAGCAGCAGCTGTGGCAGCGGCCTCAGCCTGTTCCGCCAAAATAAGGCTCTTGGGTTTTCTTCCCCTGCGTGCGGGCTTCTTTTTTTCAGCGTTTTCCGCGGGTTGCGGGAGTGTATCGTCAAATTTATCTTCCTGCATATTCCTTTATATTTTTTACGCAATCGCGCACTTTTTCTTCGAGTGAATTGAAATCTGAATTATTATCTATAACGTAGTCCGCCCTTTTTATCTTTTCGGCGGCTGAAAGCTGTTTAGCATCTATCTGCGGTATGCGGCTTTCTTCAAGCCCCCTCTTTACGAGCCTTTCGCGACGCAAAGCCTCGTTTGAACAAACCACGCAAACTACCTTGTCGAAAAGCCCTTCTAACTTCTTCTCAAAAAGCAGAGGAACCTCCGTAAGCGACGCAAATACCGCCCCGTTTTCCCCCTCTGAAAAATCCTCCATTGGAAATCTCGCAACATACTCCGGAACCTTTCCTTTGAAAGATTGCGGATCCCCCGCAAATTTCTCAATCTCCGGCAGGGCAACCGGATATATTATCTGTTCCAAATCTTTGAGAGAATCGGGATTTTTTGAGAAAACTTCGCCCGAAAGATACTTTCTGTCCAAAGAGCCGCCAACCCCGTAGGCTACCCGTCCAAATCTGGCTACCACAGCAGCTCTAACGGCATTATCCGATTCAGCAATGTAGCGGCACAGCTTGTCTGAATCCATGACAGGAATTCCACAGCTAAAAAACACCTCCGCAGCAGAACTCTTTCCGCCGCCAAGCTGCCCAGTCAATGCAATCTTTACCATTCTTCTGTTCACTTTTTAGGCTGAGACTTCAAAAATTCCTTAGTTTGCCTGCGAAGCTTCCTAAGTTTCGGGCTTATCTTAAAAAGGCGTGCACTCGTCAGCCTGTCAACAAAGCAAACCCCGTCGAGATGGTCGCTCTCATGCTGAACACAGCGGGCAAAAAGGCCGTCGCAAATTATCTCATGCGGCTTGCCGCCCAAATCTAAATACTTTAGCCTTACCTTGTATGCCCTGTCAACTTTAGCATAGATTCCCGGAAAGGACAAACACCCCTCCTCTGCCTCTTCTACCAAATCTCCAATGGGCTCCCACTCCGGATTTACCGCAAATAGCGGCATGCATAAATCCAGCGGGACTTTCTGTGAATCTAGGGTAAAATTTACCGGAGTCTCCGTATCGCAACGCTGGCGCATGTCTATAACAAAAACTCTCTTAGACACGCCAACTTGCGGGGCTGCCAACCCAAGACCCTTCTCCTCTATGAGCGAGTCGAAAAGCTCCTTTGAAAAGGTCTTCAACTCCTCGTCGAAAACCTCTATTTCTTCGGCCCTGCGCTTGAGGACAGCCTCACCGTATTTAACAACTCTTAACATATATTCTGAATGTTTTACTCGTCGTCGGGCTGAATCTTTGGCAACTTGTTTGAAGCGCTCGCGACAAGAACTGGAGTTTTTGTCTTAATCCACACGCCGCGCTCTTTAAATATCTTTGCGCTGCCGAACTCGCATGCCTCGCCCAAAGTCTTAACAGGTATCTTTCTACCCTTGGGCGAACGGTTAAAATCTGCCGCACCCTTCCAGACACGCTCAACAGCCTCTGCCGGATTATCGTCTTCGGGTATCTGCAACACCCAACCCATGAAATCCTGCCCTTTGAGCTTTCCTTCTGAGTCGGCCACGACCATCACATACTGCTTCTTTACTACCGGCTTTTTTTCTGTATCGTCGGCATTTTCGGACTCGAATTTAATCTCCTCTATAATTTCCGACACCTTTCTTATGTCCAAATTTGCGCGCGTAAGCACCATCTTCACCAAATCTATATCTACCTTAGCCATAAAAGTCCTTCCTGGAGGGGTATTTATTAAAAACAAACCGGCAGAACCACAAATGCCGTCTTAAAATTTAAGATTTATAATGCCTTGCTCAAAGCCTTGCGTCAAGACAAAATAAGCACCCTATTTTTATTCTTACATATAGAGCAAAAGGCTTCCCGAAAAGCATTCGGAAAGCCTTTATACTATGGAAAATATGCAAGAATATGCAGCTTAGATATATCCCAAACTTTTGAGTATTCCCAGTTGAAGTCCTCTTAGCTCTGCAAGGCCTTTCATGCGGCCTATATATGAGTATCCGGGGTTTTCGGTAGGAGGTTTAGAGAGGTCGTCTGCCATATCTCGACCATGGTCGGGTCTAAATATAATGCGCTCCCCGCCCCTATCCAGACGCTCCTTTTGAATTTCAAGCAACCTGCGAACTATATCGTACATAGGTACAGACCCCTCTATATGCCCCGCCTCAAAAAATGAGCCGTCGGGCAAGCGCATTGTCGAGCGCAGATGAACAACCTCTATCCTGTCTTTTAGCACTTCCAGAATTTCTGGTATGTTGTTGTGCGCGCCTGCGCTTAATGAACCTGTGCACATGTTCACTTCGTTTGCAGGAGAATCAACGCAGGATACTATGAATTTAAGCCCCTCCAAAGACGAAGCTATACGAGGCAAGCCCAGCACGTCGAAAGGTGGATCATCTGGGTGTATTGATAAGCTCGCCCCGCATTCTTGGGCAACCGGAACAACCTCTTTTAAGAACATTTTAAGGTTCTCCCTCAAGCCTTCTGCGGAGATATCCTTATATGCGGCAAGCATATTGCGCACATCGCCGATCTCCAATCCCATCTTGCATCCGGGAAATACATCTATGATATTCCTCTCAAACTTTTTGCGTCCCTCTTCAGATAGCGAATCGTAAAAGGCTTTTGCCCTTTCAAGCACATCCTGCGTATAATCTTTCTCGGCGCCAGCCCTTTTTAATATGTATATCTCAAAAGCCGCAAACTGAGCCGGATCGAACTTAAGACAGGTTGATCCATCGGGCAGGCGATAGTGCAAATCTGTCCTTATCCAATCCAAGACCGGCATAAAATTATATATTATCTTCTTTACGCCGCACTTGGCAAGGTTTGCGATGGAATCCTTGTAGGCGGCAATATGCTTAGCGCAATCTTTTGAGCGGGTCTTTACGGCCTCGCTTACGGGCAGAGATTCAACCACAGACCACCTTAAGCCCGCGTCCTCTATAATTTTTTTGCGCTTTAAAATTTCCTCCACCGGCCAAACCTCGCCGTAGGGAATTTCGTGCAGGCTGTTAAATACACTCTCGGCGCCCGCCTGGCGTATATACTCCAAACTTACAGGATCTCGCGGCCCGTACCACCTGAATCCAGATTCCAAAAAATAATTCATATTAGCAATATGTTACCTTTTTTTAGAACTTTCTAAACTCCAGAAAAGCTGGAAAATCCGCCGTCTATTGCAAGCACCTGCCCCGTTATGAAGCTCGATGCGTCCGAAATTAGAAAATGCGCGGCGCCATTTATCTCCTCGGCAGATCCGAAACGTCCGAAAGGCGTCTTGGATATCACACTTAGCCCCCTCTGGGTTAGGGATCCGTCTGTATTTGTCAGCAGAGCGCGGTTTTGCTCGCTGATGAAAAATCCGGGAGCTATCGCGTTTACGCGCACGCCAGAGCCTATCTTCTTTGCAAACTCAACAGCCAGCCACCGCGTGAGATTCTCAACAGCAGCCTTGGCATTAGAGTATCCAAACACACGGGTTATCGCCGCTCCCGCAGTCATGGACGAGAAGTTTAGAACCACTCCCCTGCCCGTCTTTTCAAAGACCTTGCCAAATACCATTATAGGAAGCAAAGTTCCGCCCAGATTCAAATCCAGAACAGCCTTCCACTGGTCGAAATCCAAGTCGAAGAAACTTCCGTCAGGAGGAACCACCGCCCCGGGCATATTTCCTCCGGCGCCATTTATTATAACGTCTATGTTTCCCCACTCGCCTATAATTTTATCTTTAGCGCGCTCGAGGGAAGTTCTGTCCAATACGTCGCATACGCACGGCAGACAATTTTTTGCCGTCTCTGCAGGAAGCTTAGCAAGAGAAGCGTCAAGCTTTTGTTGCGAACGCCCCAAAAAAGCAACCTTTGCTCCGTTTAAGGCAAGATACCTTGCAAGCGAACCCGCCAAAACGCCGGTTGCACCGCTAACTACAACTATTCTTCCTTTTATATCGAACAAATCTTTCATAATAAATCCATATCGTATTAAAAGAATTATATTTTACCCTTTCTGCGCATATACATATTAGACAGGGCAACCGCCAGCAGGAATAGCACAAATACCAGAGGCCCAAAAACTCCAAGCTTATTCCACAGCACCCACAAGCTTGCGCACGAGCTTGCCAATACCGAAAGCGACATCAACACATTCCACACAAGCCTCGACACCCCCCGCGGGGCATTCTCGCCGAGAATTTTTTTGCTGTTCATTATTGTCAGGAAGGCTCCGTACGCTATTGGCAAAAGCACCATAGCAATTACTCCGGAATGTATTACCAGCCACATTTTTGCGCCCTCCCAGAATATTGACGCCAGCGCGCTGAAGGCCACCAGCATAGAGCCTATAACCTGCCATTTCGGCACGCCAAATTTCCCTATGACCTCGCAGAAGCACAGCCCGCAAATTAGCATATTCATGAGTATGGCGTTCATAGCCATGCCTAATACGCCAAAGCCGAATATGTACCTTGCAACATCCTCACCAACAAGCGGAGCGAGCGTATCTGAAAGGTTGGAGGCATCGCGTTTTACGAGCATTGCCGCAAGAGTTTTATCGCCTGCGGAAAGCGCATTGAAAGCCGCAGCTTTAGCCTCCGGAGAAAGTTTCTTGTAATCTGCGCCAGATACGCTCGAGAGGCGCTTATCCAGAAGTTCCGCATACGGTTTTACAAGGTTCGCAGCGGGCCTATCAGAGCCGGCTGGAACGGAGTAGCAAAGAAGCTTCTCCCCGACAGAAACATCGGACAAGCTTACCATAGAGCCGCCGGAAAATCCCGCAACGGCGTTTATCCCTTCCGCCGGAGCCGCATAGCTCCACACAAGCTTTTCAAGCCCGTCTGCGGGCTTTGCGTGAAACTGGGATGCGCTTGCCACAACTATGCATGATGTAGCCAGCAAAAATGGTATGAAAAGCCCCGTTGCAAGATCGAATATTGCAAGCTCCCTAAAGTCTTTGTTCCAGCCCTTCTTGAGCATGGAGTACGGAAAAAGAAACGTCATATTTATGCCTACCGCCATGGCTGCGGCCGATATTACAACATCGCGCTGCTGCGATACTATCATGTCAGACCAGAATTGGGCGCCAGCTCCAGATATCAGCGCCAATGCCTTCATGAAGTCTTCCGAAGGCTCGCTAAACACTCTGAAATTTGGAATAAAGCCCTCCCACACGCGCGACCATTCTATGGAATTTGTAGCCGTCAGCTGTATCACCACACCAAAGAAGCACACAACTATTGCCGCAACAGAGGCCTTTATAAATATTTCAAACACCTTTACCCCCTTTCCACCGCGCGCATATACAACAATCATTCCTATGGACAGTGCAAAGAATGCCGCCGTTATAAATAGTTTTACCGCCAGCGGATCGAAGTTTTTGCAAAAGTCCACCGCCAAATTCTGCTCTATTGCCGCCACTGCCAAAGAAAACTGAGGCATGGCAAAAACAAGGCACGCAAAAAGAGACCCCAACGCCCAGCCGTAGCCAAGTATTGGGCTTATCTGCCTATTTACCGCGCGCATGGGCTTTTCAGAGATGGAAAGTGTAACGTAGGATATTGCCGCAAGCATCACTATGCCAAGAAGCATTGCTATAGGCTGCAGCCACATGAATCCAAACCCACCCAAGACGCCAAGATACAAGGCGCTTGCAAGGCTTCCGCCGCCGAGGGTTGTTGCGCTTTGCATCCACCCCGGCCCCGACAACCTGCAAAAGGCCCCGAGCGTTGCGAGCCTTCCGCGCTTTTTTGCATTGAGAATGAGTTCGCGCTGGGTTTCAAGCGCTGAATTTGAGTTTTTATTTTCGGGCATTAGATGTTTCCTCCGCTAAGATTTGTGCTTTTAATGAAAGTTCCGCAGCCTTGAAGGCGTGCTCCTGAGTCATGGCGTTTTCAGTTCCGTTTAAGATGTCCAAAATGAAATTTCCGAAGAATGGGAATTCCATATCGCGGCAATCGAATCTGCGCGTGGCAGAAGAATTGTTTGTAAGATAGAGTATCTGGCAAGGGTTGTCGGGCATGGAATAGTCTATGTACTTTCTTATTTCTATGTATCCCTCTGTGCCGGTTATGAAGGTGCGGCCGTCGCCCCATACGGGCAAGCCGTTTGGCGTAAACCAGTCAACCCTGCAATAGCAAGACGCCCCCGTATCGGTAGTCATAGACGCCTCGCCGAAATCCTGAAGCTGTGGATACTCTGGATTGCCCATGTTTGCCACGCGCGCAAAATTTATCGTCCCGTCCGACGAGCCAGAAAACGACAGAAACTGCTCGAACTGGTGCGAACCTATATCGCAAAGTATACCGCCGTATTTTTCGCGCTCGAAAAACCAATATGGGCGCGCGTCTTTTGAAAGCCTGTGCGGAGCTAAAATCAAAACCTGTATAACCTTTCCTATCTCGCCCTGTCTTACAAGTTCCAAAGCCTTTTCAGCCGCCTGGTTATGTATGCGCTCCGCATAATAGGGCATGTACTTTAAACCCGTCTTTGCGGTCTTTTCCCTTGCGCGCTCAAGCTGCTTTAAGGTTGTAAATGGGGGCTTGTCCACAAAGAAGTGCTTGCCTGCGTCAAGCACCCTTATGCCGAAATCCGCCCTGGCCGACGGTATGCCCGCGTTTGCCACTAAAATTACCGAAGGATCGGAAAATATGTCGTCGGCAGACGAAGCCACCCTCACATTTGGAAAACGCTTTAAAAACGCGTCAACTTTGTTTCTGTCCGGATCGTAAACCCACGCGCACTCGGCCCCAGCAGAAATTAGCCCCTGGGTCATGGCGTATATATGGCCGTGGTCCAATCCTGCCGCCGCAAACCTGAACTGCCCCTTTTCGCAAACCTTTTTGCCCGATCCGTCGGGCACATAGTCGTATCCGCTCGAATGTTTCGACATAAGACTCTACCTAAACGATTTTGAAAACTCCAATATGCCGTCTGTTGCGACATTCTCGCGGAACTTGGACGCCGCTGTCTTTTCCGCAAGAAGCTTAGCATAGGCGGCATCGTCAAACGGGAAGGAAACATCCGTATTTGTCCAAGCCGACATCAGCATGGCGTTTGCCAAGCAGACGCTCGCGTAGCCCTCAGACGCGTCGAAGGCGCATTTGCCGCCAGTTTCTGCCGCGCGAACAAAGTCTTGCAGAACTCCCACATGCTGCAATCCCTTGCCGTCAAAAGTCTCCTGAATCGTTTGAGTTTCCGGCGTGCCGAAAATGTATTTTGTATTCATTGTATAATCTGCGAGGCTGTCAAAAAAGCTTATGCTAAGCTTTCCGTCCTCGGCTATCACAAAGCCCTTGTCGGCGGCTATTTCAAAGCGGTTTGAGCCGGGGTGTTCGCCCGTGGCCGTGGCGAAAGTTGCGGTCATTCCGCCGTCGAACTCCATGTACGCGGTGGCCTCGTCCTCAACTTCGATGTCGTGGTATTTGCCAAATTTGCACCACGCGCGCAAGAATTTTGGCAGGCCGAAAACCCATGCAAATATGTCTATATTGTGTATGGACTGGTTTATGAGAGCGCCGCCGGCCTCGCCCTTCCAAGTTCCACGCCAAGAGCTCGAAGAAAAGTATATCTGCGGCCTGTACCAGTTTGTCATAAACCACGACACCCTGTTTATCTTTCCAAGCCTGCCGCTTGAAACCAGCTCCTTTATGCGCATATAAAGCGGAGTTGTGCGCTGGTTGAGCATAACGGCACAAAGCTTTCCGGATTTCTTCGCGGAAGAGACTATATCTTTTGCGTCCAAACTTGTAAGAGCTATGGGCTTTTCAACAAGCACATTCTTACCCGCCTCAAGGCACTTCTTGGCCAAGTCGTGGTGGTTGAATGATGGCGTTGCAACTATTACAGATTCAATATCGGAATCGGCAAGCAGGTCGCCTACCTTTGAGTACTGCCTGTATGCCCCGTACTTTTGCGGATCTATAAATTTTTCATCGCAAACCGCTACAAGTTCCGCCCCCGGAACTTTCCCCTCCGACAGGTTCTTTTCGTGCATAGAACCTATCGCACCCAATCCTATTAATCCTATCTTCATACTCTTACCCTTAGAATTTAAAATATTTTTTCGCGTTGAAATAAGATATGTCTCTGGCTGCTCCGCCAACCAGCCCGTAATCTTTCGGCAGCACGCCGCTATTTATATCTGCGCCCAACATATCGCACAGTATGCGCCTGAAATACTCGTGTCTGCAATACGACAAGAACGAGCGGGAATCTGTCAGCATACCAACAAAATTGGGCAAAAGCGACATCGCCGAAACCGCCTCAAGCTGGCTTTTCATGCCGTCCATTTGGTCGAGAAACCACCAGCCGCTACCAAGCTGCAACTTGCCCGCACACTCTGAATCTTGAAAATTGCCCAACATAGAAGCAAGCATCTGAGTGTCTTTTGGGTGTATGTTGTAAAGTATGGTGCGGCCTAGCTTTCCCATTGCAGAAAGGGTGTCTAAATGGCGGGAGAGCGCATACGCGTAATTGCTTTCCCCCATTGAATCGAACCCCGTATCAGGCCCTATTGCCTTAAACATTGCCGTATTGTTGTTGCGCATTGGCCCTATATGCATCTGCCTTACCCAGCCGGACTGCGCGTCCATCTTTGCGCACTCGATAAGCACCGCAGACTTTAACATCTCCATCTCCTCAGCATCCGGTACACATCCCGCAAGTACCCTCCTAAACGCATCATTCAAGGCCTTGGAAGAGTTATTCTCGGAAAAATACACCGTATCTATGCCGTGGTCCGACGCCCGACAGCCGTTTGCGTCGAAATAATCATGCCTGTTCTTCAGCGCCGATATCAAATCGTCGAAAGACTCTATCTTAACATTTGCGCTATTCCCCAAAACCTCCAGATATTTTACGTACTCGGCTGGATTGCCAAACGCGTGGGCTTTGTCGGGCCTGAATGTAGGCAGTATTTTTGTCTTTAGGGTTTTATCGGCAGCGCAGGCCTTGTGGGCATCGAGCGTGCTTGAAGGATCGTCGGTAGTGCAAGCAACTTCAACATTGCAAAGCTCCAGACATCTGCGCGCTCCAAGCCCGCCGGCTAAAACGGCGTTGGCTCTGTCCCACACATCGCCTGCGGTATCCTCGGAGAGCAATACATCGTCTATGCCAAAGAACCTCGCCAGCTCCAAGTGGCACCAGTGGTACATGGGGTTGCGCAGTAGCCGCGGCATCGTCCGCGCAAACGCAAAAAACTTTTCCCTGTCGGAAGCGTCTCCAGTACAGAAACGCTCTTCAACCCCGTTTGAGCGCATCGCGCGCCATTTGTAGTGATCGCCACCAAGCCATACCTGCGCGATATTGTCCCAATGCATGTCTTCGGCAACCTCGGCTGCGTCGAGATGGCTGTGGAAATCGAGTATGGGCAAATCCGCGCACATGCCGTACAGCTTCTCGGCAGCCTCGGATCCCAATAGAAAAGTATCCTTTATGAATTTTTCCACCATCTAACAGTTTCCAAGTTCGGATATAACTTTTGCCGCGTCTGCTGCGTTTTTCCTTATTGTGTCGAAATCGCCCGCGGAAATCATGGATTCTTTCGCAATCCAAGACCCTCCAACCGCCGCAATCAGCGGGTCTGAGAGCATCTCCTTCAGATTTCCCAAATTTACTCCGCCAAGCGGCAGAAATTTTACCCCAAGGTGCTTGTATGGCGCAGCCATCGCCTTAAGATGACCTATACCGCAGCTCGCCGCCGGAAAATATTTAAGCAGCGTGCAGCCGAACTCCAGCGCCGTCTCTATCTCAGACGGAGTAAAAACTCCCGGCCCAAAGAACATGCCCGCATCCTGCGCTGCGGAAATAACCCTTGCATTTGTCCCCGGAGCTACGCCGAAATGCGCGCCGGCATCCTTTGCCTGCCAAACCTGCTTTGGTGTAAGTATGGTTCCCGCTCCTACAAGCATCTCTGGAACCTCTGAGACAACCCTCCTTATGCACTCCAGCCCCTCTGGAGTGCGCAATGTAAGCTCTATCGCGCTGACACCGCCCTCAAGAAGCGTGCGCGCAAGCGGCACGGCTTTGTCGACGTCGCTAATTGTTATGACGGCAACAAGTTTGCGTTTCTCTATCTCTTTTTTTATGTCGAACTTCATCGTATGTGCCCTTTTTTAAAGATTTATTATATTAACATTATAATTATACCGCGAAGAAATTTTTACTATCTGTCAACTCTCGCAGATCCGCCGCCTGCAAGTTTTTCAACCTCGGCTTTGGTCGCCATAGATGTATCGCCGGGAGTGGTCATAGCCAAAGCCCCGTGAGCTGCTCCGTACTCCACAGCCTTCTGAGGATCTCCAAGTTCCATGAGCCCGTAGATAAAGCCGGAGGCAAAACTGTCTCCGCCGCCTACCCTATCGAAAATCTCAAGATTATCGCGCTTTTTAGACTCGTAGAAGGATCCGTCGTACCAGCAGATTGCGCTCCAGTCGTTGACTGTTGCACTCTTTACCTTTCTGAGTGTAGTTGCAACAGCCTTAAAGTTGGGATACTCTTTAACGACGTTTCCTATCATCTTCTTGAATGATTCCGCCTGTACATTGGAGATGTCCTCGCCCAAGCCCTCAACCTCAAAGCCCAGACACGCGGTGAAGTCTTCCTCGTTGCCTATCATCACGTCGACGTACTCGGCTATGCTGCGGTTTACCTCGCGAGCCTTCTCCTTCCCGCCTATGGCCTTCCACAAACTTGGACGGTAGTTGAGGTCGTACGAGACTATAACCCCGTGCCTCTTTGCAGCCTTAAGAGCCTCCAAAACCACCTCCGGAGTAGTCTCCGAAAGAGCCGCATATATGCCGCCCGTATGAAGCCAGCGCACACCAGCCTTGCCAAATAGCCCGTCCCAATCTATATCGCCAGCGCGCAGTTTCGACGCCGCGCCGTTGCCGCGGTCTGAACAACCCACCGCTCCGCGCACGCCAAACCCGCGCTCAGTAAAATTCAGGGAATTTCTTGCGCCCCTTCCAACTCCGTCAAAATCGAACCACTTGACGTAATCCATGTTGACTCCGCCCTGAAGAATAAAATCTTCAAGTAGAAGCCCAACTTCATTTCTTACTATTCCTGTTACAACCGCCGCACGCATTCCAAAACAGCGCCTAAGCCCCCTTGCAACATTGTACTCTCCGCCGCCTTCCCATACCTTGAAACTGCGCGCGGTGCGTATGCGCCCCTCGCCGGGATCCAGCCTTAACATGACTTCCCCAAGCGATACTATATCAAAATTTGTCTCTTCCTTACTCTTTATATTTAGCATATTAAAATCTCCTTCTACAAATTTTCATTTATTAAAACTAAAATTCCTATCCTGCTGTACTCTCCCTTACAACAAGAGTAGCCTTCTCGCAAAATTCTCCTGGTTTGGTTTTGTCGGAAACAAAGTCTATAACACGCTTTGCGAACAATTCCACAGGCTGCCTAACCGACGTTATCGACGGAATGAAATATTCCGCAGAGGCAATATCGTCAAACCCCACAACCGCTACATCCTCCGGAATCTTCTTCCCAGACGCAACCAAAGATTTTATAACCCCCATTGCAGCCACATCAGTTGAGCAAATAAAGGCATCAACTTCATCGGCAGAAAAGTCTTCGGCGCCGGCCGCAACACCGGCAAGGAAATCGTTCTCAAATGATTTCCTCTCAAAGCGCGTCATTGAGCAGCCAGCTTCTTTTGCGGCGGCCTCCGCGGCCTTCCAGCGCAACTCATGAACAGACATATCGCGCGCTACATATCTAAAGTGCCTTTTGCCAATACCCTTTAAATGCTCAACTATCTGGCGGGCCGCATCAGACTCGTCAACCCCGACAGAAAAGGATATTCTGCTGTCCTCGCCTCGGCCGACTCGCATAATTGGTATATTCCTAAATTTATCCAGCCAATTCAAGTCTCCGAAAGAACCAAGAATTATTATCCCGTCTACAAAATGCTTAAACAAAGGAGCCAAATCTGCCGCCTCAGGCACTCGGTTTACGAATCCTACCAAAACAAGGGAATAGTCCCGCGTATGGGCATAGGTTTGAAGCTCCGCTATAAGTTTGCCAAAAAACGGATCGTGGAAATCGTAAACCACAACTCCGAGGGTTCTTGTCTTTTTACCCTTGAGGGCAAGAGCTGCAGAAAGGGGAACATAGTCGCACTCGCGGGCGGCATCCATAACCGCCTTTATCCTTGCTTGCGATATTCCTACTTTCTCCCCCTGTCCTGAAAGCACCCTCGAAACCAAAGAAACTGAAACTCCCAATTTCTTGGCTATATCTTTTTGTGTGGGCTTAGCGAAACTTTCCATAATCAAAGGCTATCCTACGTGCCAAATAGCACCTGTCAAGATATTTTCTCAAACGTTTGAGCGAAACCGATAAACCAATCTTCTTCCCCCTATAAAACTTATACATGCACAGCAAAATACCAGAGTAGTTTGCTATCATATAACTTTTATCATCCTGCCATAAAAAATTGCGCCGTCAACAGATAACGGCGCAACAAGCAATATATATTTTATGGCAAAAAGCTCGAGATAAATGATATTCAAATTACAAATTATATTTTTGGCGCAGAAGGCAAAAATTCTTTTCTGTAATCGTAAAGAGAACGAGTAAACTTATCCGCATCGGGATAGTTTTTAAAACTCATATTTTTTGCATCGTAGAACAACTCAACATTAGGATGTATGCAGGAAATCATACTGAGCAAAGCCAACTCTGTAAACGGAGCGGCATAGGAGAAGTTGGACTCAGGCATTCTGCCCTCCACGCAGGCATTTGCCCAGTCTCCCTGTGGATTGTAAGGGAATCTGTTTCGGGCAATAGTCTTAGATGGAATTTTCCCTGCTTTCATCAGCTCTACTTGAGCATCTCTATCCACAAGTTTTACGCCGGAACCAGTATACAGGAAAGTCATAGTATGCTTGGTTCCCACTATATATATGCAGTTTTTGTTTTTCGGATCTTTGAGCTCGGCCTCTGAGACGCCCTTTATTTCTTTCGGCCTTCTTAAGCCGTCGAACCAATGCAGCTTAACCTCGCCGTTCCTGCCGTATTTATTCTTAAAGAACATGTCTATGCTTGCCGCTTTAGGCCATGAGAAATCTTTGCTCGGCAGGGCATCGGAAACTATTTTATACGGCAGGCCCAAATTGAAAGCTGAATAAGGATTATCCAAAAAGTGGCACGCCATATCCCCAGCCGACCCAGTACCAAAATCTCTAAGCCCACGCCAATGAAACGGCACAAAATCTTTGCTGTACGGCCTATTTTGAGCAACATTAAGCCACAGATTATAATCCAATCCTTTAGGGATAGGCAATGTAGGCTGCGGGGGAGTGTCAAATCCCCAAGATCTGTCCGTCCACGCGTATATGTCTTCAACCTCGCCCATTATGCCGGAATCAAACCACTCGCGTATGGTACGCCATGCGTCGTTTGTATGCACCTGATTCCCCATCTGGGTATATACACCGGCCTCTTCAGCAAGCCTCCGTATCTCGCGCGATTCCCATATCGTGCGCGTAAGCGGCTTTTCACAAAATACGTGTTTCCCCTTTGCTATTGCCCAAGCGCATATTGGATAGTGAGAATGGTCAGGCGTGCATACGGCAACAGCATCTATGTCTTTATCCATCTTATCGAGCATTACTCGGTAGTCGGAAAAACGCGGTATACCTTCAAGCTGGTCTATATACTTCTTCCTGTTTTCATTGCCATAGGTCTTGGCAATCCTGTTTTCGTCAACATCGCAAAGCGCCACTATGCGCGCATCAGGACTGGCAAGCAATGACCTTATAGTAGAGAAGCCTTGCCCTCCCCAACCTATAACTGCAACGCCCAACTTAGAGTTCGCCCCCTGAACTTTTGCACGCAAGAGAGATGGCAATATTAATATAGAACCAAATGCCGCCGAACTCTTTAGAAAATTTCTTCTGTCCATAAATAATCTCCTCTATCTAAAAAAATACAAATTAAAGCTATAATGGCATACGTATAAATAAAGACATCTTATCTTTCAAGTATTCGCAAAAAAAATATCTCGATATGTCAACATAATACAATTTTCCCATTCACTGATGAATTTTCAGACGATATCGAATAGAAAGAGTGGCGGCACATAGATGCCACCACGCTGAGAAACTTTATTATAAAATTTATCGGCTATTTTTTCTGCGCCACAATGCAAGACCCAACGCCAGCATGCCAAATATTGCCGCATACTCGGCTGGCTCTGGCACAGACACAAAATATAATGAATTGTTCTCTATTAGAAAACTCCCATTTAACGAATTTATCTCTCCATTATATGTATAGCCAAAGTCGCTCTCGGTAAATTCTACTG
>CALXQW010000011.1 GCA_944390805.1 uncultured Opitutales bacterium | reverse complement strand
AATACCATATAAGCGCGCTTCCGATGAAGCCCGCGCCGCCGGTTACAAGCACCCTTCCGTTTCTAAATCTCTGCTGTATTCTTGTTAGCATATTATTTTCTACAGTTTTGACAGTTCTTTGGAACGCTTATCTGCCGCGGCAAGAGCGTCCGCCACAGTCTTCCTGAAACCTCTCTCCTCAAACACGGAAAGTGCCGCAAGCGTGGTTCCGCCAGGGCTGCATACGGCCTTCCTAAGTTCCTCCGCGGACAACTCGGAACGCATCAGCAACTCCGCAGAGCCAGACATGGTCTTCAAGACCATTCTTTTTGCCAAATCCTCATCAAAGCCCATATTCTTTGCTGCCTCTATCATAGCAGCGGCAAACTCGAATATGTATCCCGGCCCGCTGCCAGAGACCGCAGTCACCGCATCAAGCTGCGACTCCTTTACCGCAGATACATCTCCTATTGCAGACAACACCGAATAGACCGTATTAGAATCCTCCTCAGAAAGCGGGCTATCAGGCGCAAAGCACGAAAACCCCATAGATATCTGGGCAGGCATATTTGGCATAACCCTTACTACATTTCTTGCATTTGGGAACTTTTGGCGGAGCCTTGATATGGAAGTGCCAGCCAGTATAGATATCAAAAGCCCTGAAAAAGACGCCGCCGCGCTGTCGGAGAGCGACGCAAACTGCTGCGGCTTGCAAGCCAGAACCACCGTGAGAGAATTTCCGCAAAGCTCGTCTAGCCCAGATAGCAAACCTATCCCCGTGCTTTCGGCAAGCGCCTTGCCGGTGTTGTCGTCCCCGCAGACACAAGATATTTCTTCAGGAGAGGCTGCCCCTCCCTTTATCATTCCGCGAACTATGGCACTTGCCATCTTGCCCGCACCGACAAATCCAAATTTATTTTTTTTCATTTCCTTTTTCCAAAACGTATATTGGCGAACGCACAGTTTTGCCCTCGGAGTCTGCCGTTTCAAGAATAAATTGAAATTTATCGGTTCCGGCGGGTATTTTTACGGTAAATTCAAACGGATAGGAGTTGTCTGTCATTGTCTTTGTCTGATTGCCGTCTCGCCACATCAGCTTTACTGAAGAGTACGCCGGATCCTCATCTTTCATATACACATACGCCGTCTGAAAATCTTTGCCAAAATTAAGCATTAGCGCGCGCGCCTTGAATGGCGAGTCTATATCCAGCATATCCTTCTTCCAGGCGTCCTTTTCGGACAAATTAAATATCTTATCCTGAAATCTTGGCGTTATCTTCAAGCCCTCTATTGCAACGGCTGTTATGCCGTTGGGAGATGGGCTAAGAGGTATTTCAAATTCACCATTCTTAACCTCTATGTCTGCCGCAGGCTGGTTGTCCACCCAAAGCTTGGCCTTGAGCATCTCGGGGATTGATATCCCCACAGCATCGGCATTGAGCTTAATGCGCGTAGTAAGAGCCCTTTTGCTCTGGTTGCAGAATGCAAGGTACAAATCGTTCTTTCCGCGCATTGCTATGTAGTTTGCCTGTATGTTGTCAGCAGTGAGCAAATGAGAAGGCATCCATAAACGAGCATCTTTGCGCCCATAAAAATCTCCATCAGCAAAACCGTATATCTTGCTTTGCATGTAGGCGGAAGCGTCCATAAAACGGGACGGCATCTTTATGTTTCCGCAAGAGCGCGTCTCGGCGTCGGATACAAGCCAGTCTAACACCATAACCATCATGGGCCATACATGATTGTAATGGAACGAGTTTGCACTCAACTTGTTGTGCGGCCTAAGGGGATAATCGGGCTTTTCAAATATCGATGTGCGCGCCGTATTCATGTGGTAGCCCGGAAAATTCATATAGCGTCCAACAACAGCGTTTCTTGCCGACGCTAAAAGATAATCGTCTCCAGTTGCTTTTGCTATTCTTAGCATCCATGGGGCAAAATTTGCCATAAATATGGCTCTGTGTCCGCTCATGGTTCCGCTCGCCTCGGGGGTGAGCCCTATCTCGGAAACTCTCCATGCTGGAATCTGCTCCGGAGCTATCGCTATGGGTTCGGGCGCGCTTTTTGCAGCATGCGCATACAGCGGAGCAAACCCATCCGGATTTGCAAGTATATTTCCCTTCGGTATCTCCGGGGCTCGCCATGTAAACATTGTGTACAGCCTTGCACCTTTGCGGGCCGCATCTAAAAATCTGCGCTCGCCAGTATATTCGTACAACCTGAACAAATCCACAAAATTAGGCGCATATTTGTTCCAGAAGAATGCACTGTGCAAAAATAAATTAGGCGGATTTGTTATGTTTTCAGCTATATAATGATCTGCCCCTTCAACAGCTCTTTTTAAATACTCTTTATTGCCTGTGTTTTCATAAAATGTTATCGCGTCGGGCCAATAGCCGCCGCTTTGAATATCCAGATGCTTTGCCGGCTTTAATTTATTATATTTTTCCTTCGCAAATTTATCCAACACGCCGCAGGAACCGTGCGAAAGTCCATACAAAGTCTCAAGCTCTGCTATCTGCGAGCACGGCCCAAGCATCTTCTTTGACGGATGCTGCGTCTTTACGCTCTCGTCCATTATGAAAAGCGGTTTCTGGCGCGAAAGCATAAATTCCAATATGGGATACGAAATATTTCTATAGATGTCTTCCCTATCTCTTACATTGGCTATGTTAAGCACGCTGATACTCGTATCGTTGCGGGTTGAACCTTTTACGTCGGTATCGTACGCAAAGCCCTTTTCGTCGGCCTTGAAGCGGGAAAACTCCGAAAGACCATAGTCCAACATATTGTCGAAAGTCTCATTCAAAGAGCCTAGCCCGTTTTCCCTTATGTCAGAGAATCCGTATAAAAGCTCTGACGCCAAAGCATATGCGTCTGTAACGCCTCCCTCGCATACAAATATTCTCATCTTAAAGGAATATTCGGTGTCGTCTTCCATAAGAGATTTCTCGCAGCCGAGCATTGGAGCAAAAATCATAGGACGCGCAAGTCCGTCCGGATCTCTAACCGCAACGCCAAACTCGCTATTTGCCAAAGTTGGAATCTCATACTTAAACGGAAATTCTGAAGAATCCACAACAAGGCCCAATGTAGCCCCCTTGTACGCCACAAAAGTTGCCGGCAATGTGCAGTGATACGCAGCACTCATGTACGAATTCTCCGGAAAGCGCTTCTCCTGCCATACAAACGGCTGAAATACTCCGTCGGCATCCTCAGGCTTAAAAGCGCTCGCCCCGACAAACCCTACGGAATAAAAAGCTCCGAGATGGGGTTTTAATGTAAATTTCAATATGGGCTCGCCATCTCCGTTCGGCAAAGACAGCTCCGCCGACAAATCAAAATCGTCGTTCTTTGGGAACTCAAATATTATCTTGTTTCCCTCCACTTTTGCCGCCGACGCCGATATCTTTACCGACGGCGCAGAACAGAACACA
Source organism: uncultured Opitutales bacterium (assembly GCA_944390805.1). Classification (GTDB taxonomy): domain Bacteria; phylum Verrucomicrobiota; class Verrucomicrobiia; order Opitutales; family Intestinicryptomonadaceae; genus CALXQW01. Next base: position 19,499 of record CALXQW010000011.1, on the reverse strand, counting down.
TCTGCCGTACGCCCCTCTACCGATCCTTTTAAGATGGAAAAATCTATTCCGTCTCCACCAGCACTCTCGCTTACAGACAATTGCTTTAAGGTCTGTTTTTTCTCAGGCACCTCAGAAAGCCAACTTACAACATTATAGCGACAAGTCTTCGGAAGTTCTATGCGCCTCATTCGGGGCATTGGATCTTTCTCCGTCCTAAATACGATAAAATCAGGAGTAAAATTCCAGGAATGTATACCCTTCTTTGTTACGGTAAAATTAACCCCTTTGCTCGACAGCTCCACGGTGTAGGCATCGTTGGAAATCTTCTCCGCAGAAAGAGTCTGCGCGGCAAAAACTGCCAAGAATAAAAGAACTATTTTATTTACGAATCTCATACAAATCAGCTTAGAAGATTTAATTTTGTTTAACATTTGAGCAATATTCAACCTTTACCGGATCTGCCTTTGGAGCAAACTTCGGGCTGGGAGAACCAACTTTATTGCCAGACAATATCAAATTCTCCACATTTCTGGCATATATAGCCCTGCCGTTCCAGCCTTCTATGTAGTTGTCCTTTATTAGAATATTCCTGTGAGATGATTCAGAATCGGTAGTTCCATAAGAGGTGCTATCGGAATGCACAGATATGGACGCCGCCGAGTATTTATTCCTATAGCCGCTTTCAAATCCGCAGTCTTTTATCTTGTTTGATACTATATATAAGTTTCTGCATGTGGGGCCATTCGGAGCGCGGCTTTCGTTGTGAATTGAAATTGCCTCGTTGCTGAGCCCCTCAAACGTATTTCCGGATATCACTCCATAGGACCCTTTCCAATATATGCCGTACCTGCGTGAGTTCCTATATACATTATTCTTTATTACAAAGTTTCTTGTTATATTCAGATTGAAAACCTGAAGCGGAATCTTCCCCTCTCCCAAAACTCTTATATCTGCGTCATCCGGAGTGATGTTCTTGAGCTTAAACTCTCCTTTTCCAAGTATTTTCTCAACGGTTGCCTCGGCTATGTATTCGCCTTTGTCCGTATCGAAGAACCCAAGAACGTCGCCTTGCCTTACTTCGCCCTCGGAAAGCGGCATATATTTGCTTCCGTCAAACTTTGCAGCCTTTACAAACCTTGCTACATTGTCCGAAGACAAATCTTTCACAAAGAGCGGGCGGGTATATATTACGGAACTGTCGTCGCTAATACCCTCTATCACACAGCCTTCCATCCATGGGCCAATTCTATTTTGCTGAAGGTGCAAAAAGTCTGCGTTGCCTCCCTTCCATCTGCCCTCTTTTATCAGAGCCTTGCAACCTAACACATTGATCTGAGAAGAAAGAGCCCCTGCATAATGCCCTGCAGGAGATGCATAAGATGTTATATTTATAAAAGAGACGTTGTCGCAAAGCGTTATGCCAAAAAGCCCTCCGCAACCGGTTCTGGCAAGATACACAAACCTGTCGCCAATTTCATATGTATCGGGGCTGGGAATCTTATATTTTAGAGAAAATCTGTAAACACCTTCCGACAACTTTGTTATCTTTTTTGAATAACAATGATTAGGCGCACCTGTCTTTATGCGCCCCGGAATCTGCGGGTCTATAAGATAGCAGAAGTCTGTCTCTATGAAGTTAGGGGCTTCCGGCTTTGGTGCAGTCTCGCGGATTTTCACATCTACGCTATTTCCGGGAATATCTACTGCAACAATCTCGCCCTCTGTCCACGGAATAGGATCGTAATCTATCGTCATATCCTTTATTATAGTATCTTTGCACGCCCTCAGATCCATGAATCCGCAGCGCGGAGACCTCACTGTAAAATGGGCTCCTGCTCCATCTATTGTAAGACCTTCGGAACTATTCAGATAGATAAGAAATTTCTTTGATTTGTCTGCCTGAATCAAATCGTAATTGCCTTTATCGAATTTAAGAAGAGTGCCCTTTCCTGCTCTTACAGCAGCAGCCACCGCTTTTTCTATTGAGGGCAAATCGTTCTTCCCGTCGTTTGGAACTGCGCCAAAATCCGAAACTCTCAGAGTTCTTCTTACTGGTATCTTTTTAAGAGGAGCCTCCCTAAATGTTGTCTCCGCAGGAACTTCCTGGGCTATCGATATGGCATATGCCAAAATAAATGAGATAACAGAAAGCAGAAGTCTTTTCATGTATATAATCTGTATTTAAATTAAGAAAATGTACGTATGAAGCATACGCGTATGTCTCATAAGCATGAAACCTAAAAGATATGGAAAGGTCAAGCCCATTAAAAATTCCACACAATTTCACAGTAGCAAGAATCTAAGATATTGGGATTATCCGCCCTACAAATGATATTCTCCCAATATTTCAGTAGCTATTAAATTTCAGCAATAAAAAAGGCCTCTGATTTTTACTTCAAAGGCCCAAAAGAAACTTAAAAGCTTTGCAAAATTAATGTGTTGCACCCCACCTATTTGTAAACGGGTAAAATATGACTATAGATTTGCCTACCATAGCTTTCTGTGGCACAAATCCCCAAAAACGGCTGTCGAGACTGTTGTAAGAGTTGTCTCCCATGGCGTAATAATTGTTCTCTGGAACCCGAACTTTTGCTCCAGTCTCAAGAGCTCCGGCGGCCTGGTATCCCTTGTAGCCGTCGACCTTCTTTGCATTCTTTGAAAATGCTGCAGCTCCGGTTATTGGAGAGCCGTTCCTGTAAAGAATGGAATCTTTTATTTCCAAAACATCTCCGCCAATTCCCACAAGGCGCTTGATATAGTATTTGTCGTCAGGCTTGCCCCCGTTACGCGCGGTCAATCCATCGCAATATTTTGTGAGGAAAACTATGCTCTCGCCAACTTTTGGATCGCGAAAATTATATGTGAACCTGTCAACAAAAAGCATGTCTCCGGTAAGTATATCGAAATTTAAAATCGGAGAGCCCTTGGAAATTTTTCCCAAACTTACTGCCGGAACACCTCCCAAATCTACAACCCTCCTGCCGCCGTCCATCAGAGATGACACAAACTTGCGCAAATCTTCCCCGCCAAAATAGGTCTCAAGTATAACATCGTCCAACGGAAACTCCATTGGAACATCAACAGACACATCCCTAACAGAACCGTCTTTTGCCTTTATCCTAAATTTATATGCGCGCTTGGAAGTTGGCCATACGCCAAGCAATTTACGGTTTGCGGTATCGTACGCAAACACGCTGCCAAAAAATGCCATTTTATCAGGCTCGTTTAGAACTGCAAAAAGCTCGCCGTCGGCAGGAGAGATAGTCTCGTAATTTACGGCTCCCTTGAGAGCCAGCCTGGCAAGCTTTTCAAAACCCTTGGGAGCCTCGGCTGAACTCTTGTAAACCTGCGGAGTCATGCCGTAAAAGCTCGGATACATCGAGTTTGTCGGAATCTTAAACGGCTGAAGGAAAAAACTGCGCACGCCAAGAGCAAGTATGCCGGCAACTATAACGGTTTCAACATTGTCCGTCCACGACGTAAGAGGATATATCCTGCCGCCGCACCTGCGCAAGAGCTTCTCGAGCTTGTCGGCACCCTTCTCAAACTGGGCTGTCTCAACTTTGGAGTCCAGCACTAAAGAGTCTAGCTCGTCTATCAAAATGCTCAACTGGCGGGCGTCGTCTGGAGCAATGACGTCTCTGCGGTAGTTGTATACCTTTTCGGCCATATCAAGTAGCTGCTTGGCCGCCTTGCGCTTTTGGGAGTCGCGTTTTTTTGAAAATAGTCCGAACATGGCTTTTAGGCGTTTGATTTAAGAACGTTGATGAAAGCTTCCTGGGGTATCGACACTTTTCCTATCTGCTTCATCTTCTTTTTTCCCTCTTTTTGCTTTTCGAGAAGTTTCTTCTTTCTGGTGATATCTCCGCCGTAGCACTTTGCGGTTACATCCTTGCGGAAAGAGCTTAAGTCTTCCCTGGCAACTATCCTGCCGCCCACAGCCGCCTGTATGGCTATCTTGAACATCTGCCTTGGCAGTATCTCCTTTAATTTCGAACAGAGAGCCCTGCCCTTGCCAACAGCCTTATCGCGGTGCACTATAGACGAAAACGCATCTATCTGCTCGCCGTTTATTAGAATGTCGAGCCTGACAAGGTCTGAAGCCTCGTAAGAGTCTAGCTCGTAATCAAGGCTTCCGTAGCCGCGCGTTATGCTCTTTAGCTTGTCGTTGAAATCAACCAGAATCTCGTTGAGCGGCAGAGAGCATGTTAGCATTACCCTCGTTTCATCTATATTTTCCGTCTGCGAGCAAAAACCTCGCTTCTCTGAAACAAGCGCGAGCATATCGCCGATGGAATCGCTCGGTATATGTATAAACGCCTTTATCTTTGGCTCAAAGATTTTGTCTATCACAGACGGATCGGGCAGCTTGACGGGATTATCTATCTCTATGGTCTCTCCCGATGTTGTAAGCACCTTGTAGACAACGCTCGGATATGTGGATATAATATCAAGACCGTACTCTCTGCGAAGGCGCTCCTGAACTATCTCCATATGCAAAAGCCCGAGGAACCCGCACCTGAAACCAAATCCGAGTGCAACAGAATTTTCCGACTGGTAATTTAGTGCGGAATCATTTATCTGCAGCCTTGCAAGCGAGCTTTTCAATTTTTCATACTCCGACGTATCCACCGGATAAATCCCCGCAAACACCATAGGCTTTACCTCTTTATACCCCGGAAGCATCTCCTCTGCCGGAGCCGACGCATGTGTTACGGTATCGCCAATCTTAATCTCGCTAACGTCCCTGATGTTTGTAACTATATACCCCGTGTATCCGGCCTCGAGAGATTTAGACGGAGTCATCTTCGGGCTGAAATATCCAACCTCTTTCACTGTTGTCTTTACGGCGGAGCCCATCATCTCTATCTCGTCTCCGGCTTTTATTTCTCCGGAGAAAACTCTAACATAGCATATCACGCCTTTGAAAGAGTCGAAGACAGAATCGAACACCAACGCGCGCGTGCGCTTCTGGTCCGACCAGCGAGGCGGTGGAACCCTGTCTATCACAGCATTTAGAATTTCCTCTATTCCTATTCCAGTCTTCCCGCTTGCAAGAATGGCATTTTCTGCGGGTATAGCCAAAACGTCCTCTATCTGTTTCTTGCAGGAATCCGGATGCGCCCCGGGCAAATCTACCTTATTTATAACTGGTATAACCTCAAGCCCCTGCCCGTTTGCAAGATGCGCATTGGCAACGGTCTGGGCCTCAACACCCTGAGCCGCGTCTACAAGCAGAAGAGCGCCTTCGCATGCGGCAAGTGAACGGGAAACTTCATAGGAAAAGTCAACATGTCCGGGGGTGTCTATCAGATTTAAAAGATATTTCTTGCCGTCCCTCTCGTAGTGCATAGATACAGGGTGGCTCTTTATGGTAATGCCGCGCTCGCGCTCCAAGTCCATAGAGTCTAACAGCTGGTCTTGCATCTCGCGTTTGGCTATGGTTCCGGTGGCTTCAAGAAGCCTGTCCGACAAGGTCGTCTTGCCGTGGTCGACATGCGCTATTATGCAAAAATTCCTAATATTTTCTATCTGATACATCAAATGGCCGTATATGGATTTTAAATTTCTGCATTCTCAAATATGCAAACCTTCAAATCAAGCTTTTTTAAGCCTCACACAACATACAATATACCGCCGTAAGAAACAGTTGAAATTTTATTGGCAAAAAAAACACAATATTTTTTAGGCAAAAAAACATAGTCTATAACAGTCAAAAAACATTTCATAAAGAACACAAAATGCCAGTTATAAAAAAATGACGTTTTTTGTTGAAGAAATTGGTCTTTTTTGAGAAATTTTAACGCGGAGGAAGTTAATGAAGATAAAAACATTATTGGTATTTACATTTTTTGCTGCGCTATTTAGCGGCTGCGCAAATAAAGAGGCAAAGTGCGTTTTAGAAAGCAGTAAAGTATCTTTGGAAAACGGAGAAATTTCCCTTGTTTGGCACAAGGGCAAAAGAGGTTGGGAGCTTGGAGAATTTTCCTTAAACGGCAAGAGCTTCGGTACGCCGTCAGGCATGTACACCCTTATAAAATCCAAAGAACGCCCAGATTCCGAAAACGGCACAGAGGTTATATCCGATGGAAAAATTGTAGATTTCCCGGAGAAGAACTTTGTATACTGTATAAAAAGATACAATAGCGCAACAAGCCCCGTTGCCATGAATAGAGCTGGAGAGTCCATAAGCTTCTGGCCCGACAATGTCTCCAAGACGGCCGACGGCAAGCTTATCTTCTCCAGAAACACCGCATACGGCCTATTTGAGGCAACCTGGAGCTTGGATAAAAACAACCCAAGAGATATCTTAGTGGAGACAAAATTCACTCCTAACGACAAAGCCTATTACAGTGTATCCTCGCCCGACCTTGCCGAACTAAAAGAGGAAGATCTTTCTTGGGGAATAGTTCCCGGTTGGTTTCAGGGAGATGGCATAAATAAGAATTTTGTGCATGCGTATGTCTACGCACAGGGGCTGCCCGAATATCCCGTAATAACCCGCGACGATACCACAACTACAATGGCATCAATACTTGAAAGCCGCAGCGGAGTATCTTTGGGGGTCATCGTAGAGCCTGGACAAGCCAGAGATCCGTATCCGAAGGACAAGCCTGCTCATTCCGCATGGAAGGTTGGGCTTTCTCACATGACACGTTCTGGCAGGCTTTCCCCAACTGCGTACTATCCTGTTCTCGGGCAGGTTGATTCTCTTACCGATGCCGGGCAAACCCGTGCATTTAAGCTGCGCTATACTCTTGGAAGCGAAGGGTATTTCGACATATACAAACACGCGGTTGAAGACATATATAAACTTGGAGATACCCTCTCTTTGAAAGACGCAAAAGTATCGCTTTCCGAGCGCATTTTAAATATGCGCTCCTACATAATGAACGATTCCGAATCCTACTGGAAGGTGGTAGATTACGAGGGCAAGAAGATAGGTGCCCAGGGATTCTCTCCAAAGATAGGCAAGCGCGGCGAGATGAAAAATACCGACATAGGCGCCGCATGGATGCTTGGATTTACCTCTGGAGATAACGATGTAAAAAACAGGCGCCTGCAATACATGCGCAATTTCAAATTTGCCCAGCAGGACACCTCCGAAGGATTTTTCAAGGGGGCCGCGCGCGGGCAATATTTCATATGTTCACAAAACAGGTTTATAGAGGAGTACCACGACCATTACGAGCCCATAGGCCTGACCTACTACACCATAATAGACCTTGGCAACATAATGCTCTTTGAGCCGGAAGACCGCGAGATAAAAGAGCTTCTTCGCCTTGGAGCCGACAGGCTTTTGGAATGGCAAAAGCCCGACGGCTCATGGGAAGTTGCCTACGACACCAACACCCGCAACCCCGTATTTAAAGACATAAAAGATTTGCGTCCAACCTTCTACGGCATGTATGTTGCCTACCGCATACTTGGCGACAAAAAATATCTCGATGCCGCCGAACGTGGCGCAGACTGGATTATAGAAAACGCTGTAAATCCCGCACATTTCATAGGCGTATGCGGAGACCACCGTTTTGTGAACGACTTCGCCACCGCCCAAGTTGGGCAAGGGCTTCTTGACATGTATGAGCTTACCGGCAAGAAGAAATACCTCGACGCCGCAGTCAAGGCTGCAAGGCTCTACACTTTCAGCGTTTACACTCACCCCATAGACAGCAGAGCTCCGCGCATATACCATGGAAATCCTGTGGAAGAGTGGCAGCTCAGCCAGGTTGGCCTGAGTTTTGAGCATGGCGGCGCTATGGGTTCGGCACGAGGTGGCGGGCCTATAAATTTGGCCACACATGCCGGATATTTTGTAAGAATTTATGATATTACAAAAGATAAGATATTTCTCGACATGGCGCGCCACGCTGCGCTTGCCAAAGACTGTTTTGTAAGCCCGCAACAGGTGTATTCTTATTACTGGGCAAACTTCGACCGCAAGCTGGACTTCCCCAACCACGTTTGGTGGCAGATAGGCTGGATAACAGACTATCTGCTCTCAGAAGCGCAAATGCGCTCCGGCGGAAAGATATATTTCCCGCGCGGATTCTTCACCCCGAAAGTCGGCCCGCAGAAATGTTTCGGTTTCAAGCCCGGCAAGGTGCTTGGGCAAGAGGCAAACATAATAATAAAGCAGGGCCTTCTTGAAACTTCATCACCCAATGCCGACTATCTGTGCGCAGTTTCAAAAGACGGCAAAAAACTATTTGCAATAATTCTAAACAGCAGCGCTCACAAGCTCGATACACAGATAAAAATCGACGCTTCAGTACTGGGCTGGAAAAACATATCTTCAAAAGATGTTGCTATAAATAATAACCGCTTTGGCGTATCGCTCGAGCCCTTCGGCATAAAGATTGTTGAGATTCAACGGGTAGACTGATATACAGCATCATCATGCCCTTATAGGAAAAAATCCCTACGAGACTTTGTCCGTAGGGATTTTTTGTCTAAATTTCTTTGTAAAAACCTTTCTTCTTAAGTTTCCCCACCAAATTAAAGAACCTAAGAATATACCAAAAAAAGAAGTAAAAAAACGCGCGGAAAGCTCTTTGCCCTCCGCGCGAAAACATATTGAAAAAATAAGAGAAAAATTTGGCTGTCTTAAGAAAATAAAGCTTAGAGCTGCTTTAATATGCGGTCCATCTCTGCAAGTTTTTCCTCGTAGATGGCAAGCTGCTTTTTTGCCCCTTCTATAACCGCCGCTGGAGCCTTTGAGACAAACGCCTCGTTAGAGAGCCTCGCCTTGGTGGAGGCTATAAGCGAGAGCATTTTTTCGCGCTCCTTGCCTATCTTTTTCTTTTCAGCCTCGGCGTCTATCGCTCCTGAAAGATCGAGATAGACCGTACCAAGCGGGGTTATTGCAGCGGGGGAATCCGGAGCCGCAGAAACCGCCTCTATGCTCTGCGCGCCAACAAGCTTCTTGAGCTTTTCAAGATTTTCCGAAAGTATGCGCGCGCCATCGCCCGAGGCAAGCAGGGAGATTTTGCTATCGCGCTTTGTGCCGAGCTTATACTGCGCTTTAAGTGCGCGCGTAGCAGAGACAAACTCCTGCATCTTGGCTGTGGTCTCAAGCGCAAGCTGGTCTATCTTAAGGCCGCACGAAGCAAGCGTGCTGGAAAAGTCAGGAGAAACATCTTGTATGTGCTCCGATTCCGACTTCGCATAGCCCATTGAATGCCACAACTCCTCAGTTATGAATGGCATGAACGGATGCAACAGCAAGAGTGTCTGCCTGATTGCCAAATCCTGCACGGCAAGAACAGTCTGCTTGGCGGACTCGTCTGACATTCTCGCTTTGGAAACCTCAAGATACCAGTCGCAGAAATCCGTCCAGAAGAATGCGTAAAGCGTCTGCGTTATGGAGTTGAACTGGTAGGAGGCGTAGTCTTTCTCAACCGCTCGCGCGGCTTTCTCAAGAGATGCAAGCAATGCGTGGTCGTCTGAATCGAGCTTGGAGAAATCCATGCGCGAAATTATCTTCTCAAGGGAGGTATTGTCTGCAATCTCACCCGACATCTGGCGGAATCTGCATGCGTTCCACAACTTGTTGCAGAAGTTTCTACCCAGCTGCACGCGCTCTTCGCTGAAGAGAATATCCTGCCCTTGCGGAGCGCAGTTCATCACGCCAAAGCGCAATCCGTCGGCTCCAAAACGCGCTATAATGTCCAATGGATCAGGAGAATTTCCCAAGCTCTTAGACATCTTGCGCCCTTGCATGTCGCGTATTATGCCCGTAAAATATACATTCTTAAATGGAATTTTGTCCTTCTCGCTTCCCTCCATGAACTCCATTCCAGCCATTATCATTCTGGCCACCCAGAAGAATATGATATCCGGCCCGGTGACCAGATCGCTCGTAGGATAGAAACGGGAAAGCCCGTTCTTTTCCATAGCTTCCTTATCCGGCCAACCCATGGTTGCAAACGGCCATAGCCAAGAGCTTGCCCAAGTGTCAAGAGAGTCCTCATCCTGATTCCAGTTCTCCGGATCCGGCGGAGGCTCAACTCCAACGTAAACCTCCTTAGGATTATTTATATCCGGATTCTCAACACCCTTCCTGTACCAAACAGGTATGCGGTGCCCCCACCATATCTGGCGGCTTATGCACCAGTCGCGGATATTGTCGAGCCAGTGCAAATACACCTTCTCCCAACGCTGCGGCCAAAACTTTATCAGCCCCTTTGAGACGGCGTCCTTAGCCTCTTCAACCTTCGGATAGCGCAAGAACCACTGGTCGGACAAGCGCGGCTCTATCGGCACCTGTCCACGCTCGGATATGCCTATGTTGTTCTCGTAATCCTCTATCTTTACAAGAAGCCCCATCTTATCGAGCATATCCACCGCCTTCTTGCGCGCCTCAAACCTGTCGAGCCCCTCAAATTCCGGCCCGGCAAGAGCGTTCATGGTACCGTCGGGATTCATGACGTCTATAACCTCAAGATTGTGCCTCTGGCCTATCTCAAAGTCGGCCGCGTCATGCGCAGGGGTTACCTTAAGCACTCCTGTGCCGAACTTCATGTCTACATACGAGTCTCCTATTATCGGAATTTCCTTCCTCGGGAAAGGCCTTATTATCTTCTTTCCGATAAGATGAGAATAACGCGGATCTGCCGGATTTACCGCAACGGCGCTATCTCCCATTATTGTCTCTGGACGAGTGGTGGAAATTTCGAGAAATTTTCCTGGCTCGTCGGCAAGCTCGTAGCGCATCTTGTAAAGCTTGCTCTTTGTGGGAGTCATTATTACTTCCTCGTCGGAAAGGGCGGTAAGATTTACAGGGCACCAGTTTACCATGCGCTTGCCCCTGTATATGCGCCCCTCTTTAAACAATTTTACAAATGCGGTAAGAACAGCTTTTGAGTAGTCGTCGTCGAGAGTGTGCACCAGACGGGACCAATCGCACGAGGCTCCAAGCTTCTTCAGCTGCTCTATTATTATTCCGCCGTGGTCGTCGCGCCACTTGCGAGCCCTCTCCAAAAAGCGTTCGCGGCCAAGCTTTGCGGCGGAGGTTCCTTCGGAACGCAAAACGGCGTTTACCTTTGTCTGCGTTGCAACGCCCGCATGGTCCGTCCCCGGAATCCACACGGCAGATTTGCCCTCCTGGCGCGCGCGCCTTATCAAAATATCCTGAATGGTATTATTTAAGACATGGCCCATGGTAAGCACGCCCGTTACGTTCGGCGGCGGAATTACTATGCTGTACGCCTCTTTTGAGGCGTCGGCCGAAGGCTTGAAGCATCCGTCGGCCAACCAGCGTGCGTACCATTTGTCCTCCACTTCGGAGGGATTATATGATTTGTCTATTTGGCTCATCTTAAAAAAATAAATACCCGAAAAGGATTTGCAATTAGCGAAAAGTGTCAATTTTAAAAAGCCCGCCCAATTTTATAAAAGCCGCCTCTTAAAACTTGGCACTCTCAATCAGACGGCAAAAGATGCCAAGCCCGCCCCCCACGCGCAAGATTGCGCCAAGCGTGCCTTTATTTGTAAAAAGCAAATGTCAGTTGTATCCGTTTATTCTGCGCAGGGCTCTTTTTGCCTCGTCGTTGCCGAGGTCTGCGGCTTTCTTTATCAGGGCTTTGCCCTTAAATTCATTCTTTTCAACACCCAACCCCATGTAGTAGCACGCGCCAAGATTTCCAAGAGCTTGAGCGTCGTCTGCGGAAGCTGCTTTGGATAGCAACTCTACGGCTTTTGCATAGTTTTTTTCCACACCGTACCCTTCAAGATAGCATGTGCCAAGATTGCTCATTGCTGCTATATCTTCTTTTTCAGCCGCTTTCTTTAGCCATTTGACGGCATTTTCATAACTTTTTTCCACGCCAGTTGCGCTGAGATAACAATACCCAAGGGAACTTTGCGCTGCAACATTTCCCTGCCATGCGGCACGCCTGTACCATTTGACGGCTTCCCCGTAATCAACCGCCGTTCCCACTCCGGAAAAATAACACTCTGCAAGATTGTTCTGCGCTATAGCATAGCCCTGCGCCGCAGATTTCAAATACCAGAAAACTGCAAGAGACGGATTTTGCGAAACGCCTATCCCGTTTGCAAGGCAAAGCCCATAGTTGTTCTGGGCTTCCGCGTCGCCTTCAAGGGCCGCCTTCTCTATCCATTTTGCGCCGGCCGCATAATCTACGGACACCCCTATCCCCTTAAGGTAGCATGTTCCTATTGCCGACATAGCCTGCGCATAGCCCGCATCTGCAGACTCTTTATAATAGGAGAATGCCTTCGCATAATCTATATTTCCCCCCACACCCTTCTCGAAAAAAAGTCCCATTGAATACTTTGCAATAGAACTTCCTGCTTTTGCAGCCTGAGAGAAAAGTTCCAATGCTTTTGCCGTGTCTTTTTCTCCGCCCACCCCAGCAATCAAACAGTTTGCCAAGGAGATCTTTGCTCGCACATTGCCAGCAGAAACCGCGCTATTAAAGAGTTCCATCGCCTTTGCCTGATCTGCCCGAACGCCTATACCCTTTAAATAGCATACCCCCAATGCATTCTGCGCATTAGAAAGCCCATTATCTGCTGCTGACCGGTAAAACTCAAAAGCCTTGCCCTCGTCTTTGGCAATTCCAATGCCGTCTTGCAGGCACATAGCCAAAGCATAAGAGCAAAATGCATCTCCCATAGAGGCGCCCTGTGCAAAATAATCTGCGGCATGCGCGGTGTTACGCTCGGAAAAATGACCTTTTAACAGGCATACCCCCATGGAAAAAAGAGCACGCGCATTTGGTTTTTTTGCGGCGGCATAGGTTCTAATCTTAGAATAGTCTGCGGAGCTAATTAAGCTCATGCACGAGCAGTTGTAGTCCAGACAGTCCAGCAATATCTTTGACCATTTCTCAAGCTCTGCGCTCCCCTTTTCCGGCAAAGAGGCAATAGCACTTTCAGACTGCGCATCAGCCTGTTTAGATTCCTGCGCAAATACATAATCAGAAAGCGCGACAAACATCGCAGCAACAAGTAGAAAAATCTTTAAGTTATCAAACACGGGAAAAATAAAAACATCATTTTTTTGCGTTGTCAAACTTTCGGACAAAACAAAAGAGTAAGTCATGCTTGCCTTTCCCTACCCTATTAAAAAAATTCTACCTAAGCATCAACATAGACAAAAGGTAAAATTCTAAAAAATATGATAAATAACCATGCGCTTGCAAAAAATAGGCGCGCAAAGATCAGAAAACAAAGCCGGGCATAAATTTCTGTCAAAAAAAATATCTTAAAAGAGAAGCTCGGCTGGCAAGAATCTTATGAGCTTCTATCGCCAAAAGAAAACTTCATAGAGGCTCTCGGATGGCGCAACGCATGCTCCGAAAATAGAGTTCCGTTTGCCAGTTTTGTATATATTTGTGTTGTGGAAAGATCGCTATGACCAAGCATCTCCCTTATCGCCATGAGGTTTGCGCCGTTCTGCAAAAGATGTGTCGCAAAACTGTGCCTTAATATGTGTGGCTTTACCCTGTCCTCCAAACCGAGCGGACGCGCATACTTCTTTATATTAAACCAGAAAGTTTTTCTGGAAAGCTTGCGCCCGCGGGCAGTTAGAAAAAGCTCTGCTCCCTTGATCTTCTTTACGCATTTGGGAAGGATATCCCTGTACTTAAGCACGGCATCGCGGGCGGAACGCCCCATTGGCACAAGACGGGTCTTGTCGCCCTTGCCGCGCACGCGGATAAAACCTTCGTCGAAATCTATGTCGGAAAGCTTTAAGGAACACAGCTCGCTTACGCGCAGACCACTGGAATACATAAGTTCAAGCATGGCTCTGTCGCGCACAGCCAAAAACCCGTCGCCCTGCGGACTATTCAAAAGGGAATCGACCTCTGAAATGGATAGCGCCGACGGTATCGGACGACGCAATTTGGGCCTTGCAACAGCCTTTGAAAAGTCTTCCGTCCAGATTTTCTCGTCCATCATAAACTCCGAAAAAGCCCTGACGGAACTCAGCTTGCGAGACTGCGTTCCCGCCTTTGTATCCGACGAGACCGACTCTATCCACTCCGCAACATGCCTCTTTTCCACCTGTCCAAAACCGGAGACTCCTAATCGAGCAAGAAACCTTGCAAAGAGCTTCATATCCCCAACATAGCTCAGGCGCGTATTCTTACCACGCCCAAGCTCAAGCTGCAAATAAAGACCAAACGCCTCCAGATCTTTCTTGAAGGCGGAAATATCCGCATCTTTAGTTTTCCCGTCCATAAGGAAAGGCACTGCATATATGTACATTGCGGCTTTCCATTAAAGCCGCAACATTCCGCCTACTCTTCCACTGCGCTTATGCCGCGCGCTGCAAGCAGCATCTTTACCGCCGATGTAACAGGAAGCTTTGAACTTTCCACATCAGCCAAAACCCCTTCCATCATGGCAGATACCTTCTTGTCGGAGTAGAAATCGCGCAGAACTTCGTCGTTCAAGACAGAATACAACCATTCCTTCTTCTGGGCATTTCGACGCTTCTGAAAATGTCCAAGGGCCGTCTGCTTTTCCTTAAACGCCCAAAGCTTCTCCCAAGCCTCTTTAATTCCAAGCCCTGTTTCCGCAGAGCAGACATCGCAAAAAGGAGACCAGTCTGGCGTTGGACTTTTAAGATAATGCAATACCCCTGAAAGCTCCGCCCGACGCATTCTGGAACGCTCAACCATGTTGCCGTCGCACTTGTTTACAAGTATGGCGTCGGCAAGCTCTATTACTCCCTTCTTTATGCCCTGCAATTCATCGCCCTGGGCGGCAAGCTGAATCAAAAGGAAAAAGTCCGACATAGACCTTACTGTAACCTCGCTCTGGCCAACTCCTACCGTCTCTATCAAAATTATATCGTATCCGGCAGCCTCGCAAAGAAGCATAGTCTCTCTGCTCTTGCGCGCCACACCGCCCAACACTCCGCCCGAAGGCGACGGCCTGATAAATGCATTCTTGTTGCGCGATAGGTTCTCCATTCTGGTTTTGTCGCCAAGTATGCTCCCGCCAGATACCGAACTAGACGGGTCAACCGCCAATACAGCAACCCTGTGGCCCATATCGCAAAGTATTGTGCCAAGAGCCTCTATGAAAGTTGATTTCCCCGCCCCGGGAACCCCAGTTATACCTATTCTGAAAGATTTCCCTGTATATGGCAGTATCTGCCCGACAAGCTCCTGAGCCTTGCCCATATGCGCCGGAGAATTGCTTTCTATAAGCGTTATGGCACGCGCCAAAACGGTTTTATCGCACTCCAAAACACCTTTCTTGTAATCCTCAAGAGAAAGCACCTTAGCGCGGCGGCGCGCTATATTTTTAAGATAGTCGCGCATGGCGCCGGTTCCCTGCATTTTGAAGTCTTCGGGGTTTATCCCTTTCTTTACTTCCGTAGTAAAAAACTCGTCGCTTGCGTCTTCCGGAACCCATTCGGGTCTGTTTTTCTTTTCCATAAAATAATTCCGTTTCTTATTTATCCTTATCAAAGAAAACTCCATCGCTTTCGGAACCATCATGCGATGCCTCCTCCATGGCGTCTTCTACAAGAGCGTCGTTTATGGGGCTTTTTACCGGAGAACCAAGCTCGCGCAGATTCTCCGCCGCGCGTATCACATTTCCTCGGCCTGAAGAAAGTGTCTTCATGGCCTCGGCATACTGCACGTCCAAATCCTTTATGCCCTTGCCCAAACGCATGAACTTGTCGCAAAATACCTTTATCTTATCGTACAATACCCCGCCAAGGCGCGCAATCTCGCGGGAGTTCTTAGACTGCCTGTCAACCCTCCATAAGCTCTCCACAGTCTTAAGCGCAGCCAACAATGTTGTGGGGGAAACTATCACAATCTTCTTTTTAAATGCGTACAAGCATATGTTAGGCTCAGTCTGAACCATCAACCTGAAGGCCGATTCTATCGGCATAAACAGCATTACGAAATCCGGAGAAACCCCATCTACACACTGCGATGAGTAATCCTTTGCAGATAGCTCGTCTATGCGCTCCTTGGCAGACCTCATAAAAGCCTTAAGCGCCGTTTCCCTGCGTACTGCAAGCTCAGGCGAATCCGATGAGCAATACCTCTCGTAATTTACAAGGGAAACCTTTGAGTCTATTATTATTCTTCTGGAATCAGGCAGATTTACAATTACGTCAGGAATAAGCCTGCCGGATTCTGAATCCGATGTCTTCTGTACGGAAAACTCCCTACCCTCCGTCAAACCGCAGGCTTCGAGAATCTCGGAAAGCACAAGTTCTCCCCAATTTCCTGCCGTCTTGTTTCTGCCTGTAAGCGCCGCGGCAAGATTCTCCGCGTCTTTGCCTATCTTAAGGCTCATCTGCCCAAGCATATTGATATGCTCGGCCAGACCGGCATTCTTTGCCTCTTGGGTGCGGTTCAACTCGTCAACCTTAAGCTCAAAATTTCTAAGATTCTCCTTCAGCGGCCCAAGTACAAGATCCATCTGCTCTCTGTTTGAAGCAGATAGTTTCGTGCCCGCGGCTGAAAATATCCGGTTCGACAAGTTCTCAAAATCAGCCGCCATCTTGCCGCGCATTTTTTCCGCTTCGAGCGCCTGTAGCTCCAACCTCTCCTTTAACGCATTTTCACGTTCCTGAGCAGCTGCAAGCTTTGCCTTTAACTGGCTGTTGGAGTCCTCTGAAATTGCAAGCCTTGCCGATGTTTTATCCAGGTCGGAATTCAACCGCCCTATAGTTTCCGCGCGGATACAATCAGATATCCTTACCGACGCAAGCTCCCTTATCTTGAAAATCAAAAATAATACCGCAACAAGCGCGAATACAAAGCACAGCGCCGCAGCCGTCCACGCAAACGGCGCGCTCGAAAGCATGCCTGAAAATTCATAGGCCATTTTAGATACGGATATAGCAGCCTCTATTTTTTTTCCAAACCATTTTTAAAAATTTTTGAAAAAAATCTCCTCAGTAAAAACTATGTGCGGTTTGTCCGAAATCTTGCCAAGTGGCGCGCCCGCAAAAAAAGCCAAGCCCGAATCTCCGGGCTTGGCTTAAAATCTATAGGAAAAATTTCTTATTTCTTAATTTCCCTGTGCAGCGTACGGCGCCTGAGCGAAGGATTGTACTTCATCTTTTCAACCTTCTCTGTCTGCTGGCGCGGATTGCGCGTTGTCATGTATCTAGACGGTCTCTTGCCCTCTTTGCGGGCTTCCGTGCACTCTATTATTACAGTTTCTCTTGGCATAATTGGATTTGTTTAAAAGTTAAAAGCATGTAGAATGTATCAGAAAATCAAAAACTCAACACTTTTTTGCCGACTTAAGCAATGATTTTGTTGAGTGGATATTCAACTATGCCCTCGGCCTCGTTTGCCTTGAGCATTGGAACAAGCTCCCTGACGGCCTTCTCGTCTACTATGGTCTCTATAGCAACCCATGCCGGATCCGAAAGCTGTGATACCGTAGGCTTCCTCAATGCTGGAAGGCTCGATATTATGCGGGTTAGATTAGCCTTGGGCAAATTCATCTTCAAGCCAACCTTGTGCGCCGCATCAAGCGCAGAACGCAACATGAGCGCAATATTCTCTATCTTCCTGCGCTTATCTGGATTCTCCCAAGACGCCTTATTGGCTATCAGCTTGGTGTTCGTGTACATCATGGTGTCTATTATGCGCAGATTGTTGGCGCGTATGGATGACCCCGTCTCGGTAATATCTGCAATAGCATCAACTAAATCCGGCACCTTAACTTCC
This sequence comes from uncultured Opitutales bacterium, assembly GCA_944390805.1. GTDB lineage: Bacteria > Verrucomicrobiota > Verrucomicrobiia > Opitutales > Intestinicryptomonadaceae > CALXQW01. The sequence continues at coordinate 1,827 of CALXQW010000011.1, read as the reverse complement.
GTGGCACCCCACGAGAACTCAACCTCGGCATTTACACCCTTCTCTGCCAAAAATTTCTTGGTCACGTTGACAAGCTCTGTTGCTATGCGCTTGCCCTCCAAATCCTTAACGGTCTTGATGGGGGAATCGTCCTTGACGCAAAGCACCCATTTTGACTTAAGCGTGGTGGCCTTGCTGTAAATAAGATCGCACACCTCCACAACATCGCTGTCGTTCTCCAAAATCCAGTCGTACCCGGTAAGCCCGCAATCGAAGAACCCCTGCTCTACGTATCTACTTATCTCCTGCGCGCGCACAAAACGCCCGTCGAGTTCATCGTCGTCTATAGACGGCTTGTACGAGCGAGAACTCGTGGTTATATTCCATCCAGCCTTGGCAAAAAGCGCTTTGGTGGATTCTTCAAGGCTGCCCTTAGGAAAGCCGAACATTATAAGTGGATTGCTCACAATTTGTCTCCTGTAAAATATAAATCCGTTAGATAAAAAAAAGGTATGGCCCTTCTGGCAAGCAAAAAAGCCCCGCACCCTTCCCCATTGAGAAATTAGGAATTAAGAACGTCGCAAGTGTTTATCTGCGCGTCAACAAACATTCCCTTGCTTATTGTTACGCCGTGCTCGTCGGTAGTGGTGCATGATGCAAGCGCAAAAAGCGCAATTATTGCCGCTATAATTCTTACAATTTTCATATCACACATTATGAAAAACCTTACAAACAATAATCAAACAAAAATTCCCATAGTTAAAAGTTTGACATACTCCCCCTTCAAAATTATTAATTAAAATATCATTTTGTAGAGATGGGCAAATTAAACAAAGGGGAAAAGGATATATTATATATGTTAAACTTAAATAGCAACTTAAGTCGGATAATTTTTCGTTATATTAGCACGTGCATTTTTTTGTTTTCTATAAAAGTTGCGCTGCATGCTGCAGAGGGAAATTCGCTGCAAGTATCTATAGACCCAAACTCCACATTTCAGACAATGGAGTTCTTTGCCGCATCAGATGCATGGAGCGGTAATTTTGTAGGGCAGTACTTTGATGAGCAACAAAAAGAGTATTTGTCTCGTTGGTTGTTCTCGAATAAATTGGGCGCCGACGGGAATCCTGAAGGCATAGGCCTAAGCCAATGGAGAATAAACCTTGGCGGAGGAACGCTTGAGCAAGACGGCGCAGATATAATTCCATTCCAAAACCGATCCGAATCATACCTGACAAAAGACGGAAGAAATTTCGATTGGGGGAAATGTTCCGGCCAACAATATTTCATGAAAAAAGCGAAGGAATACGGAGTGGACAATTTTCTGCTTTTTTCAAACACTCCACCCGTTCAATACACAAAGAACGGATTGGGATACGCAAAGGGCACAAAAGACTTCTCCGCAAATCTCAAAGACGATTGCTACGGCAAATTTGCCGACTATCTTGCCGGTGTAGCAAAACATTTTGTGGACGCAGGATACAACATCCGCTACATAAGCCCCATAAATGAGCCTCAATGGCGTTGGGATTACAACAAGCAGGAAGGATCGCCATGGTATCTTGAGAATATATACAAGATGCACAAAGAGTTAGACAGGGCTCTTGAAGAAAAAAATCTTGATTCAGTAAACGCCTATCTTGGAGAAGCTGCAAATTTAGAGAGTCTTTACGGAAGAAAGCCTCCGTCTTACAAAGGACACCACTACGGAGTTGTTCCTATGCAGTCGCGTCCGGAGGAAATAATAAAGAATTTCTTCGATAAAGACAGCAAATACTATGTTGGCAATTTCAAGCACATAAAGAGAATTGTCGCCGGACATTCATACCATTCAGATTTCAACAAGCA
>CALXQW010000010.1 GCA_944390805.1 uncultured Opitutales bacterium | reverse complement strand
ATTCTACTGTAGAATCCGATTCCCAACTCATTATCTGGTACTTAGTCTCCTCCGCAGCAAATACACCGCTGAAATCAAACATGTACTGCCCCTCCGCATCTCCCTCTGCCTTTAAGAAGTTTCCGCTAAGGCTTATTAAATCGCTCGTGCCGTCGGCGGCAAAATCTACTGCTATCATCGCAGAGTTGGACCATGTCAAATCTGTCGCAACAATCTTGCCTATATTGCCGCTTGCGCCAACTGCACCAAACTTGCCTCCGGTAAGAGAAACTGCACCTATGCCCCAACCTGCACTGTTGCCGCTGCCCGACGCATTTATATAGAGCTCTCCAGCAGAAACTGTTGTATTGCCTCTGTACATATTCTCGCCGCGCAAATACTGAACTCCTTCTCCGGTCTTATTTATTCCTAAAGCTCCATTCAATGCCAACTCCGTCGGGTTTGCTCCCGCACTAAAATCTACAAGCGCGGTTGTCGTACTATAACTGCCGGCCCCTGTTAAGGCTATTATAGAGACACCCGTATTGTTAGAGTATGCCTCGTAATTATACCCCGTGGTTATCTTAGATCCGGATGTACCGCCTACTATGCCTCCAACATTCATGATAGTTTTTGTCGATGTAAAAGCGGCGTCAAAGCAAACGGCAAAAGTTCCTTTCGTCTCAAACGTCCCTGTCACATAAAAATTTCCGTTGCCGCTATTCTGGTAGTGCATGAGACTCTCCCCGTCAAAGCCGTTCAAATAATTGCCAAGAACGTGCAACTGCCCATACAGTAAGAATGTCTCAACGGCAATTTCTGCATCATTTTGGACATAAACATTTTTGTTGTTAAATTTCCACTCTAATACGCTGCCGGAGCCGCCCTGAGTCTCGGAAGAGATGCTGTTTATATACATACAGATGCTTTGGGAAGAATAGATAAGCCATTCGCTGTCCATGCCGTCGCAATCAAGCACCAAATCGCCGATTCTAGCGACGCCGTCCATCGTATTGTTCCAAGCATATCCGTATTGCAGCTTGGTTTTACCGGAAAGTTTTACGGTTGCATTTTGCAGATCCAAGTCAAAACCGTAATACTCGGTGCCCGCTCCGTTGTCGTATGCCCCCCCGAAGAAAGCAAGGGTTCCGTTTGAAATCTCCACATTTTGCAGCGAAGAAGAATTTAAGTAGCGGGTATAAACGCTCATTTCGGCCAGATTGTCCGCATCGGTTCCGGCAAGAATTAATTTTGAGCCGGAAAATGTGGTAGTCTCCACTCCATTACCTAGAGTATTTTTTCCGATAAACCACGACGTCTTTGCGGAATGTACAACATCCCCCACCGTAAAGTTGCCTGCATATAAGGTAAATGTAGATGTTCCATCGGCAACCACATTGCCAAACGACACATTCTTAGAGGAATATACAGCCATTCCAAGATCGCTGCCCGATTCTATGGATATGTCTCCCAAGAGGAAATCTCCCGCCATCTTATCAGAAGAACTGGATCCGAAACGAAGAACGCCCCTGTTTCCGCTTCCGCTTATATTGAGTGACGCTTTTGAAAAATCCGCGCTGCAGTCCGTATATGTCGATGTATCGTTGGAAAGGCCTTTGTAAATGTTGACGGTTCCTCCACTGATGTTTATTTCGTCAACGTAACTGGCGATGTTTGCCGCCCTTATATCTATAGTACTTCCGCCCGAAACGTTTACACTTCCCCCTGCTGCGGAATCTCCCAAAGTAAAATTTTCAATAAAGCACCCACCCGATACGGTTCCGAGAGAAACTTTATTCCCGCCGGAAATATGCATTTCACCAACCTGTACGGAAAAATTGCTGCCCGTCGCCTTATTCCTGATTATCAGCTCGTTGTTCCCCCCGGAGGGCAATGTCGATGTTATGTTGTCTATGGTAAGCGTGGAATTGCTGACATCTTGATATATCTCCCATTTTTTGGCTAAAGAAGTATCGTATCCGCCGAATTCCCCCGACGTAGGACCGTTGTAAATTCCGGCAAGATGGATATCCCCGCTGATGCCAACCATATATTGCTCCGCAGAATATCCTAAAGCTTTTCCGAGAACCTCCGAACCCGACGGTGAAACGTCCCATGAGGACGGATTTATCCTCGATTCAGCGTCGACAGTAAGATACTCCGTGCTTATCCATCCTATATTGGATATGCCTCCCTGGTTAAACGCCCAATAGCCCGTTACGTTGGACTGGGTCAGCGCTGCCGAAAAGAGCAAGATAGGAAAGGACAAAATCATCAGCCAACAGCATAGTTTATTGTTCATAGCTACATATTCCCGTATGTTGTAAATATTTCTTTTTTTTTAGCTGGTTTGGAATTTTACGCTTTTTATAAATTATTGCAAATAAAAAATACAAAAAGCGGCGTTTGTATCGCAAAAGATTAAAGATTGCCCGATAAAAAGCAAATAGCGCATTCAACGAAAAACCAGCCGAAAACAAAAAATATGGCAAAGAAAATATTGTCTTACGCCTTTAGGAGGGCGCGCGCCTTATCTGCAAAAAGTCTCCTTCCACGCAAGAACGGCTAATTTATTTCTTGAATACTACCCTCCGAAACCGATAATAGGTTAAGAAAAAATATTTCACTACTATGAATAAACAAGAAATTATAGAAATGCTGCAGCAGCAGCTTGCAAAACACGGTGAATACAGCGCGGCTGAAACTGCCCGCGTATTTGACGACGTAATAGATACGCTAAAAAGCGCCATAGTAAAATCCGGAAAGGTTTCCCTTGTAGGATTTGGCACTTTCAGCGTAAAAGACAGAGCCGCAAGAACAGGAATAAACCCCCTTACCAAAGAAAAGATAAGCATTCCCGCAAAGAAAGCTCTTTCTTTCAAGGCTTCAAAAAGTTTTGAACTGAAATAAAAATCTACTCGGTAATATAAGAAAAGGCGGCTTTTAGCCGCCTTTTTTTATGCAATTAAAGGTTTATTCCAAATTGCATGCCAATTACAAAGGCATCTGAATACTTGCCTCCGGCCGGATTTATAACATACTGCAAGTCAGGCTGTACATACATAAACCTGTTTATCTGAACCTTGTAGTTTGCCTCCAAGACAACCTCGTAAGAACCTCTCGCTATTGGATCTGAAAGCCTGTTTGAGAACTTTCCATACGCAGCTCCAAAACAGATGACATCGTCCTTCCTATATGGAACAAGCCCATTTAAGAGTATGCCCCCGTTTATAAATATAGGCATTTCCGCAAGATTCTCATAAGGATCATACTGCACTACTCCCCACAAGACTACTCCCCTCAAATCTCTGTATTTCTGGTCTGGAGAACGCTGTATATAATCAGGCCTATCGGAATCGGGATGAAATCCCATATTGTATATCATATAGTCGGCCTGAAGATACATTGTGCAGTTAAACGGAGACGACGCATATGGATTATCGTTATGCACCGCATTGTACCAGTCTGCAGCGAACCCCGCAGATATATTTCCGGGAGACTTGCCACTATCGTCGTGGTTTATATCCCAACCTGCCTCAAATGTTGCATTTACACCAAGAGCGTTTGAAAAACTCATATCCATACCATGCTTATGCATGGAATCTATTTCATCGCTATTTATCTGGTAAACGCCCGCTTTAAAGTATGCGCCATCGTCGGAAAACAATTTCAAGCAAGCCGCCCATGTACCGTTTGGATATGCCGACCATCTCATCTGTTTGAATATTCCAACAGGATTCCCATCCATGGCATTATTCATATACAGCCAATATATTGGCTTGCTCAGAAAATTATCACCCGCTCCAAAACGGCCTATTTTAAAGCGCAAATGTAAATCGTCCAAAATCTTGCCGTCGTATTGCAAGAAGAATGAATACAACCGCAACGTCTGTGAACCGTAATTTTGCTGTACATTGAAGGCATTGCCTATATAACTTTTTGTAAGGCTCTCTCCAAAACGCCACACCCATGTATTTGCCAAACTCCATCCAGACAGGCTGTCTAACCCGGTTAGAGTATCTAAATTTATACCAAATCCAAGATTTACCGAACTGGTATTGGTTATTCCCTGCCTCATTCCCCCCGTAGGATTACCCGCAAGATTCCCCGTATAAGAGACCACTGGAACAAAACCGTATTCTTCAAATTCGCTTCTTATTCCAAAGAAGTCGCCCATGGCATACGGCCCATTGAACCACTCCTTAAAGGTCATATCGTAAAACGGCTTGTTCTTTAGAATATCGTCGTAATAGTCGGCAGTCAGCGCCCTGGGTATATCTGAATTATCGTCCAGATGTTCAGACATAAACCTATCCTGCAAAATTGCCGTAGACATAGCAGGAGCAAGTGTTAAAAACACAAGTAGCGGTATTTTGCCGATATTCATTACTCCAAATTCTTGATAAATATTACATTTATGCAAGATTTATTTCAAAAATAAGACAAAATATATTTTGTGAAATAATAACAATATAATTATAAATTAAAAGAAGATTGCCCCTTTAGGCAAAATTTTACTTTAGTTCCTCCGGAACTATCTTCAGCAAAGACTTAATTTTCTCCGCAGATTTCTTATCGCATACCAAAGTTGCGTCTTTTGTATGCACTACAACTACATTATCCAATCCAAGAACAGCTGTAAATCTTCCGTCCGCATCGAAAACCGTATTTGAGTTTGAATCTAAAAACACTGCATTTCCAACAACAACATTTCCAAATTTGTCTTTTGGCCTATGCCTCTCAAGAGCTGTCCAAGAGCCTACATCGTCCCAATCAAAGGGCGCCGGCAAACAATATATATTGTCAGCCTTTTCCATGACGGCAAAATCTATGCTTATCTTTTTTAGATCCGAATAAAAACTCGAGAGTGTTTTTAGAAAATCCACAGACTTATCATCTAAGAGGCCGAACGGTTCAAATACCTCAGGCGCGTATAGTCCAAGAGCCTTCTCTATTGCCTCAACCGTCCAGACGAACATTCCGGCGTTCCAAAAATAAGATCCGCTCGCAATATATTTTTCCGCAGTGGGCAAATCTGGCTTTTCAACAAACTTTCTCGCCCTGTAATATTTTAGTCCGCAAAACTCCTCCGGAGAACAACAGTCTATATAGCCGTAACCCGTTGCCGGAAAAGTTGGCTTTACGCCTATCGTAAACAGGCCCTTGGTTAACGATGCAAGTTCAAATGCGGTATTGAGCGCAAGCTTAAAAGACCCCTTGTCAGCTATGGTTTGGTCGGCCGGGAAAACCCCAAAAACAGCCTCTTTATCAAGTCTCTTTACAAGTTTTGCAGCAAGGGCTACCGCCGCGCATGTGTCGCGCCCACAAGGCTCAACTATTATCTTGTCAGGAGATAGAAACGGACATTTTTCCTGCATTGCCTTTGCCTGAGGGGCAGATGTAATTACAAAGATTCTATCATAACCAACACATTCAGACAAACGGTCGAAAGTCTGTTTGAGCATATTGTCCGTTCCCGTTATAGCATGGAGATGCTTTGGGCTATTCTTTCTGCTGACAGGCCAAAAACGCTCCCCTACTCCGCCCGCCATTATTATTGCATATCTATTTTGCATGCCTTAAAAACTTTTTACTGCGTTTACAACATAAGAAATTTCTTCATCTGTCATCTGCGGATAAACCGGTAGGCGCACTATGCGTTTTGCCGCGCTCTCCGATACCGGCAACTTGACGGGATTTCCTCCTGCAAGCTTGACTCCCATGGGAGAAAGATGCAGCGGCGCATAATGCTGGCACGCACCTATGCCCTTATCCTTCATAAGGGAAATAATTTTTGAAGCGTCCTGCGGGGTATTCATAAGCATGTAGAATATGTGCCCGTTTGCCTTGCAGTTTTCAGGCACACGCCCAAGACGCAACTTTCCGGCGAGTTCCAAAGGCTCAAGCTGCCTTCTGTATTCATCGCAAATGCGGAGCCTGGCATTTGTAATCTCTGTTGCATGTTCCAGCTGCCCAAGCAAAAATGCGGCTGCTATCTCAGAAGCTACAAAACTTCCACCAAGATCGACCCAAGTGTATTTGTCCACCTGTCCGTTTATAAACTGCCGGCGATTTGTTCCTTTTTCCCTCAAAATATAGGCCCTGTCTATAAAGCTTTCGTCATTTATGAGAATGGCTCCACCCTCGCCGCAAACTACATTTTTAGTTCCATGGAAACTTAAACTTGCCATCTGCCCAAAAGACCCAGCATGCCGACCACCAAAATAAGACATCATACCCTGGGCGGCGTCCTCCACTACAAGCGCCCCGCAAGACCGCGCAGTTTCCATTATAGATGCCATATCGCAAACCACACCCGCATAATGGACCGGCGCAATAACCTTGGTATTCTCGGAAACCACCCCTTTTAAGAACTCCTCGTCCATATTCAGGGTGTCCTCGCGAACATCGCACCATTTGATTTTTGCTCCCCTTAAGGCAAATGCACTAGCTGTAGAAACGAATGTAAAACTAGGCACAACAACCTCGTCCCCGGGCTTTATGTCGGCCAACAGCGCCGCAAGCTCAAGACCTGAAGTACAAGAAGAAACTATCAGCGCACAGCGCGCTCCAGTTATCTTCTCCAGCAGAGCGTTGCACTCCAATGCAAATCTGCCGTCGCCCTGCAAATGATTGGCATCTACAGCCTCTTTTATGTATTCAAGCTCTCGCCCGGCTATAAAATTTTTTATAAAGGGAATCTTCATATCTAAAATATGTTCTTCGCGCGGACACTTGCATTTATATAAATGCCCTATGCCGCGCTTAAAGCTCTCAAGAAGAACTTCTACGCGCGGACGGATTCAAGCTCGTAATCCTTGCCGGCAAGATGGTAGTCTAACGTAAGTTTCAGCGCCGTTTTAAGGTCTGTCTTAGGCTTCCAGCCCAAGAGCTCCTCGGCATGCTTTATCGATGGAATTCTGTAAGCTACATCCTGATAGCCCTCTCCGTAATACTCCCTGCTTGAAACGTCCTCTATCTTGACATTCCTGGCGGCCTGCTCGTAATCTGGATACGTCGCAACAAGCTCTATAAGCATCTCGGCAAGCTGTTTTATGGAGAAGTCCATATAAGGGTTGCCTATATTGAAAATCTGCCTGCTGGCGCAGCCATTTTTGTTTTCTATTATTTTCAGAAGGCAGTCCATGGCATCGTCTATGAAGGTGAAGCTTCTGCGCGCCTTGCCGCCGTCAACAAGCTTTATGGATTTGCCGTTGATTATATTGTGGATAAATTGCGTCAGCACTCTCGAAGCACCCTCTTTTGGATTCTTCACATCGTCGAGCTTTGGCCCTATGAAGTTGAAGGGCCTGACGAGCGTGAAATCCAAACCTTCATGCGCTCCGTACGCCCAAATCAGCCTGTCGAGCAGCTGCTTTATGCAGGAGTATATCCATCTTTCCTTTGGGATAGGCCCAAGCGTAAGATTTGAAGAGTACTCGTCGAACGAAGGGTCTTGGCACATTCCGTACACTTCCGACGTCGACGGAAATATTATGCGCTTCTTGTGCTTAACGCACATCTTTATCACCGCCACGTTAGATTCATAATCGAGATTGTAAACGCGTATTGGGTCTTTTACATAAAGAGCCGGAGTTGCTATTGCAACAAGCGGCAGAACTACGTCGCATTTTTTTATCTGCTCTTCTATCCAATCTGTATCCTTGGTTACATCTCCTTTCTTAAAGGTAAAGCGGTCGCGCCCAAGGCAGTGCTGTATTTTTCCGTCGGCCATATCGAAAGCCGTCAGATTCCAATTTGTGCGGTTCAGTATAGCCCAGCACAACGACGACCCTATAAAGCCGTTTGCACCGAGCATTAAAACATTTTTCGACGTATTCATATTTTCCCCAATTCAAACAAAAGCCCCCTATTCTATCAAGAATATTCCCGCAGCTTGCGGGCAAACTTTTTTGAAAGCTAAAATATTCTACCTAACAAAATAGTTTTTGTGCAACTGCCAGCCCGCGCGCACACGCGGGTCTTTAGACGATATTGCAAAATCTGCAATGTCCTTAAGCAATGAAGCATCTGCCGACTTGCTCCATTCTGGGGTTATACATATGCTTTTTGCATTTTTTGCCAGGCCAAAGAATTTATCTTTATACTCAAAAAGTTCCTCTTTTGAAGAGACAATAGCCTTTATCTCGTCGGCGCGCTCCAGAGATTCTTTCAATGGCTCCCTAAACAATTTTGGGCTGAGGGCAACCCAGTCGAAAGAGCATAAACCAGCTTCCTCATCTATTTTGCAAACCCCTGAAGTTTCCAAATGGGCCCGAATGCCCTTCTCTTTGAGCGCCAGAACCAAGGGCTTAAGATTCTGCAGGCACGGTTCTCCCCCGGTTATTACCGCAATACTCGCGCCCGACTTCGCCGCAGCGCAGGCAATCTCGTAAGCAGATAGAAATGTGCTTTTACCTTCCGCCTTCCACGCGTAATCTGTATCGCACCATGGGCAGCGCACATTGCACCCAAAGAGCCTTACGAAGAACGCAGCCTTGCCTGAATATTCCCCCTCTCCTTGAAACGATAAGAACATCTCGCTTACTCTGTACGGGGAAGTTTCCATATGCTATCTAATATATTGCGGCTGCTACCGTATTTTGTTATCTTGAGAATCTCGCCCTGTTTTTCTTGTCTTCGCTAACCTCAACATACTCAACCCAAACTCGGCCAGCGGTACGGTCTTTTACAATGCCGTCGAAAACATCGAAAAGATGCGCAGCTAACCCCTCGCATGAGCAAGAATCTACGGTGTACACTTTCCATGCCTCCGGAGCCGCCCCTACAAGCGTCTTTAGGAGCGGATCACTGTTGGAAAACACACATGCGTGATCGAGATGTTCCGATATCCAATCCTTGATAAATCCAAGCTTGCCGAAATCAACCACAAAGCCGTTGGTGTCGGGCTCGCGGCAGGCGAAGGATATTGCTATGTCCCAGTTGTGCCCGTGCACAAACGAACAATGCCCGTCGTGCAGATGCTGGCGGTGGGCGAAAGGCACATCGTGGTAAACTTTTGTGCATGTTAGCATTGTTTTTGTCCTTTCTGTTTTCGGGGTTATTCAAATTTTCAAGAATTGCTAAGAATCCTATGCTGACAAATCTGCCGTGCAAAACAAAAAATTTCTTAAGGCAAAATTTTTACCTCATGAAAAAACCCTGCCCACAAACCTTTATTCTTAGATCCGTACAGCAGGCGTTGTACACGCAAAAAATTAAAGGCAAAAAGAGCGAAAGAAACCTTTTACTTTCTAAAGGCAACACAAACTACTACGCACCAGATATGCACAAGAATTTCTTACACTTCTGACACAGCCTTAAAGAAGCTCTCGTAGCACTCCTCCGCGCGGGAAATCATCTTTAAAGACATAGACTCGTTGGGAGAATGGAGATTGTCCTGCGGGGTAAACAAACCCAACATCACGCAATCCAAACCTGTTTTATCTTTTAGCAGGCGCATAAGCGGTATACTTCCACCCTCGCGCAGATATATTGGCTTGCGTCCAAAAGCACCCTCAACCGATTTATCCATTGCCGCAAAGATCTTTCCCAAAGAATCTGCCGCCTTTTCTCCATTGCAGTTGCCACGCAAATGAGGCGGAAAAACAGCATAGGCATTGCTCGCCCCCATGTGGTCTTCAAAAGACACTTCAACAGCTTTGGGGGTACGTTCTTTTATGGCCTGCTTTACAGCATTTGCCACAGCAATGGCGTCTTGATTGGGAACCAGTCTGCATGAGATTTTCACAAAACATTCGCTCGGAACTATGCTCTTTGCGTCAGTTCCCTGCCAGCCGCCGCCAATGCCTGTAAACTCAAGAGTGGGCATAACACGGCAGGCTTCCGATGATGTCATGCCTTCCTGCTTATAAAGCTCATGCACGCCGGCGGCCTTTTTAATATCCTCAGGCCCAAACGGATTTGCCGCAATCTGAGCTTTTTCCCAATCTTCAAGCGGCAAGACTCCGTCGTAGAAATGCGGCACGTTCACCCTGCCGTCGGCGCCGTGCAAAGATGCGCAAACCTCGGCCATTGCCTGAAGCGGATTGTATATTGCCCCTCCAAAAAGCCCAGAATGCAAATCTGCCTTTGGCCCCTTGAACCTTACGTCGAAAGTTACATTGCCGCGCAGGCCTATGGTTATTACAGGGTCATCTACCGACGCACTTGAAGTGTCGCTGAAAACAAGACAGTTGTACGCAGACAACTCTTCCGCGCGCTCTCCCACAAATTTCAGCATGCTTGGGCTGCCTATTTCCTCCTCTCCCTCAAATATTACCCCCACATCTATCGGAGCAAGCGGATTCTTAGACAGAAAATTCATAAGCCCGGCCAAAACACATGAAAACGGCCCCTTATTGTCGGCAGTTCCCCTGCCCCAAAGCCTACCGTCTTTAACAGTCGGCTCAAAGGGCGGAATGATCCATTTGTCTATAGGATCCACCGGCTGAACATCGTAATGGCCATAGCAGAGAATGCGAACTTTTGGCTCTCCACCCCTGCTCTTGCGCTTGGCGTAAACTATGGGATGCAAGTCTGTGGAAATTAACTCAGAGTCAAATCCAAGTTTAAGCATCGTTGAATTTAGGAACTCCGCACATTTTGAAACATCTATGGCATTTTCCGCCAACGCAGATACGCTTTTAAATTTTACAAGTTCCGATATAAATTTTACAGTGTCAAATTTTTCGTTTTCCATAATCTATATAGATTGGTTCAATATGTTTATCTTTAAATATGCGTAAACTGCCCCTTGCGACAACGCAAATGCAGCCATAAGAATAAGGGTGTCTTTCCAGCCGCAGGAAAGCCTATATTTTAAATACAATGCCGCCGCCACAAACACCGCAGCTATTTCCGCCCAAAATACCTCATCTGGAATGTTGTCTGAAAATTTCTCGAGAGCAAATGGAAGTAGCCATATTGCGGACGAGAATATCAAAGAAAAGCATGCGGAAAAATCGATGGATACCCTAACCTTTATGGGCATGGAAACCGCAAACACCGCCAAAGATGAAATCCATATTGCGGCAAATGCGGCAGCACAAAGAACGCCAAGTTTTATTGCGGTATAATTTAGAATGACATCCATAGACAGATAATTGAGAAAATTCTCGCTTCTATATAAATTTAGTAGGAGTTGACGCGAAATTTTCAGCGCCTACAAAAAACGCGCCGTTAAGCCACAGAGCCCGGCGCGCCATCACGCAAAGAATCTTAAAAGACGCGCCTCTCTACATAGAGAGTGTGCGCACCTCTTTTGCAATAGTGTTAAATATCTTCTGACTACGCATAAGATCGCCGCCGCCATAGCTGATGGATATATTCACAAAACCGTCCTCAGCCTTGATGAGCTCAACTACAATCTGCTTGTCGAGCTCGGCGCGGGCATAGATCTTCCAGCCGTGGCGGGTTTCCTTCTGGCCAACCCTAAAATATTTAAGATCTCTTTCTAAAGCTATATTGGTGGCGTTGAATGCCGTCTTAAGGCTTGTCTTAATCTTTCCGTCGAGAGAGCCGGACATATCGGAATATGTGGCGATAGGCTCAGACGCGCTTTCCACCGCAATTTTAGTTTCGCAAGCAGTTAGAAATACCGTTGCGCACACCACAAAGAGAGCTGTAAATTTTTTCATATTCCACATGATTGTACCTTCAAGCCGGATATGCAACACTTTTTAAGCGCTAATTTGCCCATTGAGTCTGGGGCAAATATATTTGACAAAATAATAGGCGCTTCTACCATTGGAAAAATATATTTATGAACTGGCAGAAATTTCAAAAATATTTTCTCAATCTCGAACAGCTCGGGTTTTCGCTCGACATAAGCCGCGTAAATTTCGGGGAGGATTTTCTCGAAAAGATGAGCGCAAAAGCGCAAAAGGCGCTTTCGGACATGTCCGAGCTCGAAAAGGGCGCAATAGCCAATCCCGACGAGAACCGCATGGTTGGGCACTATTGGCTGAGGAATCCGTCTTTGGCCCCCAGCGCAGAGCTCAAGAATGAGATAGTAGATAACATAGAGAGGATTTCGAAATTTGCCGATGATGTGCACAGCGGCAAGATATGCGGAGCGGGTGGAAAGTTCGAGAATGTACTTTGCATAGGCATAGGCGGAAGCGCGCTTGGTCCGGAGTTTGTGTCGGACGCACTGTCTCGCCCGTGCTCGGACAAGATGAAGGTCTATTTCTTGGACAATACAGATCCGGACGGAATGGATCTTGTATTTAAAAAGATAGGCAAGGAGAATTTGGGCAAGACTCTTGCTGTGGTGGCGTCTAAGTCTGGCGGAACGCCAGAACCGCGCAATTCTATGCTTGAGGCAATAGAAAAATACAAGCAGGCGGGTCTTGATTTTGCAAAGCACGCAGTAGTAACTACCGGAAAGGGAAGCAAGCTGTACAATTTTGCAAAGGAAAACGGCTATCTTGAATTTTTCCCGATGTGGGATTGGGTTGGTGGCAGAACAAGCGAATTTGCCGCAGTTGGCCTTCTGCCAGCCGCCTTGCAGGGCATAGACATTAAGGCTTTGCTCGATGGAGCAAAGGCTATGGACGAGGCCACCCGCAATACTGATATAATGAAAAACCCTGCAATGCTGCTTAGCCTGATGTGGTATTTTTGCACAGATGGCAAAGGCAAGAAAGACATGGTAATGCTTCCTTACAAAGACAGGCTCTTGCTTCTTTCCCGCTATTTGCAGCAGCTTATAATGGAGTCTTTGGGCAAGGAGAAAGATCTTGACGGCAATGTTGTTGAACAAGGAATAACTGTTTACGGCAACAAGGGTTCCACAGACCAGCACGCCTATGTGCAGCAGCTGCGCGACGGAGTAGACAATTTCTTCATAACATTCATAGAGGTGCTTAAAGACAGATGCGGCGAACCGGTTTATGTTGAGCCGGGAATCACTTCTGGAGACTACCTGCAAGGATTTCTGCTTGGCACCCGCGAGGCTCTCAGCGCAAAGGGCAGGAACAGCATAACGATAACTGTAAACGATGTTTCGGAGAAATCGATAGGCCAGCTGATAGCCCTTTTCGACCGCGCAACAGGTTTCTATGCAAGTTTCATAAACATAAACGCCTACCATCAGCCCGGAGTGGAAGCGGGCAAAAAAGCTGCCGCTAGCATACTTGAAACGGAAAAAAAGATAGTTGATTTGCTATCCTCCAAGGGCATAGAAATGACAATAGATGAAATTGCATGTGAAATAAATCTTGAAAACGGCAAAGAAATAATATTTAAATTGCTAACACATTTGACGGCAAACCCATGCAGGGGTGTGAAAATCGCATCTGGCAACGGGTTTGGAGCCAAATACAAATTTGAAAAATAAAACAAAATGAAACACCTCTCCCTCACCCTAAAAATCGTTGCAATATTGGCTGCAGCCTTCTGCGTATACGCATGGCTCGACACCAAAGGACTGATAAAAGAATCGATGACGCACCTCGACAAGCTCGCGGGCGACAGCATCGTTGAAAAGGCGAAGAAAGTTCCTGGGCTTCTTAAGGATCTCAAGGATACTAAAGTAGCCAAAGACAAAGCTGAGGCTTCTGCCAAGAATCTCGAGATCAAGCTTGGCGAGACAAATTCCGACTTGGAGGCCGAGCGCACCAAGAGCGTGCAGATAAATGGAGAGCTTCAGAAGAAGATTTCCGAGCTGCGCACGTCGAACATGGCGCTTGAGGCATCTAAGAAGAAGGTTGCCGATCAGGAGAGCTTGATAGACTCCCTCAAGAAGGAGATAGTTGCGGCAAAGTCCATGATAGGAAAGACAGAAACTGCTGCAGCGTCTGACGATTCCAAGAAGAAGATAGCCTCTCTTGAGGATCAGCTTGCGAAGAAGAATGATGAAATTGCAAAGCTTCAGGACAAGGTAAAGATTCTTGATATGACAGAGATAGTAGAAGTCATAGAAGAAGACCCGGTAAGCGGCAAGAAGATTAAGCGCAAAACGCTCAAGATGCCTTATGTTGCCAAGGGCGACATAGCCACGGTTCTTCGCACGAACCTCGACAAGCCAAATATCATAGCCATAAACCGTGGAAAGAACGCCAAATTGCAGCAGGGACAGAAGATAATGCTCAAGCGCGAAGGCGAAGAAGTTGCAAGGATAGAGGTATCTGAGATTTTCGACGATTACTCCATCTGCACGGTTGACATGAGCTTTGGAATTCCGGAGACCATAGAGGTTGACGATTTGTATGAGCTTGGTTCTGTAATGATAAAGAAGCCTGCCGTTGCGCCTGCTCCGGAACAGAATCCAGCAGCTCCAAAGGCGGAAGCTGAAGAGAAGAAGGCAGAGGCTTAATATATAATATGTTTATAAGACGCATATTAACGGTTATTGCGGCAATTTTCGCATTGGCATTGCTCAGTGCCTGCGAAACTGAAACAGAGGGTACCAAGCCTTCACGCCAGAGCGCTAGCGGAGATCTTCCTTGGAATAGGCCGGCTTCATGGGAGGGCGGTCTGCCGGGAATGTCAACGGGCAATATGCCGCGTCAATATTAAATTTGTTGCCATAGCAGTATTTTGGCAGAAGGCCCGCACCTTTGTAGTGCGGGCCTTTTTCGTTTATCGGAATTCGTTTATAAGAATAAGATTTTATTTTAGATACTCTTAATATGAGTATTAAAGGGTCAGGGACGGTCATGAATAAATTTCTGTAAACGGGGGAGAAAATATATGGATAAAAAGATTTATAGATTTTATCAGAGAACGCTTGACTTGTATTAAACATGTAAAAAAAATGCCTGCCATGAGCAGCAGATGGGGAAAGATATTGTGTTGTGTATTTATAACTGCAATAGCTGGAAGCGGGTTTTGTGGTGAAGAAAGCGCAGTTGAAAGATTCAAGAACTACGGAGAATATAGGCCCCAGCCTCTATGGTTTTGGACAGGCAAAGCAGACTTGCATGCGATAAAAAAACAGATGCAAGATTTAAAGGATGTCTGCGGTTATGGCGGCGTTGCAATAATACCTTTTTTTAAAGACTTTAAGCCGGAATATCTTAGCGAAGAGTACCTTGAACTCTACAAGCAGACTGCAGACTATGCGAAGGAAATTGGATTTACGCTGTCGCTGTACGACGAGTACGCCTTCCCCTCAGGGAATGGAGGCGGAAACGCCCTTGCCGACAATATTGCAAGATTCAGAAAAGCTTTTCCACTCGATACATTAAAGAAGCTAGTGCACAAGCGAACTGAAGTAAAAAATGGAGATACAATAATATATAAGAGGAAAACAGATGGAATCCTCATGGCACTTGTTGCTGCAAACTTTGAGAATGTGCAAACGTCTAACGGCAAGCAAAGCAAGCCTGAATTGGACGGATTTGGGAAAGGAGAGTTTGAATGCATTGCTCTATCGGAAAGGTTAAAGGACGGAGTTCTTACATGGCAGGTTCCGCAAATGGGTAAATGGAGCATATTGGAATTTGCCTGTATAAGTTCCGATTCTGAAAACAATGTAGATTATCTTTCATATGAGGCATGCAAAAAATTCACCAAACTTGTTCACGACAGATATTATGAATACATGCCCGAACACTTCGGTTCCACAATAAAGACATCTTTTTTCGACGAACCAACTTTATACAGGCTTGACGGGGCAGTTTGGACTCCGTCTTTCAACGAAAAATTTAATGCAAAATATGGATATAGCCCGGAAACATTGTACCCTGCCCTATTTTACGGGGTTGGACGCAATACGGCGTCATACAGAAATCTGCTTTTTGGCTTTAGGGCAGACTTGTATTCCGGAGGCTTCATGAAGGCACTAAACGACTGGTGCGAAGAACACAACATAAAGCTTATGGGGCATCAGGACAATGAGGAAATTGTAAACTGCGTAGGCACAAGCGCAGATTTCATGAAGACCTTCAAATACCAGCGCATTGCAGGTATAGATAAGATAGGCGGAGCCCGCCCTGCAGAAGACTTCTACAAGCTTGTAAGCTCGGCGGCATATAATTACGACAGGGCCTTGGTAATGAGCGAAACTTTCGGAGCAATGCCGGCGCTACCGGAAGAACTCATGTACGAGATTGCGCTCGACCAATATGTAAAAGGCATAAATATGTTAATTCCGCATGCCGCATGGCTTGAGAAGAACCGCGTTATATTCAAGCCAGATTTGGGTGCTGAAGACAGCTACTACGCAAAGCGCCTTAAGCCTTTCTGCAATTTTCTTTCCAGGCTGAACGCCGTTTTGCAGAATGAAGACAGAGTCTGGCAGAATATAGCCGTATATTATCCTATAGAAACGCTTCAAGCGAGACATCGCTTTGGTGGGCCGCTTGGCTCCTATGAAGGCGGTGTTAACATAAAAGATGCGAACTATCATAAGGTGGGAAAACTTCTTACGGATACTCTCGGAAGAGATTTCATGTATTTGCATCCGGAAGTTTTTAATGAGAGATGCACTGTTGAGGGTAATAAGATTCTATTAAATAATAAGGAGCAGTTCAATTCCTTCGATCTAATCATAATGCCCTGCGTACAGACAATTTCGGAGGAAAACTACCGCAAGATACTTCAGTTTGCTAAAAACGGAGGAGCAGTACTTTTTGCGGGGGACAAGATGCCGTTTTTATCGAGCGTATCGGCAGATGAAAACCCGCGCATAGAGGAAATATCTAGGGAGATTGCAAAACAGAAAAACGTTCTGATACTCGATGAACCTTATACAAATACAGTAGGCGCATTCATTGCAGCACATGCAAAATCTCCCGTAGAGTTTTACGGGCAAAACCTAAAGTATATAAGAAAAGTAAAAGACGGCAAATCTGTATATCTGGTAGCAAACCTAAGCGGTAAGATGTACGATGCAAAAATACGCCTAACGGGAAAGAATTTTAAGGTTCTAAACCCGCACGACGGAAATATTTCTGAAGCAGAGATAACGCCTAAAGATCCGCGGCAAAAAGAAAGCGAAGATACATGCTTAATATCTGTAAAAATTCCTCCGGCGCAAGGCCGTATTTTTGCAGAATATTAATCTGGCATTTATATATATCTTACCACATATACCCATAAATTTGAATGTGCCACATTTTTATGACATTTATCTTGTAAATAAAAAACGCGCTCATTCGACTTGGCTATGATAAGATCAACTTTATATTATTTGAGACGGAAAATTTTTATATTAACGCGCCATTAAAACAGGCATGTGTTAGAATGAGAAAAATTGCCGCGGCCGATATAAAAGTTATCTACTCTGGCATTCCTGAGCGTATGGACTCTATGCGGTCTGATAGCTCCTGCCAAGACTCATAGGCTTTTTCTAGATCCGATTTCAAAGTATTATATCTGGAAAGTTCAGATACCCCTTTGCCGTCTTTATAGAAATCTGGGTTAGACATTTTCTCCTCCATAACGGCAATGTCAGCCTCGGCCGATGCAATAAAAGACTCTATCTTTTCAGATTCCCTACGCAGCGGAGAAAGCTTCTCGTTTATCTTTGAAACTAAAACGCGCCTTTCCTTTGCGGTAAGTTTGCCACCTGGAACAGACTTTTGAGCGCCATTATTTGCACCTTTTTTTGAAAAATGCTCCGCCTCATATTGGGCTGAACGGGCTTTGAGCATATCGGCATATTCGTCTGCGGTGCAGTTGTGCAAGATGGCGAAAGAATCTTTTATCTCAAGAATCTTATCAACTAAAGGAGAGATAAAGTCTCTGTCGTGGCTGACTATTACAACGGTGCCACCGTAAGCCTTTATTGCGCCCTGCAAGACGCGCTTTGAATTCATATCGAGATGGTTGGTGGGCTCGTCGAGAATTAAAAAATTGAAATTTTTCAAAAGCATCTTTGCCAAAGCGAGCCTGTTCTTCTCCCCACCAGACAATACCGAAACCTTTTTTAATTGGTCGTCGCCACTAAATAGAAAAGATCCAAGCAGACTTCTAATTTTAGGCTTCTGCTCCATAGATGCCTCTGAAGAAGCCTCTTCTAGAACAGTCTTTTCCTTGTCGAGCTCGGCCGCCTGATGCTGGGCAAAATATGACAGCGCAACATTGTATCCAAGTTTTACCTCTCCCGAGTCCGGAGATAGAACGCCGGCCATTATGCGGGCAAGAGTAGATTTGCCAGCTCCGTTTAAGCCGGCCACCCCTATCCTATCGCCTCTGCGTATGTCAATATTGACATGATCCAACACGCGGTTCTGCCCAAAAGACTTGCAAACATCTTTCAAGCTTAAAACTATCTCGCCGCTGCGCTCCGGAGGTGGAAATGAAAATTCTATATGGCCTTCGTCCTTTTCCACCGAAAGGCGCTCTATTTTATCGAGAGCCTTTATGCGGCTCTGCACCTGGGCCGCCTTTGAGCTCTTATATCTAAAACGCTCTATGAAACGCTCAGTTTTGGCAATCTGGCGCTCTTGGTTTTCTGCGGCACGCAACAGCCTTTCCCTGCGCGCGGCAGACTCTGTCTCGTAAAAATCGTAGTTGCCAGCGTAGGTCTCTAGCCTGACACGGGTAAGCAGAAATGTTTTATTTGTAAGG
>CALXQW010000009.1 GCA_944390805.1 uncultured Opitutales bacterium | reverse complement strand
ATTCTACTGTAGAATCCGATTCCCAACTCATTATCTGGTACTTAGTCTCCTCCGCAGCAAATACACCGCTGAAATCAAACATGTACTGCCCCTCCGCATCTCCCTCTGCCTTTAAGAAGTTTCCGCTGAGGCTTATTAAATCGCTCGTGCCGTCCGCTGCAAAATCCACTGCTATCATCGCAGAGTTGGACCATGTCAAGTCTGTCGCAACTATCTTGCCTATGTTGCTGCTTGCTCCTACTGCTCCAAATTTGCCGCCTTCCAAAGAAACTGCACCTATGCCCCAACCAGCACTGTTGCCACTGCCAGACGCATTTATATATAGCTCTCCGGCTGAAACTGTCGTCTGACCACGGTACATATTCTCGCCCCTTAAATACTGCACTCCTTCTCCGGTCTTATTTATTCCTAAAGCTCCGGTCAATGCAAGCTCCGTAGGATTCCCTCCAGACGCAAAGTCCACAAGCGCAGTTGTTGTGCTATAATTGCCGGCACCTGTTAATGTTATTATAGAATCTCCAGTATTTCCTGCGTATTCAGCGTAATTATATCCCGTGGTTATCTTGGAGCCTGACGTGCTACCTACTATGCCGCCTACATTCATGATATTTCTGCTACCAATCTGCAGATTACCACCGCCATCTACCATGTCTGCAATTCCTACTACAAGTGTTCCTTGCGTCTCAAAAGTTCCAAACACGTTAAGGCTCCCAGTTGAATTAAACTGATATCTCAAGAAAGAATCGCCCTCAAAACTATTAAGATAATTGCCATCAACTTGTAATATGCCGTAAAGCTGCAATGACTCAACCGCAATCTCCGCATTGTTTTTCACTTCTACTGTCTGATTATTTAACTTCCAAAAAAGAGAACTGCCAGCTTGCCCCTTTTCCGTCGTGGAGATGGAATTTACATTTATTATTCTTCCGTCTGATACATATATATCGAAGGCACCAGTTAAATTGGCGGAAGCAAAAACTATATCGCCTATAGATATGTCTGCATCCATGGGAACATTCCACTGTTTTCCATAATTAAAGAAAGAATTGCCAGACATTGTAAGAGTTGCGGAAGACAAATCCAAATCGTAGGAATATGTCTTTGTATTATCCGAAGCATCATACAAGCCTCCTAAAAACTGTATATAGCCATTATTTAAGTTTATCTCTGTTACAGGAGAGGAAAAAGTAAGCTCCTTTGCCGATATTACAACCTGAGCCCTACTAGATGAATCAGAACTTGTAAGATTTATCTTTGAGCCAAGAACGACATTATCTACATATTCTCCAACAGCATAATTTCCTATATATAGATACGCTTTATCAGCAAAATTAATATCGCCAATCTTCAGGCTTGAAACTGCTCCGTCTATGTCGAAATTGGAAGCAACTCCTTCAGAATATATATTGCCTATCTCTACAGTACCACTTGTAAACGCATATAATTCAAGTTTGCTATCCGCCCCGCGGACATTGATATCTCCTAAAGATAAGTTTCCTGTCATAGGAGAAGACTGCTCACCAAAATAGAAATAACTTATACCCGAGGCCGAAATCGTAGCTGAGGAGAAATCTGCATTGGGAGCTCCAAAACTTTCCGTGCTATTGCTAATTCCATTATAAACATACATGCCGCCATTATTTAAGTTTATAGAGGAAACATAGCTTGTAATATTTGAAGATCTTACAATGAGCTTGCCGTTTCCCGATGACGGAGAAACTCCAGATATATCTATAACCCCGCCAGACTGAGAATCTCCTAAAGTTAGATTTGTTATAAAAGTACCGTCCCCGCCCTCGCCGAGTTGCAAAGCAGCACCATTAGAAAGATAAATATCTCCCACGCCAACGGAGAAATTTTTACCAGTAGCTCTCTTTCTTATTATAATCGCATTTTGATTATTCTCGCTATTATAACAATTAAGGGACGATGTTATATTACCTATCGTAAATACGCCGTCGTTTCCACTATCGTAAAGTTGCCATATCTGGCCGCTCGACGTATCGTATGAGGCAAATTCATCGCTTGTAGGCCCATTATATATACCCGCAAGATGCTCATTGCCCGATACGGCAACCATGTAATTATTGTTTGAAGTATTTCCAACAATTACTGGCGTTTTACCCCAATTTAGAGACCTTCCCAAAACCTCACTACCAGAAATAGACACATCCCACGTTTCCGGGTTCGGTATAATGCCTCCTGCATTATACTCTTCGGCAGTATTCCCCAAGTAAGTGGATATGTAAGACCTATTAAATAGCGACCCTTGCGCATAAGCCCACCAGCCAGTCACATCAGACTGAGTAAGCGGGGCAGAATATATCGGCAACGACACAGACAAAAACAATATCGTTTTTGAGAGTATTTTTACTTTCATAAGTAATTCTGGTAGGAGGTGAAGTTATTTACAATAAAGTATTAACTTTATGACTATCTAAAAGTTTAAAACTATATTACAAACAAGTCAAAAAATTACTAAAGAAATCAAGAAATCCAAATATTCTTAACATCTTTTATACTAAACGTAAGAGATTGACAAAATAACAATGCAAAATGAAAATTTTAATATTGTTATGCAGATCTGAAAATATCTTCTATAAAAAATGAAAAATTTTATGCATTTAAGATTTTTTTTTAAGATTGTAATATCAATTATTCTCTCAATGACAGGTGCTTTATCGGCGGCGGAATTAAATAAGAGTTCAATAAAAGCCGTAGCTGAATCAGGAGAAATATCTGAGAAAGATGGGGGATTCATATTTGAAGGAAAAGAATCTAACAACTTTCCTATATTTAAAATAATTCCTAAGAATAAAGATGACACCTTCAATCTATCAGATTTCAAATATGTTAGCCTTTCGGTAAAGAATCTGCACGATAAGAGTGTAAGGTTTTCGCTTTGGGCGCATTCTGGACACGGATACTCTGGGGCCATATCGGAAAATAAAGACTTATGCTCTCTTGCTCCCGGAGAGGAAAAAACGTTTAAAATAGATCTTGAAACGCGTTTTCCCGGTAAGGATGCCATGTTCGACTGCGTTGATAGGTCTAAAATATCTTCAGTAGAACTTGTTGTAAATAGGATTGGTCCCGCAAAGAAAGATTCAGCCGGAAATAGTATATATCCAAATTCCTCAAAATTATTAATAAAAGATATTCTTCCATGCGGCAAACCACTTAAGCCTTTTAATAAGGAGGCACTAAGCGCAAGATATCTCACTCCGGAGATACAGCCTGTAGGAACTTTCCCCAAAGCCGGTATAAGATTTTACAGAAAATTGAAAGGATATGAGAATACCGATATTGTCCATGCTGTATTTCTTCCAAACAACTGGCAGAAAGGTAAAAAATATCCGCTTATAGTAGAATACACAGGCAATGTTTTCTATCACCCCAAAGGATACTGCTATTCCACCGGTTTTTTAAACCAAGCAAACATGGGATCAGCTTTGTCTCGAGGTGAAGATTTTATAGTTCTCACCCTGCCCTTTATAAATAAAGACGGCAAGCGCGAACAGTTCGATGCATGGGGAGACCCAGATCTTGCCGTAAAATACTGCTTGGAAGCTCTCGCCGACGCAGAAAAATACTTTGGAGCAGATCCAAGAGCCTATGTATTTACCGGATTCTCCCGCGGAGAGATAGCCGCAAACTACATAGCTCTAAGAACAGACGAAATTGCAAAAAAGTGGCTCTGTTTTGTCAGGGCAAGCTCTTCAGTATGGCCAAGCAAATGGAACGGCGCCCAATATGGCTGGGAAGAGCGCATGGCGCGCCTTGGGAAGCGCGAAGTTTTAAATTGCTCGCCAAGATACGGATCTGTCCATGTGGATACAATGTTCAATGAGGACACCCCCGCATGCGTCAAAACCCGCAAAAAGCTCAAAGAGATAGTCTCAAAGGCTCTTGGGGCAGATTTTGCAAGCCAAGATAAATAATGACTCTCGAACAGATTGAAAAAGCATCTGCACGCAATTTGCAATCGGCTCTAGGCATAATAGACACAAGCGGAATAATAAGGCATTTGCAAAGATGCGCAAAGAGAGTAAATATTGTAGGTTCCGTAAGGACGGGCCTATTGGCAAAGCATCTCGACATAGATATTCATTTCTATACGCCAACGCTTGATGCGGCAGAGTCTTTCAAGTTGATTGGAGA
This sequence comes from uncultured Opitutales bacterium, assembly GCA_944390805.1. Lineage (GTDB taxonomy): Bacteria > Verrucomicrobiota > Verrucomicrobiia > Opitutales > Intestinicryptomonadaceae > CALXQW01. Next base: position 16,683 of record CALXQW010000009.1, on the reverse strand, counting down.
TTTCGCCGCGCGCGGAGATGTTGAGTCGGCAAATTTTAAGGATCTATCTTATACAGATGAGAAATGTTTTGAATGGCACTTGCAATATGCAGCAGCCGACAAAAGAAAATGGACATTTGATTTAATTCAAATACTTGAAGGCTCAAAATACGACGGATATTTTGAATCAGTAGCCGACAAGATAAAATCTATGCTCACTCCAGAGAACAAAGCCACCATACTGTCATTAAAATTTGCCGCTTGCGATAGTGAAAGAATCTGCGGCATTGAATATTGCGCCGCCGTGCTAAAGTACGGGGTAAAAACATTCGGAGAATTTGAAAACTGGCGTAAAAAACACTCTATTGAAGAATCTTTATCTTGGTTTTAATGTAAGTAAAAGATAAATGCCTACTGCCACGTGCAATGAAGATAGCTTAAAAGACAGACAGGTTATTATACTGCCTGCGCATCGCCAATTTCCACCATTGAACAATAAAGCTTATCAATAAAAGATACGGCAGATATTTCTTTGAAAGAAAAAATATCTGCCGTATGTTATAAGAGCCAATCGCAAAAGGAATAATACTACGATACAACATTTATGGGGTTTCCGCCGAGCCATGCCGATATATTGGATGCGGCAATGTCAATTAATCTGCTTCTTGCGGCTTTACTAGCCCAGGCACAATGCGGGGTTATAAAGCTATTCTTTGCAGAAAGCAGAGGATTTGTTGAAGGCGGAGGCTCAACGGAAAGAACATCTGCGCAATATGCGGCAATCTGTCCGGCATTTAGGGCATCGGCCAAGTCTTGCTCGTTTACAAGAGGGCCTCTTCCGGCATTTATCAGCCAGGCAGATTTTTTCATAAGAGAAATGCTATCTTTATTTATGAGATTTTTTGTCTTTTCATTTAATGGGCAGTTTAGGCTGACTATGTCTGAGAGCGACAAAATATCGTCAAGTGAGGAAAACTGCGCAACCGAGTCAGAATCGCCAACCTTTCTGCTTGGCGCAAAAGCCCTAACCTTCATTCCAAAAGTCTTGGCTATCTTTGCCACAGCCTTGCCTATTTGTCCGTAGCCTACTATCCCCAAAGACATTCCGTCGAGCTCTGTTATGGAAGAGAGCGTATATGCGAAATCCGCAGATTTGCACCAATCTCCCGCCCGTACACTTTCAAAGTGTCTCTCAACAGAATTTGACAAAAAAAGAATGTATGCGAACACGGTCTGGGCAACGCTCATAGTACTGTATGCAGGAATATTTGTAACACATATGCCGCGGCGTTTGCATTCTTCCAAATCTACAACGTTGTATCCAGTTGCCAGAACGCCTATATAGCGTAGATTTGGAAGCATATCCAGCTGGCACTTGTCGAGCACAACCTTGTTTGTAAGCACTATTTCAGAATCGGCAGAACGCTTTTCAACAAGACTTGGAGGAGTGCGGTCGAATACTCCAAAAGATGTGGCAAGAGTTTTTACGGCGTCCCAAGAAAGATCGCCAGGATTTACAGTATAACCGTCTAAAATAGTAATTTTCATGTTTTTCTTATGTGCGCAAAGCAAGAATCTTGCAAGATTTATAATATGTTTAAAAATCTCAAAATGCGTTCAATAAAACTGTTGACTTAAGTAAAAGGCACCTTAGAAGATAAATTGTATATTCATCGCTCGAGGAAATCACCTTGCGCGGGTTTGTTTTAACATTTATTCCATTTGAGAAAGAAACAACAAACAAAAGATATGGCAAAAACAGCAACAAAGAAAAAGCCCACCCAAAAGGCAAAGCCTTCGGCTGCCGCAGGGAAAGCTAAGAAGACAAAATATACTTACTTGTTCGGCAAAAAAACCGACGGAGACGCCTCCATGAGGGCGCTGCTTGGCGGCAAAGGCGCAAATCTTGCGGAGATGGCAAGGATAGGATTGCCGGTTCCTCCGGGATTTACCATCACAACGGAAGTTTGCACATATTATTACGACAATAACCGCAAATATCCAAAGGAGCTTGAAAAGCTTGTAAAAGAGGGTGTAGCCTCAGTTGAAGCCCAGATGGGCAACAAATTTGGCGATGAGAAGAATCCGCTTTTGTTCTCGGTACGTTCCGGCGCAAGGGAATCTATGCCGGGCATGATGGATACCATTTTGAACCTCGGCCTTAACGACAAGACTGTTGAGGGATTGGCGCAGAAGACCAATAACCCGCGTTTTGCGTATGACTGCTACCGCCGCTTCATACAGATGTACGGCGATGTTGTTATGGGTGTTGTAGCTCTTAGCGAATCTGATCCGGAGCCCTTCCACGAGGTTATGGAAACCCTCAAGGCTGAGATAGGAAAGACTCTCGATACCGAACTTAATGTTGACGACCTTAAGGAGCTTGTAAAACGCTACAAGGCGCTAATCAAGAGCCGCAAGGGCAAAGAATTCCCGCAGGACGTTTACGAGCAGCTCTGGGGAGCCATAGGCGCGGTATTCGGTTCTTGGATGAACGAGAGAGCCATAATCTACCGTCAGAAATACGGCATACCTTCAAGCTGGGGCACGGCGGTAAACGTTCAGACTATGGTCTTCGGCAATAAGGGAGACACATCTGCAACAGGCGTGGCCTTCACAAGAGACCCTGCCAACGGAGAGAACGTATTCTACGGCGAGTATTTGATCAACGCGCAGGGAGAAGACGTTGTTGCTGGAGTTCGCACGCCAAACCAGATATCAAATCTGGGCAAAGACATGCCAAAAGCTTACAAGCAGCTGCTCGACATACGCAAGAAGCTCGAGAGGCATTTCCGCGACATGCAGGACTTTGAATTTACAATAGAGGAGAACAAACTCTTCATGCTTCAGACCAGAAACGGCAAGCGCACGGGTCTGGCGGCTGTAAGAATAGCTGTGGAGATGAACAAGGAAAAGCTCATGGATGTAAAGACGGCGGTAAAGAAGATTCCGGCGGACTCCATCTCTACGTTGCTTGTTCCTGTGTTCGACTCTGCCGCCCTCAAGAAGGCAAAGCCGTTGGCAAAGGGTTTGGCGGCTGGTCCTGGAGCGGCTTGTGGACAGGTTGTATTTACGGCTTCCAAGGCGGAGCTCATGCACTCTCAGGGAATAAAGGTTGTAATCTGCAGAGAGGAGACCTCACCTGAAGATTTACGCGGCATGATAGCTTCAGAAGGCATACTTACATCGCGCGGCGGAGTAAGTTCGCACGCGGCGCTGGTTGCCCGCCAGATGGGCAAGGTTTGCATATGCGGCGCTTCAGACGTTCATATAGACTACGCAAAGCGTCTGATGACTGTAAACGGTACGGTGATAAAGGAGGGCGAGTGCATCTCCATAGACGGAACCACCGGAGAGATATATGCCGGAGAGATAAAGGCTGCCGACAGCGAGGTTATCCGCGTGCTTTCCGGTAAGATGAATCCGAAGAAGAGCTACACATACCAGCTTTTTGCCACGGTCATGAAGTGGGCGGATTCGTTCCGCAAGCTTGGAGTAAGAACCAATGCTGACAGTCCTGCGCAGGCGCAGCGCGCCATAGAGCTTGGCGCTGAGGGCATAGGTCTTTGCCGCACGGAACACATGTTCTTTGAGGGAGACAGAATAGACTATGTCCGCGAGATGATACTCTCTTCCGACAAGGAGGAGCGCCAGAGGGCTTTGGCAAAGCTTCTGCCCTTCCAGCGCAAAGACTTTGAAGGCATATTCAAGGCGATGAAAGGTCTGCCGGTAACGATACGCCTGCTTGATCCGCCGTTGCACGAGTTCCTCCCGCACGATGGTGCAGCACGCAATGCTTTGGCAGAGAAGATGAATCTCTCGCCCGAGATGGTTGCAGAGAGGTGCAAGGCTCTTGAAGAGCAGAATCCGATGCTCGGACACAGAGGCTGCCGCTTGGGCAATAGCTATCCGGAAATTACGCAGATGCAGGCTCGCGCAATATTTGAGGCTGCTGCAAACGTGATGAAGGCGAATAAGAAGCTGAAGGTAAAGCCGGAGGTTATGGTTCCGCTGGTAGGCTTTGTGCAGGAGCTTAAGTACCAGGCAGGCCTCATTCACGAGGTAGCAAAGAGCGTCATGAAGGAAAAAGGCGTGAAGATAGACTACATGGTAGGCACCATGATAGAGATTCCTCGCGGAGCTCTAACTGCTGACGAAATCGCCCAGGAGGCGGAGTTCTTCTCGTTCGGCACAAACGACCTTACCCAGACGGGTCTTGGCATGAGCCGCGACGATTCCGGCTCTTTCCTTGCAAGGTACAAAGAGTTGGACATACTCCCGAAGAATCCCTTTGCGAGCATAGACCAGGGCGGCATAGGCCAGCTGGTGAAGATAGGCGCAGAGAAAGGCAGAAGCGTAAAGAAGAACCTCAAGCTTGGCGTTTGCGGAGAGCACGGTGGAGACCCAGATTCCATATCTTTCTTCCACGATGTAGGCTTAAATTACGTAAGCTGCTCGCCGCCCCGCGTTCCGGTGGCAAGGCTTGCGGCAGCTCAGGCTGCGCTTAAATAGCCTTTAGGTAAACTCAAACATTTAGGCGGCTTTCCACATGGGAAGCCGCTTTTTTATATGTGTATGAGAACTAAAATCTCCTAAGGAACAGAAGATTTGCAACAGAAAGTCCGCAAAATAAGGTTTACGTGGAAGTAGAAGAGATATGGGGCTAAACTAAAAGAATATATCTTTTCTCTTAATGCCCCCATCTACCCCATAAGCCAGCGGGAAAAACTATTAATTCAAATATAAAAGTTCTCTTTACAGATCATCTGCAAGCGGCAGAAGAAAAAAAGAATAAATAACTCTTTACCTTAGTTGGCGAACTCCGGAAATATCTCCGCAATTATCTTGCCGCGCAAGGCTTTTGCCTCTGGAGCCGAGAGTATTTTTACATCGTTAGTATTGTTTCCGAAAAGTCTTGAGAACTCCTCCTTATAATCTGGAGAAGAAGCAAGTATGGTTTTGCCGTTTAAGCCTTTGTACAGATATGATGAATCCACAAGGAAGAATTCGTTATCAAAAAATTTGCTGCTTACAACCCTGCCAAAATACGCATTGGAAAAATAAGATTTGTTTTTTGAAATCTCAATAGAGCATGAGGATTTGTCGTAAGACAAAAACATTGCGTCGCGCGGTTCGGGGGAGTCAAACCCGTTAAGACCGCATTCAAAGCCTATATTTCCGGTAAAGAGACAATTTTCATAAGACAATCCGTCTGTTATTTTAGACGATAAAAAATGCTCGAAAGCCTGCCTGCACCTGAAGTATCTGTTGTTTTCAAATCTGATATTTCTAGGGCTTCTTAATTTTGTTCCTACCCCCTGAATTGTAGAGCCACAATCGTAAGTGCGGGAAATAAGACAATTTTTTACGGTGTTATCGCCGTCAGATGCTCCATCGGAAGCCCAAAACTCTATTCCGTTTCCAAGCCTTTCCAGAACATTTCTATCTGAGGAATAACGCATGCCTCCACCTATGGCATCTATCCATAATCCGTCTAAAACACAGCCTTTTATCAGTTGAAATCCGTGCAGGGCAAAACCGCAAACTTTAATGTCCTTAAAAACACAATCTCTTGCGGATAGTATTCCGGTAATATAGGGTGCAAAACTCAATGACAATGTATCTGGTGAGAAGGAGAGCTTTAAGTATAGATACCTTAGAGAATCTTCCTTATAACCAGAGGCAATCTGTTCTTTAGATGAGTGCGTTTCTGGATTGGCGGAAGGAGAAACGACAAAGTCCCAATCGCGTTTCATATCTGTTATGCTCTTTAAACGTCGGCCGTGAATTTTATCTTTGGAAGGCTCGTAAATAAAGCCGATACTGTCGAATATGCGCGTTTTCTGGCGTGGCATTCCGCTAAAGTCGGCGTCGGAATGCAAGTCGAGCTGCCATAAATCCTCAGCCACTTTGCGCCACGCATTGGGGTTAATTAAAACTCTAAGGCCGCATAATACCGGTTTTGCTTCTCCACTTCCATAGGGCATAACGTGAGCATCTTTTATGTTTTTTATATTCTCAAAAAATATATCTCCACGTTTTAGAAATATATTTTTCTTACCAGGTAAAGATGCAGCCTTAGATATGCTCTTAAAAGGGCGAGATATACTGCCATCAAAAGAGTCGCTACCGGCCGACGAACTGATGTAATAATCGGCAGCAACAAGCTGACCGCAAAAAAATATAAACAAAAATGAAAAAAATGAAAAAGGTATTGTATATGATTTCATCTTTGTTCCTATATAAAATCTATATGTTAATTTTTCCATTTAATAATAACACAAAGGTAAAAAATCTTCCTTAATAAGAAATATATGAATTTCTTGCATATGCTAAATTATTAAAGCGAATTATAAGACGACTCATAAGAGGAGATTTTCACATCTCCCAATATGCCAGATGGCACAGGTTTCGATTTTGAAGCGTCGAAAGGTTTATAGTTTATATCAACTATGTTTATGTCGCCAAAACGCTTCCACGGAACTTTGTCTTTATCCATCTTTATTATTCTATTATAGGAGAGGTTAGTAACAAAAATCTCCAATTTATTTTCACCTGAAACAAGCAGATCTGATGGAATTTCAAGCTTGTATGGAACACACCAAACCCTACCAGCGTATTTTCCGTTTACAAAAACTTCGGCCTGTTCGCGTAAATCTCCCAAGTCTAAAACATATGTACAAGAAGTATTTTTTATATCAAATGAATTTGAGTATTTTGCCGTGCCTGAGAAATATGCTGCGGTCTCTCCAGGAAGAGTTGTCCATGAGACAAGTTTTTCCATCTTGGCGGAAGGCGGCAAAGCGGGCCAACCCTTTATAAAATCTATATTCCATACTCCACCTATCTTGTCTTCTGAAATCTTTTTTAGCTGCGGAATAGTGGAGAGTTTGGAGATATCTTTTTCTTCATATATAAAACAGCTCTCGCCGGGTTCAAGCCGCAAAAAGAACTTTCCCTTATCTTTAGGCAAAGCATATTTCTTTGCCGAAATAGGATAATACAAAACATTGCAAGGCTCGCTTAAAGATATGTATCCCCCGCAGAAAGAATCTTTTTGATTTGCAAGAAAGTACAATGCGCCAAACTTAGTACGTTTTCTTATAAACTCAAGACCAAGGTCTGAAACCTGCTCTCTTCTTATAGCAAGCTTTTCAAGGTTTTTATATACATCGCCCTCCGATACGCCTTGGGCAGATTTGAGCATTGCCGATAATCTTTCAACTTCAGACCTTCTTTGTTTCAAATTTCCAAAGCCGTCTGTATCGCAAGGCACCGAACCTTCAAAAATAATCTTCGCCCCAGATTTTGCCAACTTGAGCAAATTACGGTAAGTTTCAACTGGAAGCTCTCCAGTATCGGGAACAACAATAACGGCATATTCTGCTCCGCCCGCAGAACAAATTTTTTCTCCCGCAACCTTCATTTCTGAAATCTGACTATCCGATACAAAATCAAATACGTATCCCCTTGCATCGAGTTCCCTTGAAAGATTATCGAAAGATGGACACCTCTTAAGCCATTTCGACGCCTTATGAACATCGAATTGCAATATCATATTCTTACCGCCAGATTCTCTCCAAAAAGCATGTATTGGAAAATATAAAAGTATGTCGGCATCGTACTTTGAATTCTGAAGCAGATTTTGGCAGTTGTAGACATATACGTTAAAGTCTCTAAAAAACTCCGAAAAATGCGACGTGTGCGAAAAGTTTGTAGAGGCATAAAATAACCTGCCGGGCCATGGTTCAGTAGGCGGAGAATACGATGTGCCGTGGTAGAATATGTGGTTTATGCCGGCAAGAAAAAGTTTATCTACCTCGGGTTTTAGTTGCGAGAGCGAAACTTTGAAATGGTCGCCCAGCCATGTGCCAGTCTCCGACGAGACAAGTCTCTTGCCCGATACGTTTGCCGCAGAAGATGCAAACTTCATCATCATTTTATCTGGAGAGCCAAAACGCTCTCTGGAATAATTTTCATCTAGCCTTAGAAGCGGAATGTCAAATGCACTCGCCCCGAATGACTCCGTCTCCGGGATATCGCACGCAGAGTACAAATCCAAAAGGTTTCCTGGAGATCCGTGGGATTGGCTCCTGCACAAAAAGCCCATCTCGTGCGCATGTTGCGCATACGGTAAAGCAAACCCTTCCAAGATAAGTTCCGATATTGTTCTATGATAGTCTTGCCATATGCGCGGATTTAATGTTCCGGACAGAAACGCTGCCTTGTACGGAACTATTGAATAGCCGCGACGCGATGAAAAGATGCTCTCAAAATTATCCGTCCAGTTGGCACCGAAGACCTCGTAAGAGTCGTTGTAAAAGGCACGCAGCAATCTATTATTTTCAGGCTTGGAAAAAACTTCGTAAAAGAACTTAGCATAATAATCAAAAGCGGACTTGGAAAAGTGGTCCAATACAAGGCCTTCCCCACCCCGCGCCGGACGTTTTACCTTCTGCCTTGTTGGCACACAATTTCCATACGCATTAAGTTTCTTTGCAGACTGCCTCTCACCTACATTTTTTCCGCCGAATGGCCACCCAGTACCCATGGTCATATCTACGCCCATTCCAAGTCTATCGGCCTCTTTTTTTATATGGCGCAACAAGTCTATATATTCTGGCCCGAGAAATTCCGGCGATGATGAACCGTCTTTAAGACCATAAGTTGGAACTATGCTAACTCCTCCAAGACCAGATTCTGACATAATCTCAAGCTGGGTGCTTATGCCGCCTTTATCTATAGGCCCAACCATATGCCAAAAGGTCCACGGTTTTACGGTAGACTGCTCTTCCGGCTTAACTTTATTAGCAAAAAGCAAAGCCGGAGAAAAATACATACATAAAAAGATAGCAGCGGGGAAAACAGCGCATCTAAGAAAAATGCAGAACAAAAAATATTCAAAATACAAATATCTACTAAAATTTCCACATTTTCCCTTCATAAGACCTCCCCCAAATAAAAAAGCATCATTCAAAAAAATTGCGGCCTATCCTAATATTTGCAATAGGAAGGCCGCAATCCATATAAGTAATTTGGCTATGCTCTCTGTTATGCTCCGCAACCGCCGTCCTTATAACCGCAATCACGGCAGGAACGGCATTTTCCGTCGAAAACGTACGCGTACGAATGACATTTTGGACAGGTTAGCGCACTCGCCATTGCCTTGTCTGCCTTTGCCTTTTTAGCCGCGGCCGCCGCACCAGAAGCAAGCGGAAGCTCAGTCTGCAATGGAAGCCTCTCCCCCACAGACTTTATCTCCAAAGACGCCCCGCCAGAATTGAACATTGAGCTTATATATCTCTGGTCGAGCTCGCGCAATCTACGGCCGTTCTCCGACGGGAACATCCAATCCAAAAGCTGCATCAATAAATCAACTATGCTCTTGCAAGAGTGGATATCCGGCTTGTTCTCGTCGTTGTAATCGCCAATCTTCACCCAGCCAGACGGATCGAAAGACATGTACCTAAACGACGATATGAAATCGTCAAAAGGAACTCCGTACTGCAACGCTATTGAGAACGCCTTCGTGAAGGCGTCAAACATGCCGTTTATCAGCGATCCACCCTGTCCGAGCCGCCCGAATATCTCTGCGCACTGACCAGTGTCTGAAATGCCAACAGTCATAAAGCCATTTATATTGTCGCCTATGGAGAACTTCACCGTCTGGCCCCAACGGCGGTACGGCAGCTTCTTGCGTATCGGATTTGCATGCTCCTGTATGCGTATTTGCGTTGCCGTTTCCAAAACCTTAGCCCAGGCGTCTTGTATTTCAGACGAATCCAAACGCGTGCTGTATACGGCGTTGGCCTTTGAACCATCGCGGTATATGGCTATGCACTTCACTCCAAGATCGTGGCTTTCTATAAGAGCGGATATTATATCTTTCTCCGTTGAGGAAGCAGGCATATTTATAGTCTTGCTCGACGCTCCAGATATGAACGGCTGCAAAGCTCCAAGCATCTTCAAATGCCCCTGCGTTGCTATAAACCTCTCTCCGCCGAAAGGCTTGTTGGCGCAGTCAAACACTTTCAAGACATCCTCGGATATCCACGGTATATTTTCCATGTGGCCGCATCCGTAATATATTGAAGAGTCTGCAAATGGAAGCTTGCCCTTCTCTGACAATGAATGCAGGCGATTGTAAAATGCCATGTACTCATCATCATCCTTAAAAGATCCGACCCTCTCAAGTATGGCATGGCAAATCTCGCCGCCGTCAACCAGCGTCTTTAAAATGTCTACCCTGTCCTTTATCTTCTTTGAATTCAAGAAGGCCTCCATTCCGGCAAGACCCGAAACCTCCGCCACAATGGGAACTATCTGCTCAAAACTAAAACCAAGCGCGGCCAACCCCTGCGGAACTAGTCCGTTTATGAGAGTCATCGTGCCGCCGCCGCTAAGCTGCTTGTGCTTTACAAGAGAATACTCGGGCTCAGCCGAAGTTGTTCCTTCCTCGTATATGCCAAGCGGCGCACTTATAGTGCCGGTTGGCGCTATGCAGGTTACAAAACTATTCCTGAATGTCTTGCGGGTTTTTACCTCGTTCCAAGTTGTCGCGGCATCCTCTATTACATTCTTCCATGCATCGGCAAGATTGAGCTTGTCGGCACCTATGCTCTTCCTAAATCCGGCGATGGCATCTTGCGGTGAAAAGCTCTCTATGCTTGGCAAATCGGAAGTCTTGCGCGTAGAAGGCTTAAGCCCTGCAAGCTTCTTGAGCTCGTCATTCATAAGAGCATGCATGTTTATAACGCGCTTTAAGCTGCCCTTTATTTTGGGTTCCTTGGCAAACGCGCCAAGCTGCTCTCCCATGCGCGAGCTGAACTCGTAGCAAGTTGACGTCAGCAAACTTGCCAAAGACGCCGCTATTGCCCTACCGTCGGGCGAATCGTACGGAATTCCCAGCGACATAAGCAATCCGCCTATGTTTGCAAACCCTATTCCAGTAGTGCGGTACGCCACCGTATTCTTTGCTATGTTCTCTATCGGGAAACCACCCTTTGTAACATTCATATCGGCAGCCATCATCGCCAATGCCACCGCACCCTTGAATTTCTCTATGTCAAAAACACCGTTCTTGTAAAAACGTATAACGTTGAACGAACTAAGATTGCACGAGCTAAACACCGGACCAAGATACTCAGAACACGGATTGCTCGTCACCAAATCGAGCTCGTCCCTAAACGTACTCCAGAAGTTGATTATATCGTTATTATGAAGACCTGGCTCCGCATTGTTCCAAATAGCGTGCGCCATCATCTCCAAAATCTCCATCGGCTCGTACTCTTTTACTATGTGCGATGGATCCTTCACCCAGCGTGTTGCGTATTTCTCCCCATTCTTAAAGGCAAGCCAGAAACCAGCCTTCATGGAAACCGTATGGTTGGCGTTCTGATTGGCGAGCGTCTGCCCGTAAATCAGATCGTCCATAGCCGGACTATATGTCTTGTCCACAACAAACGGAGTGCTAAGCAGCATCTTTGCGGCAATCTGCTCCTCCGGAGTGCCGTCCGAGAGCTTCTGCTCCGCAAGCTTGCGCAATCCGTACTGAACATTGTGTTCCTGCAAAATTACCTTGGCTATCTCCTCCTGCTTGAACTTTGTATTGATAAATTCAAATACGTCCGGATGGTCGGAATACATCACAACCATGCGGGCCGCCCTGCGAGTCTTTCCGCCGGACTTTATCGCCCCAGCCATTCTATCCCAGCCTCTGTCGTACGACAATGGCCCCGACGCAGTGCCTTTCCCCGTGATAGGCTCGCCCTCACTCCTTATGGAAGATATGTTTATCCCCACTCCGGATCCGCTAGCAAAAATAGCACCCTCTGTGTATTGGTGGCGGAGTATGGATTCCATAGAATCCTCCACGCCCAATATGAAGCATGCGCTCATCTGCGGATTTGCATAATTGTTAAGAGCCCTCTTAGCCTCTACATCTCCGTTTTTCGTCTCTTGACCATAATAGGTTATTGTACCCTTGTCGCGAAGGATATCTCGCAGATCAGGCCTTCCCCAGCGCCACTGCTCCCAATGGCCAATGTTGAACCAAACCGGGCTGTTAGGCGCCCATATCTGGTGCAGGAGCATATACTTTAACTCCTGATTAAAAATCTTAGCCGATTCCTCATTGTAGAAATATCCCAGTTGATATCCCCATACTGTATATGTATTGGCTATTCTGTCGAATATCTGCTTTACGGAATCTTCATACTCAGGAGTTCCTGGCTCTTTACCGAAAATATACTTGCTAACTGTTATCTTCAGAGCATTTTCACCCCAATGGGCCGGCACTTCAACAGCATTTCTTGAAAACACGGTCTCGCCAGCTGCGAACATTTTAATGTCCTGACGCTTCCACTTTGCCGTATCGTACGCCCATTGTCCCGGTTTTGTAAATATTCTCTGAAGCTTGAAACCTCCCTGAACTTGCCTCTTGCCCAAATCCAATATCTGATTTCCGTCAACCGTTATCTTTGCCATTTTTACTAACAATCTCCTTATTATTTTTGATTAAAATATCTAATTTAGGCCGTGCCGCCCTTGCTAAAAAAATTCTGAAATAATTTATAACTTGCCGAAATAGTAGTCAAATTATTTCGATTATTTTTGAATAAGTATAAAAATTTCAAAAAAAATAACTTGCAAAATAGCATTTATATTGTCCACAAAATGCGGCATTTCAAAAAACTACCAGTAGAAAAAATCTAAAAAATTTCCGCCATGCGGCGTTGACAAATTTGTAAAAAATGAAAACTTCCATTATTTAAGTATAGTATGAACTGGTTGGAAACTTTATTATTTGGCAATTCTGTTGCGCACAGCGTCTTTGTTATAGCCGCAACAATAACTATAGGATTGATACTCGGCAAAATAAAGATAGCCGGAGTTGGATTCGGCGTAATGTGGATTCTCTTTGCCGGCATAGTTCTTGGACATTTCGGCATGGGAGACGCCCAGCCGAATGTGTACGCATTTCTTGAAGACTTCGGACTGATTTTATTCGTATATGCCATTGGGCTTCAAATAGGACCTTCATTTTTTGCTTCGTTCAAAACCGCCGGAATAAAGATGAACCTTACGGCAACTCTCATGGTAGCCCTTACGGTCCTGATAACGGTAGTTATTTATAAACTAGCAAATATCCCCATTCCAACTCTTGCAGGTATAATGACCGGAGCGGTTACAAATACTCCGGCCATGAGTGCCGCAACACAGGCAGCTTCTAATATAGCCCCAAATACGGCCGGAGAAATATCCAGACAAGTCAGCCTTGGATATGCCCTCGCCTATCCATTAGGTGTTGTAGGGGCAATTGCGTCCATATATCTGTTAAAAGTTCTCTTTAGGATATCCGACAGAAAAGAAACTATACTAATAGACGCAAGAAGAAATAAAAGCAGCAAAGCGGCAATTAGAATGACTGTGGAAGTTTTAAACCCCACCTTAAACGGACAAAAACTGGCAGATTTGCACAAGTTAACTGAATGTCATTTTGTCATTTCCAGAATATGCACCTCTGGTGGAGTATGCAGAATAGCATCGCCTGATTTAACCGTATCCAGGGGTGACAAGCTCCTTGTTGTATGCGACCATGAAGACGCCTCCATGCTGCGAGCCCTAATAGGAAGGGAAGTTAACATGCAATGGAGCGCTCTAAAAAATTCTTTTGAATTAAGAAGAATTCTTGTTACGAATTCGGCCTCAAACGGGAAATCTCTTGCCGAGTTAAAACTTACAGACAGATTGTCGTTCAACATAACGCGCATAACCCGTGCTGGCTTTGCATTTGTGGCGCACAGATCTTTTGAGCTTCAAATTGGAGATATGGTAACAGCTGTGGGAAATCCGGATGCCTTGGATAACCTTGAGAAAGCCTTGGGAAATTCCATGACAGATCTGCGCCATCCACATCTACTCGCAATATTTCTTGGAATATTTTTTGGCGTGATATTGGGTAGCATTCCCTTTTTTATTCCCGGAATACCCCACCCTGTAAGACTTGGATTAGCGTGCGGCCCTATGATTGCGGCAATTATCATAGGCAGATACGGAGCTAATTTCGGATTGGTCACCTACACAACTATCAGCGCAGGACTCATGTTAAGAAAGATAGGCATGAGTCTATTTCTGGCGTGCGTCGGATTATCCATGGGCGAATATTTCCTTCCCGCAATACTCAGCAAAGACGGTATTGAATACATAGCTTGCGGCGCTGTAATAACGGCTTTACCCATAATTATAGCCGGAATTTTTGCCAGAACCGTATTTAAAATGGATTTCTTCACATTAACCGGGGTACTTTCTGGCGGAAACACAAATCCACCGGCACTTGCCTCATGTTCTTCCCAGGAAAACGACCTCTCCGCCGTAGGATACGCAACCGTCTATCCTCTTTCCATGCTGCTTAGAATAATTAGCGCTCAACTGATGATAATTATATTCATGTAATAGGAAATTCTTACATTCCCTTTCGAAAATAATCTATCATCTTATTGCGCGGCTTTTGCTATCTTTTATGGTATATTCTTTATTAAGGCAACGTGCTATAAGCATTTTTTATGTTGTCATTTATAACTGCCAAAAAAGATGTAGTCAGTAGAATAGAATATTTAGCCAAAGTGCTCGCCTGATAAATAATAAATATTCATCGCACATAAATATAAAAAAAAACAGCTTCTAATAGACGCAAAAAATACAAAAGACTGAGCTGTAAATTTTACCGTCTTGGCAGATTCTTGCAAAATACAAGAAATTCTTTCAGCTAACTTTGAAATAATAAGTTATTAGGCATCTTTAAACAAAAAAACGGCGCGTATCAACGCGCCGCTATAACTGAACAAACTATAACAAACTTGGAAATTTTAGAAATCGTCCTGCGGAGAGAAGAACTTCGTGATTGTAGTTATCATATACGAATGTTCTTCTGGAGAGATCTTTCCGCTCTTACGGAGCAAATCTGCCTGTAATATGCAATATGTCATGCTGCCAAACGGATCCGTACCAACAGTGTCTGGCAAATATGCAGGCTTAAGCTCCGCGGATAACGGAGATGGATAAAGTTCTTTGTAATAGCCCAAATCAACCAATGGACCAAACTTTACAAATGGATCCCACTGGGTTGAGGCCAAAACCTGAGTCTGAGGCTTATAACCAACCTTTACAATTGAAATTTCGTAAGTACCGTCTCTATCCAACTGAGTCTCGAGCGGAGTTACTCCAGAAAGAACTCCGTTTATATAAACATCTGCACCCGCAGGTGTGGATGAAATTGTAACTTTGTCGGTAAAGACAGAATTGCATGCGCAAAGCGCAAACGCTACTAACGGCAAAAGAATAAGTCTTTTCATTTAAATATTAGAGGGGTTAGAATCTGTTTGTATGACGATAATTTGAAGGTTTATTGCGCGCTCGTCAAGTAATAATAGTAAAAATTTTTCAAAAAATTTTTATATTCCGATTTTAGCCCAATAAAAATATGCGTTCACATTATTTCTTTCAACTATTCCTCTCCTACCCTAACTCTTTCGTAAATAGCTATCATAGCTTTCCTATATAAAAAATAAACTTATATCTATTGATAATTCTATGCGCCACAAAAGTAATCAAAATAAAAGCTGTATAAAATAAAGAAGCCGCTGGAATATCAGCAATGTTCCAGCGGTTTCTTTGCGGCCGCACTATAACAGTGCGCCATAAATTGCATATCGAAAACTACCAACCAAGCGTTATTCTCGTGGGCAGATAGTTGCCAACATAGTCTTTGACAGCATCTATCAACGGCATAGGCTCATTATAGCAGCCTGCCTGACGAAGCTTATCCAGATTTGCCGTCTTATTTAAACAAGAACTGTATTCGTCTGCCGGGGGCATTTCAACAACGTCAGTTGCAACAGGCTTGCCAAGCGCCTCAAATACCGCCTTTACAACATCTAAGCAAGAGGTCTGAACCCCGCTGCCTATATTGAAAAGCCCGCTTGCATTTGGATTCATCGCAAGGTCGAATGTGGTCTTAACCGCATCTTTTATATATAGAAAATCTCCGGTCTGGCCACCATCGGGAACATTTGGAACGTGGCTTTTGAATATATCTGCCCTACCCGTCTTTATGATTTTATCGGCAGTCTTTAAGACGAAAGAACGCATGTCTTCCTTGTGGTATTCGTTCGGGCCAAAAACATTGAAGTATTTTATGCCGACCATGTCGTTTAATATATTGTGCCTCTGGGCCCAAAGATCAAACATGTGCTTAGTGTAAGAATACACCGTAGCCGGACGCAAATTCTGCAAATCGGCATCGTTATCAGAACAAAGACCGTCCGGATAAGACGCCACACTCGACGCATACACAAATCTCGCATTGGCATTCAGCGCGCTGCGCGCAAGAATTTTTGCATACCCAAAATTGTTCACAGCCAAATATGACGCGTCTTTCTCCGCATAAGAGGCGCTAGCCCCAAAGTGGAAGACATGACGTATCTTCATAGATGCAAGAAGATTGTCGTCCTGCTGGAGAAGATTTAGGAAATCGTCGGCCTCATAATAATCTTCATACTTAAGTGGCACAAGGTTGCGCCACTTTTCATCGCGTCCCAAGACATCTGTAACAACTATGTCGGTTATGCCCAAGCTGTTCAAATACCATATAAGCGCGCTTCCGATGAAGCCCGCGCCGCCGGTTACAAGCACCCTTCCGTTTCT
>CALXQW010000008.1 GCA_944390805.1 uncultured Opitutales bacterium | reverse complement strand
TTTCCAATCTGTATCACCGCTCTTTCCGCAAGCAGATTGAACACAAATAATGTAAGAAATACCGCTATTGTCTTTCCACGCTTGTTAGAGCGCGTCTTGCTGACTATTATAAATAAAGTTCCTCCGCATATAAGCAGCAGAGAACACATGAAATCGTTCAAAGCTAGGGATAAATTTCTGTTGTCGGACATGAACTTTGAATGCATTTCTTCCCTGTAGGCCTTGTATTTCTCCTTGGTAAGATCTGTTACGGGCATGTCCGGATCCACAACAACTTCTCCCTCGCGCACTTTTATGACGACAGGCTGAACTCTATCCCTCAAGAGTTTTTTCTTCTCGGCGGTTTTTACCTCGTCGAACTCTATATTCGGACGTATCTCCTGGTTGAATATTCTAAAGAATACATAGGATATGTTGTCGCTCGTACTGCCTATGGAGAGTATCTTCCTCTTTAAATCCTCTATTGCGGCGCTTTCGCTGCGTATCTTTATACGAGACGAAGATACTCCCTCAAGCTTGAAAGAGCCTGAGTCGTAATCGGAAAACATAGAGTCGTTATTCGGATACACACCATCGTCCAAAACCATTTTGAAGCGGAATCGCGCCTGGTTGAAAATCTCCTCCCTCTGTGCCGGAGTTGTCTTTGTCAGCAACGTTGCTATGTCCTCCGGACTTATATTCAGAGACGAATTCTTCTTTATTTCCGCAGAATAATCCTCAAGCAGGGAATCCGAAGCCTTGCCGTCTCTATCGAGCGCTTTGTATGCCGGCTGAAGATCGTTCAACATGCTCTCGAGCTTCTGTATGTTCTCGTCGGCAGACATAAACACGCTCTTATTTATTTTGTACGAGGGCATCGCACTCTCCGATACCTGCATTTTTCTCGTCTCAGTGAGAATCTTGCTCTCGTATGAAAAATCAATAGCGCTTACAACTTGCGCCGGAGCCTTCCCACCTGCCGACGTTATCAGCGGAGGGATTATCTTAGGCATTCCTGCAAAAGCAATCAGATAGGTGGCTATGGACATCACCACTATCATGAAAAGAATGAAAAATGTCTTTGTGCGCCTCTTGCTGTGCGCAAGGGCGTCGTCTCCCAGCTTGCGCTTTACGCTCTCGGCCCTGTATCCGGCTCTTCCAATTATAGACATATTCTCAGATCTCCTCGCCGTTATATGCGGCGTACGCCTGTATTATTTTTGAAACGAGAGGATGCCTTACAACATCATTCTTGTCGAACCTGAAAATGCTTATGCCATCTATCCCCTCAAGAACCTCGGCAGCTCCCTTTAACCCTGAACGCTTGTTGCGCGGCAAATCTACTTGGGTTATGTCTCCCGTTACAACCATGCGCGAATTCTCCCCAAGTCGGGTTAGAAACATCATCATCTGTTCCATTGTGGTATTTTGGGCCTCGTCGAGTATTATAAAGGCATTGGATAAAGTTCTTCCCCTCATGTATGCAAGCGGCGCAATTTCCACTGCGCGCTTTTCCATAAGTTTTGCCGTCTCCTCGGCTCCGAGCATATCGTAGAGAGCATCGTATAGCGGACGCAAGTAGGGCAGAAGTTTTTCCTGCAAATCTCCGGGTAAAAATCCCAAAGCCTCTCCTGCCTCAACTGCAGGGCGCGTAAGTATTATGCGCTCTACCTTTTTATCTGCCATAGCTTTAAGCGCCGCCGCAACCGCAAGATAGGTCTTCCCTGTGCCTGCCGGCCCTATGCCTATGACAATATCATTTTCGTCTATATTCTGCAAGTACCGCTTCTGATTTATATTTTTCGGAACAACGCTCTTGCGCTTGAAGGAATAAACTATCGGATTTTTAAATAAGGCCCTAACTTCTCCTATCTTGCCGGAGGCTGCCTTTTTCATAATAGATTCGTAGTCCGACTGTCCAAGCTTCAACCCTTGCGCCCTTGCCTCGGATAGCACCTTGAAGAATTCCGCGGCTTGCTCTACCTTATCAGGATTATCTCCAGATACGCTTATCCAGGCTTCTCGGGTAACTATTCTTACTCCGAAACAGCTCTCTGCCATGTCCAGATTCTTCTGGGAATCTTTATACAGCTCAGACAACTGTCTGGGCGTCTCAAAAGTCAGGGTTTTTTCCATCTCAAAATTGCAAAGTTCCGCGGCAAATGTGTCAGGCAAAACTCACGAGCCTTTCCCAAAGCGTGTCCATAGCTTCAGGCAAAACTCTTGTATTTGCTATCACGGGCATAAAGTTGGTGTCTCCGTCCCAGCGCGGAACAACATGGCAATGCAAATGCGACGGTATCCCCGCTCCAGCTTTTGCCCCAAGATTGAACCCTATATTAAATGCATCGGGATTAAGCGCCTTCTTTAGTATGTCTTCCGCTTTGATCATCGCCTCGAAAAATTCCAATCTTTCGTCGGCGCTAAGGTCGCAAATGTCTGGAACGGCTCTGTATGGAACAACAAGCAAGTGTCCGCCATTATATGGAAATTTATTCATAACTATATAACACAACTTGCCTCGCCAGACGATATGAGCGCTCTTATCGTCATGCTTTGGAATTTCCACAAAGGGATCCGAACTCTTTTTACAATCGTTGTTAGCCTTTATATACGGCATTCTCCAATATGCGTGCAGCCTGTCCATTTGCGGTTTAAATTAGAGTTTCTGAAGAAAGGATTGTCAAGTTTTTTCCATGATCAGAGGCGCATAAAAAATAGTTGCAATATCTGCAAAAATGTGTTTATAAGAATAATATATGAAAATTATATGGGCATTGTTGTTTTTTTTTAGTTTTTCCTCTTTTTTGAATGCGGAGTCTTATTATTGGACTGGCGCGGCCGACAACAGGACATTTGACGATCCTTCCAATTGGAGTGCTGACGTAGACGGCCAGCAGCCGGTTTCCTCCTCGCCGCAGGAGGGGGATGTCCTGCTGTTATCCAATGTTGCGACTGGCTCAAGAAATCAGATTAACCTTACTACCGACACTAAAATCGGGGGCATTGTCAACAACGGTGGAGGCGAGTCTTTTTCGAATTATTGGTGGGACTTTTTTGCTCAGGCCGACAATGTAACCTGGAACATAGGAAACATAGAACAGAATGCGGGGCGGCTTTTGTTGAGAAAGCGCGCTGCAAATGTCGGATTGAATGTAAACATAGACAGCATAATCGTAAGCGGCGGAAATCTCAGGGTCGGTGGGATGGACGCAAATACGGCCATTACTCATGTAAATATAAGCGGCACGGCGCGGGTTGCATCGGAGGACGCGAAGATTCTTTTCGTCTCCGAAACCGGCGGAAATATAGACGAACTTGTTTCAGATGGCGGCGAGATACACTTTTCCAATGCTGGAATTGAAAGCGCTGAGTTTCAGGTTTACAACATACGCAGAATTTCGGCATCTACCACAAGCGGTAAAAAGTTGCTCTTTGGCGGGCTTGACAGCCACTACGCGTACAACGCAGCCCTCGCTTTGAATACTTTGAACATCGGTGATATTTACTACACAATGTCCGCTGACACCGAATGGTCTGTAAACAACCTCAACGTAAAGGCGGATTTGTTCGAAGGGGCCACGGGAACAATATCCATAGATGCAGTAGGCAACAACCGCGCAAGGTTTGTCATACAGAACATGGATGTGGACAACTTGGTAGTCGGGCGCGACGGCGGGGCGTCTGTCACCGCTTTTGAAATGTCAAGAGGCTCCAATACCGTGGACGGCTCTGCTGAAGGCTTCGTAAAAATAGGTTCATTGTCCGTAAAAGACAATATTACGAACTTCAGGCTGGGGTATTTGTACAGCGGTAACGATGCGGGCTATACCAACTATACGCGCTACAAGACCATAGAGATAGGATCCATGGAGGTTACCAACACCGCGGAACTAATAGGAGAGAATGTTTCAATTGAATCCTTCTCAAAACGGACATCCGCAAATGCCGTTGTCTTTGGAAATCCGAACTATTTTACAACCTCCTTGAAGTTTGGAGATTCAGCATCCTCTGAAAGCTGGAATTACGGTGGCCAGATGACGCTGTTTGTAAAGGATTTCTCATCTCAAGGATCTTTGAATCTGGCGCCGGACAGCTCCCAAATAGCCACTCTTTACCTGAACAACGCAAGAAATCAGGATGGAACCTACGAGGTTCAGACTGTGGATCTGGATTCGGTCAGGCTGAACACGATAAATGCAGCGGCGACGCTTTCCGTTCAAACCGAATACATATCAACGGCGAACATTAACAGCGTGTATTTTGCCGGCACCAACAACGGCACGGTGGCGGTCAGGTCTACTGAAAGCACGCACATAGGCAGCGTGGTTGTTGACTCTTTTTCCCAAGATGAGTTCAAGATAAACACTCCGGCGGCGTTCCTCCGTTTCTATGGAGAGGGAGACGTTTCCATAGATTCCGTAACCGTAAGGAATTTTGACGAAACTTCCCCAACTACAAGGAATGTCCTTTCCCTTCATTCTGGAGATAGCCTATCAGATTTGCATATAGGCGAACTAAACGCAGAAGGCGGCACTACTGTATATGTTGGCGGAGAGACTACGGGCTTTAAATCTATTACCATAGACAAGCTGAACCAAAACGGCGTGTCTTTGGATAGGTCTTTTACGATCAGGCTGGCGGATTCGTCCGGTTATGTGAATATAGGGGAGATGAGCGTTACGTCGGGGGTGGCGCGTTTGAGCGGCAACGCCAACTACGACATAGGGGTAATGAATCTTGCT
>CALXQW010000007.1 GCA_944390805.1 uncultured Opitutales bacterium | reverse complement strand
TACGACGCCGATGAGGACGAGCATTACGACACCATAAGCGCATTCATAAAGAGCGTGCGCGGTTGCGATCCGGACGCAGCCATGTATTGGCTTGCCAAGATGCTTGTAGGCGGAGAGGACCCGCGTTTTATAGCGCGGCGGCTTCTCATATTGGCCAGCGAGGACGTAGGATTGGCGGATTCTCGCGGGATACTTGTTGCAAGCGCGGCTTTCGACGCGTGCGAGCGTGTAGGTCAGCCCGAGTGTGAGCTTAATCTTGCCCATGCAACTTTATTTCTGGCAACCGCCCCCAAGAGCAATTCCGCCACCAACGCCCTCTATGCGGCCAAGGCCGAGGTCTCCAAAAAAGAGACGCAGAAAGTTCCTTTATACTTGCGCGACAGCCACACTTCCCTTAATAAAAAGATGAACAAAAGCCCCGAGGAATATATCTATAACCATGAATGTCCAGGGCATATAAGCGGGCAGGAGTATCTCGAAAAGCCCTTGCGGCTGTACGAGCCCTCGCGCTACGGGGCCGAGGCGCAGATAGCCGATAGGCTCGAGCGTTTCAGAGAGTTAAAACAACAAATACGCAAAAAAAATGGAAGAGGAAAGAAATAGTTTTTCGCCTGAGAAGTTCTCCAAGGTACGCAACACCAAGAGGCTCGAGCTAAATTTTTGCAGCACTTGCGTAGTCAACGCAGTGGGGCTGCTTGCGGCGAGTTTCACTGTTTCGGAGATTTCCTTCAACAATGTGTTTTCCTTTTCGGCGCTGCTTTGCGTGATATGGCTGCTCAACTGGATATTGCGGCCGTTTCTCGTGTTGTTTACGCTGCCCTTTGTTATAATAACAATGGGATTTGGCATGATATTTATAAATGCGGCGGTTATATATCTAAGTGCGGGGATAGTTCCGGGTATACACATAGGTTCTTATCTGAATGCACTTTGGGCTAGCCTTCTTGTTTCGGCGGCGATGTGGGTCAATGTGTATTTTCGTTCCGAGGCAATGATACGCTCTGTCAAGGGTGCGGAAGACGGAGATTCGGACAGGCGCATTTAGAAAGTTCCTTTTAGAAAAAATTATCCTATGAAGAGAATTTTTTTTGCGGTATTTTTTTCAATATTTGCATGTAAGTTGTTTTCGGACGAGCCTGTATATTTGGAGCGCTACAACCACATAGTTGGGCCTTCGGCGGCAATGTCGTGCTATGTAGGCTCTTGGAGTGGCCAGCAGAACATATTTCTGCCCGACGGCAAGCTGCTTATGACCTTTACCGTATCGCAGGATTTCCGCTGGACCTACGAGGACGGCAAAAAGATTTTGCGCTCTACCGGCGAAGTTATGACATACGGGGAAAAGATAAAAATTTTTCAGACTATGGAGGATAAAGGAGAGTTTATCCTTCTTGAATTTGCCGATGCCCATGGCGAAAAGACCCGCTTTAGGGGATATGTACAGAAGGCGCAGATTGTATGGGCTCCGGAATTTTTCTTCATGCTGCCCGATATTCAGACAGATATGTTCTTCCCGTCTAAGGATAAAATAGAGCTATTTTCGGAAAACGTAAAGGAGGTTCCCGGTGGAAGGGGATACAGCGGCAAACTGATAATTAAGACGCTGCTTTCTAAGGCAAAAATTGAAAGCTCATTTGAAAGCCAGCCAGAAGATACCAAGGCTCCTCGCAAAGGCGGATTCTTCCTGAGAGGAAAGGGAACTTTATTCGATTGACGCAGGCGGGGTATGGATTCTCTTCCTATAGATGCGCTTGCTCCGGAATTGTCGGAGAAGGCGGGCGGAGGCGTTAGAAATTTTGTAATATCGGCTCCTACGGGGTCTGGCAAATCAACGCGTCTGCCGCCCATGCTGGGTGGCTTGTGCAAAGGGGCGGTGTATGTTCTACAGCCCAGAAGAATTGCCGCAAGAATGCTTGCCAGGCGTGTTGCGGCGGAAAATTCCATGTGCCTTGGAAAAGACGTTGGCTGGCATATACGCTTTGAAAAAAACTATACTCCGGAAAGCAAAATAGTGTTTTTGACGGAGGGTATTCTTGCCCGAAAGCTATTGTCGGAATCGGGGCTGGACGGAGTAGGCGCGGTTATCTTCGACGAATTCCACGAGAGGAATCTCTATGCCGACACCTCTCTTGCGCTCGCTCTCGAATACCAAAAACAGAGGCGCCCCGACTTGATCTTGGCGGTATGTTCGGCCTCTATGGATTCTTCCGCGCTGCTTGAATACATGGGGCCAGAAACCGCCCTTCTTAAGACGGAGTCTAGGCTTTTCGATATAGACATATCGTACCGAGTTCCGCGCAGGAGGGAGTCTTATTGGGAGGATGCCGCTGATGTCTTTGCCGAGATGGCATCGTCGAGCTTAGACGGAAATTTTCTCATATTCATGCCTGGCATCTACGAGATTTCCCGTACAATAAGGGCCATAAATTCACGGCCGGAGTCTCGAGGATTTGATGTTCTGCCGCTTTACGGCGAGCTTCCTGCGGAGCGGCAAGATGCTGCTCTTGCCCCGTCGGGCAGGCGCAAGGCAATAGTTTGCACAAATATTGCGGAGACCTCGCTTACTGTCGACGGTGTAAAATTTGTAATAGACTCCGGTTATGCAAGGATAGCCCGATACGATTCTTCAAGGGGAGTTAATACGCTTCTTACCGAACGCATAAGCCTTGCAAGCGCGTTGCAGAGGGCCGGTAGGGCAGGGAGAACTTCCCGCGGGGCGGCGGTGCGCCTATGGAGCAAGGCGGAGGAATGCAACTTTGATCGTTTTACAGCTCCGGAGATAAAGCGCCTGTCTTTGGCCCAGACAGACTTGTGGCTTAGGGCTGCCGGAAGGACTTTGGGTTCTACGCGCTTTCTCGATTCTCCGGATGAGGATTCTGTGTTGTCTGCCGATATTCTTTTGAAGTCGCTTGGAGCGGTTGACGGCAAGGGAAATATAACTCCGACAGGCAGGCGCATGGCGCGCATGCCAACAGAGCCCCGCTACGCAAAACTTCTCTATGAGGGCGTGCGTTTGGGGTGCTTGAAGGAGGCCGCATATGCGGCGGCCCTGACGGAGACAGGCCGGGTGAAGCTTGATGTGGACGATGCATTCAGGGTGCGCGAACTCGACGAGATGTTAGGCGAGTGCCCCTCCGAGCTTGCTGAGTTGTCCAAGCTTTGCGCGCTTGCAAAGGAAATGCGCTACGACGAGGATTTCTGCCGGAAATACGGCATACACGCCGTCAATGCGCGCAAGGTTTGCTCTTTGGCGGCTGATTTTGAGAGGTCTATTCCGCGTGAGGAAAAAGACTGTGTGGCTTCCGAAGTTGGCGGCGATGAAACCTTACGCTGGAGAAATCTCTCAAAGTGCGTGCTCAGTGCATTTCCGGACCATATCTGTTCAAGGGTTTCAAAGGCGTCTTACGCGTGCAATATAGCCGGAGGACGCCGCGGGGAAGTGCGCAAGGCGTCCAGGCGCTGGACAGACGGATTGTTCTGCGCAATAAGCCTTCAGGAGCAGAATGTATCCGGTAGGGCAGTTATAATGGCGGGCATGGTATGCCCGGTGGAGATGTCGGACATAAGGGAGATGTTCCCGGATAAGATAGGCGAGTCTGACGAGGTGTATTTTGACGAGTCGAGCAAGTCTGTGGAGGCTCGGCGTACGGTGGAATTTATGGGGTTGGAGTTGTCGTCGGAAAGGCTGCGCAATCCGCCGGAGTCTGAGGCGGCAAGAATACTTGCGGAGCGCATGGCCAGCGGCGAATGCAAGCTGAGAAACCTCGACGAGAATGTTGATAACTTCATATCACGCGTAAATTTCTTGTCTAAGTATTGCCCGCAGCTCGGATATGAATTTATAGACGAAAACTTCATGCTTATGGTTTACGAGCAGGCGGCGTTTGGGCTTCATTCGTACGCGCAGGTTAGGGATATGGACGTCTTGGGGGCGCTTAAGGATTGCATTGATCCGTCGAGGCTTGCCTCTTTGGATTATTACGCTCCGGCGGCGGTTCAGCTTCCGTCAAGAAAGCGCCCAACGAAGCTCCGCTACGACATCCAAAACGGAAAAGTTGTTTTGTCTGCATGGTTCAAAGACCTAATGTTGTTCGATCCTTCTAAGATAAAAATAGCAGAGGGACGCATACCTTTAACATATGAGATTCTCGCTCCAAACGGAAGACCCGTACAAACAACCCAAGACCTGAAAAACTTCTGGAACACTTCTTGGCCGCAAATAGCAAAGGAGCTCAAGGCGCGATATCCTAAACACTTTAAAAATCTGCCTGATACGCCAGGGGCGCGTTAAAATACGCGTATGCCCATCTTCCTAACTGCCCTGAGCTCAACAATGCTCATGGTTAGACAATATAGGCAGGCTATGCCGTCCGAAAGCGGAAAGCACATCCAAACACCCCTGAGCCCGAATATGGGCGGAAGTATTAACATCAGGGGAACAAGGGCTCCTATCTGTCTTAAAAGAGTAAGAATTATTGCAACTTTTGGCCTTCCGGTAGATTGGAAGAATCCGGCAGTTATTATATTTACGGCAAGAACAGGCACAAGTGCCGTCATTATTCTAAGCGCAACCGTTCCGTCGGCCGCTATGGAGCTATTTTCTCCCAAGAATAGGGCAAATATCTTATCTGGGAAGATCTGTACCGCAGCAAACCCAACAAGGCCCGCCGATACCGTTATTGATAAGCTTGTAAGCCATGTGTGCACCGCGCGCCTGTAATTTTTTGCTCCCCAGTTAAAGCCTATTATAGGCTGGATTCCCATGCTCATTCCTATCATTGGCAGGAATATTATCATAATTACGGTCATGCATATTCCTACTATCGCAACGGCGCTTTCCTCTCCGTAGCTCTTTGCCTGGTATATGAACAGCGTAGTTGAAAGCGCAGAGAGTATCTGCACTATAAAATGCGGTGAACCGAGCGCAAAAACCTTTCCTACAATCTTTGGAAATATTCTCAAATTAGAAGCCTTAAGGCGTACTATTCCCGACTTTGAAATGTAAAACCAAAGCACAAGGCAAGATGAAACCATCTGTGAAATAACCGTGGCCCAAGCCGCACCTTCTATGCCCATATTGAGCTTTGCAAGGGCTATATAGTCTAAAACTATGTTAAGCGCGCATCCGGTTGAAATTGTTATAAAAGCGTATGTCGGCCTGCCTTCAGCGCGTATTAGATTGTTTATCCCGTAAGATATCTTTTCAAAGATTATTCCACCTAAGATTATGGAGTAATATGCCGATGCCAGAGGCAGCATCTTTTCGCTTGCACCGAACAATTCGAGAAGTTCGTCCACAAAAAATACGCCAAATATTCCTGTGCATATTCCAAAAATTAAGAACATTAGGAAGGTTTGCCCAAGTATCTTTTCGGCCTTTGGGTAGTCCTTCCTGCCAAGAGTTATTGAAAGCAGTGTTGCGGAACCTTGGCCTATGAGCATGGATACCGCCAAAAAAACCATGGCGGGGGCAAAGCATACAGTTATTGCGGCAACAGATTCCTCTCCGCAGAAACGCCCTACAAAGATTCTGTCCACAATATTGTAGGCCGCCTCTATAAGAGTAGCAAAAATGCTGGGCGCGCAGTAGCGGAGTATCAATTTTAAGATACCCGAGTGTTCAAGCATTGATACTTGTGCGGAGTCCATATTCTTGCGTAATTACTAAACGGCGACGGCGGGGTGTTTCTTAAGTTTTCCCCCCGCCGTTTTCCTCGCGCCTTTATTCTTTAAAAATTATTCTACTTCAGCCTGAAGAATATGCGCTTTCCTGCTTGTATTACAATTGGCTTTTCTGGCTTTGAGATTTTTAGCATGGCGTCTGAAACCTTCTGGGAATCAATCTTTACGCCTCCCTGCTCAACAAGGCGCTTAATCTCTCCCTTGCTAGGAAAGAGCTTTGTAGCTGCCATTATGTTTACAAGCGTAGGCTGGCTGCCGCCTGTGAGAGAGTCGAAATCAAATTCCGGCATTTCGTCTGGAAGCTCCCTCTTTGAGAAAACCTTCTCAAAATTGTCGGCCTCAGCCGCAGCGCATTGCTCTCCGAAGAATTTCGCAAGCAGCAACCTTGCAAGATTCTTCTTGCACGCCATTGGGTGTTCCAATTTCAGCCCGGCAATGGCCTCTGGAGAATAAAGCAAAAGATACTGGTAGTACTTCCACATAGTGTCGTCTCCTATGGACATTATCTTGCCGAACATATCGCGCGGAGTGTCGTTGAAGGCTATGTAGTTGCCGTAGCTCTTGGACATCTTCTTTACTCCGTCCAGCCCAACAAGCAGAGGCATTGTAAGCACCGCCTGACCGCGCTCAAATCCTGCCTGAAGCTGCAAATCGCGCCCTACAAGATTGTTGAACAGCTGGTCTGTACCGCCAAGCTCAACATCGGACTTCACCATGACGGAATCGTACCCTTGAATTAATGGATACAGAAACTCAACTATGGAAATTGGCGTCTTTGAGGCGTATCGCTTTGCGAAATCGTCCCTCTCTAACATTCTGGCTACCGTCATCTTTCTGGACAAATCCAGAAGGTCTCCAAAAGTCATCTTTCCGAACCATTCGCTGTTGTAGTGGATCTCCGTCTTGCTCTCGTCGAGAACCTTAAACGCCTGGGAAAGATAAGTCTTTGCGTTCTCCTTTACCTCCTGTGGGGTCAGTACAGGGCGCAAGGCGCTTCTGCCGGAAGGATCGCCTATGCAGGCGGTGTAGTCTCCTATTATAAGCACGGCCTGGTGCCCCATGTCCTGAAACTGGCGGAGCTTGTTGAATACCACCATGTGCCCGAAGGTCAAATCTGGCCTTGTTGGGTCTACTCCGAGTTTTACCCTGAGCTTCTGCCCCTTTTCGAGCTTATATTTTAGGTCTTCTTCGCCGATAAATTTGTCGGCATTTTGCGCAAATTGCCTGATGGATTCCATAAGCAGGCAAGATTCATCTCTTGGCGAAGATTTTGCAACATCTTTTTGCTCATCTTTGCTCTTTGTTTGAGTAGCGTTTTAAAAATGTTTTTTCTTGGCAAGAACTAAAAACAATTGTTGATTTACATGGCACGCAGATTTATGCTTCGTCAAAATTAAGTGAAGGGCTAATATATGGTAAATATGCATAAGGTGATAAGTATCATCATGGGGGGAGGCAGAGGCACAAGGCTTTATCCTCTTACAAAGAGCCGCTGCAAGCCGGCTGTTCCTCTGGCCGGAAAGTACAGGCTGGTGGATATCCCGATTAGCAACTGCCTAAACTCCGGTTTGGATAGAATCTATCTTTTGAGCCAGTTCAACACGGCGAGCTTGCACAAGCATATTCAGCAGACTTATAAATTCGACTCTTTCGGTGGCGGGTTTGTAGACATACTTGCTGCCGAGCAGACTGAAACTGGTGGAAATTGGTATCAAGGTACTGCAGATGCCGTCAGGAAAAATATGAATCACTTTGAGCGGCATGGAGACGACGCCCTCTTCCTCATCCTTTCGGGAGACCAGCTCTACCAGATGAATTTCCACCATCTGATAAGAAGGCATGTGGAAAGTGGCGCAGACGTCACTATAGCAGCCAAGCCCATGCCAAAGAGCGTTGTCAGCGATCTTGGTGTGATGCAGGTTGATGATGACTTAAATATACTTCGTTTTGCCGAGAAGCCAAAGGATCCGGCCCTAATAGATTCTCTGGTTGTTGGCGAGAAAATCAGGGAGAGGTTGCCAGACAAAAACTCCGAATATTGCCTTGCATCTATGGGCATATATGTTTTTAGCGCAAAGGTTATGGAGGAAGCCATGTCGGGGTCGGAGATGGACTTTGGCAAAGAGATAATACCTGGGTTGCTTGGTAAGCGCAAACTTGGTGCGTACATATTTAACGGTTACTGGGAGGACATAGGCACAATAAGTTCTTTCTTTGAGGCAAATTTGGCTCTTACCGACGATGTTCCGCCATTTAATTTTTACGATCAGAACAAGGTTGTCTACACGCACTCCAGGTTTCTTCCTGGAGCAAAGATTCACAACACAAGAATCAACAGGTGCAACATTTCGGACGGCTGTATAATACAAGATGCCGATCTTAACAGAAGTGTTATAGGGGTTCGTTCCATAATACGCAGCGGAACCAGGCTTGATAATGTAATTATGATGGGTGCAGACTTCTTTGAGACGGAGGAGGAGCAGGCAGATTGCAAGAAAGACGGCACTCCTAAGATCGGCATAGGCAAAAACTGCGACATACGCAATGCCATCATAGACAAAAACGCGCGCATTGGCAACAATGTGCGCATCTCTCCAGACGGCAAGCCCGACGGCTGGGAGGGCAACAACATCAATCTGCGCGACGGAATAATAATTGTAAATAAGAACGCGGTCATTCCTAACAATACAGTTGTTTAGCAGATTGTTCCATCTGCCACACCGGTACAGATTTTAATGTTATATTTATAAAACTTGGGGCGGAGAAAACTCTCCGCCCTTTTTTATGCCTGAACTGTGTATGGCTTTCGGAATTTTACGCACATATTTCTTGCAATTTATTTAATAAGCAATGCTGCATAGAAGGCGAAAGCCGTGCTTATTACTATTGCAAATTTTATGGCAGTGGCAAACATTGTGCCGAGAAATGTTCCCCAGCCGGCTTTTATGCTCGAGCGGACATTTTTTCCAGTGGCAAGTTCTCCTATTATAGCTCCGGCTATAGGCGCTAAGAAGAGCATTATTATAGTTGGGCTTAACAAAATTCCAACTATCAGCCCTACAAAGCTTCCAAGTACTCCTCCCCATGAGGCTCCATATCGTTTTGCTCCAATCCACGAGAAAAAGAAATCTGCTATCTGTGCAAATATTGCTGCCGCGCATGCTATTATTACAAAATTCCAGCTTATGGATCCCTCTGGAAATATCAGCTTGTAAGCCAGAACTCCGGCTGCCGCAATAGACGGGCCGGGCAAAACCGGAACTACAACTCCGGCAAAAGCCGTAATAAAGATAATTGTCATAATGCATATCGCAAGAATCTGAGTTGCTGTTTCCATGGTCTTTTTACAAGTTGTATAAATCTTCTTATTAGCTATTCCTACAAATTGAGACTATTTAGGCATATTTGATGTTCCAGTTAAATCTTAAAGAAGATCTTAAAATTTTATTGATGGCGTAAATTTCGCTGAAGGTCTGGAATATTTCCCCAATAAGCATAAAGAGTCTTTTCCACGCGGCTTTGCAATTTTTGCGTAAATTTAAAATAGGGCGGCGGGCTATTTTTTTTGATCTTATCAGACCTCGTTTATGCGCGGCTGCTTTATGCTTGCTATTCTTTCCATTATTGCGTCAACAACGCGCTGCTCGCGGTCTTTGCAGCCCTTTCCTGGGTCTATTTCCTTTAGGCTTATAGGCTTGCCAGCAACCAGGCAAATGCGGGCTCCGGCGCTTAGAACGTTGCTCTTTGGAAGAACCTCGCAAAATCCAAAACTGCGTATGGGCAGTATTGGAACATTTGCCTTTATCGCAATTAAACCAGCTCCAGCCTTGCCTGGCAGAAGCTCTCCCGTCTCTGAGCGCGTTCCCTCCGGAAATATTATCACGCCCATTCCCTTCTTGATGTTTGACAAGACTTTTTTGAATGCACCAAGATTCCCGCTTCCCTCGCCATCGCGCTGAATTGGTATTGCATTGAGCGCGGTAAAATACTTTTTCCAAAAGCCACTTTTCATGAGAGTATCCCTGGCTATGACGCAAAGAGGGGTATCGTGAAAAAATGCCATAGCTGGAGGATCCAAGAAACTTACATGGTTGCCCACAATTATGCACGGACCCTCAGGAACATTTTCCTCTCCGTAAAGTTCTATTCTACCGAATAAATCGCATAGGCTCAATGCCGCATGCCACGACGCCGCATAGATAAACCTGTTTTTCCCAAGAGTTACGAATCTTACTTTAGAATGGCGCATAGTGTGGCGTATCTATATTGCTTTGCATATCTCGGCGGCCGTCCTTGCTATGACGTCGTCTTTCGTAAGGTTTGAAGTGTCTATTAGAGTTGCTCCCTGCGGACATACAAGCGGGGCGGTCTTGCGAGACTTGTCCATGTGGTCGCGCGCGGCAATGGAGTCCGATATTCCCTCCTTTGCCCTGCGCTGCGCCCGAGTTTGCTCGTCGGCGTCAAGAAATATCCTTACATCGGCATCGGGAAATATTACGGAACCTATGTCTCGCCCCTCCATTATCAACCCGGAGAAACCGTGTTCCTTAGCGTAGCCTGCCATGCTCCTCTGATAATCTTTCAAGAAATTTCTCACCGCAGGCATTGAGGCAAATATAGATACCCTCTCGTTTACGGCCTTTGTGCGCAAATCTTCGTCTCTTACAAGCCTGCCGCCAAGCGTCATTCTCGCGGAATATGAGTTAGCCTTATCAAAAGATGTTCCAAGTTCTATCCTCGATAGGAACTCCGCCGCCTTAACCTCGTCGGCATCGGCTAAGTTTGCCTCTATAAGGGCAAATGTAAGCGTTCTGTAATGGGATCCGGTGTCCACATGCATCAAATTCAGCATCTTTGATACCGCCTTTGATACGCTCGATTTCCCCACGGCAGCTCCGCCATCTACAGCCACTATCCTGAATTTCTCCGAAGACTCTCTTGCTGAATCTAAAATGTCAAAGAAGTTCTCCCATGTCTTTGATACACATTGAGGATCTTCTATCCTTATCCACGGCCTGCCTGTATGAAAAATATCGGCGCTTCCAAGTATGCCAAAACTCATGGCAATTCTGTGGTCGGCATATGTCTTTATGTCAACTGGCCCATTCAAATTCTCCAAGGCTTTGCCTGTATCTTCCCAAGGCGATATCTCAAGGTAGTCTTCGCCCTCGGAAACTTCTTGGCAAACTTTCTTAAGCTCGTTTGCCATTGCGGATACCCTGTCTGTCTCTTGTGCGCGCGTATGCGATATCCCCTCTATCTTTATTTTTTCCTTGAGCGCCGCAGAGGCCGCGGCAAGCGTTAGAAAAGTATCGGAGATGTCGGAGAAATTTATGGATTTTAGATCTTTATCACCCAGATCTTCGGCTTTTACAGCAAGTGCTCCGCCTGTAACCTTATGTATCTTTACAAGTCCGCACTCTTCCAAGATGTCGAGAAATTTCAAATCGCCCTGGAGTGTGCAGTTTGCAAAATCCTCAAGCAGTATTGCGCCTCCGGTAAGCGCCGGCAAAATTGCAAAATAGCTGGCCGCGGTTGCGTCGGGCTCTACAAAATATGCCTTCCTCTTTGTGTCGGGCAGCTTTGTCCCAATTTCGAATGAGCCGTCTGGCAGTTTCTTGCATTGAAAGCCAAAGTCCACCATCATATTTAGCGTCATTTCGACAAACGGGCGGGATACCGTTCCGGAAGAAAGCATGACCTTTGTCTTTTTCTCGGCAAGAGGAGACGCCATCAACAGCGCCGACAACAACTGGCTCGATGCCGACGCATCTATCTGTACCTCTCCGCCAGATAATCCACCAGCGCGCATCTTGAACGGAAAACAATCGCGCTTTCCAACAAATTCAAATTCAGATCCCTGCTGCCTTAGCGCGTCTATCAGCCCCTTAATCGGACGCTTGTACATTGCCTCGTCGGAGTCGAAAAAATATTCCCCGCCTTTATTTGCCGCACATAGTGCCGTCACAAAGCGGGCTGCCGTGCCGGCATTTCCAACAAACAGTTCCGCCTGCTGGTTCGGAACAGTCTGACCGCGCGCGGATATGTTTATGCTGCGGCTGTCTCTGTCGGAATCTACCGCATAGCCGAGCCTCTTTAGACAGTCGGCCATAATTATTGTATCCCTTGAAAACAGCGCGTTTTTTATCTCAAGCTCTCCACCCGAAACAGCCGCAAGAATCATTGCGCGGTTGGTTATGCTCTTTGAGCCCGGAAGCGTTATAGACGCACACGCGGGTTTTGAAAAAGGTTTTATATCTTTGCTTGAAGTCATCTTTCCTGAGAGTCCAGAGAATTTCTAAATAGGCGGCCGGCTTCCAGAACAGCGGTTGTCTTTTCAAAGTCGGAAACCTTTAGCGCCTCTATGAATTGCCCGAGCTTTTCGGCGTAATCGGAGAGCGCGCAGACAATTTCATCTTTGTTTGTGGATATTATGCTCTTCCATATTTCGGGGTTTCCGCCGGCAACCCTCGTTGTATCTTTGAACCCGGAAGACGCGGCAAAAGCCAAGTCGGCGCTGTCTTTTTGTTCTCCGGTTAGAGCGGACAGATTTGCTGCAAGTATGTGCGGCAGATGGCTTATGCGCGCAACTATTCTGTCGTGCAGGCGGGGATCTACAATTCTTACTACCGATCCTACCGACTCCCACAACATCTTTAACTTTCCTGCCGCTTCCAGCGTTTTAGCGTCAGCGCCGCTTTTTACTGCTATGAAGCACGGCCTACCAACAAATAGATCTGCATCTGCGTAATCCGGCCCAGATTTATCCGAGCCTGCCATTGGGTGAGAGCCTACAAAAATTCCGCCTGAATTCTTAAAAACATTCTCGCCTGCCTTGCATAGCCACGCCTTTGTACTTCCAACATCGGTTATTATTGAACCAGGCTTTACTGCGGAAGATATTAACTTCATATGCTCTTCTATTGCGCTTATTGTGGCGCACAGCACAACAAGGTCGGCATCTTGCACGCATAGGGCGGGAGTTTCGGAAACGTTGTCGCACCAGGGCTTGGCTGCGCATTTATCGCGGGTGGACTTGCTTCTCGACCACACATCTACCGTCTGCGCCGCGCCGAATTTCTTTAGCGCCCCGCCCAAAGACGCACCCAACAAACCGGCTCCGAGTATCGCGACTTTCCGAAATATCATCATATCCAAAAATTAAATCCCGCAGTCTGCGTTATTCAAATAAAAAATATCCTAAAAGAACTATCCTTTCTCGTAAATTACAACTTAACTCTTTTTGATTTAAACATGCCGCATAGGTCGTCTTTTGATATTATTTCTTTAATCTGGTATTTCCTGTGGGAAATTGTGCGGATATAAAAAAGGCACAAACACCCGTTTAGGGAAGTTTGCGCCCGTTTCTTTTCAGAAAAGTTCTTGAGGTATATGCTTAGAAGCTGGGTGTAAGCCACGCAGTTTCGCCTACGGGAACTACGAGATCCTCTCCGCTAGACCATACTGAATCGTTGAGAAGAATCTTAAACGATACTTGAGGATCGGAGATTTTCTTTTCCCAGAGCCATTCGTCGTCATTGACGCACTGCATTAGCACTCCTTTGTCCCAGCTTAAGCCGCCGCCGTTGCCGCGTATGTAAAGCTGATTTCCCCAGCCTGCGTCGAACTTCACAAATACCCTTGTCAGAGCTCCGGAATTTGCGCATTTCTTCGACGCGCATTCGGCCTTCTTTGAAGGCTGTTTGACCGCCTTCTTATCGGATTTCTTTGCGGCAGCCTTCTTAGGGGCGGCCGCTGTTTTTACAGCGGAGGTTTTGTTTGTTTTTTTGAGAGCCATTTTATTCCCTTTTTTTACTTGGAGAATTCTTGCATTAGTTTCTTTCTTCGTTTTGCAAACAATTCTCAATGAACAATATTTCTGGACTTTTAAACAAAATATTCAAGCAAAATAATGCTATTTATTTATCTGCGTTTCTTTAGGGAATCGTAAAAATATCTCTTTTATTAATGGAAATTTTTCTAGTTTGAAGCGTGCGGCATTTGTCAGATAGCTCTTATTCAGGCTTTCTAACATATAAGTCCGTATCGAAAAGATCCGTCTCTTTGAGTTTCTTTACAAACACAAAGTCCTTAGATATATCCGGGAAGTACACGTCTCCTTCAACCGTGCGCTTTACTATAGAAAGAAATATCTCATCGCAATCCGGAAGGGCAGCAGAATATATCTGTTCTCCGCCGCATATCCATATCTGCCGCGGATCTCCATCGTAGGCCGATTTCAACTCTTCCAGACTTGAGAATACCTTCGCCCCGTCGGCACTCTTCAGCGTGCGGCTTATGACAACATTCTCGCGCCCTGGTAGCGGCTTTGAACCTATGCTCTGCCAAGTCTTTCTGCCAAACACTATCACCCCGCCCATGGTTGTCTCTTTGAAAAACCTGAAGTCTTCGCTTATCTTCCACGGAATTTCCATGCCACGCCCAATCACATTGTTGAGCGCAACGGCGGCTATTGCTTTAAATGGATACTTCTTCATACGGCTATGGGCGCTTTTATAGACGGATAAGGATTGTAATCTAGAATCTCTATATCTTCGTAAACAAAGTCTTCCAGCTTCTTTCTCTCCGGGTTTAACCTTAGCTTCGGCAGTTCCCGAGGCTCCCTTGAAAGCTGCAACTTAACCTGTTCAAAATGGTTCTTGTATATGTGTAAATCTCCAAAAGTATGCACAAACTCCCTCGGCTTTAGTCCGCATACCTGCGCCACCATAGCAGTAAGAAGCGCGTATGAAGCTATGTTGAACGGCACCCCGAGAAACAGATCCGCACTGCGCTGGTAAAGCTGGCAACTCAATCCGCCGTCTGAATCTACATAAAACTGAAATAGCGCATGGCAGGGCGGCAACGCCATATTGTCTATCTCGCCAGGATTCCATGCGCAAACTATGTGCCTGCGCCCGAATGGATCTTTCTTTATTCCATCAACAAGTCTGCCTATCTGGTCTATGCTCCTGCCGTCAGAAGTGCGCCAATCCCTCCATTGGGCACCGTATACTCGCCCCAGATCGCCGTTGGAGTCTGCCCATTCGTCCCATATGGTAACCCCGTTGTCGTGCAGATATTTTATGTTTGTATCTCCCCTCAGAAACCAGAGCAGCTCGTGAAATATAGAGCGGGTATGCAGCTTTTTTGTTGTCAGCAAAGGGAAGTGCTCTGACAGGTCAAAACGGGCCTGAGCGCCGAATATTCCACGCGTTCCAACGCCGGTTCTATCGGAGCGGTCGCGTCCATTTTCCATGACAAGTCTGAGTAAATCGAGGTATTCTTTCATCTTCTTTATTGTCGGACGCCCGCCCTTTGCCTATATTGAAAAAATTATCACAAACTGCAGCACGAACATTATCGCTACAAGCGTATACACAAAGACAAAGAATTTGTCCGTCTTCATGCGTCTTGCAAGTTTGTCCCGAGTGTCTTTCATTTAAGATAAGAATTTGACCTTTATTTTCTAAAAGCGCAAGCCCTTAAATTCTTATAAGGTAGTTTGCATATATAAACATGTTTATCTGAATTGATTTTCTCGCTTCTTCCAATGCGTGCGGCTTGGGCAGTTCTTACATGCTATCTTATAAGCATTGAGTCTTTTTCCCTGTGTAATTTTCCCAAGATGTCAGAATTCCTTGCGGAAAACTTCTTCTATTATCTCCGCGCAGCTTTCAAGCTCCTTTTCTTCGTGAGACATGCTCAGAAAGCAGCTCTCGTATGGGCTTGGAGCAAAATATACGCCCCTCTTTAGGCAGCCGTTGAAAAACTTTCTGTAATTTTCAACAGAGCACTTCATAGCCTGCGAGAAATTATCAACCCTATCCTCGGAGAAATATAGCCCAAAAAGCCCGCAGGTCTTTGGAATTTGCAACGGAACACCGCGTTCTCTTGCAAAGCCTGATATTGCATCGGTTATAAAGTCTGTATTTTTTTGCAGGCGCGCGTATGGCTTTTCCTCAAGTATCATTTCAAGGGCAGTCTTTCCCGCTGCCATGGCGAGCGGATTCCCGCTTAAAGTGCCTGCCTGATACACAGGCCCAAGCGGCGCAAGATATTCCATTATATCCCTTCTTCCCGCAAATGCTCCAACAGGAAGGCCGCCGCCTATGATTTTCCCAAGCGCGCAAAGATCTGGCATTATGCCCTCCTTCTGCTGGGCGCCGCCCTCGGCTATTCTAAAACCGGTGATAACCTCGTCGAAGATCAGCAGGGCTCCGTACTTCTTTGTAATCTCCCTAAGCGCTTTAAGAAATCCATTCTGCGGCAGTATTAGCCCCGTGTTTGCCGGATAGGGCTCAACTATAACTGCGGCGGTCTCATTCCCGTATTTTGAAAAGTACTCCTCAAGAGAGGGAATATCGTTATATTCCAAGACGCTTGTAAGCTTTGCCAAATCTGCGGGAATTCCCGCGCTGTCAGGGTTGCCGAATGTCAGGGCACCGCTGCCAGCCTTTACAAGCAAACTGTCGACATGGCCATGGTAGCAGCCGGCAAATTTTACTATGCGGTCTCTGCCGGTATATCCGCGCGCCAAACGCACGCAAGACATCGTCGCCTCAGTTCCGGAATTTGTCATGCGGACCATTTGGGCGCACGGTATCATATCCGTTATAAGCTTTGCCATTTCGTATTCTGCCTGGCACGGAGTTCCAAAGCTTGTTCCGTTTTCCGCAGCCTTTACCACCGCCTCTCTTATCCGCGGATTGTTGTGTCCGAAAAGCGCTGGGCCCCACGTGCAGACAAAATCAAAATATGTGTTTCCGTCCACACTGTACAATTTTGCCCCGTCCGCCTTGCGCACGAAAAACGGAGTTCCGCCGACATTCCTAAAGGCCCTGACAGGAGAGTTCACTCCCCCCGGTATAAGCTCTTTTGATTTCTCGAAAAGTTCCTTTGAGTTCATAGATATTGCGCTTAGTTGTTATGCGTCCTTATTTATTTTTCTCGCCAGGGGCATTCTGCGGCCAGTTCCAAAAGCCAGAGGCGATACCTTGAGGCCGTAGGCAAACTGTTTTCGCTTGTATTCGTTGCGCTCAACTTTGCCTATCACATCGGAGACAACTGCTTTGTCGAACCCTCTTTGGCAAATTTCGCTCTCCGGGAGCATCTCTTCTATATAGAGCCTGAGTATCTCGTCTAAAATATCGTATGGCGGAAGGGAATCTTGGTCTTTCTGGCCGACCCTCAATTCTGCGCTCGGCGGCTTGTCTATAGTGTTTTGCGGAATTACTATACCGTTTCTATTTATGTATCTTGATAACTCGTAGACTTCAGTTTTGTACAAGTCGGATATGGGAGACAGTCCGCCGCATGTATCTCCGTAAAGCGTGCAGTATCCAACGGCGCATTCGCTCTTGTTCCCGGTGGATAGGAGCATAGACCCAAATTTGTTCGATATCGCCATAAGCACAAGCCCGCGCGCGCGCGACTGTATATTCTCCTCCGTGACATCCGGTTTCAGGCCCTTGAAAATTTCTTTAAGAGCTTCGTCCGCACCCGAGACTACCGGCGCTATAGGAACTTTTCTGTATTCTATGCCGAGATTTCTTGCAAGCTCCTCCGCGTCGGATACGCTGTGTGAGCTCGATATTGCAGACGGCATAGCCACCCCCATAACATTCTTTGGCCCGAGAGCTTCTGCCGCAAGAGTTGCCACAAGGGCAGAGTCTATCCCGCCGCTGAGCCCCAATACCACTTTTGAAAAGCCGCTCTTATATACAAAGTCTTTTATGCCTAGAACCAATGCCGAATGAATATCTGCAATGGACGAGTAATCTGCCGCATCTCCCTCCTGCGAACATATCTCAAACGGATCTACCACACGCAAGTCTTCAGAGAATTTCTTCAGGCACTTCTGCTCGTCGCGGCCGCTTTTTGTTATGCTTTGGCCCGCAAATACTCCGCTTCCTCCGGCAAAGATAAGATCGTCGTTTCCGCCAACAAGATTTGCCCATACAAGCGGAACTCCTACATAGTCTGAAACCTTGCACATCATTGCCCCAGACTTTCTGACATTGTCGTTGCTTCTTGAAAATACGCTCGCGGAAATATTTAAAAGCAAATCAAAGGCCTTATCTGCTTTCTTTGTGCCATCTGCATTAAAATTCATGTCCCGCAATCCTTGTAGGGGCTTGAATCCAGAATATCTTCCGGCAGTGCGTATGCCGTACAAAGTCCATATATCTTCGCAGATGGTGATGGCCATGCGAATCCCGCAAAATTCAACAATGCATTCCTTCTTGCCTGAATCGAACACACGGGGTTCGTCAAATACGTCGTAATTAGGAAAGAGGGCTTTGTTGTATATATTTTTTATCTTCCCGTTTTCTATCCATGCCGCAGAATTGTATGCGCCTATGGCTCCGCCGCTTTTGCGTATGTAGCCTACTAAGGACGGCAACGGCAACTTCTCAGCCAAAAGACTAAGATGCAACTGGCTCTTCTCCACAAACGCCTTTCGCAATACGGCATCTTTTGGAGTGTATCCTACAAGAGCAAGTTCCGGAAATATGGCGAAATCTGCACCCATATCCTTAAGCTTTTGGGCTGCATCGAGAATTTTTTGCGCATTGCCTGCAATATCGCAGGGTGTCGTGTCTATTTGGCCTATGCCTACTTTCATCTTACCTAAATTTTTTAGCGGAATATTTTTGATTGTTTTATGTTTATTGCGAGAAAAATCTCCCCAAAACTTTCATCCTTGTTTTTTTGTTGCGCGCTATTTGACCGTTACTTAGATATATAAATATGAAGAAGATTGCGGTTCTTGTATGTGTTATGTTAATGCCTTTATGGTGTCTTGGAGCGGAGATTGCAGGGCTATGGAGAGACGTTCAGAAATTTGAAATTCCAAGATTTACGATAGAAAAAAAAGGAGAGGTTGCCGAGATAATCTTTGAGGGAGCTCCTTATAAAGGTACTGAAACCAAAGTTTTTGCATATTATTGCAATCCTTCAATGCTTGGTGCGGACAAATCCGGCAAGGGGAAATATCCTGGTATTCTATGCCTGCACGGCGGTGGTGGAACAGCTTATATTGAATGGGTCAAGATATGGGCCGGGCGTGGATATGCCGCAATGGCTATAGATTGGGACGGATGCAAGCCGGATTCTAACATTCCCATGTCAAGGCGCGGCAAGGAAAAGATCCCGCTAAAAAATGGCGGTCCTATGAAAACTTATGAGAACATAGCCTTGAAAGACGGAACAGACATAAGGGATTCCTGGTCGTATCAATCCATAGCGCAGATAGTTAGAGCGCATTCTCTGTTGCGTTCATTTGATGAGGTTGACGAATCAAAAACCGCACTAACCGGGATAAGTTGGGGAGGTTTCTTGACCTGTCTTGCGGCGGGTGTAGACAATAGATTTGCGGCAGCGGTACCTGTTTACGGCTGTGGCTTTGTATGCGAATCAGACATTTGGAGGGGAAAGTTTGAGGAAGTTATGGACGCAAAACATCTGGATATATGGAAGATGAATTTTGATCCGTCCAACGGGTTGTCGCAAGCAAGGGTTCCTATGTTCTTTGTAAATGGAACGTCTGATCCGTGGTACGAGCCAAAGATATGGAGCAAATCTGTCTCTTTGGTAAAAGACGCTCAGTTAAAGATAATAAAAGATTTCCCCCATTCCCACGCTCCGTCTTGGGGGATTGAAGAGATACAAGTTTTTATAGAGAGTTGTTTTGGCAAGCAGAAGCCGCTGCCTATATTTAGCGGTATAAATTTTGTAGGGAACAGAATTTCCACAAGGATAAATTCCGTCTACAATATAATTTCCGCGAGGCTATTTTATTCGGATAAAGATATATCTGCTGCGCGCGGGGCAAATTGGAAGAGCGTGCCAATGGAAGTCTCCTCAGATGGTGTTTGGGGCGCGGAAAGGCCAAATGGCGCTGTATTATTTTTCATAGAGGCGGAAGATTCTAGAGGTTTCAAGAGCACCACGAATTTTCTTCAGATGCAAAAATGAACTTGACTACAGATCAGGTACGGGTAAATTACGCAACTTTAAAAATAAGCCAGAGTAGCTCAGCGGTAGAGCAGAGGACTCATAAGCCTTTGGTCGGCAGTTCGAATCTGCCCTCTGGCACCACCTTTAAAAGCCCGTAATCCGCGTATTTAAACGCCTTGCGGGCTTTCTTGTTTCTAAAGCTATTTTTTATAACTCCAACTAGCTGTTGATATATTTGATCTTTGTTAATCTTGCTCTTTTGTAAATTTTACCCTATGGGAGAAATATATTTCTATGCGCTTTTTTATTAATGGATAAAGGGGAAGACTTTTATGAAAATATTATTCAGTATAGGAAAAACTATATTTATGGCGGTATGTTTGCTCTTGGGATCGAAACAGATTATTGCCGGAGAGCAAAATATAAACCGCCGTGCGGTGGTTGAAAGACATAATCCGGTATTAAATCAAATTAGGAAAGAGTCTCCGTCCCAGGTTGGAAACGGAGAGTTTGCGTTCTCATTCGATATAACCGGGCTCCAATCTTTTATACCATTCAATACAATGGCTCATTGGGCTTGGCATTCGGATCCGCTCCCCGACGGAGTCAAAGAATCGGATTTCAATGGCCTTAGAATAAAAGCCTTCGGCAAAACCAGGGTTTATCCATCTGATCTGGATTCGGCCCAGAAAGCCATAAAAAAATATCCGGATTCCTTTCCTAACCCAGTATTTTCCGAGAAGGAAAAGCTTGCCGCAAGATGGCTTAAGGAAAACCCGCATGCGCTGAACCTTGGAAGAATTGGCTTTGAGTTTGTATCCGAAAATGGAAAAATAGCGGAACTTTCCGATATATCCGATGCAAGCCAAACTTTGAAACTCTTCGATGGCTACGCCGAAAGTGTTTTTAAGGTATTTGGCACCCCGGTGAGAACTATCACCTTTGTCCATCCGAAGAGAGACGCTCTGTGCGTTAAAGTTGAAAGCCCTCTTATAAAGAGTGGCCGACTGAAGGTTTTTGTTGAGTTTCCATATGGAGATTCCAGAGATAGGGCATTTTTTATAGGCAGATGGGATGTTCCTTCCAAGCATAATTCTATTTTGGAAGAGGAAAAATCTGATGAAAACGGCGGAACTGCACTCGTGAAACGTACACTTGATTCCGACAAATATTTCGCAAGGTTTTCTTGGAAGGGTTCAGCAAGCTTTAATGCCGATAAATCCAATCCGCATAGGTTCTATCTGGCTCCTTCTGGCGATGTGTTTAGTTTTGCCTGCGAGTTTTCCCCAGATATTCCTTCTGCCAATTTAAATATTGAATCTGCCTTTTCTGAAAGTGTTGAGCAGTGGAACTCCTATTGGCTTTCAGGAGCTGCAGTTGACTTTGGGGCCACGAAAGACCCGAGGGCGTTTGAACTTGAACGCCGCATTGTGCTTTCCCAATATCTTATGCGTGTTCAGGAGTGCGGTTCTTTGCCTCCTCAGGAGAGTGGACTTTTAAGCAACAGTTGGCACGGTAAATTTCATTACGAGATGATATTCTGGCATGCCGCGCATTTTGGCGCATGGGGTAGGAGACAGCTTGCCGAAAAGCAGCTTGGCGTTTATTTCGATGCCCTCAGCGGGGCAAAGAAACGCGCTCAAATGCAGGGGTATTCCGGCGCAAGATGGTTTAAGTGTTCGGGCAATACCTTCACGGAATGGCCTCATATAATACATGCAACACTTATATGGCAGCAGCCTCATCCCATATGGTTTGCGAGGCAGGCGTATATGTTAAACCCCTCAAAAGAAACTCTTGAGAAGTATTCTGAAATAGTATTTGAGACAGCCGAATTTATGGCGTCTTTCCCTTATAAGGACAGTTCGGGGAAGTACAATCTGGTTTATCCGCTTACTGTTGTATCGGAGAATTGCGACGTTTTATCTACGGTAAATCCGGCATTTGAATTGGGATATTGGCGCTACGGATTGCGTGTTGCCCTGGAGTGGCAGTCTTTGATGGGACTGCCTGAAAATAAGAAATGGCGCGAGGTATTGGATAATCTTGCCCCAATTCCTGTCGAAGACGGAGTATATATCACCCACGAAGGCATAAAGGACATGTGGACAAAGATGAACTTTGAGCATCCGGCGCTCTCTGGCATATACGGGGTTCTTCCCGGAGACGGCGTAGACCGAAAAATCTTTGCCCGCACCATAAATAAAATTTTGAGCGAATGGAATTTCGACAGGGTATGGGGGTGGGATTTCCCCATGCTTTCCATGGCTTGTTCCCGCCTTGGCATGAAGGATAGGGCAATAGACATGCTTTTGCATTCCAGCAAGAACTTTATGTTTGACGAACACGGAATAGCAACAGGCGGGCCTTGCCCGTATTTCCCGTCTAACGGAGGATTGCTCCTTGCGGTGGCATATATGGCTTCTGGCGGAGATTCGGGGCTTTTCCCTGACTCTTGGAATGTCAAAGCAGAGGGATTCCCCAAATTTGAATAACGCATCTATTTATTGGAGGGAACCTGCCTTGTAAGGCTTGGGGTTTTCATTGATGTTGACTTTTATATATTAAAATAAAAAAAATTTAAGAAACTTATAAGTTTAAAAGGGGTTAGTTGTACTATATGAATATAATAAGAAGGGTTGTAGATATTATATTGTTTCTAAGTTTCTGTTTTCTTGTGGGAACAGGAATAATGATGAAATTCTCCTTCGTAAAAGGAATGGGGCCCCAGAGTGTGATGGGATTAGGAAAGGGCTCTTGGGAGGTTCTTCATCTTTGGGTTGGAGTGCTGATGTTTGCTGCTGTGCTTGTGCATATTTTTGTAAATAGGGCATGGATATTTAAAGTAGGCGCAAAGAATAAAGCTTGGGCTGCTGCAATTGTTATAATAATAGGTCTTGCAACTGTTGCTGTATTGGCGCTCTGTCCCACTGTTGTGGCAAAAGTCTAAAGCTTCCTACGGTTTCCTGCCTTTTAATGTTGCGTCTGCTAGTAGAGACGTAATATTATAAAGGATATGAAAACGACTTTGTTTAATTCGGCCGCTTTGTTGTTGTTTGCAACATTGTTTGTATCTGCCCAGCCGCCTGAGGGCAAAAACTGGAAGCTTGTTTGGCAGGACGATTTTAATTATCCCAATGCCGACTTGGACAAAGAGTGGATATCCCAAAATAGTTCATCCACGCACATAGCATGCAGCCGCTGGAGGGAGAATGCCGTTGTTAAGGACGGAATATTGAGCCTTGTCAACAAGAAGGAAAAACGCGGCGATAACGACTGGACCAGCGGCAGCATATGGACAAAGAAACTTTTTAAGTACGGCTATTTTGAATGTCGCTATAAATACGCCAAGCACCCCGCCACGAACAATTCTTTTTGGCTTATGACGCAGTGGTGGCAGAAAAATTCCATAAAAGAGGGAAAGGCGTTTGAGATAGATATAAACGAGGGTTGGTATCCGGATATATTCCGCGCTACGGTTCATAACTGGACAGATTTGCGTAAAAAGAGGGACAAATTTGGCACTCCAGATCATTATTATACAACCAGAACATACTGCCTATCTCCGGACAACGGTTCTCCGTGGCATTCTATAGAGTTGGAAAAGCCAATAAAGACAAGCCGCATAAGATTTTCTTCTCAAAACGAGGGTAGGTTTCATCTGCGAGAGATACGCGCGTGGCAGGAGAGCGATTTAGGCTATCCCGACATACGTACAGGCGGAATACCGCCGAGCCTTTCCGATTTGAAAAACTATGCCAAAGATGCAAAGATTACTGCGACAAGCCCCCTTAATGAGAATTTTCCAAAATATCCTCCAAGCAATGTTATAGACGGAAAGATATCGACGTCTTGGATAACTTCTGCAGACGGGGAGAAGTTTATCGAGTTGGATTTTGG
This sequence comes from uncultured Opitutales bacterium, assembly GCA_944390805.1. Taxonomy (GTDB): domain Bacteria; phylum Verrucomicrobiota; class Verrucomicrobiia; order Opitutales; family Intestinicryptomonadaceae; genus CALXQW01. The sequence continues at coordinate 37,760 of CALXQW010000007.1, read as the reverse complement.
ACAGGAGCGTGAAATAGGATGTGTCCAGTTTCTTACTGGGTGGGAATCTGCGGTGGATTCCGACAAGAATGTAATCTTCGACAGGGCAAAGTTGTTAAAATCGATAGGCAAAGACAAAGATGCCGAGCTTGTCGAGAAGCGAGAAAAGGACGGTAAAGACCATTCGTACGTCTCCTACATATACAAATACAAGCTTGAGTATTGGGACGGTTCCAAGTGGGTGGAATTTGCCGCTGAAAACGATGGTAAATACGTAGCTGTGGATCTTTCGGAAGACTATTATCTCTACGGTTTGGAATGGAATGAAGATGAGATAGTTTTCTATTTCAACGGAGTTCCATATAGGCGTATTAAAAATGAATTTTGCTATCATGAAACTCCGATATGGTTGAGCCTTGCCATACTTTGGACACTTGCCCCTCTTGACGACAGCCTGCATCTTACCCATATGGATGTGGACTATGTAAAGGTATGGCAGGACGCCGACGATAAAAAATCTTTTATGCGCGACAGAACTCCAGATGAGCTAAAAGTCTCGTATAAATGACATTCCTCATCTGATTGGGCATCTTGTTTCAGGCTGCCTAAAGCCGCGTTTCTTTCGTTAATTTCAACTATTTCCGCCGTATCTTTTACGGCGGAATTTTTTTATTTTGCAAAAAAAACCGCCCGGCAAATTTGGGCGGCTAAAGGAAAGGATATTATAGATCGCCGGAGATTCGAACTCCGAACCAATTGCTTAAAAGGCAACTGCTCTACCATTGAGCTAGCGATCCATAAAAGTAAAGACAAAGAAACTATTGCGGCTCTTTCAAAATGCAAGCTTTTTTTGCTTTTCTTTATTTATATAGGGAAAAATACAATGTCAGTAGAATGGGGCTAACTATTGTACAATTATAATCATATTTAAAATAACCCACACTACCAAGGCCGCGGCTACATCGTCGGCAACACAGCCAAGCCCGCCCTCGAGATTTTGGATTTTCTTTATGCCAAGAGGCTTGTAAATATCAAATATCCTAAACAGCGCAAATCCAAGAAAACCCGTCCATATAGAGGTGTTGGAGGCGTTGAGGAATGGGAATGGCAAAAAGCACAGCTGCATTGCGGCAAATTCGTCTAGAACTATGCAGCCCGGATCCCTTCTCTTGAGTACTTTTTCCGCTTGGTCGCATACGCCAACCGCAAAATAAACAATAAGTCCGGCAAAGAGCAGATATGCTTCGAGCGGAAGAAACCTGAAAAATAGTAGATAGAAGAAGAGTCCAAGCAGGCTTCCGAATGTTCCGGGAGCCTTCAAGGAGCCAGTTATTCCGAGTGTCGCAAGGCCAACCGCCACCTTTGGGGCGAGCTTCCTTGCCCAGGGGTAATATTTGTAGGCAAGAGACATATTTCTTTCTCCATTCTTACGCTTTTAAAAGGTATCCGTAGCGTATTGCGTATCCTATCCCGGACCATGTTGAAAGCACTGTTGCCACAGCAAGAGCAGCTATGCCCGTGTAGAACGCAAAATAATACATCGGCTCAAACCCGTTCCAGTCAAGCTCAACCGCTCTTGCGCAGATTATTGCGCCTATGGAATACATCTGGAGTGCCGCCTTGTATTTACCCATCTTTTCCGCGGCAAGCACTGTGCCGGTGCCGGCGGCAAGCATTCTTATGCCGCTTACAAAAAACTCCCTTGTTACGCATATCAGCGCGCAATACATGGCAAATATCTGCCATTCTTTGTAGAGATTAAGACCAAGAAGAATTAGAAATAATCCTATTACCATGATCTTATCGGACAGGGCGTCCATAAACTTGCCAAATACGGTTACGATATTCTGTTTTCTGGCTATGTAGCCATCGAACCAGTCGGTAGCGCCGGCGGCAACAAAGAAGAAGAATGTGAAAGTCGGCAGGCCGGTCGGATCAAAACAAAGCAACACGGCCGTTATCAGGCTCATTAACGTTCTTAATACGGTAAGCAGATTAGGGAAATTCATCTGTACAAAAAATGATTGCCTATATTTCACTTTTATTGAGACTCTAACGCAACATCTTTTTTGGCGAATAAATGAAAATAGCTATATATCCAGGCACCTTCGATCCGATAACCCTTGGGCATCTCGATGTTCTTCGGCGCGCTGCAAGAATGTTTGACAAAGTTATTATCGCGGTAGCATCGAACGATACCAAAACTCCGCTCTTTTCAACTGAAAAGCGTGTGGAGCTGGTAAGGGAAAACATTGTAGATATGCCAAATGTTGAGGTTGCCGAGTCAAAGGCACTTACTGTTGATTTTGCAAGGGAGCACGGTGCTGTTGCCTTGATACGCGGTTTGCGCGCCGTTTCGGACTTTGAGTACGAGTTTCAGCTTGCGCAGATGAACCGCCATATGTGCAACGAGCTTGAAACTATATTTCTTATGCCTAGCAATCTTTACTTTTACACAAGCTCCACAATGATAAAGCAGATAGCGTCGTTTTCTCCGGATCGCATATCTTCCTTTGTTCCGCCGAATGTCTGTGAGGCTTTGAGGAAGGCTTTTTGTAGATAATTAGAGGGTAGATAACATATTTTAAATTTATTTTGGCGCCCGCAAGAGAGCGGGTGCGGCATTTATTTTTTTAGATAAATATAAGTTTTGATATATGAAAGATTTTCCTGAATTTAAACACATGGACGAATACGCGCGCAAGTTGGTGTCGCGCAGAAAACTACAGATGGGGTATCCCTTCAACCAAGGCACGGACTTTGCCGACTATTACAGATGGCTAGCCGATACTGGGCTTGCCGACACTACTCTAATAAACGTGGGAGATCCATACAAGAAAACATGGGATATGCTCAATACTGACGAGTTTGAGCGTTTTTGCATAGACTTTTTTGCCAAGCATTTTGGTTTTGGGGACGATCGTTGGGGTGTGATTTCCAATGGTGGAACCGACGGAAACATGCATGGCCTTTACTTTGGGCGCAAGAGTCTTCAAGCTCGCGTTCCAGACAAGCCGTGCGTTCTTTACGTGTCCGAGGAGGCCCACTACTCAATGCGCAAGCTTGGGGATATTTTGAACATTCCAACATGTACGGTTTCCGCGCTTGAAGACGGGCGAATGGACATAGAAGACTTTGAGAGAAAGCTAGATCCCTCCAGGCCGGCCCTTGTAGGAATAGCCATAGGTGGAACTTTCAAGGCAGCCATAGATGATCAGGACGCCATAGAAAGAGTTTTAAAGTCCTCCGGAGTGCCAGCATATTACAGGCATTTAGATGTTGCGCTCTTCGGTGGGTATCTACCTTTCTTGGACGACGAGAACGCAAGGGGCATAGTTTCCGCTGCTGTTCATGGTTTTGATTCAATAGCGGTATCCGGGCATAAATTTTTGTCTTTGAATGAGCCTGCCGGAGTGTTTGTCTGCCGCAGAAGAGTTTTAGAAGATTTGCATTCCATACCAGTGCCTTATCTAAATGGAGTTATTCCAACAATAAGTTGTTCGCGCAGCGGATTCGACGCCTTGAAACTTTATTGGCGCATATGTTCCACTGGGGAAGAAGGGTTTAAGAAAGAGGCTGCCCATACTCTAAAAATGGCGGAACTCTTGCATGCCAAACTTCTGAAAGCCGGGGTGGAGGCGTGGCGCAATCCGTATTCAACAACGGTATTTTTCAGACGCCCAAAGGAGAATCTCATTCACAAGTATTGCATGGCTTGCGAGGGTTGCAGGTATTTGGGTGAGCTATCTCATGTGGTTGTCATGCAGTATTTCGACGAGAATCTCATAGACATGCTTGTGGGAGATTTGTCGGGGAAATAAATTCTTTTATGACTATTGCGGACGGGGCAAAGATTTTATCTTTGCCCCTTTGTTTTTATACTTCTATTCATATTTTAGGTTTAAAAGAATTGTTGAATATATTTTTTTACGCTCTTTCTTGTAGGTGTAAATTAAAGCATACTTTTTGCACAGATGTTAAAAATGCTTATATTTTTATGATGTTATCTCATATTACATACGTATGAAAAATTTTATTTTATTTGTAGCTATTTTATGCGCTACCGCAATAGCACAAGCAATTCAAATAGATCTTACACAGAAGGTTTCGAGAAGGGAAAACCGGAAACAGATATGAACAAACCAGAATTCTTATGAGAAGAATGTTTCCAGAACAAAGACATTTACCCTCAAGGTGAGCAATATGTCGGAGATAGATGTGGTTGTATTCTTCTTTGCGACGGTTGGCGGAGAATTGTACTCCGATGTCATATCGGATAAGGTGTCGTCCAGAAAGCCGCTTATATATGAGTATACGGGTAGCGCGGCATCACAGAAGATAAATATAGATTTTACTTATATAGACGATTATAAATCGAAATCCGGCAACGACAAAGTGGAAGCATGCGCGTTTGTCTATGATAAGAGGACAGGAAAGTTGCTCGGACAAAAGCAGACATCTAAGTATTTTGCCGACAGTATTTTTAAGTCTTCTGAAGAGAATATGAGGTCGGTATTAAAGGAATATCAAAACGCCGGTTAAGCCCAGTAAGGCATTTTATCTTTGTTGTAAGAGGTTTACTCTTCAGCAATGTATTTACAAGAAATCTATTTAACGCGTATGCACTAAAGTAGCGTTTAATATTATTGTAAGTATAAAAGGCTCTACGGTTTTTTAGCGCGCCGCAATTTTGCGGCGCGCGCTGCATATACAAATAAAGCGGCAGCAACATTTACGTTGAGGCTATCGGAAATTCCGGACATGGGAATTATAAGCCTTTCATCGACCAGAGTAGACCAATCATCGCCGAGGCCGGAACTTTCGCTCCCCACAAGAACCGCTGTTCCGCCCTCAAATGGACATTCTTGCAATGTATTAGTTGCCGCAAGATGCGCCGCGTAAATCTTTATACCGCGCGCTTTTAGCCACTGCGCGGCGTCTTTCGGCGTTGAAACGGCTATCGGGAGAGAAAATAACGCCCCCTGAGACGCTCTCACAACTGCCGGATTGAAAATGTCGCTAACAAGATTTGTAAGAATCAGGGCTTCCGCGCCGAGAGAATCTGCCGTGCGAATAAGCGCGCCAAGATTTCCCGGCTTTTCTATGGCATCTGCAACAAGAACTACCGGATCTGAACTTTTTAGGGCTATGTCCGACAGAGGTGTAGCCCATTGCCGGCAGACTCCTATAAGCCCGTCGCAGCCCTCGCGGTTGGATACTTTTTCAAAAACGCTCTCGGAGAGTTCGCAAAGAGGCGTCTTCCCGCTGCTGCGCAATTTTTCTATAAATTCCGCGTGCTTGTTGCTCTTGTAAAATGCCGGGCAGAAGTATACTTCCTCAAGGTCGAGGTTCTTTTCAGCGCAGCGCGACAGCTCCCTGAAGCCCTCCACAGCAAACAGGCCAAGCTTTTTTCGTCCTGACCTGTTTTTGAGTTTAATCAGCGTCTTTACCCTCGGGTTTGTCCTGCTCTGTATGAAATTTTCCGCCATGGCGTTTAAGATTCTTTACTTTTTGACAGATTATAGGAAAAATCCCAAGACAATTTTAAAATTTATGGATAGAAATACTCCCCCAAAAAACTTTACGCCGGTTCCGTTTGAATACGGACAGGAGATAACGCTGAAGATTTCCGATCTGAATAATTTTGGAGTGGGAGTTGGGCGCATCGACGGCTGGGTTGTTATGGTTCCGTATGCGCTTGCCGGAGAAACCGTAAAGGCGCGTGTGTGGCGCAATCACAAGAATTATTCCCAGGCGGATCTTGTAGAGGTGGTGGAGAAGTCGCCCGACAGAACAGAGCCGTTCTGTCCGCTTTTTGGCGAGTGCGGCGGCTGCCAATACCAGCATTTGTCTTACGCAAAACAGCTGGAGTGGAAGCGTTCCCAGGTTGAGACTCTAATGCGCAGAATAGGCGGGCTTGAAGATATAAATGTTCTTCCCGTGAAGGGCTCTCCGGTTGTGAAGGGATATAGGAGCAAGCTTACTCCCCACTATGAGAAGCCATCGGCGCGCGGATTTGCAATAGGTTTTGTACGCCAGGGAAGGCGCACTGAACTTGTCGATGTAGAAAACTGCCCTATAGCCTCAGATGCAATCAATGCGGCTTTGCCTGTGGCGAGAGCGTCTTTGCAGAGAGTATCGGCGCGGCTTAAGCGCGGGGGTACCATACTTCTGAGGGATACGTTATCTGGGGTAACGCAGGATAATACCGCAATAGCTTCCGAGAAGGTCGGGCCGTTTATCATGAGCTTCTGTGCGGGAGAGTTTTTTCAGAATAATCCACACATGCTTCCTCAGCTTTTGGAATACGCCGTATCCGAGGCTGAAGGAAACAGGTTTCTTGTTGACGCCTATTGCGGAGTTGGAGTGTTTTCCATTTGGGCAAGCGGCAGGTTTGAGAGGGTTTTGGGAGTTGAAATAAGCGCCAAGAGCATAGAGTGTGCGAGGGCAAATGCTGCGGCGAACAACGCATCAAACTGCTCTTTTATGGCGGGGAAGGCCGAATGCATATTTGAGGGGGTTGACTTTCCCGGAAACGAGACTTCCGTTATAATAGATCCTCCCAGGAGCGGATGCGACGCAGTGTTCTTAAACCAGCTTGCAAATTTCTCCCCTAAAAAGATAGTCTACGTCTCATGCGGGCCCGATACTCAGGCTAGAGACTTGGCAATTCTATGCGCAAAGGGATACCGTGTTGAGCATATACAGCCTTTTGACATGTTTCCCCAAACGCGCCATATAGAAAGCGTGGCAACTTTGTCGAAGGCAAAGTCGGATTAGTCTCGTATTTTCTGCGCGTGCCCATTGTATTATCTCTTAATTGCGCCGCATAAAAGTGCGGCGTTTTTCTTTTGCGCATATGTTTAAACTTACAATGTAATGGCACTTATTTATCAGCAAGAGATGAAGGGGAAGATTTTTGTTGAAGAATAAGAAAAGCCTGATAGCTTCAGTCAGAAAAAACGAATATGAGAAATTTATTAAGAGGGATTTTATTGGTATTTTTTATCTTTTGCACATCGTTGGCGGTTGCAGAGCAGAGCTCTTCTGCGTGCGATAAAGATACTCCTAAGTATGTCTTTCTATTTGTGGGAGACGGCATGGGGCTTGCGCAGCTTGAGCTTGCGGACGAATATGCAAGGCTTTCCGGAATGGAGAGAATTTTTATAAATGATTTTGATAATTGTGCCGTTACCAGAACATCGAGCGCAAATTCTTTCATAACAGACTCCGCTGCCAGCGCAACGGCATTTGCATGCGGGGTAAAGACAAAAAATGGCTGTCTTGGAGTTGATGCAGATGGCGGCAGGCATGATTCTTCCGCGGTTGCCGCGCTGAAATCTGGCAGAAAGGTAGGTATAATTACAACCGTAACAATGAACCATGCAACTCCGGCGGGATTTTACGCGCACAACAAGAAGCGCAGCAATTACTACGAGATAGCCCTCGATATGTTGGATAGCAACTTCAACTATTTTGCGGGAGAGGGCATAGCCTCTGCCGACGATAAGAAAAGTCCGGCGTATAGAGGAGATATTTATTCCTTGTTGGAAAAGAACGGATACAAGGTGTGTCAAGACGAAGACTCATTCAATGAACTTGAAGCGGGAACAGATAAGGCGGTTGTCTCTTATAAGTCGGGGCTTTCTATAGATCGGCGTGGGAAAGGCGGCGGCATATCTCTTGCAGATGTAACGCGCAAGGCAATAGAGCTTTTAGATTCCGATAAAGGATTTTTCTTAATGGTTGAGGGCGGCAAGATAGACTTCATGTGCCATATTAACGACGCCGCCAGCGCTCTTTGGGAAATTTTCGATTTCGACAAGGCCGTGAAAGTTGCCTTGGATTTCATGAAGGAGCACAAGGAAGATACTCTGATTGTGGTAACTGCCGATCACGAGACTGGCGGGTTTGTTCTGGGGTCTGGAGACGGGTTCTCGTCGTTGACCAAGATTGGTTCGGACAAGTCCGATTACTCTGCCCAGATACTAAACCTTGGGAAACAGAAATGTTCCCAGCCTGAGTTTGCAAAGAGGCTTGCAGAAATAAAGAAGGATAAAGGCCAAGACTTCTCTTTTGACGATGCAAAAGTTCTTATGGAGGAATGTTTTGGAATGAAATTTTCCTCTGCCGAAAAGCCCGGTCCAATGAGCATATCGGCTGCCGATGAGAAACTTTTGAAAGACTGTTTTGACAAGTATTTTAAGCCGCAAAATGAGAATTCAAACCGTTTTCAGATTTATGTCAGCCGTATGATGGCGCACAAGGCGGGATTGTCTTTCTCAACAACGGGGCATAGCGCGCTTCCGGCGATAACTTGGGCAAAGGGTGTTGGGGCTGATAAATTCTATGGAAGAATAGAAAATACCGACATATCCAAAATATTAAAAAATCTTCTAAAATAAGAATATTATAAAAATAAGGATGGGGTTGTTGGCGGCATTTACTTTTGCATGTACAATTGGAGTGGCGCAGTCTCTATGTGCGGCGGAGGAGCCTCGTAAAGAGAGCGTATCGGAGGGTGAAGTTCCTCTGATAGCTATGCTTGTTCCAAACGGAAGGCCCACTCACGAAGAACTTGGTGAGTTTCTTGAGGGGCTTCGGCGCGGCGGATACGAGCAATTCTTGGTATATGCAAGGAGCGGCTGCGAGACTCCGTATTTGTCTGACGAGTGGTTCGAGAATTGCGAATATATGGTAAGGCGCGGTTCGGAACTTGGTTACACTTCCGTATGGCTTTACGACGAGTTCAACTGGCCGAGCGGTACGGCCGACAAGCGCGTCATGAAGGTAAATCCGGATTACGAATTGAAATATCTTGCCGCTAATAAAAATGCCGATGGAAATGTGGATTTTGTCTTGCGCCGCAATCCGCAGATGGCGGATTTGCTAAATCCGGACTGCACAGATTGCTTTATAAGGCTTACTCACGATGAGTACTACAAGCGCCTTGGAAAATATTTTGGAAATATAATTAAGGGCATATTTTCAGACGAGCCGTCCATATCGTATTTCGACAAGTCCATAGACGACTCTGTCAGGATACCCTGGTACGACGGGCTGGAGGCCGACTATCTTAAGAATACCGGAAGGAACTTGCGTTCCGATATAGAGAAAGATTTCGGCTCAGAAAACCCTGTTTGGCAGGAGGAAACGGCAAGGCTGCTTTCAAGGCGTTTTGCAGATTCGTATGTAAAAAGGATAACCAGCTGGTGCTCATCGCACGGGGTTTTGGCTACGGGGCATCTTCTTGCAGAGGTAAACACCCGCGCAGCGGCGCGCTCAAACGGGTGGCTTCCCGAGCCGTTGTGCGCGTTTTCATTTCCAGGCATGGACGAGATAGACACCCATACGAATTTCGACAAGATAGAATGGCTTACTTTTGCGAGTGTCATGTATGCCGCCGATAAACGCGGCAACAAGGGCGCTTTGGCGGAGCTATTTGCTCTTGGACCCGTAGACATGCCGCTTTCAAAGATGCGCTCCCAAATATGGCTTGCTGCTGCGCACGGTGTAAACAGATATGTAACGGCCATAAACCAAATAGATTTGCGCATAAAGATTTCCGATGATCCGTATCATCTCGACGCCTTTGCATCGTGGCTTTCAAGCTTAACGCCAAACCAGCCTTATTTTGAAGATTTCAACATTCTTGCGCAGGACTCTAAAAAGGCAGCGTCCTTTGCTGTAAAGGGCAGGCATATAGATATAGGTGTGCGCTATCCCTACGCGATAGCTCCGGTTGAGAAGATTTTAAGGGAGCTGGCAAAGCGGCAGATACAGTATAAGATTCTGTCGGAATCCGACAGTGCTGCGGGTCTTAAGTTTGTTGCAAATCCTGTCGGAGATGAAATTTTTGAGGAATCTACCGGAAAGAGGTTTTCTTCAGCGGAGGATTTTGCAGAGTGGCTTGCGGCAAACTATGTGCCTCGAGATTTGTTTGTTGAGTCCGACGGCAGCCGAGCTAAAAACATATTTGTGCGTTCTTATGTTGGTGGAGATGTTCTTGCAATAAACTTTGATAAGCATGAGCGGAACTTGCTTCTAACTCATGCCGACGGGACAAAGAGCAATGTTCAGCTGCCTCCTTTTGGGGTTGAAATTTTCCCATGCGAGCAGACAGAATCCGCCAAGCCTAAAGTCAATCTGGAATATGTTTTAAGCTCTCCATGGCGCGTTGATCTAGACAAATCCAATACTCTGCATGCAGATTTCAAAGACGGCAAGTTCAGTTTTATTCTTGAAAGCCCCATGTCTCTTGCCTTTGCCGTCAGAGATTTCTGCGGTGCAAAGAGCTTAAAGTTAGACGGCAAAGAACTGCCTTTGTCTAAACCGTGCGCCGTTTTGCCTAAGGGGTTTTCAAATTTATATGCCCAAACAAAAGAGGTTTCTCTTGAGGCAGGCAAACATGTTTTGGAGGTTGAGAAATCTGTGCAAGAATTTGCCTACATGCCAATATGCCTTATAACCGGCAGATTTTCTAACGACGGAATCTCCAGAATTTCCTCGTACAATTTCGACGGCAAAGGTCTGTACGGCTATGCTGGAAAAATATCACAGAGCGCGAAAGTGAAAATACCGCATAAATCAAAAGTTCTGCGTGCTGATACCGGCAACGTAGTTTCTGAGCTTTTCATAGACGGCAAAAGTTTGGGCAGTCGCGCGTGGTACCCATTTGAATGGGATATCTCAAAATATGCCGGACGCGAGGCTGATATAAAACTTGTCAGAAAGCCTTCTTTTGGAGGAATATTCGGCAAGAAACTTGCCTCTAAAAAATTTGCAAATCCATGGGCAAACGGGGTTTTTAGGGCATTCAAGCCGTCGAACGAGAAACCTTTTGAGCCTATTGCAAAGATAGAGTTCCTATCAGAATAAAGGTTCTTAGCTATAATATTAAAAAATAAGCTATCTTGCGTTTGGGCTCTCCAGAAAAAACGCTTTGGCGTTTTTTTGAGATAGGCCCGCCATGTTAACATATCTGGAACGCAGCAAAGACAAATTTCTGTGGCCCATATTTAGCTGCAAACGGGGAAGATTTTTGTAATATTTTGCGTGATAGCTTGCATAGGTGTGGCGTAGGACGTCCTGAACCCATAACTCGCTAAAGCCCGATTCTTTCCGTATCTTTTCCCATCTGCTTTTCCAGTTTGCAGGGCATAACGGGGTTTCTGGCGGACATACAAGATTTGCCAGAAACCTCTTTAGGGCAGGGCAGATTTCTACATGGCGTACGCCGCCGGTTTTAGAACATGGAGATCGAACTTTTATAAAATCTTCTTCGAGGTCTATATCGCTCCATCTTAGGCGCGTAACCTCTCCGGGACGTATTCCGGCCCATATGAGCAGGGCAACTGCGGCGGAACAGTTCTTATCTTTTGAAGCCGTGGTTGCCAGTTTACGGGTCTGCAATAGAGTTAGCGGTTTGATTTCCTTTTCAACAATTCTCTTCTTTTGAACAAGCGCAAGTGGATTAGATTCGCACCAATTTCGTCTTATAGCAAAAGCGAATAGCCCATGGAGCATTGTTCTTGCCTTATTGAATTGATTAGGGGAGGAGAAAGTTTCAGATAGCCAAGTTTCGCAGTCGGAAGGAGATAGTTCTGAGAAATTTTTAGAAGCAAAGGAAGGGTAAGATTTTAGCAAGCGATTGCCTATATATTTTATATCGCGAATGGAGTCTGGCCTTAGATATGCCGACTTATACACGACGTATTCATGCAGTGCATCTGCCGGAGATTTTTCTACTGAACGTATGTGGCGTTTTCCGCTCTCGATGAGTTTTGAACAAAACTGAATTGGGGAGATTGAAGAATTTTTAGGAAGATTATCTAAAATATTTCTGACAATACGAGCCGCATCGAGAATAGATATGCCTGTCTTTTCCAATAATGCTTTTGCGGATATTGTTTCGTTGTCCATGGTATTTAGAATACTTATGTCAATAATAAATGTAGGTATATTTTTTGAAGAATTTGAAAAAAATGAACTTAGGTATGAAAAAAAAGACTAAATATTCTTTTAAAAAAGTAAAAAGATAAAAAATTTATTTTTTTACACATACTAATAATCAAAGAAATAAGTGTTAAAAATAAACATAGTATTCTAAATACCATTTTATGATAGGTTATGAAAAGATTACATTTCTATAATAACCTAATCATAGCCGTGATTCTGTTGTCGGGGTGCGCAACATTTGAAGATGGCATGAAAAAAACTTCAACAGAGAAATTTGTATATGTAGAGTCTGTATGCCCTGTGGAAACCTTAAGCCGTTTTGACGAGCTTTTTAAAATAAGTCGCGAAGTATTCTTTGATTCTAACGAGAATCAAAAAGCCATGGTAAACGCCGCATGGATATCCATTAAAAAATTCATGGATGCCGAATATATGAAAAATATTCCACAGGGATCTAAAGCCTCTATGCTTGCAGATTGGAAAACAGATGACTCGTTTGAAATTGTATATATATAAACGGAGAGCAAAAATTCCTAGTAAAAGCCCGTACAGACTTTTCCCATTACTTGAGAATAAGAACTATCGGCAAGATGTATGTTAGCAATCTGCGTAGTGGAAAAACCATTCTTGTAGACATAGATGTTGTTCAAAAGCGCGCCAGCGGAGATTTGATTGGACATTATTCCAAACCCCAAATCGTGCCGGAAAAACAAAGTTAAAACTACGCATATTGTGCGCAAAGATTTTACTAAAAAAAGAAAATATAAAATTATGTTAAAACACACTTTTTTTATATCTGTCGCGCTGCTTTGTCCAATATTTGGAATTGCTGCGTCTTTTAATTCATCGGATATAAATTCCGTTGTGCAACCCGGTACGTATGACTCTTTCTACGACGACGGTTCCGCAAACCTTGCTGTTATTCGCGACAAATTCGGAATGATAAATGGTATTCCGGAAGGTGTTTCTATATCTTATTCCGGCTCAGAAAGAATATCTTATGCTTCCGGTATATACATACGTCCAAAAAGCGGATCAATAAGCGGAGTGGGAGATATATTTGCCAATATAGAAATGAATTTTGATGCTTACGATACCACATCAACTCATGTATGCGGAATCACAACATGGAAATCTTCCCAAGCCGATGGCAAAAATATTTTTGTAGATACTATACGTGTTGACGCAAATACAAATTCTTCCGGCAATAAAAGCGTAAGCGCGTGTGGAATATACAATTATACTTCCTCTCTTGGAAAGATATTGGGTAATGCTCAGTCTGCGCAAATTTATGCGCATTCCTCATCTTTTACCGCAACTGGCATATATAATTCTTACAGCTCGTCTATATCTGGCATATCGGAGATTGCAATCTTGGCGGTATCGGAGGGAAATGCGGGAGCGTACGGCATAAATAATGAAGGCTACGGTTCTTCAAATATTGGAGATATTGAAAATGTGTCTATAGATGTATCGAGCGTATCGGAATCGGCTTTCAGCTATGGAATATACAATGCCGGACATGTAGGCAATTTGGACAATGTTAAAATATCTGTAACGGGAAAAGGATCTGTTTACGGCATATATTCAGACGAGGGTGAAGTGGGCAATATCTCAAATTCTTCCATATCGGCAAACGGAGGAGCTGATACCATAGGGGTGTTTCTTTCTTATGGGGGAAGCGTAGGTACTTTAGATAACGTAAATATTTCTGCAGCGTCTGCCGGCGGAGGTTTTTGCGCGGGCATACTTACAACATCGCCTGCCACCTTAAATTTTAAGAATGGGTGTGTGGTATCCGCTATTGGGCAGTCTGGCGGAGATGCGTATTCTATTTCAAACGAGTCTTCCGGAGAACTTGTTTTAAATGGAGATGCAACCTTCCATACGTTAAACGGCAACATATATTCAAAAGGAAAGCTTGTCTTTAACGGCAATTTTGCGCTCAAAGATGCTTCTGTAGCGTTGAAAGATTCTATGTTGGTAAAATCTGGATCGTCCTTAGAATGGAGTGGAGTTTTATACGTTTCAGGCGGAGAAAGTGTATTTGAAGACGGGGCTATATTAAACATAGTTATAGACGATGTTGACGTAGCCGAGGAGTATCTTGTCTTCTCTTCTGACGAGACCATTACACTGAATGCAAATGAAATTAATTTGCATGTGTTCAACTCAGACCATTCTGAACTATACGGATATTCCTTAGAACTGCGGACTTCTCCAGACGGCCTTAACAATCTTTACATAACTATTCCCGAACCTTCTTGTATTGCGGCTGCTTTTGGAATTTTTGCATTTATTTTTACAATGTGCTTAAGAAAACGCATTCACCGTTCCCATGATGCATCATAAAAATGGAACCCGACTTCAGTATTTTTAATATCCGCAATTTGGATATAAAAGATATACTGCCGTTTGTTGGAACTATTTTCTTTGCGGTGTTGTCTTTCAGATATATCCTAAAGGCTGTTATGAATTTTGACGATCCCTACTTCGGTTCAGAGAACTTTCCCGAAGTGGGTGCCGTCAAACATGACGCCGAAAAGCTCATGCGCCTTATTCTGAGGCGTAGAAGAAAAAACATATTTCTTGCTTTGGCTTTTCTTGCTCTATTTGCGGTATCGTATTGCTTATGCTTGCGTGCGCTCTTTGTTTAGAGAATGTTTCTGATATAAAGTTCTCTAAAGGGCTGATGAAATTTTGTGGCGTACAAGGGCAAGATGTGCATTTGCTTGTGCCGTAGATTGGCTCTTAGCCGAGCATTTTTTCTCCGGACTTTTCCGTGCGTATGCGCTTGCTTACATCGAGTATGCGCTTTCTCATTCTGATGAAGTGCGGCGTTGCCTCTACAAGTTCATCCGGATATATGTATTCTATTGCGCGCTCCAATGAGAATTTTACCGGAGGAGTTAATACAACAGTCTGTTCCTTGTAGGACATTCTTATATTTGTAAGGTGCTTTTCACGGCAGGGATTTACCGGAATATCAACAGCCTTTGGATTCTCGCCAACTATCTGTCCAGCGTAAATCTGCTCTTGAGGCCCTACAAACAGCCTGCCCCTCTCTTCGAGATTTAACAGCGCAAAACGTGTGGACTCGCCGGTTTCCATAGAGACCAGCCTGCCAGTCTTCTTTCCCGATATATCTCCGGCATACGGGGCGTACTCGCGAAACAAATGCGAAAATATCCCGTGCCCGGAAGTCAAATTTACAAGCTCAAACTCAAATCCTATTATCCCTCGCGTTGGAACACATGCAGAGATCTCCGTGCGGGCTCCGCTCTGAGTTTGGCGCATCTGCTCTATCTGAGCCCTGCGCTCGGCAAGCATTCCCATGACGGAATTTGAACACTCTGTGGGAACTTCAACATAGAGAGTCTCGTATGGCTCAAGCAAATTTCCTTCGGCGTCTTTCTTGTATATCACATTCGGGCGCGATATGCACATCTCGTAGCCTTCGCGGCGCATGGTCTCGGCAAGTATTGCTATTTGCATGGCTCCGCGCGCGGATACATTGAATACTCCTGCTTTGTCGGAATCTTCAACCTTTATAGAAATATTGGTGCGCATCTCGCGCATAAGGCGCTCGCGGACAACGCGCGTTGTCACAAGCTTGCCGTCTCGACCCATGAAGGGCCCGTCGTTTATGGATATCTCCATGGAGATTGTTGGAGGGTCTATTGCAACAAAGGGCAGGGCGGGCATGTCTTCGGCTCCGCAAAGCGTAAGTCCTATGTCGGCATCCTCGAACCCGGCAACCCCAACGATATCTCCCGCAACGCCCTTGTCGGCGTCTATGGAACTCAATGCGGAATATTCAAAAACGCGCGTGGCAACTCCCTTTATCCGGGTTGAATCGCTCTTAACAAGCCAAAGGGTATCTCCCTTCTTTACGCTGCCGGACGTTACCTTGCCTATGGCAACCCTACCGACGTAATTGTCCCAGTCTATATTGGAAATCAACATCTGAAAAGGCCCGTCTGGCGATACGTCTTTGGGAGCGGGTATGGCTTCTATTATCTTCTCCAATAGCGGAGTGCAATCTTTGTGCTCGTCGGACAAATTGTTCACAAAGTATCCGTCCTTTGCTGATCCGTACAGAACGGGAGCGTCGAATTGCTCGTCGGTTGCCCCAAGTTCTATTAGAAGCTCAAGAACCTTCTCTTTTGCCCCTTCCGGATCTGCGTTGGGCCTGTCTATCTTATTTACTACTATTATGGGCTTTAATCCCGCGGCAAGAGCCTTTTTTAAAACGAAAGTTGTCTGCGCCTGCGGACCCTCAAAAGCGTCAACAAGAAGTATTGCTCCGTCGACCATCTTCATAACACGCTCTACCTCCGCGCCGAAATCCGCATGACCGGGGGTATCGACTATGTTTATTGTATATCCATTCCAATGTATGGATGTATTTTTGGCTTTTATGGTTATGCCTTTTTCGCGCTCCAAGTCCATGGAATCCATAGCGCGTTCGCGCACGGCTTGGTTTTCACGGTAAATGCCGCCCGCGTTTAGAAGCTTGTCTACAAGCGTAGTTTTTCCGTGGTCTACGTGGGCTATGATTGCCAGATTTCTGAATTTTGACGGATCCTGTGCCATTGAGCGGGAAATGGCACTCCTAAAAGGGAAAGTAGTCAAGAATATAACAAGTATCGGTTTCGACAGCACAGAGAGTTTATCTTGGCGCTCCTTGATTTCTTTTGCGCCTTTACAAGTACAGATATTTTAGACAAAATCAGATATATGAACTTATCCAAGAGCTTGTGTTGCGCGCTTTTGATGTTTGCTGGAATTGCGCGGCTATTTGCACAGACCTATTTTATAAAGAGCGAAGATTTCCAGTTCCACTGCGGGTGGGAATTTACCCGTTTTGTGGGAAATAATTTTTTATGGGCGCGTTCTCCTGAGGCTCAAACAGCTTTTACAGCGGTAGACTTTTCCTCAGGCGGAGATTTTGCTGTCTGGGCTAATACTTCGGACAATCCGTCAAATAATCCAGGAACTCGCACGCACGAGGTTCTCTTGGATGGAAAGAGCCTTGGTATTGCCGGCACCCACGGCAAAAACGGATTTGCATGGCAGCGGCTATCAGATGTATATATCAAGGCGGGAGTTCATCTGCTGGGAATAAAAAAGATAGGTTCACATGCGCGCAGCAGATTTATTCTGTTCTCAGCGGATAAATCTTTCGATCCATCTAATCTTACCGAAAAGGAACTTGAAAAATTCAGGCTAAAACCCGTTAAGGCAGATACCTCCTACAAGGATATGTTTCCTCGCCCGCAAGATTTAAAAGACGCAAAAGACGCCAAACCTGAAGTGCTCCTGGAAAATGCCGACGTAAAAATATCGTTTAAGCCAATGCTTTTGCCTGACGGTAAAACCATAGCCTACAAGCGCTTTGCAAGCGCAAAGAAAAACGGCGTATGGAGCAGCCTGTTCGACGCCGAAAAAGAAATGTATGTTCTGTTGTTTTCCCGCGATGTGAACGCGTCAGACGGCGGATATTACGCCTCTTGGAAAGGCGGAGAGTTTCCGTCGCTAAAGACATCTATCTCCGCCGGAGGCAAAACAGCTGAGACATCTATTGCTGTTGAAAATCCTTACAGGGCAGCAGAAGCTGTTGAACTTCTTATAAAGAATGTAGAAAAAATTTCCGACAATTCCGCTCGCCTTATATTCTATGGCGGAGCGGAGGCTGTATTTGAGCTTTCAAAAAAAGGAACTTCATGCGGAATTAACTTCGCCATTCCCGCAGAGAAAGACGGGTTTTACTCTGTTGGAGTTTTGGCGTTTGAGTCTGTGCCGCAAGAAAAGGTAAACAGTCTTTTCCTTCCGGCGGTCTATCAGGGGCGCACCATTATGACCTCCCCAAAGATGTTAACAGATTCGGTTGTAAGCAATCCGCTGTCAATTGTGGAGAAGAGTCTGGACGGAGGAGATAGCGTCTATTTTGGCATCTCTGCGGATCCGTCCTGCCTGCCCTTCAGCTGGCCGGAACACGGGAAAGCCATATATGGATTTTCACTCTGTGATTCTCAAGGTATACCTCGCGCAGCGGCATTCAGCCCAGTATTGGGAGTTGGACCTTCAAAGAAGAAGGCTGGCGAAACTTTCCATGCGTCTTTTAAGCTTTTCGGCGGCTTTGGAGACTGGAGAGATGCTCTCGAACTTGCCAATACGGATATCTTTGCCGGAGCCGCCTTCCGTGAAGCTTACGACACCAGCCTTTCCGACGCAATCTGCAATATGGCTGAACTTCTATCAGACACGGAAAATAGCGGTTGGAGTGCTGAGAACAAGGCAAGGTGGAACATAGAGGTAAAATATCTCGTAGCGCTTGCATGTCCGCTTGCCGAGGTTGAATCTGCGCTGCTTTCCGCAGACGAGGAACATTATAGAAATATTGCCTTGCCGACCATAGAATATTCTTTGTCTCGCAAGGGAAGGCACTATGCGCCGCGGTCTGACGAGGAATTCAAAGACAACGGATACGGCAAAAAGGCCTACGAGCTTGAGGTTCCGTCTAGAAGTTATTCTGCCGACTATTACTATTCCCTAGACCGTCTTCTTGGAGGGAAAAATCCGTGGCTAAAGAAGTTTGCAAAAATTCCATCCCCATCTGAACATGAGAAAAATTTCTACGCCATACCCTCTTGGGCCGTGCGGCTTGGGTGCTATCTCGCCGACCCTAACAGCACCTCGCTTGAGCAGATAAAGAGAGACTGCGACATATGGATAAAGAATGTATTTCACAAGCCTCTAACCCCAGAGATTGACCTGGAGTATTTTGTAAATGTTGGCTATTATCCATACTGGTGGTACCTGCCCGAAATGTACGAGATAACCGGAGATAGAAAATATCTCGACTATGCTGAACAGGGCGCTTTTTTCTCGATGGCGAGCATGTGGAATTTTCCAACTCCACCCTCTGGAAAGATAGCATTGTATAAGAACAATCTGCTCCGTTCTACTGGAGAATACACCCACGAGGACAACACCGACAAATTAAAGCGCGGGCGCGAGCAGTCAGAAGGCGCAAACTTATTTATCTCCAACCGCGGTCTGCCGCGTTGCGGCGGTTTCATATTCATGCCGCAAAAGAGTGTGGACGCCATGAAAGTTTCACGCATAGGCTTGGGTATAGAGCAGCATACAACATGTTCTATCGCAAACTGGAACATACTCATGCCCTCTTGGGCAAACGAGATGCTTAGAACCTCCAAGCTCTGCGGCAGGGACATATTGGAGAAGTTCTCCCGACACGCAATAATAGGGCGTTTTGGAAATTTTCCCGGCTATTATCTTACAGACTTTACCGACATTCAGCACGATCCTCTCTATCCGTATAAGGGGCCTGATGCCACCTCTTTTTACTGGCACCATGCTCCTGCGCATTTTGCGCAAAGCGCCGACTATCTTTTCACCCAGTTTGAGTTTGCCTCAAAAGGCAAGGTGAAATTTCCATTCGTGCGCCAACAGGGCTACGCATGGTTTACCGACCGCATATATTCCATGCCCGGAACAGTATTTGGACATGATAATCTCAAGCCGCTTTTGGACAAGCGCGCCGCTAACATATCCGACGCAAAAATAAGCAAGCTCTCAGCTGTTGGCAGCCGCAGCGCATGGTTGCTTCTTCTAAACGATTCCGCCTCCGCAAGGAGCGTAAAATTCAGGTTAAACTCTCTGTCGAAAACTTTTTCCCGCGCGCTTCCTGAGAGCAAAGTTGACATTTTTTCTCCCGAAGGAAACCTTGTTTCTAGCTGCCGTTTCTTGGAGGATATAGAGCTTGATATGCCAGCTCAAAGCGTGTTTGGCATAAGGGCAGAACTTGCCCCGGATAATGGCGCAAAGCCAGATCCTGCTCCCCTCGGGGCCGACGCCCACCAGTTTAGAAAGACCGCCGGAAATTGGGGAGAGGCCCATTTCTTTAGGATACGTTCTCCCTTCGGGAAAGATTCAATATATGTGCTCCTGACTGGCGGTTGGAAAGCGCCTCAAGGCTCTGAGTTTAAATTGTATCTGTCTTTTCCCGGCGGAGAGAAAGATATTATGCTTTCGCGCGGAAGATATCCATACGAGATTTCCGTCTATCCCATTCCTCAAGATAAAGATGTCAAAATTTGTGCAGAGATTATCTCCGGAGGAAAGACTGTATGGAAGTCGGACGAGATATTGATTAAAAGCGTGGCCTCTGCCGATGACAGTTAATAAATATTAAATTCTAACAAATTATATGTTATAATCCGATCCTCCCTTGCAAAGGCAAGTTGGCTCTTTCTTAAGTTTTACTCTTATTGACCACACTTTGAAAACCGCCGCAAGAAATAATATATAAGATATTCTAATATCTGCCATTTTTCTTTTGAAATGGCGTCAGGCTATTCAAAGAACATTCCACCCAGAAGGGTTTGAGCATCGTAAACTGCAAGAACTTGTCCGGGGGCGATGGCTCGCTGGGGCGTGTCGAATCTAATTTCAGCTCGTCCGTCTTTTAGCGGAATGAATGTTATGCCGACAAGATCGTCTCTGTATCTGACTCGTCCCAAAAGCCGCGTTGTTTCCAATACGGGTTTATTTATCCAGTTTATGTCTCTTGCAAAGACTTTCTCCACATATAATATCCCGCGCGAGTCCGACTCAAAATCTATAACCAGCCTATTTGTTGAAAAATCTTTTGCAATTACCACATATTTTTTCCCATTTGCATTAGACGGAACCCCAATTCCGTGTCGCTGGCCTATCGTATAGTTGAAAAGCCCTTTGTGCCTTCCAAGAATTTTTCCATCGCGGTTTGTTATGTCTCCGGGTCTTTCTCCAAGATGGAACTTTAGAAAGTCCTGTATCTTTATCTTTCCTAAAAAACAGATTCCCTGTGAATCTTTCTTTGCCGCGTTTGGCAGTCCGGACATTCTCGCCAGAGAGCGGACCTCGTCTTTAAGCAGGGTGCCTATAGGGAAAATTGCACGCTTAAGCTGTTCTTGGGTTATCATGGCGAGAAAATACGACTGGTCTTTTCCCGGGTCCCTGCCCATTACAATATCATAACTGCCGTCTGGATTTCTTCGCGATGAACAGTAATGCCCCGTAGCAACACAATCAAAGCCCTTACCTAAAGCGTAGTCTAAGAATTTCCCAAATTTCATGCGCCTGTTGCACATCACGTCCGGATTTGGAGTCAGCCCGCGGGCGTATCCGTCTATCAGGTAGTCTACAATTTCCTCCCTGTATTCCTTTATAAAGTCCACAACCTCAAAGCCAACCCCTAACTTCTCGGCGCACGCGGAGGCGTCTTCTATATCTTTATGCCATGGGCAATCGCCAAATACGTCTATGCCTTCCTCGTTCATCCAAGTCTTCATGTAGGCTGCGCGGATATCGCAACCCTGCTGCTTAAGAAGAAGCATGGCTACTGCGCTGTCTACACCGCCTGATAATGCCACCATTATTTTGGACATACTTTTACCTATTTTGTTTTTTTTGATTTCGGGCAAACAAAAAACGTATTTTTATTCCTGATTTTATCTGCACAAACTTTTATCATGCTTCCGTTTTTTAAGAAACGCTGCAGGCTATATGTGAATACAAAAAAACCCGCGTGCAACATGCGCGGGCTCTTTTTAAAATTATCTTTCTTAGGCTATTTTTGCTGCTGCGGTTTTTCATCTTCAAGAACATCGCGCTTCGCGGCAGTCATGTCTGCTATTACACTCTGCGCGGCTATTGCCGAATAATAATTGGCGGCATTTCCCGTAATGTTCTTAAACTCTGTTGAATCGCTCTTTATTTCCGGTTCCTTGTTTGCGGAAACATAAATTATGTAGCCCGTGCCGTAAAGCGTGTGCATGTCGCTGACGTCTCCGGCGCGCATCTTCGGAAGCTCCGAACCAAGCAGATAGTAGGCCTTCATGAAATCGTCAAGCTTGGTGTCGGGCTTTATTATAGAGAAATTCTTTGCTGAGGAAACCTTAACCCCCTCTGCCGCAGCAGCAGGCGCAAAACCTTTGCCGCCCTTAACCGAGGCTTTCAGCGTTTCAGAAAGCTTCTTTCCGCGCTCGTTGAAAAGGCGAATCTTCTCAGACATTTCATAGTCCTGCTTTACCTTGCCCTTAACCTCGGAAAACTCCGGCAGGCGGGAAGGATCGCGCTTGTCGAAAAATACTATGTACGCGCCGTCCTCGGCCACTATGGCATCGGAATAAAATGAGTTCTCGTCCAACCCCATACCGGCAGCTATTACATTGTGTGGAATATCCTTCGGCAAATCAACGTCTGTTGCGCGCACAGGCGGAAGCTTCTGAAGCTTGATGTTCTTTGATTTTAGTATGTTTGCGGCTGTGTCGGAACCAAACTTTGCGCTTGAATCGTAAATCTTAGTGACTATATCGTCGGCCGCACGATGAGCCTCGTTGAGAGCCTCCGCCAAAGCCCAGTCTTTCTCAACATCTGCCTTGGCTTCCGCAAAAGTCTTGAGAGCGGGTTTGCCGTCTGTGCCAACCTTTGTGTACTTTTGCATATTCTGATTGTAGAACGCCTGCAACTGAGCCTCTGTTGGCTTCTTTCCTGATACATCTGCCGGGAATTTTGCGATGGACATTGTTGTTGCGGCGGCAAGACGGTAGTTCTCTATGTTGGACTTAAAATACGTCTCAAGAGCTTTGTCGTCTGACTTAATCTCCGGAGAGAACTGGTCGAGCGGCATAACAGCTATCTCGACATCCCAAGTGCCGGCCGTGCGCTTGTATTGCCTTTCAACATCCTGAGTAAGCGCATATCCGGGCCCGCCGAGAAGATCCAGAACTTTTCTCGTAAGCGCGTTTACACTCAATATCTTGTTAAGATACGCCTCCGGCATTCCGTTTTGCGTTTGCACCTTAACAAAATTTTCCCAGAGCTTTGCGTCGAACTTGCCGTCTTTGCCCGCAAATGCCGGCAGGTTCATTACATATTCTCTAAGCTCGGCCTCGTTGACCTGCCTTAAATTCCACTCCTTAGCCAAGTATAAGACTATAGCCTGGCGCAATATGAGCATCTCTGCCTGATTCGGATTGACACGCTGGTTCGCAAGGCGCGTCTCAAAATATACGTAGGTCTGAAGCTCGGTAAGCTGGTCGGAATCGGAAAGATCGTACCCGTAGAAATCTTTGCGGTTGTCGAATGAGGCGTTGCCAAGCGCAAAGTCGGGCAGGCTGTTTCCTATCGTAAATACGAAAGCTATTATTATTACGACCAGCAATATGCTGAATACGAATTTATGGTGCTTCTGAAGTATGTTCTGAATGAAAGTAATCATTTTGCTTTGAAAATTAAAGCCGAACATTATTGACGCGCCGCGCCGCTCTGTCAACAAAAGAACTCTCCATATAAAAGTATCTTGCAATTACCCCACGCCTAACACATCCGCGCGCAAAAAAAGCTTGAAGGCCGCTTTTTGCGGGTTTTGATTCTTCGCGGTGGATAAAATTAAAAAAGCCTTTATTTTAGGGGCGGGATACGGCACGCGCCTCAGGCCCCTTACGGACCGTACCCCTAAGCCTCTGCTTGCTGTGCGGGGGCGTCCGCTGATATTCCATATATTGGACTCTCTAATTGGCGCAGGCGTTGAGGAATTCTTCATAAATACGCATCATCTTGCCGGCTGCTATGAAGACTTTTTTAAAGAAGGCTCTTATCTTGGCAGGCCGGTTTGCCTGCTGCATGAGCAAGTCCTTCTCGACACCGGCGGAGGCCTTAAAAATTTGGTTGGGCGTATAGGCTGTTCTGAACCTATTATAGTCCATAACGGAGACATTTTCTTAACTTCGCCACTTGAGGCCTTTGTAAAGGCGGCGCTTTCGGAAGATTCCTCTGATGGAACTTTGCTTTTGCGCTCTGGGGGAAAATCCAAGAATGTGGGCATCTGTGGAAAAGATGTTGTAGACTTGCGTTTTAAAAGGGGCGTTGCTTTTGAAAAGACCGCCCAATTTACGGGAGTATTTGCGGCAAAGCCTTCCATGTTGCGCGCATTTTTGGAGTATGGTGAAGATGTGTTTTCATCGGTAGATGTTTTTCTTAAGATTCTTGCCTGCGGCGGCAAACTTTCCGCTTATTTTATGGACGACGGCATCTGGAGCGACATAGGCACTTTAGATGAATACATGAAATTAAAATAACTTACAAAAATGCCAATATCTCCTTCAAAACTTTTAAAAGAGCTTGGATTCTCGCCGGCAGACGGATCTTTTCGGCGCGTTGCAAAAGGGGGGTCGTGCAGAAATTTTACGTTTTTTAGGGACAGAGTTAGGGGCAGGGGAGTTCTTTGCCTATTCGACGGCAGCCGCCCGGAAAATCTTTTGTACGCGCGCGCCGCAGAGCTCTTGAAGGCATCGGGAGTTGATGTTTTCGATGTGTGGTTTTCAGATGTCGAAAGCGGAATTTTAGTTATGCAAAGAGCCGGTTCAAGAGATCTGCTCTCTTTAAAAAATAATCCAAGGCTGCTTGAGCGCGGCTGTTTTAGCTCTCTTGAAAATGTCGCAAGAATGCATATGAGGGCGGCTGAAGTCTACGGTAAAAAACCCTTCAAGATCATGGAGCCGTTCGACGAAAAACTCTACCGCTGGGAGAGGGATTATTTCAGAAACGAATGCTTGCGGAAACATTTCGGAATAGCGGAGTCTGCCGCGCCTGATTGCGAGTTCAACAGTATAGCCTCTTTGCTTATTGGGGCGCGCCAGGTAATTGTGCACCGTGATTTCCAGTCTCAAAACATAATGATAGACGGCTCTCTTGCCCGCTTTATAGATTTTCAAGGAATGCGCTTTGGATGCGCCTGGTACGATGTTGCCAGCCTTGCCTTTGATCCTTACTTGTCTCCCTCTCCAAAGCTCAGGGAAAAGATGTTCAATTTCTATTTTGACCTTACTGAGAAGTTTTTCCGCCTCGATAAGGCCAACGCAAGGCGCCTGTTTTATGCGGCCGCATGCGAGCGGCTGTGCCAGGCTCTCGGGGCGTACTGCTTTCTTGCAGACTCAAAAGGCAAGCGGGAATATCTCCGTTATATACGTCCTGCGGCAGCTCTTCTTAAGGAGGCTGCCCAGATATCTGGTCTTAAAAATATTTCTACATGTGCAGCAAAAATAGAGGAGAAATCTATCAATATATAGGATTAAATTTCCTCCGATATTATTTATTATATAGATAAGCCTTTTCCGGATTTTCTTAGGCCTTCTTTTATGTTTCTCCAGTCAGAATCTTCATATCTATAAATGTGTTTTATATTAGGGATTATATCTTTTTATGGATTGATATTTCTTTGGTAGTTTTAGGCATATTCCATTCATTTCTTTATTTTTGTGTATTGCATCTTTAGATGAATATCTAATGACAGTAGTCTATTTTAAAAACTAAAACGCATTTTGAGATATAAAATTTCTTATTTTTATTCTTGAGGGACTGTTCTTTTCGGTTAAAAAAGATTTTAACGTGTTTATGAAAAGGGTAGGTAAAATTTTCTTTGCGGTATTAACCGCAATATTTCTTTCAAATATCTTTGCGCAGGAGACTAACAGCGGTGTTTACTCCGACATACCGGACTACGGCAAAGACAAATATCTAAGTCCCGAGGCCATAACCTATGCCGGCGGCGAGAAGTTCCTTATATGCGCGCGCACTGGCGATGAGCTTATAGTGCTAAATAACGATAAGGTTGAAAAAAAGATTCCGCTTGGAGGGCATCCTTCTGGTGTTGCCGCAGATCTGGGTTCTAAGACTGCGTATATAACAATAGAGGCGCCTCAGGGAAAGGTTTTGAAGGTTGATTATGAATCAGGAAAAGTGCTTTCGTCGTATGAGGCCGGGCATATGCCGCGCGCTCCTATTCTTTCTGCCGACGCAAAGTTTTTGTATTTTGTAAACCAATTTACAGGCAGGGTTGCAAAGATGGATGTGAAAAGCGGGAAGATTGCCGCTGAGGGTAAAGCTGTGCGCGAGCCTTTCAGTCAGGTTCTATCTACCGACGGGAAAACCTTGTATGTTTTAAATCTTATTCCGGAGGCTAAAGGTGGCTTGTATGAGGAAAACATCGGAGCGTGTGTGTCTGTATTTGACGCCGAGTCTTTAAAGGCTATCAAGCGCATAGATCTGCCCAACGGCAGCATAAATGCAAACCAGATTTGCATTTCTCCCGACGGCGCTTATCTATATTGTTCGAGTGTCATAGCGCGTTTCAATGTGCCCACAACCCAGGTGGAGCGTGGCTGGATAAACACCAACGCAGTAAGTGTTATAGACGCGAAGAAAAACGAATTTGTATGTTCGTTTTTGCTAGATGATATAGATTTGGGAGCGTCGAATCCGTTTGGAGTTGTGGTCTCTCCCGACGGCAAAACTCTTGTTGCGGTACAGGCTGGAACTCACGAGATAAGCGTTATAAATCTTAAAGCCCTGCACGAAAAGATAGGAAAAGCTCTAAGCGGGGAGCTTTCTGCCGACAGGAAAAGTCCAACCCCGACAGATCCCGCCAACGATTTGGCTTTTCTTTTCGGACTGCGCAAGCGCATAGAAACCGGCGCATTGGGGCCGCGTTTTGCCGCCTTTGACGCAGACGGGAAGAACCTTTATGTTACATGTTATTATTCAGACAACCTTGTGAAATTCAGTCCGAATGAGGAATGGAAGAAGCAGGAGATATCCATAGGGGGAAATCCAAACATGAATCTTGTCCGCAAGGGAGATTTATTCTTTCACGACGGGCAGTTTTGCTTTCAGAAATGGTTATCGTGTTCAACATGCCATACGCAGGTGCGTTCCGATGCTCTGAATTGGGACCTCATGAACGACGGTATAGGCAACCCAAAGCAGTCAAAGAGCATGCTTTACGCCCACTACACAGCTCCGTGCATGATAACCGGCATAAGGAAAGACGCAGAGACCGCCGTGAGAAAGGGTCTTAAATACATACAGTTTGTCGACAGGCCGGAAGCCGACGCCCAGGCAATAGATGCTTATTTGAAGAGTCTTGTGGAGATAGATAGCCCGTATCTTAATCCGGACGGCAGCATGTCGGAGGCGGCCGAGAGGGGAATGATAATTTTTGAGGAGGCGGGATGTGCCCACTGCCATTCCGGAGAGTATTATACCGATATGAAGTCTCACGATGTTGGGTCTGGCCTGAACGAGTACGAGGGCAAAGCGTTCGACACCCCAACTCTTTGCGAGATCTGGCGTACGGCTCCGTATCTTTACGACGGCAGGGCGCGCAACATATTTGAGCTGTTCAAGAAATTCAACAAGTCGGACAAGCACGGCAAGACTTCAAATCTGAGCGACGACGAGCTGCGCGATTTGGAAGCCTACGTAAACACCCTTTGACTCTATCTGGAGCGATATCATACTCTTTTTAGATTATAGATATTTTTCAAACGTTTTAATGGCGCGTATTTTTTTGCATTTTTCCATCTGCAAGTAATTGCGCCTTAAGTGCGTTATAAGGCAAGGTCTTCCTGCTATTTATATAGTGATATGAGTTTTTTCGTCTAAATGCTGCGCACTTAAATTCAGATGTTTTTTTTGCGTTTTTTCTTCATGGCCAAAAACGTTGTTTTGAGGAATATTATTAAGATTTTTATCGCAATTTTAGGCGTATATGCTCAATATATTAATGGAATTTTTAAATTCGTTTTTCTTAATAACAAAAATAAAGGATAAAAAATGTCTCTAACAAAACGCATTCAGCTGAGCGTTATGATGTTCTTGCAGTTTATGCTTGTGGCATCGTTTTGGGTTCAGCTTTCCGGATATCTAAACAACATGAATGTTGCGGGGACGATGTTCGCGCTGATTATGTCCACAATGGCCATAGGCTCTCTGTTCTCTCCGCTTGCCGGCATGTTCGCAGACAGAATAGCCAATGCAGAAAAGGTTCTGTTTGTTCTAAACGCGCTTGTTGCAATATTCCTGCTGCTGTGCTTCTTTGCTTCAAGCCCGGTCATGATTTTTATCTGGCTGGTTCTGGCCATGTGCGCCTACATGCCAACATGGGGCCTTACATCTTCCATAGCAATTTCAAATAGTACTGCGGAGGCCTTCCCGCTCATAAGGGTGTTCGGCTCTTTTGGCTGGGTCAGTGCGGCTGTGTTTGCCCTCGGCGCAAAATACATGTTTGACAAGGTCATAGACGGAACGAGCGTTCCTCTGGCATGCGGCGCTGGCGTTGCTGCCGTTGCGGCGGTGTTTGCGCTTTTCCTGCCGGCTACTCCTCCTCAGTCTAAAGGCAAGCCCATGTCAATATCGGACGCTTTCGGCCTTGAGGCTTTCTCATTGCTCAAAGACAAAAATATGGCTGTCTTTATGTTCTGCGTTGTTGTTTGGACAGTGGCATTTACTATATACTGGATGTACGCGTCTTTCCTTCCTACGCTCGGTGTCAAGCAGATTACCTCAACTTTGAATACAGGGCAGATATCCGAGATGCTCTTTATGATACTTCTGCCTATTTCGGTAAAATTCTTGGGCCTAAAAAATACAATGGGACTGGGCATACTTGCCATGCTTGTGCGCTACGGCCTTAGCGCTTATGCAACCGAGGGAAACGGTCTGTATTGGGGCGCAATTTTGGTTCATGGCATAATATTCGGTTTCTTCTTTGTCGCCGCGCAGATGTATATTGCAAAGAAGTCTCCAAAGAGTCTTGAGGCTCAGGCTCAGGGCTTATTCTTCTTCTTCTATGGCCTGGCGCAGATTATAGGCACATTCTTCTCCACTTGGCTGATAGAGAGCAACACTACGGAGATTGCTGTAAAGGTTGGAGATTTGTCGGCCGCGGCTGCTGTTTCTACAGATTGGTCTTCCATATTCATGGTTGAGTCTATCATAACGGCGGTTCTTCTCGTCTTCTACTATATATTCTTTAACGATTCCGTAGCCAAGAAGGCTTAAGTCTGCTTAGTTTCTTTGATAGATGCCCCGCAGGGAACCAATTTCTTGCGGGGCATTTGCATTGTAAAATTCTGTGTTGTGCGCCTCTTATCTTATAAGCGCAAAAAAATAAAAACACGCTGAAATTCTGATTAAAACATGTATATACCTTGCATGAAACACCGCAGTCTGAAAATGTAAAATATAAGGGCAAAATGCAAAGCCGCTGCATTTTGCCCCTATGTTGTATTGTCTTTTTAAAACGAGATTTCAATGGCCGCTCAAGATGCCACGCAAGTAATAAGAGTTTATTGGCGGTTCTTGAGGATTTTATCGAAGAACTTTAAGGCGTCGTTCCACGATGTCATTTTGAAATCGTCATCAAGGCCGAGATTCCAGAAAGCGTGGCGGTTGTAATCGTAAATAATTTTTTCAGACTTGGCTCCGGCCTTCTTATAGGCACTATGCAGTTTTTCTGATTCCGCGGGATCTACGGTTTTATCTCCCTTAGAGTGCAGCAGGAGCATGGGCGGAGAATCTTTTGAAACATACTTTAAGCCTGATAGCTTCCAAGCTTCATTTTTGTCTCCCTTAAATCCAAGGCGCCTTGCAAGCTTGTTTGTGCTCAGATCCGCAATTGGCGCCATTGCCACGCATGCCTGAACTTTTGCGTCTTTGGGGTCTTTGAAAACTTCCCCGCACAGATCCGGGTCTCCGCCGCCAGTAGCCAGAAGAGCTGAGAGATGTCCTCCGGCAGAGCCGCCCATAACACCCACTTTCGATGCGTCTCCGCCAAATTTTGAGGCATTTTCTTTTAGCCATAGCAGAGCTCTTTGGCAGTCTTCCACGCTATCTTTTATGTCGTATTCGGGCAAAAGCCTATATGTTGTACTTGCAACAACATATCCCTTAGAGGCCATGTAAGCCGCCATGAGAGCGTATTTCTTTTGGTCGCCCATTCTCCAGCCGCCACCGTGTATTAGCAGCAGGCACGGTACAGGGTTTGTTTTATCAATCTTTTTGGGGTAATAGACGTCCAAAAGAACTTCCGGATCCGGACAGGTAGGGCTGAAGCGCACATTTTCCATTATCTCTATGCCACTGGGCCTATCTACTGCGGACAATATTAGAGGCTTGTTGCGTCCGGGAGATGTCTTTCCCGATTGTTTTGAATCTGCGGTTGAGTTTGCGCACATCGCGTTATCCGCCGAGGCGCACGCCCCAAGTGCAAATATCCCCGCTGCCGCTGTTAATATGAGCATTTTCTTTTTTGCATTCATAAGTCTTTTCTTTCTTTAACGGAGGTCTTGGGCAGGCTTGATCTTTGTAAGACGGACTATCTCGCCGACAATCTTCTCAACTTGGTTTTTATCTATGATTATATATCTGTGCAGGCCGTTTGGATCTGGGGTAAAAGAGGCGCGTCCCTTGTCGTCTATCACCCTAACGCTGCCGGGTTCGGACAGTGTGAATAAATCTGGTCTTAATACAAAAAGCGCGCTTGCCGGATCGTAGCAGGATCTGTCGTGCCGGCCGTCGTTGCGCTTGAATTTGTTTCTTGCAACATGCTCAGCAAACATGTTGTAGGCATCAACAAACGGATTTTCCCCGTAAAGGGTGGATATCTCGTCTATCTCCGAATGCGGATACGGCAATGCCAGACCCACTTCCATTCCTCCAAATACCATTGGCACAGGGCATCTCTCAAAGAGGATTTTGGCGCTTTTGGGATCTCCGAGGCTGTTCCATTCGGGCGGAAAACGCTTTGGATCTGCGAGAACTTCTGGCGTGAATCTTCCTGCCATTATGGATACAAGCCTTACTTTTCTTCTCATAAGCTCCGTTCCGTCGAGGGGCGAGATATTGTCGGGCGGAGTCTCGAGCAGGCGGGCAAGCGCAGTTGCAAGCCCAACTGTTACTATGCTCACAGACTTGTCCTCAGAATCGGCCAGAACCTTCCTTAAAAACTTAACGGCGTCTGGAAATTGCGATGCATCTACTGCCCGTCTTGAGTAAAGATACAGGCCGTTTGGGGTTCTCTGTTCGCAAATGCGCTTCAAGAAGACTCCGTCGCCAGTGCTCAGACCGCCGTTAAGATAGGCTATGGGAATATTCCTCGCGCCGTAATGGTCGTTTAATATATTCGTAAAAACAGGAGCGTAGGGATTGGATTTGTTTACGGTAATGCCTAAGAGTTCTGCGGTGCCCTCCCTCTGGGCGGCATGTAGCATAACAAGGGCTATGGCGTCGTCGGAATCGTTGCCCATGTCTGTGTCGAAAATTATCTTCTGCTTGGAAACAGATCTCCCATTGTCTTTTAATCCGTATTCGGACAAGCCTCCAATGCCATTTGAATTTCCAACCGCCCATGAACAGGCTGCGCATATTGCCAGCGCCGCAAGCGGCAAATTTAAAGACTTTTTTGACATACTTCTTATTGGGGTAATTACATTCCGTTTGGTTTTAAGGAGCAAAGCTCCACGAGTTTGTCTGTGAGAGCCTGGATATTCTCAGGTTTTAAAATTAGATATCTGTCCCTTCCGGATTTATCCGGGGTAAAAGAATTTGAGCCTTTATTGTTTACAAGGGAAACTTTTCCCCTCTCTGACAACTCAAAGAATTTGCAATCGGGATCTGCCGCATATAGGGCGCTGGTTAAATCCCAACATGGACGGTTGTGCCTGCCTGTCTTTTTGTCTGCAGTTCTTGCGTGGGCATCGTATGAGATCTTTACGGGATTTGTAGGATTGCCATAGAGGACCTCGTCTATCTTGTCGTGCGGAAACCTAACTGCCTTGCCAACCTCAAATCCGCTGAAAACTATGTCTACGGGGCATCTTTCAAATACTGTTTTTGCACTTTTGGGGTCCATAAGAACATTCCACTCCGGACGGCTGTCTTGCGGATTTTCCAAAGATGCTTTGTCGAAATTGGCGGCCATCATGGATATGAAATCTACCTTCTCTTTTACAAGGCTTGTTCCGTCGAGAGGCGAGATATTGTCAGGACCGCTCTCGAGCAGCCGCGCAAGATTTGTTGCAAAACCTACAACAACAAGTGTAGCCTTTTCTCCCTCCGGCAAAGAGGCAAGTGTTCTTCTTAGAAAATGAACCGCCTCCTCAAGATTGCATGTGGCATCTATGTTCCTTGAAAACACATAGCGCCCGCAGGAATCTTTCAAGTCGGTCGAGGCCCTCGTATAGCAGCCGTCGTCCTTTCCTATGCCTTCTCTTACAACTGCTATGGGAATATTTTTGTATCCGTAGAAGTTGTTTACAACGTCTGTGTATATGGACGAATACGCATTGTCCTTTGAAATTGTTATGCCTGCAAGATCTATCTTTCCGGCTTTATGGTAGTCTAAGAGCACAAGTAGGGCGAGGGCATCGTCTATATCGCTGCCCATGTCCGTATCAAAAATAACCTTTCGAGCACCCGAAGCATACACCACCCCAAATACAATCGAAAGCGCAATAACAATAAAAACGCGCAAACTTTTCATGAACACAGAATATATGCGCCGCACATTTTGCCTTCAAGAAATTTTCTTTATTTTTGAGGGCACGGAATATAGTGTGCCTAAAATGAAGTGCGTTTTTGCGGCAGTGTTTTTGTTTTGCGCGGCAGCGCTGACGGCGTCGGCGGAGCTCGACAAGGCAACGGAGCTTGTCTTGAAGAGGGCAGAGGGAGGAGATGCGCAGTCGCAATTTTACATTGGCATGGTTTACGCTGAGGGGGCAAAGGGGGCTGAAAAAGATCCTAAGCTTGCCGCTGCATGGTGGGCTAAGGCCGCCGAACAGGACCATCAGATGGCGTGCAATCTTCTTGCCCGTGCATATTCTCTTGGCGAGGGCGTTGAAAAGAATCCTCAGAAGGCATTTGAACTTTGGCAGAAGGCC
Source organism: uncultured Opitutales bacterium (assembly GCA_944390805.1). Classification (GTDB taxonomy): domain Bacteria; phylum Verrucomicrobiota; class Verrucomicrobiia; order Opitutales; family Intestinicryptomonadaceae; genus CALXQW01. The sequence continues at coordinate 5,031 of CALXQW010000007.1, read as the reverse complement.
GCAAAATTTAACAATCCCCAGGCTTTGTACAATCTTGGAGTATGCTATGTTGGCGGCATGGGGGTTGAAAAAGATATACGCAAGGGCTATATGATGTGGCTCGATGCTGCAAATCTCGGAGATGAAAAAGCACAGTACAATATTGCAGCATCCTTGTTAAACGGGCAAAACACAAAGAAAGACCCACAAAAGGCTGTTGAAATATTAAAGAGCAGCGCAAGAGCTGAATATGTCCCCGCGCTCGAGGCCCTTGCCGGATTCTACTATCAGGGCCTCTACGTTCCTGTCGACAAGCTTAAAGCCATGGAACTTTGGACAAAGGCCGCTGAAAAAGGCTCTCTTGTTTCCATGCAGAATCTTGCCCAGATATATTTTGCCGGAGACTCCGGCATTCCGCGGGATATGTCCGCCTTTGCAAGATGGACTGCCGAAGCCGCCAAACTTGGAGACCCCCAGGCGCGTTTTAATCTTGGGCTATGCTACGAGAAGGGCGACGGCGTTGAGAAAAACATGCGCGCCGCTCTTGAGTGCTACAAACTTGCCGCGCAAAGCGGACTGCCCGAGGCTGAGGAAAAAGTAAATAGTCTTTCTCAAGATTCTAAAAACAGCAATTAGAGGTTAACTATGAAGAAACTTGCAATGCGCATTATAGCTGCCGCAGTCATTATGCTGTCCGGAAACTTTCTCTGCGCCCAGTTTATCGAGCGCGACGGTAAAACCTATGTGCAAAAAGACGACGGCTCTTTGGTTGAGGTTCAGATAAAAGCCCCGCCTCCTTCCGACGGCGAGCTTTACAGGCCTTCTCGAGCTGGAAAATTCGGTACTCCGCACAGAGGTGCGTGGCTTAGGAGAGTTGAAGATACAAATAATGCGGCCGCTACTGTTAATATTTCGGAAGACAATGCATCTAATGGCTCTGCTGACAATGAGCCGCCTAAGTCTTCAGCCAATTCATTATCGGGCAAAGACGTTTCGTCTTCTTCCTTTACTCCAGATGCAGCAGCCATATATACCGCCTTTAAAAGCGGCAGATGCATCTTGCGCGTGGAGCTTATTCAGGAAAGCGGCAGAGAAGCTCTCTGTGAGCCCATTCATGCAGTCAGGCAGATTTCAATAAATGGTAAGTCATCTTTTTCTGCTCAGCCCACGGCAAAGATTTGCATTGCAGATTCCTCTTCAGGAAAGGAAATCTCATATCCGCTCGGGCTGAGCTTTTCAGTCTCCGATTTTTCTTTTTACAATTCAGACGGAGCAATGTCGGCGGTCTTTAACCTTGATGTAAGCTTCTCAAAGCCTAAGATGTCTGCCATCTGCAGCCCATCTTATCTTGAAGAGACTCCCGTATCTACGGTGGGCGTTAGGGCGCCTGTAAAACTGCTTTCCACAGAAAACTTTTCCGCGCAGATATCAAATCTGGCGGCCGGAATTAAACTGAAAGTGTCTTTGGCTTTTCAAAAATAATATAAAGAAAATTTTTATTTAGACTCTTCCATTAAAAAATTTCTCTCTCCGAAGCTTTCCGCTGCGCTACTTATTTTTTGCGCGCATTTAAATAGCGGCGTATCTTAAAAATTTTTAAGCGGCTACATTTTTAGCGCGGAAGAATTTTTGTATATTTTATGCTCGTTATTTGTAAGAATTTCCTGAGCAATAAAAAAGCGCGGGAAAACAACCCCGCGCCCATAAGTTTACCGCCGATAAAAATGGCGTAAAAATTTTAGTTATCTTGCGGCTCCGCCTCCCATAGGGGTAATTTTTATTACCGCTCTTACAGTCTGGGATGTCTGAGCTCCAAAACGGCTTCTTATCTCAGAGAATTTTCCCTGGGCGTCGAGCGGAGATGAGTTTGATTTGAAAATCTTCATAGCGCTGTTTATAGCGTCTTGTGCCCTTGAGGAGGCGTCGTTTGACGAAAACAGTGTTGTGCCTTGCAAAGCCTCGTGCAGAGATGTTGCGGTTTTCTTGTCTTGCCTGCCAAACTGTATGCAGTATTCCTCCCCAAGCTTTACAGTTTGCGTGGAGTCGAATATCTTAAGGTAATTTTCAAAAATCGGAAATTTTGTTATTCCCCCGCCAGTGTTGTTTCCATCGGCATATGCCCAGCTTAGTATGCGAGAATACGCGTAAGCCATCTCAAATATGGCGCTCCCCGCCTTTACATCGTGAAGGGTAAATTCGCAATAGCTGCCGAAATCGTATTCCTCGGTGTCTGCGCGGCGGTAATCGGCAACAGGTACAGGGTCTTTATCAATAAAGTCTTTTTCGTATATCTGGGCAAATTTCTCCATAACCGCCTTTGCGGATCTGGGATTCTTTTCTATGGCTTCCAAGGCCTTATCGAGAGCTGCGTCTTTCTTTTCTAAAAACTCTATTCTTGAGATAGTGTTTTCAGACCTCCTGCTTAAAGTATTTATAAGATTCTTAAGCTCGTCGCTCTTCTTCTTTGCCTCTTCTGCGATAAGCTCGTAGTCTTTTTTATTTGCATTTTCCTTTGCTATGCTTGCGGCAAGTTCCTCTTCGGCACGCTTCTTTTCCATCTCGGCAAGCAGTGGATGCTCAAAGCCCTGTGCCTGGTAGCCCTTTGCGTAAAGTCGGCATTCAAAGCCCTTTTTCTCTGTTTTGCCAGGCTGAATATTGAAGGAAAATTGGTCTTCAAGGGCAGTTCCCACATATGTCTTTACACTGACAGTGTAGTATTCTTGTGCGCCCGCAAATATGCAGGATAATCCAAATGCCAATAATGATGCTGAAATGCTTTTTCTCATCTGTTGAAATGGTATTAAAATTCGCAGTAAATCCAAAGAAATAATCTCTGTCAAGGAGTGATTTTAGTACTGGCATTTACGCATGTATTTTTTGCATATAAAATAAGGTGCAAATAACGACTTTAACACCGTGGAAGTTTATCTTCTACGATATTCTTTTTGCGTATGGATGCTGAGAGCCTAAAAAGATTCCTTTTCCTACTTTGTCTAAACTGCCTGCTTGCACTCTTAATAGAGCGGGGGTTCCGCGTAGTTTTGCGATGATACTCCGGTGTCTTCATATTTTTTAACGCCCATATCCCAGCCTATCTGCCGCACATGCCTGGCAAAGTTAAGCCTGCGTACAAGAATATTTGGGGTATCTGTCTTATCCTCCATTGCAGATCCCCACGCAGCTGCGGAACTTTGCAAAAATATCTTCACCACGGGAAGCCCCGTGTATTTACTCCATGTTGTGGCCACAAAACCCGGCTGATTCTCAGCTACGAGAGTTGCGGCCAGATTTCTGGCGGCGTTTCCGTCCGTCCAGGTGGCGCCCCATACTTCAAACCCGGCGTCTTTAAAGAATTTTATGCTTGGGAACCCGGGGTTGTCTTTAGGCTCGGAGTATTGCCAGTCGCAGATTATTAGATCTTTGGGCAATTCCTTGTACAAAGTGTCGAGCTTGTATATGTCTCGCGCGTTGGCGGTATAGCCCTTCCAGCGGGCATCATCTTTTGCAAGAAGCATATCGTGCCAGACGAGAGTTCTTGTTCCGCGTTTTTCCAAAAGCTCTCTAAAATATTCGAGGTGTTCTTTAATCAAATCTTTTGCGGGTCTTTTTCGGCATTCGGCGCAGGTTGCAAGATCGTAAATTTCGTCCATGCCAAGAGAGAAGTATTCGGGATTGCCGAATAGATCGCAAAGTTCGTTGACTATATCGGCCAAAACTTTCTTAGTCTCCGGATTTGACATGCACCAAGAGTATCCGAGCGGCTCGAAATAGGGCTGCAAGTCTGGATTGAAGTCCAGCGCAGAGTGCTTGCAAGACCTAAACGACGCATTGTTTGCATGCCCGAAGACATGAAACTGAGGTATAACCTTCAGCCCTTGATCTTTTGCCACATCTATAAGCCGCTTTATTTCTGCGCGGGGAACATCGCTTTTCCAGAAGAATTGCGGGTGTTTTTCCGACACAAAAGTTCCTTCCAGGCTCAGAAGCAGCGCGTTAAATTTGTAATAGGAAGCCAGCCTTATCAGCTGTTCTATTCTCTTTGTGCTTACTCCCTTGCCAAGCCCCAGCTGTATGGCGCGCAGTTTCAAAGCGGGCCAGTCTTCTATATTGCAAAGCGGAATGATGTAGCCGTGCAAGGTTTTGCCTAATGGTTTTGCGTCGGCAAGTTGTCTTAGGGTCTTGAGCGCATTGAGAAGCCCTGCGGTATCTGGGGCGGAGATTTTTAAGACGTCTGAGTCTGCTGTAATGCGGTAGCCCTCAGGTCTGATATCTTGCGCCGAGGCATCTTCTTTTAGGGATATTTGGGGGATTGCCTTCCAGAACTTTACAAATTTTTCTTGTGCAATTTTCTCTGCGGCCTCATCGGCTTTTGGCATGCATAGGTCTATTTTGCAACCGTCTTTTATATCGAAGAAGCCCTTGTAGAACTCAAAGTGTTGCGGGCGCGGGGCGAGTCGCTTCTGAAAGGTGGTAAAGTCGAAATCTTCCACCTTTTTTGTTTCTTGTCCGCATCCGGAGAGAAATATAGATATTGTTAATGCTATGAGTGTATAAATAATATAGATTTGTCTCATGGGCTTTTGTGCTTGGGTTTTCTTTGGACTTGCGGTTGTTTTAAAAGTTTTGGAAGAATCTTGGCGGATATGTGAGGCGCATAAAAGTAAAACCATACACTTCTATGATTGCCATATAGAATACAATAGGTATATATATTTAATAAACAGATAAGATGGGGTACGTCAATCTTTTGCTTGTTGTTTTGTGCGGTTTTTTGGTAAAAAAACTTAGCTGAGCAAACTTTTTAGCATATTTTTGAAAAAAATTGTTGACGCGCCTGCCGTAGAGCGTCAGATTCCTTGCTCTTTCTATAAAAGTAACGCCAGCAACTCTGGCGGCTTTTTCGGCGTACGCCCCGGTAGCTCAGTAGGTAGAGCACGTCCTTGGTAAGGACGGGGTCGGCGGTTCAAATCCGCTCTGGGGCTCGCGCAGGAAAGGTCATCAACCTAAAACAAAAAACAAGAAAACCGAAAGAACCATGTCGAAAGAATCATT
>CALXQW010000006.1 GCA_944390805.1 uncultured Opitutales bacterium | reverse complement strand
CAAAAAAACTCCGCCTTAGGGCGGAGTTTTTTTTGCCGCATAGCCGGCTAATTTTTATACCCGCAAGCTACCTCATTTAAGCTTGGAGCGGCAAGCCAAGCTGCATTTGCAAAAGAGTATATTGCCCTCAGTATTTGCCGAATATTTAAACCTTTTCTTGCATGTTTAAAAGGGTGGGGCGCATTTGTACGAAAATTTTTCGTATTTTTTATAATGAGTTTTTGCCTTACGTTTACTCAAAAAAATCATGCACCCAAAAGAGGCCAGAAAAAAAGAGGAAACAGGAGGGAGCCTCCACAGGCAAACAAATGCGCGGCAAAATTAAAATGTAATTTTGCCGCGCAGATTCTTTATAAAATGTCTCTTTTTATATTAAGAGATATACAAGCCGTCTTTGATCTCCGGCTTTGGTTCGAGAGCATTCCATGCCTTTACAAAGTCATCTTGATTTGTGGCAAATAGCGGAGATACCTCTATATTTGCAAGGGGCACACCTTTATCGTCCACAGGTATTTCAACGTCTGCAGCCTTGAACCAACGAGCCCACTGTTTCTTCTGATCTGCCTTGCAAGTGGCTGGAGAATCCACGCCTTCTGCATTCTTGACAGGAGAAAACTCGTCTCCGCGAGCTCCCTCTATAATCACCGGATTCTTCGACATCGGAAGTGCGTCGAATACGAACATCTCAAACTTTACCCCATTTGGCTTGTCGGGCTTGATGAGGTTCGCGTTGGCATCTATGAAGGGAATTTTCTTGTTGGCTCTGTGGAATGGCAACTTCAGCGCGCCCTTGTCTCCTCCAGCACTCTCCACAAAGTCTGCGGAAAGTATGTGTATTGCAACACTGCCTGCTATGAATTTCAACTTTCCATTCTCGTCGGTAAGCTCCTGATACTCGGCGGGAAGATCCGAATACTCTATGACGCAAACCTTGTCGCCGTCCAAACAAAAATGTCCAACCTTCTCAAGCGCGTAGGCTTTTGGTATCATCTTGCTGGACATGTCGGACTTGCCCAATATGTGGAACCCCAGAAAATACGGATCTATTAGGTTTACAAGCGGATTGTCCACCTGCCAGTAGCTAATGCAATCGGCCCCGCGCGCCCTTATCTTTGCCAGCGCCCCGCTGCGGCACATGCCTCGCAGGCAGCCTCCGTGTCCATCGGGGGTCATGACTATGCGTCCCTTGCCCTCCATTATTATCTTGCCGTCCAAATCGACAGCAGGCATCAGCCCTTGAGAGAAAAATATGACATCTTCCTTATCGAGACCAAAGTAGGAGTTATCCTCAAAGAACTTTACCGTGGCGGCATTGTTTATCTGGCTTGTCATTATAAGCCACGGTATTCTTACTCCGTACTTCTTGTTAGCAAAGAGTATCTTTTCTGCAAATACCTGAAACAGACTCTTGCCCTTTACAGGTGTTATAGGATAAAGCCCCTTTGGTGCGTCAAACCCTAAACGGGTTCCCTGTCCGCCGGCAACCGTAAAGCACGCCAGACGCCCTTTGCGTATGGCTTCTTCTCCAACCAGCTTTGCATTCTTCCACTGCTCGTCGGCATCTTTATCCTTAGGCAGGGCTATGTATGGAGCAGGCTTTAAAGACGAAAAATCTGCCGCAGCCTGACCTGCTTTGTTATCTCCCTTTACAAGCGTGTTTACAAGCTCGTCAAGCTCGTCCAGATCTATCTGCTTAAGCTGCGCCTCAAGCGCAGACTTCTCCGTATCGCTAAGCTCGTTCCAATACTTGAAAACGTGCCCCTGGTTATGCTTCTCAAAATATTCCTTCAGTTGCATATCTTTTCTTTCTGCAAAAAATATAACTGTAGCAAAACTATCTATATTACTTCTTGTCTCCGTAGCCTTCCGGATGAGATTTATGCCACTTCCATGCGGTTTCTATTATGCCGCGCACGTCGGTGTATTTTATCTTCCAGCCAAGCTCGTTTACGGCTTTGTCGTTCTTGGCGTAAAGCGCGGCTGGGTCTCCCTCTCTTCTCGGACCAAACTCCACCGGAACCTTTAAACCTGTAACTTCCTCCACGCCCTTTATTATCTCCATTACGGAGTTCGGCGTGCCGGTGCCCAAATTGTAGGCGTTGAATACCCCTGGCGTATTGAGCTTGTCGAAGGCCGCTATGTGAGCCCTGGAAAGATCGTCAACATGAACATAGTCCCTAAGGCAGGTGCCGTCGGGAGTATCGTAGTCTTTCCCGAATACCTTTATAGCAGGGCGCTTGCCGGTTGCTGCAAATATCGTAAGCGGTATAAGATGACTCTCTGGTGTGTGGTCTTCACCTATGGAACCGTCTTCCGCCGCACCGCTCGCATTGAAGTAGCGCAGTGCAACCGAACTCAACCCATAGGCCCTTCCGCAGGCTTTCAGGAAATTCTCCACATCGAGCTTCGTTTGCCCGTATGGGTTTATTGGCAGCTGCGGATGGTCTTCCGTAAGCGGCAGCTTCTGCGGCACTCCATAGGTTGCGCAGGTTGACGAGAATACAAACTTCTTGACGTCATGCGCTATCATGGTGTCTATAAGGCTTATCACGCCCGACAAGTTGTTGTAGTAGTACTTTATCGGGTTTGTTACAGACTCCCCTACGTTTATAAACGCAGCAAAGTGCATGACTATGTCTATCTTCTCCTTGTCGAGTATCTCCCCAACAAGCTTCTTGTCTGCCAAGTCGCCCAGATAGAAGGGGATTCCCTCCTTTAGAGCGCCCTTGTGCCCGTAGACGAGATTGTCCAGCACAATGGGCTTATGTCCAGCGGCTATGAGTTGTCTTACGCAGTGACTGCCAATATATCCGGCTCCGCCTATTACCAGTATGTTCATTTTTGCCTCTTCTCTTGTTTTAAGTTTTCCGCGCGCCGCGAATGCAATCTTTTGGCGCGCATTTTGGGGTTTCTAACAAAGTTTTGCGCCGTCTCCCGTGGCACAGGTGAATATCTTTGGCTCTTTGCCGAACTTCTCGGCGTATGCCTTCGCTACCTTGTGGGCGTCTTCCTCTGAGAAGGTCTCATCTGTAAGAGCCATCACAGCTCCTCCAAAACCACCGCCGCTAAGACGCGCTCCGTATACATTCTTGAAGCCTTTTAACGTGTCCACCAGAAAATCGAGCTCCTCGCAGGAGTTCTCAAAGAGAGTCTTTGAACTGTTATGCGAGGCGTAAAGAAGCTTACCAACCCCGTCTATGTCTCCCTTGAGCAGCAATTCCTCCGCCTTGAGCACACGGGCATTCTCCTCTATCACATGGCGGGCTCTGCGGTATTCAACGTCTGTTAATTTGCTTTTTGCCGCTTCCAGATCGTCAATGGTAAACTCCCTCAGGAGTCTGTCTGCACCACCTTCCGACAATACCTTTGCCGCGCGCATGCACTCGTTGTGCCTATCGGCATACAAGCCGTCAACCAGGGCGTGCTTCTTTGTTGAGTTGAACAGCCAGAACCTGCATTTGCCAGGCAATGGGAAGTTTGAGAAATCCTCCGTCTTGCAATCTATAAATACCAGGGTGTCCTTCTTTCCAAAACCAGAAACTCCTTGATCGAGTATGCCGCAGGGCATGCCCACAAATAAGTTCTCTGACTTCTTCCCTATGCGTACCTTCGTCTTTAAGTCTGCCTCAAACCCGTACAAAGCCGACAGCGCAAAAGCACTTGAAAGCTCTATTGCCGCGCTGGAACTCAGCCCTGCGCCGGCAGGCAGAGAACTTATGTCGAGAAAATCAAAGCCAACTTCAGCTTTCAAGCCGGCCTCGCGCAGATACTTGAACACCCCGAGCGGATAGTTTACCCAGTTTTGCTCGCGCTTACGTGGAGTAAGATCGTCCATGTCAAGCTCTACTATCTCTCCGGTCTTTATGCTCGCAAAGCGCAGCTTCTTATCTGCGCGCTTTGCTGCAGCGCACATTACAACCTTGTCTATGGCCGCTCCCATAACGTAGCCGCCGTTATAGTCGGTATGATTACCGATAAATTCTATTCTGCCGGGCGCCTGAGCAAAAACTTCGGGCGCATGTCCGTAGATCTCTTTAAAGGATTTTTCCAGTTTCTCTTTCATGTTAAAAAATCTTTTGTTCTTTTAGAAGAATAAACCTGAGAATGTTATATACAGCACTGCTGTTATTGCGAGTATAGATATTCCAGCAATCTTCGCTCCAGAGGAACTTTCCATATTCATATTCTCGTTTACCGGCATTACAATGTCGCTCTTAAGCGGCTTAAATATCGTAAGCAGGAACATTACCGCAAGCGCGCAGAAGAATGCTATTGCCATTCTGTTTAAGTAGGCTATTTCGCCAAAGGCGAAGTATAGAATTCCGTATGCTATTGAGCTTGTCAGTATGCCAATGACTCCCGAGAAGCGCGGCGCTCTCTTTGAGAACATTCCAAATATGAATATTGCGAGGACTCCGGGCGATATGAACCCCTGGAATTCCTGAATAAACACAAATACCGTACCGAGCTTAGGGTTTGCCAACTGCGGCGCCACTAAGCAGCCAGCCGCCGCAAATATTAAAACCGTAAGTCTTCCAACAAATACCTGCGCGGAATTCGACGCCGACGGGCTTATGAACTTTTTGAATATGTCTATTGTAAAAATGGTACTTGCCGCATTTAACATGGAGGCCAAAGAACTTACAACAGCTCCTAACAGAGATGCAAATATGAATCCTCTAAGGCCGAAAGAATCAGGCAATACATTTCTTATAAGCACAGCAAAGGCGGAATCGTACTTATAGCCCTTAAGTTCTTTCGCGGGAGATTTTGCCCCCTTTGCTACTGTCGCATTCCAAAGGTCTATAGACTTTGCCGCTTCCGGGTTAGACTCTCTCCAGCCGGAATCTGCCTTTACTGCATATTCTTTTAGAGATCCGCTATTTTTTGCACTCTCGTATTCTTTTATAAGATCTTTCGCTACAGATTCGCTTATTATATTTCTTTTCTTTCCGTCTATGTCTGCGCTGAAATATTCCACCGTTGCTTTTACCGAAGGAGCTTTTCCTAATGTCTCCAACTGGTGAAAATATATGGGCGCATAGGTCTTGGCGTTGCTCTCCAACATTTTTACGTCTCTTTGAGCTTCAAGTCTTAAATCGTCGGAATAAATATTAAAGGCCAGTATGCCCGGCAACACTATTATAAAAGGGATTATCAGCTTAAGCCCAGCCGCAAACATTATGCCCTTTTGACCTTCCGCAAGGCTCTTTGCGCCGAGTGTACGCTGTATTATGTATTGGTTGAAACCCCAGTAGTATAGATTGGGTATCCAAAGCCCTAATACCAATGCTGTCCACGGAACCTCGGGGTGGTCTGCCGGAAGGAACATCGTCAACTTATTTGAATTTAATGTAAAGAACTTTTCAGCAACAGAGGCGTCCGCCAGAGATTTCATCTGTTCTGGAGTTACATTTGCAGTTGTTGCTATGTCCATCAAATCCATGCCGGCAAATACGCGGTAGGCAAAATACGCTATTATTGCACCTCCCAATACAAGAGCCGTTCCTTGTAAAAGATCAGCCCAAGCGCATGCCTTGAGTCCGCCAGCGCATACATATATTGCGGCTATAACTCCTATTATCCAGCAGTATGCCTGTAAATTAAGCCAGGTTACTTCCTTAAATACTGTATCAGCAACTATTGCACCAGAATAGATTACGGCCGATATGTTAACGCAGACCAAAACCGTAACCATAATCATGGAAACTATGGTGCGTGCAGCCGCGTCGTATCTGTATTCAAGAAATTGCGGTACTGTGTATATGCCGCTCTTTAGGAATTTTGGCAGGAATAAAAATGCCACTATCACGAGCGTTACGGCTGCAAGCCATTCGAAACTGGCTATTGCAAGCCCTGTTATGCCCGCTGCGCTTCCGCTCATGCCCACAAACTGTTCCGTGGATATGTTTGCTGCTATAAGAGATATTCCTATCAGCCACCATGTTAGCCCACGTCCGGCAAGGAAGTAATCTTCCGAACCTTTCTCGCCTCTGCTCTTTATCAGCCCCACCGCGACAACCGCCACGATAAACGCCAAAAATACTGTCAAGTCAAGTACGTCGAATTTTAGTCCGCCGTCGGAAGCCGAAGCTGACGCATCGGCAAATATAGGTGAAAGTATGCCAATATCCATATAGACATAGTTCTTGTTTCTTTTATTAGGATTGTCGAATATATTTTTGTCAATTTTACCGATTTTAATCTAAAATTCCATTTTATATGCCTATTATATTGTTCTTTTTGAACATGTATGCTGTCAGTTGGAGCCGTATATGCTGTGGCAGTTCTTAAGCTATACGGGCGCGGAAACAACGCATACTTGATTTATCTATACTCCAACGCCTAAAAAATAACATATCTAATTTTTAAAAAACATTGAAAAAAAGCTTGTTTTTTTAACAGGAACACTTAAGTTGTAATTCATTAAACAAAAACGCAACCTTTCATCAGACAACAAAAATTAAGGAATTATCATGAAGTTTTTAAAATATATTCTGATAGCCGTCGCTCCTCTGGCGTTCGCTCTTTCCGTAAACGCTCAGAGCGTTTCTCAGCCTGCCGCCGCAAAGCCTGTGGTAACTGAGGCTAATTCTGCTTCCGGTAAAATAACCGTTACTGTAACGGATCTTCCCGGCGGTAAGAAGAGGGTTGATGTTGCTATGGAGACAAACAAGTCTTCTTCCATCGACACTATAAGAGATGCAATAGCCGCTGCTGCTAAGGCTATTCCTGAGGCCAAGCCAGCGTTTAGTGCTCTTCTTTCTTCCATAGAGTCTTCAATGAAGAGCCCGAGCCAGCCTGCTGATGGAAAGTTTGTTTTTGCTGCTTCTGTTGAGGTGAAGAGCGACAAGTCCATCGCTTTAGAAGCTGACACAACTATCGGTCAGCAGAAGATAAGTGCCAAGACCAACACTGTGGTTGCTGACAATGGTGTTGCTACAACTTCCGGTGTAATCAATGTTGAAAATTCCGTAACAGGCGAGGTTGCTTCCAATGCTATAGACCTCAGAACAAATGCTGACGGTGTCAATATTGGTGTTGTTGGTGATTCCAGCGTGGCTTCTGCTTCTTTGGACGATCATTTGAAGCAAGTGGTAAATAATTATCCGCTGAATAAATATGGGGAGCGTTCGTTTGGCGATAAGGTTGAGACTTCTTCAAAAGACTCAATAATGTCTGAAGATGAGGATCCCATATATCAGTTGCCCGATCCTACGATTGCTTCTTCCGGCGAATCCAGCAGAAGGTAATTTAAGATTTTATATCTTTACAAAAAACCCTCGGATTTCCCGAGGGTTTTTTTGTATCTGTTTATATTAGTAATTCCTTTATATAATATCTTAGTTTACATCTTTTGCATTTTCTCTTACTAAAAGAAATTCTTCTACGCGCATTGGGCTGTTGTAAAACAATAACTTGTATGAAGGTATTGTTCGCATATCGGTTTAATTGGTAATTGAAATTGGATAAAAGAGGTTTTAGACGGATAGATATGTACCATCTATTTTGCGGGAATTTCTCCTCATATCCATTAGATTTACTCTATGGAAATTTTAGCTTTGGCATTGCTTGAACTCTCTCAGAGGCAGGATTTATTCTGATAATATTTATAAGAGGAATTATTCGGAAAGTTTTGTCGTCTTTGCATCATTGATCCAATTTATCTGTTCTATTTTTTTATGAAGAACTTTTATTGTAGGTGAGGGTATCTATTTGTCTTATGCTTCTTGCAGCTTGTATTGCAACAAATTCTATTTGTCGGAAAAATACAATAAAAGCGGGGATTTTAAGCCCCGCTTTTATTTTTGAGATTATACAAAAGAGATATCAGAGATTTTCAGTAATGGAACCTGTTACGCTTTCTTCAAGCTCTTCGTCTGACTCGGTCATGAGGTTCTCTCCTCCTTCGCGAGTTACAAGCAGCACTATTTCCTTCATGATTTTTTCTCTGTCTTTTGCGAATATGAACCTGTCGCTGCCAAGATTCTTTTGTGCTCCCTCGATGAGCTCTCTTGGCGGACGGCGCATTTGCAGGAGTTTTAGTATGTTCTTATCCAAATTTGTGGAGTTTCCTATCTTTATATCCATCTGTACAAGCCTTGTTAGGGCAAGCTGGTGGCGCGGATCTTTATTGACGGCGCTTTCAAGAAGCCTGTAGGCAAGGAATGTTGCTCCGAGATTATCGAGCCTCCTTGCCGTTGCAACCAAAGCCTTCACGGGAACGGTATTTCGCTTCATAACTTCCTGCAATATTATCTCCGCCATATTTGTGTTCCCGGAGGCGTAGTATGATACTGTGCGCAGGCAGTTGAGAACATCGTCGTAACGCTTTGCCCAGAGGGGCTTTTCGTACATTATATCGTCCACAAATTTCGCAGCTTTTTTGTAGTCGCCCATTGAAAGCATAGCTTCAAGATACAGCAGACAGAATGGGGCTATTGGATAGTTGCGTTGCAAGGCGGTGTCGTAAATGCGGCGCATCAAGTCTAGATTGCCCTCTACGGCCGCAAAGTTGGCTATATATATTAAAGATTTAGGATCATTCTTGTACTGCTCAAATATGGATTCTATCTGCTGGGCAGCTTTTTCTTTTTCGCCCGATTTTGACAACAACTTGAGGTAATCAACCTTCTGCTTTACGGAAAAAGGATTCTCTATTGCCCTTAATACCGCATATTGGCGGGCGGTATCGTAGTCTTTTTGCAAGTTGTAAAAGCTCATCAAAAGAGAATATACGCTTTCCTTATCGCGCACTTTTGGAAGATTGTCTTTCAATAACTCAATGGCCTCGTCCCTGTGCCCCTGCTCCCAAAGATTCTTAGCCATGCGGACCAATCCGGGAGAACTCTTATCAAGCCCGTATTTGCGCATTATTTCGTTCGACTTTGTGTAGCTTCCATGAAGAGCGTAAACTGTTGCAAGCGCCATTGCTAAATTCAGACGGGCTTCATCGTTCTTTATCCCCATCTCAAGCAGCTTTGATGCAACGTTAACAAGCTTTTTATCTTCGGCCTGCTCCAGAAGAATTTTAACATATAAAATAACATATTCAGGGTTTTCCCTAGCATTGGGGAATCCGGAGTCGAGAGCCTGTATGGCATAGTCGTTCTGGCCGCGCAGCGAGTATATCCAGGCGAGCATCTTCTTGCCTTCGAGATTGCCCGGCGAACGCCCAACTCCAGCGTGCAGATTTTTTATTGCCCCAAGACCGTCTCCGGATTGCATCAGCTCTTTTGCCTTTCTGATGTTGTAGTCTCCAACCATGGCGTTGTGCTTTGCCCTGTTGAATGGCATAACTACCGCCTTTGTAAACGTCATCTCATCGTATTCTTTGACGTATCTGAACATTATATATATAAAAAGCGAAAGAGCAAACCACGCCAAGAATACAAAAGATATTGTCAAAGCGCATATGCGTCCCCATCTAAATTTGAATATCCATGTTCCGTCGGGCTTTCTGCATCTGTATGCAAGCCCAAAGAGGGCAGAGTATGAGTTTGTATCCTTATTCTTAAGTTTGCCTTTTGATTTTTCCATAGTCTGGCTTTCTTGCTCGAATAGCGCGGCTATTCGCGTTGTATTTCTGGATTCTCACGTATATGTATTAAGACGATAGATTACAGAAAAAAGTTCATGCCCTTCAAGAATTTTTTAGTTTTCGAACGATCGTTTTATGGCAAGAAAATATTTCAAATATGCACTTGACTTTTCTCAACGAGGTGAAATATTTGAAACTATTAACAATTCCAATTTATTCAAACACAGGACTACAAAATGAAAAAAATCTTAGCTTCTTTTGCGTTGCTGGCGGTTGCGGCATCTTCCTACGCCGCTCCTTTGGTAACGGTAGGCGACCAGCTTGACCTTTTCTTTAAGGGTGCTGTTATGGGCAAGTGGGATAGCAATGTCCTTCTTTCCAATTCCAATAAGAAAGATGATTATAGCGTAACGGTTCGTCTCGGTGTAGAGGCTGACTATGGTAGGAACAGCAAGTTCAAGGCGAACATAAAGTTCTATGAAGATATCAATCGCTATTTGAACTATTCTTCCTTGGATTCAAACTTGGCTAATGTATTTGCCACTGCTTCTTATACTGAGAACGTCTGGACTCTTTCCACAAACTTCAGCTTCCAGCAGGTAAAACAGAACACGAGCACAATATATGCTCCCACGCTTGTTCGCCGTGATATCTACAATGCCGGCTTTAACTTTGCATATGATTTCTCCGACAAATTGTTCGGTGAGATAGGCGGTACTTGGTATGCAGAGCGTTTCTGCGATTACGAGAGAACATATTCAGACTCTGATGTATACTCTCTGCCTGTAAGCCTGCTCTATAAGGTTACTCCCAAGATCAGCGTTGGTCTTACATATCAGCTCCGTTATTCCGACTTCAACAACGGTGATGCTTATGCCGCATCTTTCGGTAGCGATCGTTGGGACAACTTCGGTGGTGTGACAATCCGCGGCGAGATATTTGAAAAGCTCTCCACTGTCATCTATGCTGGTGTTATGAACCGTCAGATGAACGATGCTCAGAATTCCGACTTCACAGATTTCGCTTTCTCTGCAAAGTTTGACTATCGTGTAACAGAGAAGCTCACTGCTTTTGTTAAGGGCTATCGTGATTTCGGCAACGGTGCACAGCGCCAGAGCTCGGTTAACACTGGTTGCGATTTCGGTGTAAGCTATGCTATGACTGAGACCCTCAGCGCGGTTGCTTCTTTCGGTTATGTAAACACCAAGTACAAGCTCATAGATCGTGATGACGATGAGGTTTATCCGAGAGTTGGCATAACCTACAACCCCAACAAGTACATATCTTTGTCTGCGAACTATCGTTACCTGAACAATTCGTCTAACGTATACGCATACAATCAGCACGTAATAGACCTCGCTTTCAATGTAAGGTACTAATTTAAGAAGATTTAAAATCTAAAAAACGGACGCTTAAATGGCGTCCGTTTTTTTGTAAGAGCAAGTTGTGGTTCCTCTAAAGGAAGATTTTATTACCCACTAAGAAGGCTTTTTACTTAGGATAATTTTAAGAACACAAAATTATATACTAGATATTAGTATAATATAATATTTATTGCGCCATTTCTATTATACGTATATTTTTGGGCGCGTTTTAATAAGCAGTTATTCTTTGCGGGGTATATTTATTGTGCTATGCTAGTAAGAGCATAGCTTCTTTGCCTGACATTCCAATATTTACACCGAGTTGTGCGGCTTTAGTTGAAACGGCAATTACAGAGGCTTTAAGCATATCGTCGTAATTTTTTACTCCGCTGACTATCGCGCAAGCGTGTCCAAGCTTTTCTGCGGTTGCGGGGTTTACATATCCGCAGGCGAGAAATCCTTTCTTGCCTTTCAAGATTAATAGGTTTGCTCCGTAAAGGTTCACTGAGAACGCCTCAACATGGCAATGCTCATCTATCTGTATGTTGTCGTAATTCATATTTAGTATTTCAGATACATCAGATGATTTTCTTATTACAATTAAAAAATCTATCGTAATTATATTGATTGCTTATAGACTACTTAGCACGCCTTACAGCTTTTTCTTGGGTTCTTTATTAGTTATTAAATGGGCAAGTATTGTGTATGACTATTCCAGAATATGAAGAGTTTTGTAGGTATGTAAGAAAGAGTCCAAATTTAAAAGATAAAAAGGAAGAGATATTTTAGAAGTCTTCTGCTTCATATAAAATTATTAGGAAACCTTTACTTTAGGGATAGTCAGTGCAAATGCCGAATTTGCAAGAGCCATTAGAGCTGCAAAACTAAAGAGCCATTCAACGCCCCATTTTGTCCATACCCAGCCTCCTATTGGCGCGCACAATATTGAAATTAGATGGTTTATTGATATGCCGGAAGTAAGTGTGCTTGTAAGCTCCTCCTTATTTGCGGCAATTTTGCTAGCATAGATGTTTGTAGCCATGCTGGTGGTGCTCATAAGGTTATCCAGAATATAGTTTACACACAGTACCCATATAGCAATGTAATGTGGAAATAGCTTTCCGGCGTATCCGTACATCATGCATACGAAAAATAGAATTACGGTATCGTATATCATTATATTCCTGTATCCGAAGCGGTCTGTTATCTTTCCTATAAGCGGGCTGCCAAATACATTTACAAATGCGCTTAAAGATAAGAGAGCGGCTATTTTTGCGGTGTCGAATCCGTATTCTACTATTAAAAGATATGGGCCGAATGTAAGAAATATCTGTTTCCTTGCCCCGTAAAAGAGCTCGAGTATGTAGAATTTTGAAAACTTCTTGCGGAAATATAATTTGGGTTTCTTGCGCTGTTCGTTAGGGGCATACGGAGTAAAAGTTGAAATAAAAGATAATACCAGTAATATTGCTATTATGGCCCAGACAAAATTGTAGGCCGTTCTGGAATCGGATAGCCCGAAATATCCGCATATCCAAAATACCGCGGCAACTACAAGCCCTCCGGAGACCGTTCCGGCATTTATGCAAGAGGTCATAAAGCCAAGCGATGTACCCTCTTTTCCTCGCTTTGCAACGCGCATGGCTATTGCGCTTCTAACCGGCATAACTATATGCTCGCCCGCGCTAAAGCACATTATAAATGCCGCAATGGCTACAGATCCAACATTTGAGAACATCAGGCATACTGCCGCCATTGAGACAAGCACGCCAAGTTTCATTATGCGCCAGTCGCTCATCTTGCTGATTATGGCAAGTATGAATACAAGCATTAAACCGGGCAATTCGCGGAAAAATTCTATCCATCCCCTGCCGTAGCCGCCTATGGAGTATATGTCGGCGAGAAAGTTATTCAGAGCCGCCGCAAAACATCCTACGCCAATTCCCCAGAGTATGATGCTCGCAAAAAATGCTTCAGCGCCGGATTCGGGCAGAAACGCGTTTGCAAATCTTTTCGGATATGGTCGAAACCGAAATTTCATAAAGGAATTGTTATCTTCTAAACAGGGCGGCGTGTAAAGTCTTTTAACAGATATCTACAGTGCATAATTTTCAAGATACTATGGAAGTATGTACATCTATGAAGCTTTTATCTTATCTGATAATTTTGCCCTCTTTATAACCTACATTTTGACGCAGAATTTCTATTTGCCTGTACTTAAATATGGCTTCTGCTGCCATATAAAACCTTCTTACAGGTATAAATAATAACTTGGAGTAGCTTTTTGTAATATCTATATTTTGTGCAATTAGTCCAACATATTTGCGGTATTATAACCTATCTTTATCCGCAGTTTTGCCCCGCAAGGGTAATTATCCTGAATTAATGTTTGCTTGCCCTGACAAGCAAAATGGCGCCCAATGCTTGGAACATAAGGTTTGGCAGCCATATTAAAAGGTCGGGACGCAGGCTCGGATATTTTTCAAGCCAAGATATGAACACTATCATCATATAATAGCTCATAGCCAAAGCTATTGCTATTGCAAGATTTGCCAAAGTTTCGGTTCTCGATGCCTTGATTCCAAGCGGTATGGCAAGAACAACCATGGAAAATATGCTGAAGGCCATTGCGAAGTTCTTCTGTATCTGTATTTGAACTTCCATTCGGTCTTTGCGTGCCTGCTCCGGCGTAGTAAGCTCGGGCGGAAGCCTGTGCCATGTGTCGCGTGCGGCCATCAATTCTCCGTAAGTCATAAGGGAGAGCTTGTATTTGTGCATCTCAAGCGACCCCATTATCTTGCTGAGCGGAAGAATTATGGGCAGCTCTTCAAACCTTGCCACAGGCACGGGCTTTCTGAGATTCTCTGGATCTTCGCTTCGCATGATGTCGGCAGAGGCGTTCTTCATTGTAAGAAGTATTTCCTCTGTGTCTTTATTGTACGTTATTGTTGCACGTTCGGCACGGCTGGCTCTTACTATCTTTCCGTTCTTTATCTCCCAGATTCTAAATCCTAAGAGCTCTTTGCCGTCGGAATCTTCTGCGTAAAGCACCAGTCCGGGAAAGTCCCTTATGAAATTTCCTGGCTGGATAAACTGCAACGGATCGTTCCTAATCAGGTTTTTTAACAGGCTTTTGTATGTGTAGTCTGCCAACGGCGCGTAGTAGAAATTTATGCCAACGGAAAATATTGACGCTATAATTGCTATGAAAAACACGGGAGCCGCCATGCTGTATATTGACTTTCCCACTGCCTTTATTGCGGTAACTTCATTCTGGGCGGACATTCTTCCAAATATCAGCAATATGCCCGTCAACATTCCAAGCGGCAGGGCATACGGTATAACGCTTGGTATAAGAAGCGCTATTATATATATGAAGAACTCCATGCTCATCCTGCCGGCCGCAAGATCTCCCATGACCTCCTTCATCACATTTCCTACAACAAGCACAAATACAAACAACCCCACCGTCATAAGAGAGGCCGCGAGCACTTGTCTGAAGATATATCTGTTGAGTATGCCCATTAAAAAACATTCTTATAAAAACTACGCTTCCGCCTTTAGGCAATTATAAAAACATGTATAAGCGTTGTTCTTTTTTATATCTGCATTTTGTGCTTCAGGCTATTTAAAGGCCTGCGTCTTAATATGTATGTGCTTGCACGGTATGTTGTAACGTGTATTGTATGTATTTTTTGTCAGCATATTGAGAGAATTTCTGTATGTTTTTTTAATAACTTGTTTTTTTGCGCATATTTTTACAAGATATGGGGATTATTCTTTAGAATAGGTATCGTTTATGAAAAAGACAACCTCCGCAAAGAAAATAGAAAAGTGCGAATTCTTCACCGAGGCAACCGCCGAGGAGATGAAGAAACACATAATTTGGCACTTGGGCAGATCTCTAGCTCGAGATGAGCGTACCGCCACAAAGCGCGACTGGTGGATGGCGACAGCCCTTGCCATAAGAGATCTTATAATGAATCGTTTTCTCCGAACCATGGAAACTCAGCATGGCAGGGATGTGCGCAGGGTTTACTATCTGTCTTTAGAGTATCTTATGGGGCGTCTTACGGAGGATACTCTCAATAATGCAAATTTAATGAAGCCCACAAAAGAGGCTCTTTCTCAGCTAGGGCTGGATTTCGACGAGCTGATGAATGAAGAGGTCGATATGGGTCTTGGCAATGGCGGCCTGGGAAGGTTGGCGTCTTGCTTTATGGATTCTTTGGCAACGCTAAATTATCCGGCTGTCGGCTATGGAATAAGGTATGAGTTTGGGCTTTTCACGCAGAGCTTTGAAAATGGCAAGCAGGTGGAAAATCCCGACAACTGGCTTAAGTTCGGTTGCCCGTGGGAGTTTGTGCGTCCGGAGTTTACTATAAAGCTTGGCATAGGCGGCCATGTGGAAAATGTGGTGAACTCAAAGGGGGACTGGTCTCCACATTGGATTCCTGCAAGGGAATTCTTGGGTGTGCCGTGGGATGTTCCGGTGGTTGGATACACAGCAGAAACTGTTAACTTCTTGCGCTTGTGGGAGTCAAAGGCCAACAACGAGCTTGACTTGGACGCTTTCAACGAAGGCGGCTATACCCAAGCTGTCCACGAGAAGGCCATGAGCGAGACAATCTCAAAGGTTCTTTATCCAAACGACAAGACGGAGAATGGCAAAGCTCTGCGCCTTATGCAGCAGTACTTCTTTGTATCTTGTTCTTTGCAGGATATAATACGCCGCTATTTCGACGAGCATTCCGACTGGAGCGAGTTTACTGATAAAACTGTAATACAGCTTAACGACACTCACCCGGCGATAGCCATACCAGAGCTTATGCGCCTTCTTGTTGATGTTCATGGAATGGACTGGGACAAAGCTTGGAATATAGTCAACAAATGCTTCGCCTATACGAACCATACGCTTCTGCCGGAGGCTTTGGAGAAGTGGTCTGTCGACATAATGGGCGCGCTGTTGCCGAGGCATTTGCAGATAATTTACGAGATAAACCGCCGCTGGTTGGATTATGTTGAGAGCGTTTATCCGGGCAACGATGGCAAGAAGAAATGCCTGTCTATAATAGAGGAGGGCAATCCGAAGATGGTCCGTATGGCGTATTTATCGGTTGTAGGCTCCTTCAGTGTAAACGGGGTTGCGGCGCTTCATTCGGAGCTTTTAAAAGACAGCGTCTTGCGCGACTTTGCGGAAATCAGCGCGGAAAAGTTCAACAACAAGACAAACGGAATAACCCCGCGCAGGTGGCTTAGAACTTCAAACGAGGGCCTCTCGGACCTCATAGACGAGACTCTCGGTACTCAGAAGTGGACGATGAACCTCGACATGCTCAAAGGGCTTGAGAAGTTTGCCTCAGACAAGGTTTTCCAAGAGAGGTATGCCGCAGTCAAGAGGCAGAACAAAGTTCATCTTTCAAATATAATAATGAGGGATTGCGGAGTAGAGCTAGATCCAGACGCCATGTTCGACGTTCAGATAAAGCGCCTGCACGAGTACAAGCGCCAACATCTAAATTTGCTCAACATACTTACAATATATAGGCAACTGCTGCACAATCCAGACTTGGATGTTCCAAAGCGCGTGTTCATATTCGGAGCTAAGGCTGCTCCCGGATACGATATTGCAAAGAATATTATCTGGGCTATAAACACAGTGGCCGCAAAGATAAATTCCGACAAACGCATACAGGATAAGCTCAAGGTTGTATTTGTTCCAAATTACAGCGTTTCAACCGCAATGAATATAATTCCGGCGGCGAACGTCTCCGAGCAGATTTCAACGGCGGGCAAAGAGGCGTCTGGTACGGGAAATATGAAGCTTGCTTTAAACGGAGCTATAACGGTAGGCACGCTCGATGGCGCAAATGTTGAGATTGCCGAGGAAGTAGGAAAGGATAATCTGTTTATATTTGGGCTGACGGTAGACCAGGTTCAAGAGATGAAATCCTTTGGGTATAATCCGTGGTCTTTCTACAATTCTAATGCTGATTTGAAGTCGGCTTTGGATTGGCTGGTTTCAGACTATTTTATGCCGTCAGATCCCAACGCGTTTATGCCACTTAGGAAGTCTGTTTTGGATTGGGGCGATCCTTTTATGGTTTGCGCCGATTACCAGTCTTATGTTGATACCCATGTGCAGGTTGCAAAGGCTTATCAAGACAAAGCCCGCTGGAATAAAATGGCAATATTAAATACAGCAAGAATGGGCAAGTTCTCGTCCGACAGAACCATAACGGAATATGCCGAGCAGATCTGGCATCTGAAGAAAGTCTGCCCGCCGAGGTAGTATCTTTCTTGCCCACATGCCAAATTGTTTTGTTTATTTTGCGCGCCGGTAGCTTTAATTTTAGCGCCGGCGCGTTTTTTATTATTTTTGCGAACTTTTTTTTGGAGCTTTTTCCATTTTTCAATGCCGAACGTAAAAAAGGTTTAGAGGCGGAATTTATGCATGTTGCAATTTGCTTAAATAAAAAGATTCTCTTAGGCTTTTTTGTAGGGTAAAAAGGCGTCTTTTGAGGGGTAAAAAATATAAAAAAACTCTTGCCCTAAATAAGGCAAAATAAAGAATGACTTTTCAGTTATGTCTAAGACGGATAAGATTGATATAGATTATGTGGCAAAACTTGCACGCATAGAACTTACGGAGGCCGAGAAACAAACGTATTCGGCGCAGCTGGGGCAGATTCTCGAATACTTCGACAAACTCTCAAAAGTTGATGTGTCTGGGGTTGAAGCAAGCGCGCATGCCCATGCAATGTACAACGTCTGGCGCGAGGGAGATGTGCCTGCGCAGCCCATGAGCGTGGAGAAGGCGCTTATGAATGCTCCGGCTAAGCGCTTAAATCAGATTGTCGTTCCAAAGGTAGTTGACGAGGCATAGTTGGCGGATCCTGATAATCCTCTAAGGTGCGGCAGCGAACGCATGGTTGTTGCCGTATATGCGGAGGGGGAAATTACCTAATAACATTACAAAACAATATAACGCACAAAATTTTAGAATATGAGCGACATCGCTTTTAAATCGGTAAAAGAACTCTCCGATATGCTCGCAAAGGGGGAGATCTCGTCTGTAGAGCTGACTAAGGTCTACATTGAAAGAACGGCCGCGCTCGACGGCAAAGTACATGCATTTTTGTTTAAGGACGAGCGTCTTGCTCTTGACGGTGCGGAAGCCTCAGACAAGCGCAGAGCACGCGGAGAGACCCTTGGCGCACTCGACGGCATACCTGTGGCCTTAAAGGACGTTATAGCCGTGGAAAACCAGCCTCTGACATGCGCAAGCAAGATGTTGGAGCATTATGTAAGCCCTTATACGGCAACGTCGGTAAAGAATCTTCAGTCGCGCGGGGCGGTGCTGTGGGGACGGCTTAATATGGACGAGTTTGCAATGGGGTCCTCATGCGAGAACAGCGCTTTTGGGCCTACGCATAATCCGTGGGATTTGTCGAGGATACCAGGCGGCTCGAGCGGCGGAAGTGCCGCGGCGGTGGCTGCGTGCTTTTGTGCGTGCTCGCTTGGAAGCGACACTGGCGGGTCTATACGCCAACCGGCAAGCCTATGCGGTGTTGTGGGAATGAAGCCCACATACGGTTTGGTCAGCCGCTACGGACTTGCGGCGTTCGCATCGTCTTTGGACCAGATAGGCCCGTTTGCAAGAACCGTTCAAGATGCAGCAATGCTGCTTGGAGCGGTGGCCTCTTACGATCCTAAAGATTCCACAAGCGTAAATACTCCCATACCCGACTACGCCGCCAATCTCGACAGCAATTGGCTCAAGGGCAAGAAGCTTGGGCTTCCAAAGGAGTATCTGCCAGAGGGGCTCGACACGCAGGTTAGGGCGGCTATTGAGAAGTCTGTTGAAAAGTGCGCGGCGGCTGGCGCGGAGATTGTGGAAATTTCCCTGCCGCATACCGAGCTTGCCATACCGGTATATTACATCATAGCTACGGCTGAGGCTTCATCGAATCTTGCCCGGTACGACGGCGTGCGCTACACGCACCGCTCAGACAAGGCAAAAGATATAGTAGATCTGTATTACAAAAGCCGCGCGGAGGGCTTTGGCGAGGAGGTAAAAAGGCGTATAATACTCGGCTCATATGTGCTTAGCTCCGGCTATTACGACGCCTACTATCTGCGCGCGCAGAAGGTAAGAACCCTAATACGGCGCGATTTTGAAAAGGTTTTTGAAAGCGGCATAGACGCAGTTGTTGCGCCAACTTCGCCTTCTGCGGCCTTCAAGTTGGGAGAAAAGATGTCAGATCCGCTTGAGATGTATTTAAACGACATATTCACAATAAACGTAAATCTTGCGGGGTTGCCTGGCATATCGGTTCCGTGTGCGCTCTCTTCTGAGGGGCTTCCGATAGGCTTTCAGATAATAGGCAAGCCTTTCGACGAGCAGAATTTGTTCTCGTGCGCGCATTCGTGCGAGGAATTGTTTGGAATGA
This sequence comes from uncultured Opitutales bacterium, assembly GCA_944390805.1. Lineage (GTDB taxonomy): Bacteria > Verrucomicrobiota > Verrucomicrobiia > Opitutales > Intestinicryptomonadaceae > CALXQW01. Next base: position 23,190 of record CALXQW010000006.1, on the reverse strand, counting down.
GGGGCGTTTTGCCAAACTTGCAATAAGATTTTTCAGGGGCATCCAAAGATGGAATACGAAGCAGTAATAGGATTGGAAGTTCACGTTCAGCTGAACACGAGAAGCAAGATGTTCACTGATGTTCCGTACAAATTTGGCGAGGAGCCGAATACCCTTACAGACCCTGTAATATGGGCCTTGCCTGGGGTTTTGCCCGTGCTCAACTACGAGGCCATACGCAAGGCCATTAAGGCAGGAATGCTATTTGGTTGCACAATACCGGACATTGCAAAGTGGGACAGGAAAAACTACTTTTATCCGGACAGCGCAAAGAACTACCAGCTTTCCCAGTACGACCAGCCTCTTTGTCTGGGAGGAGAGGTTGAGATAGAGCTTGCCGGCAAGGACGGCTCGCAGATGGGGCCGCACAGGAAGGTTAAGCTTACACGCATACATCTTGAGGAGGACGTCGGCAAGCTGACACACCATGCGGGAGAGTCTTTGGTTGACTACAACCGCGCTGGGACCCCGCTTATAGAGATAGTCTCCGAGCCCGACATGCACAGCGGCGAGGAAGCATTTGCGTATTTAAATTCTCTGCGCGACTGCCTTGTATTTGCCGACATATCCGCATGCGATATGGAGAAGGGGCAGATGCGCTGCGATGCGAACATATCTGTGCGTCCGAAGGGGCAGGCCGAACTTGGCGTGAAGGTTGAGCTTAAGAACATCAATTCCATGTCCAACGTAAGGCTTGGAATAGAGTACGAGATACGCAGGCAGATAGACTGCATAAAGAAGGGTGTTGCGATAGTCCAGGAGACGCGCCGTTTCGATGCGGCGCTGGGTGTGACGCAATCCATGCGCAGCAAGGAGGACGCCCACGACTACCGCTACTTCCCAGATCCGGACCTTATGCCGGTGAAAATTTCCGACGAATTGCGCGAGCAGATACGCTCAGAACTGCCCGATCTGCCTTTTGACTTGCAGCGCAAGTTTATGGAGCAAGACGGTCTTCCGTATTCCATAACATCAGTTCTCTGCCACGACAGGGAACTTAGCGAATATTTTGCCGAGGCCCTAAAGACGCACAATAATCCCAAGGCCATAGCAAATCTTCTTGTAAATGAGCTTCTGCGCGAATTGTCGGCCGAGGGCCAAGGCGGCGGAAAGCACAATCTTGCAGACTGCAAGATAACGCCTGCTTTGCTTGCGGGGCTTGTTAAAGTGATAGATTCCGGGGTTATATCAAAGCAGATAGGCAAGGAAGTTTTTGTTGAGATGTTTGCCACCGGCAAGAGCGCCGAGCAAATCGTAAACGAAAAGGGTCTAAAGCAAAATACGGATTCCGGAGAGATAGAAAAATTCTGCCTTGATGCCATGGCAGCAAATGCCAAGGCTATAGAGCAATTTAAGGCTGGCAACGAAAAGGCGATAAACGCTTTGATAGGCCCTGTAATGAAGGCGTCGAAGGGTAAGGCTAACCCGGCGATGGTACTCGAAACGCTAAAGAGGCTGATAAAATGACGCTAACTGCGGTTATATTGTTCGTAATAGCCCTAATGGCTGTAAACGGTCTTGTCGGTGCGTTTTTGAATTTCCTAAACGCTCGTTCGGCGGCGGCCCACAGGTCTGTGCCGGAGCCTTTTAAGGATTTTATCTCCCAGAAGGACTATTCTGAATCTGTAGCCTATACCCTTGCTAAACTCAGGCTCGATACATTCTCGCAGGCCTACGGCTTTATAGTTATGTCTGCGGTGCTGGTACTTGGCTTTTTGCCGCATTCATACGCTCTTTTGTGTTCCGCATTGGGAGACGGAGTGTGGGCGCAGGCGCTTTGGCTTGTTGGGGTGATGATTGTTCTGTCTTTGCCAGACTTGCCTGTTGAGCTGTATTCGCAGTTTGTTATAGAAAAAAAGTTCGGTTTCAACAAGAGCACATTGTCTTTGTGGGTGGCGGACAAACTCAAGGGTCTGGTTTTGATGGTTATTTTGGCAGTTCCGCTTACAGCTGTGCTGGTATGGTTTTTCGGGCGATTTCCGCAGACTTGGTGGCTGTGGGGATTTGCGGTATTGTCGGCATTCCAGATAATAATGATGTTCCTTTATCCGCGGCTGATAATTCCACTGTTTAACAAGCTTACGCCGCTTGAAGACGGCGAGCTCAAAAATAGGCTTATGGACGTTGCTAAACGCGGCGGATTTGCGGCCTCGGCAATATTTGTAATGGACGGCAGCCGCAGAAGCTCGCATTCAAATGCGTTCTTTACGGGCTTTGGAAAGTTCCGCCGCATAGTGCTTTTCGACACTCTTATAGAGCAGCTTGCTCCGGACGAGCTTGAGGCGGTTCTCGCTCACGAGATAGGCCATTACAAACTTGGACATATAGTCCGCATGATAGCGGTTTCTTTTGCGGAGACGTTTGTGGGATTTGCTCTCATGGGCTACTTGGCTCGCTCGGCTTGGTTTTACGAAGGGTTCGGGTTTGGCGCAGGCGCAGGGGGAGCGGTGCTTCTGTTATTATTCGGGTTGTTCGCGGGGCTTTTTACCTTCTGGCTTACGCCGCTTGCAAATTTGTTTTCGCGCAGGCACGAGTACCAGGCCGACGATTTTTCCCGCAGGCTTTGCGGAGGGGCGTCGTCTTTGCTCTCGGCATTGAGAAAGCTTCAGCGCGAAAACAGGGGCAATCTTACTCCGCATCCGCTTTACAGCGCATTCTATTATTCACACCCAACTTTCCTCGAAAGGCAAAAGGCTCTGCTTGAGGCCGATAAACGCCATAATTCCCAGACCTCTTAAGCTGTTGCCCCATGCCTTGCATGGGAGATTTTTGCGGGGAAGTTTAGTGTGATATCTTTTAGCGACGGAGCTATTGGTGCGCATTCTTGCTTAATTTATTTATAGTACTGCTCTCTTCGGCGGTTTATAACGGGCAAGCCTCAAGAGATGCGTAATTTCCTTTGCTTCTTGACTTGCAACAGACGCGTATAAAGAATCGGAAGAACAAAGTGCGCAATAACAATGGCAAAGATAAAAGAGATATTGGAGTTTTTTGACGGCATAGTTCGCCCAGGCGAATTTGCCGATTTTGGCGGTGCCTACAACGGTTTGCAAGTTGGAGACCCCGACACATGCGCGGATACAGGCCTAATCTGTTGCGCGGTGGACGCCGGATATTATGCAATATCTAAGGCTGCCGAAATGGGCGCGGGAATTTTACTTGTGCACCACGGCCTATTCTGGCGCGCGCCGCTGCCAATAACGGGGGCGAATTATTCTAAGATTGCGGCTCTCGTAAAGAGCGGAATGCTTCTTTATTCCGCGCATCTGCCGCTCGATGCGCATTCTGAATATGGCAATAACGCGCTAATTGCGCGGGAACTTGGCCTTGATAGCATAGGTACATGCTTTCCGGCTTTTGAAAACGACATCGGCTCGCTTTGCCGCGCTCCGAGCGGCGGAAGGGCTGAACTTGAAAGCCGTTTAAGGAAACTTTTCCCAAACACATTTAAGAGGATAGCCTTTGGGTCGGAAGAGCCTGTTAAGATAGCAATATGTTCAGGGTCGGCCGCAGAGGCCGTGGAGGCTATGCCAAAGCTGGGTATAGACACAATGATAACAGGAGAAGTTAAGGAGCATTTTTACGAGCTTGCGCGCGATATAAAGGTGAATTTGTATCCATGCGGGCACTATGCCACTGAGACTTTCGGAGTAAAGGCTCTTTGCAAGGCGGCAGCCGAACATTTTGGTGTTGAATGGACCTTTATAGATGTGGATAATCCGCTTTAATTTAAATTAAGCCATATGAAAAAAATAGCCGTTATAAACGGGCCTAACATGGATAGGCTCGGCAAGAGAGAGCCCGAGATATACGGGTCGGAAACTTTGGATAGTCTTGAATCTTCGCTCAAAAGCAGGGCGGCGGAGCTCGGGGTGGAGCTTGTGTGTTTTCAGTCTAACTCCGAGGGAGCTATAATAGATAAAATAGGAGCTCTTGCCGACCAAGGCTTTCAGGGCGTTGTTATGAATCCCGGTGGGCTCACCCACACAAGCGTGGCTTTGAGAGACAGTGTTGCTGGAAGCGGCATGGCGTTTGTGGAGGTGCACATATCAAACATCTACAAGCGCGAGGGCTTTAGGCACGAGTCTTTAACAGCTGCTGCAAGCAGGGCGGTAATATCTGGACTTGGGCTTAAGGGATATTTCTTCGCGCTCGAATATCTCGCATCTCTTTAGCATCGTTTTGGGCTCAATTTGTAAAATTTCCGCGCGCGGCTTACTCGCGGGGGCATGGGGTATAATTTCAAGTTGGATATAGACTTTAAATCAGAGCTAAACGCAGAGCAGTATGCGGCGGTAACAGCTCCGTACGACAAACCTCTACTGGTACTTGCCGGAGCTGGATCTGGCAAGACGCGCACTCTTACATACAGGGTGGCGTGGCTATTGTCTGAATGCGGCCTTTCCCCGCGGGAAATTCTCCTGCTTACATTTACAAATAAGGCGGCGCGCCAGATGCTCGAAAGGATAGAGGCTCTTACGGGATATTCTCCCAATATGTTCTGGGGTGGAACATTCCATTCTGTGGCGTACAGGTTCTTGCGGCTCGAGGGGTCTGTTGCAGGTCTGGAGCCGAATTTCGGGATAATGGATGCCGACGATGCCGCAAAACTCCTGAAGGTATCAACAGAAAAGATATTTCCAAAATTTTTCTCATCGCCAGACAATCCCAAGGCAAAGCTTTTAGCAGACATAATAAGCTACGCGCGCAATACCCGCAAGAACATTGCGGGGGCGATGCACGAGCGTTTCGATTGGATATCCACACCCTACGAGCAGATAGAGGCCATTGCCGAATCTTACGAGGAGTCAAAGCGCAGCCAGAATATTTGCGATTTCGACGATCTTTTGGAATTGTGGCTTAAGGTTCTCCAGTCTGACGAAGCCATCTTGGAAAGGTACTCATCAAGATTTAAAAATGTTCTGGTTGACGAGTATCAAGATACAAACTCCCTTCAATGCGCAATTTTAGAATTGCTCGCGCACGGCGGCGGCATAAGCGCTGTTGGAGACAACGCCCAGTGCATATATTCGTGGCGCGGCGCCGACGACACAAACATACTTCGCTTTCGGGATCGCTGGCCTAATGCGCGTATAGAAAAGATAGAGCTAAATTACCGCAGTACTCCGCAGATTTTGAATTTTGCAAATTCCGTGATAGAGGGGCTTGGTGTAGGAGAGGAATTTAAAAAAAATCTGAAAAGCCCGCGTGAAGACGGGGAGTATCCGTCTGTGGTAAAGTGCTCGGATGCAACATCGCAGAGCATGCGTGTTGTTGACGCCATAAAGAATCTTGTCGAGCGGTACGACTCAAAATATACCTACGGCGATATCGCAATTTTGTACAGGGCAAACTTTCAGGCCATGGACTTGCAGTTGCGTCTCCAGCAATATTCTGTGCCCTTTGTAGTAAAAAGCGGAGTTAAGTTCTTTGAGCAGTCCCACATAAAGGATGTTGTCTGCCAGATAAAGTTTGCGGCGAACCAGTCGGACTTTGTTAGTTTCGACCGCTTTGTGCGCTTCATTCCCAAGGTCGGGGCTAAAACGGCAGAGAAAATATTCTTTGCGGCGCATGCAGAGGCAGAGAAGAGGCAAATCAGTGTGGTGAAAGCCATGTTGGGGAAAAGTGTTTTGGCTAAGGTGCCGTCGGCTGGGCGGGAGGTATTTTCCAAAATGGCAGAGACTCTGTCTTCTGTGGAGGATATGATAGGCCTATGCAGAGAAGAGTTTTCCACCTTGAAACCGGAACTTAAAGCCGCGGTGCAAACCGATATGTTCGGAGTTTTGGAAAATAATTCTGCCAGCGGCCAAGCGGCATCAGACGGAGATTCTCAGAGGGTTCTTTCTCACATGCCTAAAGATATGGTAAGGGCTGTCTGCGAGGGCTGGTATATTTCATGCATGAAGAGCTCTTACGAGGACTGGGCAGAAAGATGCGAGTCTTTCGATGCTCTTTACGAGTATGCATCGAGATATTCGGATTTCGACGAGTTTTTATCGAGCGCGTCATTGGAGATAGCTGAGGACGGCGCCGATACTCCATCGGAAGGCGGTTTTGTAAACATGATGACAGTGCATCAAGCCAAGGGGTTGGAGTTTCCTGTTGTGTTTGTTATAGGCGCCTCCGACGGGCTTTTCCCATTGCAAAGATGCATAGACGAAGGCGGCGAGGACGAGGAACGCAGGCTGTTTTACGTTGCATGTACACGCGCAAAGGACCTGCTTGTAATTACCTGGCCGCAGCTTTCCGTAAGGAACGGACTGTTTGAGGCGCTCGAAAAGAGCCGGTTTATAAACGACGTTCCAGATGAAGATTATAAAACTAATTGTTGACTTGGAGCGCTCAAACTAAATTATCAGATCTACCCCTTGCGCGCATTGCGCGTTAACACATTAAAATTGAAAATTGATATGTCAGCCATAAGCAAACTTTCAGCAAGACTACAAAACCATCCCAAGAGGGTTGTTCTGCCTGAGGGAGAAGATCCTCGAATATTGCAGGCGGCAAGGCAGTTTGCCACCCGTAAGCTTGGAGTTCCCATACTTCTTGGAGACAGAAGCAAGATAGAGGAGGCTGCCAAGACATGCGATGTCAGGCTCGACGGCATACGCATTATGGATCCATCTTTTTCAGACGATGCTCCGGAGCTTTTCAGAATATTAAAGAGCCTGCCAAAATTTAAGAATCTCGATGAGGAAAATCTGGAAGGGTTTTTGAAGAATCCAAATTATTTTGCCACGCTCATGCTTGTAACCGGCAGGGCCGACGCCTTAGTTGCAGGTGCTTCAACGGTATCGACTGGCGCGCTGAGGCCTATATTTCAGATAATTCCCCTTCAGAAAACTTTTAAGACGGCGTCTTCAATGAGCATTCTTGAATGTTCGAACGAGGCTTTGGGGGTTAAGGGCAGCTTATTCCTTGCCGATTGCGCCGTTATTCCTGAGCCGAACGAGCAGCAGCTTTGCGATATTGCCATAAATACGGCGCTGTTATTCCATCATCTTACAAATGAAAGGCCGAGGGTTGCAATGTTAAGCTATGCGTCAAAGTCTCCTTCTGCCAAGCTTCCGAGCATACTTAAGATGAAATCGGCAACAGCTATGGCCCATGAGATGGCAAAGCGCGATATGCTCGAGATGGACATAGACGGAGAAATTCAGGTTGATGCCGCTTTAAATCCGGAGATAGCCAAGGTAAAAGGTTTGGCAAGTTCTGTTGCAGGCAAGGCAAATGTTCTCATTTTCCCCGATTTGAACTCTGCAAACATAACTTTAAAAATGGTTCAGATGCTTTCCGATGTTAACACGTACGGACAGATTCTTACGGGGTTAACTAAACCCGCGGCCCTCATATCGAGAGGTTCTAGCGCAACAGATATTTACGGAACCATGGTTGTATCTGCCGCTCAGGCGGTTGACAGGCGCTTCCTATTCCCAAAAGAGTAGTAGGCGAAGTTTTATTTTCTTGCATTTTTGCGGAGGCGTTATTGCCTCCGCTTTTTTGTATATGCCACCAAAATTCTAAATATTAATTTTCTTATAGAGAAATTTTGGACGTAAGATTTTACTTTTTGCGTTAGAAAACTGCACAGAGAATATGCCTATTTTGTACAGTTTAAAAACATAGAGTTTTTTTATTAAATGGAGTAAAGAGAAACTTAGAAGTTTCTGTATGGCATAGTTCCGTGCTCGTTTATTTTGTCAAAGTGGTTGAACTTCTTATGGTAATATTCAGCCGGCATAAATTCGTCTCCTATGCGTTTAAGCTCGCTTTTTAAAAGCTCGGACAGGTTCTTTTCTATCTGGGCATACTTGGGATTTCCTGCAAGATTGTTCATCTCATAGATGTCGTTGTTCCTGTCGAAAAGAAATTTATTTCCGTTGAGAAGCTCTGTATAGGAAAAGTCTTTTGTGCGAATTTGTCTGTAAGGCCCTGGGTTTTTAAGGGCGTAGTCAAATGGAGCAAGCCCCTGAACAAGCGCACAGCCGTCTTCAGATGTGTCCAATCCAAGAGCGCTCCTTGAGAAATCTCTGCCTTTATGCATAAGCGGCGCGGGCTTTAATCCGGCAAGAGTTATTATTGTAGAGGTTAAATCGGGCGTGTTTACGGGCTTGCGGGTTTTGCCGCTTGCCTTGCCTGTGTATATGAGCAGTGGAACTGTTGAAGACTCGTTCCAAAAAGTGTGCTTCCATTTAATTGGACATGCGTGCGACAACATCATTTCGCCATGGTCTGATGTAAACACTATTATGGTATTTTCTATAAGCCCATTGCGCCTGAGAGCATCCATAATTTTTCCTACACAATCATCGAGAACAGATATGTGAGCATAGTAGCCTTGCAGCTCCTTTAGATCGTCTAAGTTGGGCTTTGCATTTACATTTGGGGGAAACTTCAGGTTTTCTATGGGATACTTTTCTTTATAACTTTCCAGCGCGGTAAGATGGGGAAAGTGCGGAATGCCGTAGGAGACCATCAGAAAAAACGGTTTAGCATTTTTTGTATTATTGTTCTTTGCAGCTTTTTTATCCATGTATCTTATGGCATCATCGGTTTGGGCGAAAGCGTCGAAACCCTCCCATGTCTTTATAGTAGTATCGTCGTTATCGTAGTAGTTAGAGTTGGAATAGTCGTGGGTGCATTCCAAAACTTTGAAATATTCAAATCCGCGCCGCCCCTCTTTGGGTATGTAATTCTTCCTCCCGCCGCCGTTGATATGCCATTTCCCAATATAGGCGGTGTCGTATCCGGCGCTGCGGAATACGGCGCCTATTGAGGGTGCATCGTAGGGCAGGCGGACATCGTTGAAATATACCCCGTTATCCGACGGATATTGCCCGGTCATAAATGAGGCTCTATATGGTGTACATACCGGATTTACGCTAACCGCATTTGTAAAATTTACGGATATCTTTTCAAGAGAATCTATATTTGGCGTCTTTACGCTTTCAAGTTTTACGTATCCGAGAGAATTTGCCCTAAGCTGGTCGGCAAGTATGACCAATACATTTGGCCGCTTATTCTCCTTCGATACGCCGGCAGTGCCGGAGAAATCAGCAGATTGCAATTTCTGCAATGGAAATATATAAAATATTATAATAAAAATTATACAGTAGATTCTTGCCATTTCGCTTTCAGATAAACGGTTTTCATTCGATAACTTATCAATAATTATAAAAATCTTATATCTTGTAAATTTTAAAAAGCGTTTTTGTTTTGTAATGAATATTTCTTGTAATATTATTTAGTGATATATAGAAATATTACTTGTTATAAGATAAAGCATCTCTTGAAAATGGCTTTGCGGTATTAAAGGATATTTTTACAAATTATACATTACAACGCACAAAAAAAGAGCCTCCGAATGGGAGGCTCCTTTTTTATTTTTGGGCTGAAATTTACTTTGCAACAGCCTTCTTGAAGTCGGCGCCGGGCTTGAACTTCACGACATTGGCCGCCTTGATGGTGATCTTGGCCTTGGTCATAGGATTGATGCCGGCATGGGCTTTTCTCTTCGTTACAGAGAAAGTTCCAAAGCCTATGAGCTGAAGCTTCTTGTGCTTCTTGACGCCCGCTTTGATAGCGGTTGTCACAGCAGCCAGAGCGCGCTCCGCACATGCTTTTGTGGCTTCCTTGCCGAGGAGTTTCTGAATTTCAACAATGAGGTCTGCTTTATTCATATTTTTGTATGTTGTTTTTATTTTGTGTGAGAAATTGATTCACTAACTGCCTGTAATGCTGTTCATTCTACGCTTTTGCGTCAACTAAAAAATGCGTATTTTTAAGCTTTTATGCTTTTATAATAGCCTGATATTAGCTTTCAAAAGCAAATAAAAAATGCCCGCAGGCGGCCTGCGGGCATTTTGCAAATTTTTCAATATTTCCAATTTAAATTAAATATTATTCTTAAATAATTTTATATAGTTTATTATATCTATAATAATCATTGAGTTTATCCTAATCTTTTTATGGAAATAAAAACAGTTTGCAAAGAATATCTCATTTGCCTTTGAAATATTACCAGACCATGTTCTTAACAAGTTCAACCTTGGTGTCGCGCAGGCTTTCCTTAGCGGCAAAATTTGCAAGCGCGAGAGCCCAGAATCTGTCGGCATGACCGTATGAGGTGCGTTCCGCCTCAAAACGCATCGAACCGGAAAATGAGCTAGAGCGTTTCACAGCGCCAATGTCGGCTCTTACCGCGGGAATGTTTGGTATGCGTATGCGGCAGTCTTCAAAGGCGCTTCTGAGTGGATAGGCCAAAGATTCCTTGCTTGCCGGAGTGAAACTTATTGCCTCAACCCGCACGCCGCCAAACCTCTGCGCGGCGCGTTCCGCAAATTGCCTGCCAAGCCCGGTCTGGTCTATACATACCCTGCGCAGGTTTGGATTCTCAAGATAGCTGTATAAAACGGCTTCCTGCTCAGAAAATGGCGTGTTCTTGAACTCCTCTATGCGCCGGGTGTAGAGGGTGTCTCCGAGTCTTTCGAGAATCCAAAAGACGCTTAAGTCGCTGGTTCTGCCAACATCTACTCCCATATAGTATTGCTTGTCGGCAGACCTTATGTTGTCGTCGAGATTTGTGCGCCAGTTTTCTCCGTCTTTATAAAGGCATTTTTCGAGCATTTCTGCGGGTATGAACCTGCTTGAAGAGTCGAGCGGCTGGCACATGTATTCCTGCATGAAAGAGTCTTCGTCGGGGCAGGAATTTCTTACCTGGTCGAAATAGGCTGCCTCGTCGAGGTCCAACAAAGGATTGTCGGGCGGAAGGGCCGCTTTTATCTTCCTTAACAGACCCTGCTCAAGCGCGTCTTGAAGAGTGACCCTGTGCAAAGATATTCCTTTTGGATTTCCCCCGTGCCGCGCCTCCTCCACAAGCTCGTTGAAAAAATTGTCGGCCCCCCTGTGCGTTGAGACTATCTCAAGATTGCCTCCCCATGTTATTCCGGGAAGGGCTATGGCGTATAGCTTACGGGGATCGGGGTGAAGAGCGAATTCGTCGAGCAGCCTGCAGCCTCGCTTGCCGGCTTGGGCGTCGGGATTGGAAGATAAACTGACTATGCGCCCGCCATCGGCAAATGTCAGGGTTCCGGCTCCGTCGGAATTTGCAGAAGCAGGCGAAAAATTGTATTTTAACATGGAGGCTGAACAGATGGCGGCGGCAAATTTGCGGCAGTCGTCCATAAAGAGCTTTGCTTGAAGCTCGTCGCGGCTGCTTACCCACGAGTCGAGAAGTTTTGCCCCGTTTACTTGCGTGCAGTGCCGCCTTACCATGGCGTAGGCGCAGCACCAGCTTAAGCCTATCTGCCTGGACTTTTCCATAAGCTTTATGCGGGAATTGTCGAGTATCCATTTCTTCTGGTAAGGCAGAAAAAATTCCTCGGGCGGTTTTGCTTTTTGCGCGGACATGTGAGGTTATAACAGTTTTAACTCGCTTTCAAGCTCGTCGAGCTCGTCCGGTGTGAGGCGGCGGCCTGAATTCTGCCCTCCGGAGGAAGAGTCGTCCTCGGAAGACTTCTTTAAGGCGTTCTTGGACGATGCGAGTTTTTGAATTATTCCAGCGGCTGTGTTTAGGTCGGACAGATCCGCGCCGCAGGTTTTCGATTGGCAAAGCCAATCGAAAACTGCCTCCCATGCGGCGTTGAGGGCGTCGGAGCAAATGTCGGAAGTCTTTATTATCTCGTCGGCCTTCTTGCGGGCTTTGGAGATCTTCTCAACATGTTTTGCAAAGGCGGGCGTTCTTTTTGAGGCCATTTTCTAAAACCCTGATTCGGCAAGGAAATCCAACCCTTTTGCGCTTATCTTAAAGCGCTTTTCGGAAGGGGAAATTTCAGATCTGGTCTGGGTGAGAAAATTCTTTTCCGTCAGATATTCGCAGTCCGCCCGAAGCTCGTCCTCCGACGGATATGCGTGCATGGAGGCAAGCTTTAAGCCGTCCATTAACGTCTGAAATGGCAGAGCCGCCGGATAGGCCGCCTGCAGTTGAAGCAATATTGCCGTGCGTCTTAGTAGTTTTTTGCTCAGTGTCATGATGTTTTTTAGTTCTGCTTGTTGGCGCGGATTTGCCGCGCATACTCGGCCGCAGAATACGCCCGCAAACGCAGCGCCGCAAACGAACTTTTGATATTTTTGATATTTTTGAACCCGCGGGCGTTTTGGATTATATTAATTGACTACGACAGTAAAATAGGCATCATATATAAATTCGGAACTTGAGAAACACCCCGATAGACTATTCTTAGATATGAAAATATACGACTTCCAACTCGGCCCCATAGAGACCAACGTGTACGTCATATTGCCGGACTCCGGAACCGGAGCCATAGCTGTTGACGCCGCCGAGGGAGCCGAAGATCAAATTAGGGACTTTCTCCAAAAGCAAAATAGGACGCTCAGCGCCGTTCTCATAACTCACGCCCATTGGGACCATGTATGGGACGCCCGCCGCTTGCAGGACAAGCTCGGGGCAAAGATATACGCCCACGCAGATAGCGCCCCTTTTATGGAGGTTCAGGGCGCGCAGGATAAATATATGTTCGATTCCAGAACTCTTGAAAGCGCGCATATAGATGTGCGCCTGTCCGACGGAGAGGAAATTGACATAGAAGGCGTAAGGATAAAATGCCTTTCAGTTCCCGGTCATCTTGACGGCAGCATGGCTTATGTGCTTGAAGACGAATCTCCAAAGAAAGCCTTTGTCGGAGACCTGATTTTTGAAGAGGGCGTAGGCAGATGGGATTTGCCAACGGGAGACTTCTCTAAACTGGCAAAATCTATAAGGGAGAAAATCTATACGCTGCCGGACGATACGGTTCTTCTTCCGGGACATGGTCCATTTACAACGGTCGGACGCGAGAAGGCGTCTAATCCGTATGTAAGGCCTTAGCGTACTCTGGGCAAGTCTGCTTGACGCGCTTGCCTTAACCATTAAATTTATAAAGACGTGCAAAATAATACAAAGGAATCTTTGATGGCGGAAGCCATCGGTTTGGCTAAACGCGGATGGGGAGCCACAAATCCAAATCCTATGGTCGGCGCACTGATTGTCGACGCAGATGGCAATGTGGTCTCGCGCGGGTACCATGCGGCCGACGGCGCGGCGCATGCTGAGATTGCATGCCTGAAAAACATGCCAAGAGCCGTATTGCCTACGGATACTATGTATGTGACACTCGAGCCGTGTTGCACCAAAGGGCGCACTGGCGCGTGTACAGATGCGCTGATATCGGCGGGAATAAAAAATGTCGTGGTGGGGGCTATGGACTTTAGCCCGGAGCATTCTGGGCGCGGAGTTGAGGTTCTGCGTTCGGCTGGGGTTTCTGTACAGACGGGTATTCTCGGCCGCGAATGCGAAGATTTAAATTTCATATTCAACCATACGGCAAAATACGGCAGGGCCCTACTTGCAATAAAATACGCCGCCTCAAAAGATGGAAAGATAGCTCTCGACGACGGCAATAGGGCCCACATAACAGGCAAGGAAGCCATGCACAGCGTGCATGAATGGAGGGCTCTATTCTCTGCGATAGGAGTTGGGTTCAATACGATAAAGATAGATAATCCGGCTCTGACGGTTAGGAGGGATGGCGTTCCGCCGTCTTGCAGGCAGCGCTTGATTTTCAGCGCGGAGTTGAACTTCGATTTCGACATGCTTTCAAAGCGTGTCTTTACGGACGAGTTTGAAGACAAAACCAGGGTTGTTTGCTGTTCGGACTCTCCGCAAGATAAGATAGATTTTCTCAAGCGTTGCGGGGTAAAGGTCATGCAGCTTTCCGCTTCTTCGGCAGACAGAGCAGCATTCTGGAGCGAGCTTAAGGAAAGGTTATTTTCGGAGGAGAGGATATCGTCTATATATGTGGAGGGAGGGGCAATAACGCTCTCTTCCATAATAAATTCCCACTCTGCAGACTATGCGTTTGTCTATCAAAGCCCGAAAGTTTTTGGAGAAAATGCCCTTGATGCGCTCGACGAAAAGGCCAGAGGCTCGTGGAAAATAAGGAATCCAAAGTTTGAGCTTCTCGGTTTGGACAAGCTTTCCTACGGAGAGGTGGAATATCTCTAAAAACGCCTTTGGCGCGCAGCGCCAAGGAAGGGAAAGACTGCCTTATGGATTCTGGCGAGGTAAAGGCGTATTTTGAAAAGCCGGAGGTTGTTGCCGACTATCTTAAGGCTGCGCAAGATGTTGGCCTGTGGGAGTCTGAAAGGATTGTCTTTGGCGGTGTGATGAACCCTAAAGGCGCGCTTTTGGAGCTTGGGTGCGGAGCTGGGCGCATAGCATTTGGACTTGAGAGGCTTGGCTTTTGCAATATTGTTGCAGGGGATATATCTTCTGCCATGGTTAAAGCTGCGGCTGGTCTGGCGGCAAAAAATGGCTCTGGAGTGCGCTTTGAGACCTTGGATGCAAGAAGACTTCGCTTTGACGATGGAGAGTTTGACTCTGTTGTTTTTGGGTTTAATGGGCTTATGCAAATACCGCTGCGCAAAAACCGACGTAAAGCCATGGGAGAAGATTTCAGGGTGCTCAAGCCCGGAGGTGTATTTGCGTTTACAACGCATGACAGAGACGCCGAAAAGAACAGAGATTATTGGCAGATGGAGGCTCGCAGATGGGCGCACGGAGTTCAATATAAGAAGTTGGACGAATTTGGAGATATTGTTTACGATTCCTACGCCGGCAGCGTATATATACATTCTCCATTGATGGAGGAAGTGCGCGCAGATATCTCGGCTGCCGGGTTTGAAATAAGCTTTTGCCGCAAACGTTCCCAGATAGCTGCTGAGAACGATGCCGTGCTCGAATTTTCCGATGAATGCGTATTTTGGGTTGCAAACAAACCGCAACTTTAGAAGTATTTGTTAGGTTTTTGCCGCTGTTTTTGCGCGCAAGTTTGGTTGATTTTGGCCGATAATGCGTTTTATGAAACATTTTTCCAAAAAGCGGCTCTTATAAAATATTCTCAATTATGAAAGAAATTATGCGTGCAATTTTCTTTGCGGGGGCTTGTGCCCTCTGTGGTTCGGCATCGGCGGCCGAAAAAAGCGGCGGCATTGCTGCGGATTCGGAACTTGTCTGTGAAAAGCTGCCCAATGGAGTTGTGGTAGCGGTGTATCCAAATAAGGAGCCGCCGAACAGAGTTTCTATGAGGCTTGTTGTAGGAAGGGGCTCTTCCACTGAAACTCAGGCTCAGAGGGGATTGGCTCACTTTACGGAACATATGGCATTTAAAGGCACAGATAATTTTCCGTCAGGTGAGATGATAGAATACTTTCAGCGCATAGGCATGGCCTTTGGAGCTGATACGAATGCCTATACGAGCTTCGATGAGACTGTCTATAAGATAGACATGCCCGACGTGTCTGATAAGTCAATCTCAGACGGGCTAAAACTGCTTGCCGACTATGCCGGAGGAGTGCTTTTCCATGAAGATGCCATAGAGCCAGAACGCGGGGTTATAATTGCAGAGAAGCGCGCCCGAGATACGGCTCCATACAGGGCGTTCGTATCGCAGTGGCGCCAGATATGGGGGAAGGACAGTCCTTATTCAACAAGGCTTCCAATAGGGGAAGACGAAGTTATAAAGTCTGCTCCGAGAGATGAATTCATCAGGTTTTACAAGTCTAATTACAGGCCAGAGAACATGACTGTTGTGGTTGTGGGTGATGTATCGGCAGACGATATATTGAAGTCTGCCGCAGAGGCCTTCGGCAGGTTGAAGCCAGATGCCGCATACGAGGCGGCAAAGCTTCCGGATATAAATATTCCGGATGACGAAAATTTTGAGCCTTCGCTTGAGAATCTTGCAGGCAGAGTGAATGTGGAGATATTTACCGATCCAGAGCTAAAAGGCTCTTCGGCGGATATATATATGCTTTCAAAGGATATTCCGCCAAAAAATACGGAAGAGGAGCTCTTGGGCAGGGCAAAGCTTTCGGCAATAGAATATATGCTTGGGCGCAGATTTGAAAAATTGGCGCTTCAGGAAGGCGCGCGCATAACAAGGGGAGATGCCTCATTTGAACCTGTAAATGACATGATTTCAGCATCTTTCATATCGGTGTCGGCTCCGGCGGGGGATTCCAAGTGGGCGTTGCAGGCGGCTGCTTTGGAGCTTTCAAGAGCCCTGCGCTACGGCTTTACGGAGGCCGAGCTGAAAGAGGCAAAAGCGGAGCTATTAAACCGCGCAAAGCTGGAGGTAAAAGCAAAGCCGACAAGAAAAACCCAGGAACTTGCAGATTTAATAGCCTCTTCATATGCGAGGGGGCGCACTGTCATTTCTCCTGAGACAACCCTTGACATAGCCACTAAGGCTTATGGGAATTTTACGGCGCAAGATGCGTCCGATTTGTTTAGGTCGAGGTTCTCAAAGGGTAGGTTTTTTGCATTTGTTGCCGCTACAAAGGCTCCGAAATACAATGCGGAAAAGTTTTTGGAGGAATTGTCAAAAGTGCAGCTTTCGGCGCCTGAGGATAAGTCTGGTGCGGAGTTTGCGTATTCAAAATGCGCGGGCAAGGCGGTTGTTGTAAAATCTGAGACCGATGGGGAACTTGGTATTGAGCGTGCGGTATATGAAAACGGAGTTCGGGCTAATGTTAAGCGAACAGATTTCTCTTCTGATAGCGTGCTAGTCAGAATTGATGTCGGGGCTGGAAAGTTGGATTTCTCCCAAGAGGATTGCCCATTGGCTTTGCTTGCGGATTTGAGCTTTGAAGCTGGTGGATTAAAGGCGCATACGCGCGACGAATTGGAGTCTATATTTGCGGGTAAGACGGTATCATTCGGGTTTTCCGTTGATGAGGCATCATTTGCGTTCTCTGGACGGACAAACGCCGAAAATTTAAAGGACCAGCTTCTGTTGTTGCGCGCTTATATAACAGATTTTGCCCTGCGCAAGGAGTGCTTGTCTGTGGCAAATAAAAAGGCGGAGGAGATGTACAGGTTGGCAAATACAACTCCTGAAGGGGCGATACGCTCGAAAGTTATGAGAAGCTTATTGAGCGGAAATGCGCGTTTCGGCTACCAGGTTGGCAAAACATACTCTCCGGAAGATCTGAAACGGCTTGGAGATATTTTGCGTAATGCCTTTGACAATGGCTGGTTTGAAGTGTCGGTTGTAGGAGATGTAGATGTAAAAATGTGCATGGATACTATCTCGCAGGTATTTGGCTCTCTGCCAAAACGCAGTGCATCGCGCTTAGACTTGGAAAGTAAACTGGATGTGAAGTTTGCCGAGGGAGAGATAAATATAGGCATAGAAAGCGCCCTGCCGAGGGCGGCGGCCATGCTTGCTTGGCGCAGCAGCCCCATGAAAGATATAAAAGCGGCCCGCGCGGAATCTTTGCTCGGGGAGATTTTAGACGACGCAATAAGAAAGGGTGTAAGGGAAAAGACAGGGGCGGTTTATAGTCCGTTTGCGTACAATAATCCTAATAAGATATATCCTTTCGGGGTACTGATAGCCGGAAGCATTGTGGAGTCTGACAAATCTGCGGAGGTTTTATCTATGCTTGAACAGATCTCTAAAAATCTTCCTGGGGCAATTACCCAGGACATGTTCGACAGGGCAAAAACTCCGCTGTTAAAACAGATAGAAAAAATGCGCCGCGACAATCTCTATTGGCTTATGAATGTTCTTTCCCTATCTCAGGCATATCCAGAGAGATTGGATTGGGCGCGCACAATAGTATCAGGATTTGATGGAGTATCTTTGGAGGATGTCAGAAAGAGGGCAGCGGATGTGTTGTCGGCTCAGCCTACAAGGATAAGCGTGTCGGCGAGCAATTAGAACGCATCTTTTTAGGGGGCGCAAAATGCCTTAAAAAAGTGTTGAATCCGGCGGCGGCTTTGAGTCATACTTGTTCCGATAAAAACTTAAAAGGAGGCGCAAAGCCGCAGGCAATTTGCTTGCGGGGTGCGCCGGAATATAGATACAAATATGACACCCAAATATAAACGCATAGTTCTAAAAATCAGCGGAGAGGCGCTCAAAGATGTTTCAAATGGAGAGGCGTTGGATCCGCAAATTCTCCGGAACATGGCTTTGCAGCTAAAGGAGATCAAGGAACTGGGAGTTCAAATCTGCCTTGTTGTAGGCGGAGGAAATATATTTAGAGGACTAGGGGGAGCCAAGAACGGAGTTGACAGAACAACCGGAGACTACATGGGAATGCTTGCCACAGTCATTAACGGTCTTGCGCTTATGAATGCCCTCGAGAAGGAGGGTGTAAGTGTTAGGGTGCAGACGGCAATTCCTATGGAAAAGGTTGCAGAGCCTTTTATATTGCGCAGGGCTATAAGGCATCTTGAGAAGGGAAGAATTGTAATATTTGTAGCCGGAACGGGAAATCCGTATTTTTCCACAGACACAACGGCGTCTTTGCGCGCGAGCGAAATCCAGGCCGATTGCATACTTAAGGCTACAAAGGTTGACGGTATATACGATAAAGATCCGAACAAATATCCCGATGCCGTAAAGTACGACAAAATATCCTATCTTGAGGCGATAGAAAAGCGCCTTGCCGTGATGGATTCAACGGCGTTTTCGATGTGCATGGACAACCGTCTGCCTATAATAGTTTTCAATATGAACGGAGACGGAAACATAAAGAGAGCGGTCATGGGCGAGCCGATAGGAACTCTTGTCTCTTAGAAATTTTCAACATAACACAAACAACAAAAAAGGCGGTTTGAAATGATACTTCAGGACGAAATCAAGAAACTCGATGCGGCCATGAAAAAGGCGATAGAATACACCGTTCATGAATTTGACGGTGTGCATACCGGAAAGGCGACGCCCGCGATGGTAGAGAATGTGTCGGTAGAGGTTTACGGAAGCTCCATGAGGCTAAAGGAGGTTGCTGCAATAACCACTCCAGATCCAAATACTATCCGCATTCAGCCGTGGGATAAGGGAGTTCTTAAGGATATAGAAAAGGCTATACTTGCGGCGAATATAGGTTTTACTCCGTGCATAATGGGAGAGGCAGTGCGCTGCCCGATACCGCCGCTTTCGCAGGAGCGCAGGAAAGAGCTTGCTAAGGTTTGCTCCGAGATGGCCGAGGCAGGCAGGGTTAGGGTAAGAAACATACGCCGCGAGGCTATGGACTCTTTCAAGAAGGCGCAGAAAGAGGGAGCTATAACTGAGGACGATTTAAAACGTACTGAAAAGGATGTTCAGAATCTTACCGACAAGAGCATAGCCGCAATAAATAAGGCCCTCGAGGAAAAAGAGGCCGACCTTATGAGCATGTAGGTTATATGCCGTCAAAACTTTCCAAACGGATAGTCGTAAAGCTTGGAACGGGCGTGCTTACGCGCGATGTCGGCGAGCTTGACTTGTGCAGGATGGACGGCATATGCCGTCAGATTTCCGAGCTTAAGAAGCGCGGCGCGCAGGTTGTGCTTGTCAGTTCTGGAGCGGTCGGGCTTGGAATGGGGCGTTTGTCGTTAAAGGCAAGGCCAAAAAAGTTGTCTATGCTTCAGACCTGCGCGGCGGTGGGGCAGGGGCTTCTTATACAGACGTGGGCTGAGCTTTTTGAAAAATACGGCCTTACGGTGGCGCAGATACTTCTTACGCGCGACGACGTTGATGTTCGCAATAGGCACAGAGCCTTGAAGGATTTGCTCGACGAGCTGTTAAAGATAGGTGTTGTGCCGATAATAAATGAGAACGACTGTGTAAGCGCGGCAGAGCTCAATATAAAGTTTGGCGACAATGACGTATTGAGCGCATTGGTTGCCACCATAGCCAAGGCACAGGATCTTGTAATAATGTCTACGGCGCCAGGGCTTGTTGACATAGGCGGAACAGGAAAGATAATATCTGTTGTAGACAACATAGATTCCGTGCGCGACAAGGCTCGAGGAACAAGTAGCGCGACCGCCGTTGGAGGTATGGTTACAAAGCTCAAGGCCGCCGACATAGCAACCGCCAACGCATGCGGAGTTTACATAATAAGCGGAGAGAGGGATAATTCTCTGTTGGAGGTTTTTGACGGGAAGAATTCCGGTACATATTTTGTACCAGGCAAGACTGCGTCGAGTTCAAAGACTAGGTGGCTTAGGTATTTCGGCAAGAGCATGGGGCAGCTTTTCATAGACGACGGAGCTTTGAACGCTCTGCGCAATAGGGGAAGTTCCTTATTGGCAGCCGGGGTTAAGAGCATAAAAGGAAACTTTAAGGCGCACGATCTGGTAGAGATTTGCGCCGAGGCCGACAAGCATGTTTACGCCAGGGGAATGGCTGAAGTTTCATCGGACGAGCTTAGAAGGATTCTGCAGGAGCATGCCGGCAGACATTTGAAGACTGGTGATATTGCCGTTCATAGGGATAGACTGGCAATGGTTTGATAAAGAGATGGAATCAGAAAAGAAGACCGAGGCTTCCATAACGTTAAAGAGAGCGGTAGGGGCAATGCTCATTCCGTCCGGAGAGCGTGTTACGCTTGCGGAGGGAGCGAGGGTTTCCGTGCAGTTTAGGCTTGGAGGTAATTTTACGGTGATAGGTGCGTTTGGGCTTGCCCGCATATCTGGGGCAGACTTTGACGCTTTGGGTGAGCCCTGCGCGCCTGAGGGCGCAGTTGCTGATAAGCCAAAAGCAGAGAGCGCGCCTTCGGTTTCAAGTGTAGATGCGAAGCAAGGTGAATCTGGCGGAAAAGATTCTTCAGCTGGGTCTTCTTGCACCATGCAAGATGCCATATCCAGAAACAATGCAAACCATAAATTTCCGCCGCCAAGTTCAGATGATTTGTGGAATGTTGCAAAGACTGTGTATGATCCGGAGATACCAGTTAACATAGTTGATTTGGGACTCGTGTACAGATTGGAGCTCGTGCAGGAGGCCGATGCTTCCGGCAATTTGCAGAGGGTAGTTTACGTAGATATGACACTTACTGCGCCGGGTTGCGCTTTAGGGCCTATGATCGCCGACGATCTGAAGAGCCGGTTGGAGTCTGTACCCGGAGTTGACAGTGCAAAGGTTGAGATAGTGTGGGATCCTCCGTGGAATCAGGATATGATTTCAGAAGAGGGCAAGATGATACTTGGCCTGGTTTAAGATTTTGAGAGTTTTTCATTGTCGGCCGGGAATATTTCTTAGTTCTTTTGCGGTATATTCCAGGGGATATTTTATTCGGATAAAGATTTTTGCTAGGCGTGAATTTAGCGTTTGCAAAAAACGGATATTGAAGTATGGTATGTATTTAACTTATTTTTTGCATAGCAGATGAAATCCATATTACTTAAAATTTCTTGTGTTGTTGCCGCAGTATTATTTTCTGCGGTGTTGTATGGCCAGCAGGCAGAGCAATCAGGAGTAATCAGGGTTGTGGGCAGCGATATAGCTGGGCCCGTAATAAAGAGTGCATGCGAGAAGTCGGCAAAGGATGCGTCTGTAAAGGCGTCTTACGATTTGCAAGGAACGTATCCAGCTATGCCCAAGCTTAAGAATGGCGAGGCCGATTTAGGAATAATAGCTGTCCCTAAGGGAAATACTCTTCCAGAAGGCTTCATGTGTATTCCAATTTTGCATCATGCGGCGATAGTTGCAGTAAATGGGCAGAATCCGGTAGACGAGATGTCTGTAAAACAGCTAAATGGGATATTTGGTAAGAAGGCTGTTCGTATAGAAAAATGGGAGGAAATCTCTAAGAGCATGGGCCATTTGAGGGGAATTCAGCCTATGACGACCAATTTTACCGACAATCTCGTTGTGGAGATTTTTAAGAATACAGCACTTGGAGGAGATGACATAGGCGGCTGGGTGAGCGTCTTGCGCGACAAGAAAGAAGCGGTTAATGTTTTGGGCACAGGTGCGTCTGTTATTTTGATAGTTGGCAAGGCTACTGATTCCCAGAGAGTGAAGGTGCTTCCTATTTCTGCTGGCAAGGAGGCTGGTGATTATGCTTTTAAGCCGTCGAATGAAACAATACATAATGGAGATTATCCGTTGGCGCTTACATTTTATGTTATGTTCAAGCCCGAGAAGGCAGATCTTGTTAAGCCTCTGGTGAAGGCAATGCTTTCCGACGATACGGCCGCAAGCATAGATGCCGGAGATTTTTACAGTGTGCCGAAAAATTTTAGAAAAAGATATGTTTTGGAACTTGACACGCTGAAATAAATCAACACTATCTGTTCGCATAATTTTTTTTTGCGGGCTTAGCTCAATTGGCAGAGCGCGACCTTGCCAAGGTCGAGGTTGTGAGTTCGAACCTCATAGCCCGCTCCACTTTCCAAAGCGCAATCCAGTGTAGGGTTGCGTTTTTTTATTGTCTTCAACGCGCAAAGTTAAGTTGCCAATTCCAAAGAAAGAAGCTGGGAGATTTCAAAAAATCCATTCGCAAGAAGAAACGGGTCTGTCGAACGTCCCTGCTGAATTTGGCAAGTTAATAATTCCTTATAGCCCCCCGGTTGCATTTTAGCAACGGAGTTGAGGCGGTTTTAAGATAAGAGAAAAACTAAAAAATCCTTAAGAGGCCTTCCGGTAATAAAAGTTTAATATGCCTCCGAGCCGCCCAATTTTTACGATCAGACTCCTGTCTTTCGCCGATTTATAAAGGACTTTACCCTTATTTTCCTCTCTCGTCAAACGCAATTCTTCGTAGTGCTCGTTTTCCTTGCGTGATATAAGCTTATTATCCAAATGCTGATGCGGTCTTTCGGTATTATAGTATATTTCATATTCCGAAACCGCCTTGTGGAGCATTCCTTCCGATAAAAATATAAAATTCCTCAGACATTCGTCCTTTATGCTCTTTACAAACCTTTCAGCATATGGATTGCATACGGGCGACGGAACTTGTTGCACTTTTATACCGCTATTTTCCAAGATTTTCTTAAACTTTTGCGTATATAACGGATCCTTATCGCAGAATAAAAACCTCTTGCCCTTTAAAAGACCGTCAAAATAATCCGTCATCTGGATTGCAATCCGTTCCATAACCTCGCCGCAAAAACCGTTGCTTATATGGTGTGCTCTGGCTTTTCTTGAACCCTAATAATCAACTATTTACAAACAGGGGTGTTGTCTCATAGATAAGCCCGCTCTACGTCAAAGATTGTGGAATGGTGGAAAAAAAGAGGGCAAAGAGAACGAAAAATGTTCTACAATGCCCGATGTGTTAATAAAGGGCTATAAGATTCTCAGGACAGTA
>CALXQW010000005.1 GCA_944390805.1 uncultured Opitutales bacterium | reverse complement strand
TGGGCATTTTTTGCTGCAATGGTGTTAGACAATAAAAAAGCCGCAATCGCTCATTTTTAGCGCATTGCAGCTTTCTGACTAAAACTGTCTAACACCCTTGCAGTGTGAAAGTTATAAACGCGGAGAGAGAGGGATTCGAACCCCCGGACCGCGTTAACGGTCACCTGATTTCGAGTCAGGCACGATCGACCACTCTGTCATCTCTCCTCATTCTTTGAAATATACTAATTTATGACTGCTTATTTTTCGGTCAACATTTTTTTAGCAATATTTCCAACCGACTTTAATATCTACTCCATTATTAGCTCAAACTAATTTATCGTAATATAGTATATTGTTTATTAGAACATAAATAAGTTTATATCGTATTGTTATATGGAAAATATCTTATGTTTGTATCAGGTATTATATTCTTACTTATTTACGAATCTCGTGTTCAATAAAACTGCAAGCCTCTTTAAGTGCCGCAGAATATGCGTTATCCATTCCTGCTCGAGTTATATATATGTGTGTTGCCCCTTCTAAACAGACATAACGCGTAGATACGCCAGATTTTCTTAATTTATCGGCAAATTCTGCGGCTTCATCGTGTAGAATATCGCATTCTGAGGCCAATATCAGTACGGGAGGCTTAAAATCATTAAAATCTGCATTTATGGGTGATGCATATATATCTCCTGCATTATTCTCTGGCACATATGCTCTGGCAAAAATCCTCATCAAATCCGAATCTAAACAAAATCCCTTTCCAAAGGTTTTATATGACTGCCTATTCAAATTCTCTACATCTATTGCCGGATAAAATAGTATAAGCCCGGCTAATTGTTTAAATTTACTTATCCCAGACATATTGAGATCTCTTAACATGAGTGCTGTTGAAACCGCTAGTCCGCCTCCTGCACTATCTCCACTTAAGAATATATTTTCTAGGTCTATCCTAAGAGTGGCGGCATTGTCGTAAACCCATTTGTAGCAATCAAAACAATCATAATTTGCTTCAGGATATGGATGCTCCGGAGAGAGAGAATAGTCGCACGCAATAACAACGGCTCCTGTTTTCAATGCATAATCTTGGCATATCCTCATACAGCTTTCTATGCCGTTTATGCACCAACCTCCACCATGGAAATAGATTATAGCCGGGTTTGTGGCTTTAGAATGTATCATATCTTCCACATATGCTCTGCATTCAGCCTTCCTTCTATATATTCTTATTCGCATTTGCTTATCTTTACGAACCGGGATATTTTTATCGTAGAAGTCTATCTCCTCAAGCTTTGGCGAACCAAATAAGCAGAATTTCCTAAACCTATCGAGCAAATGACTATCACCATTCATTGCACATTTTATTGCATCAATTTGCATATCTACAAATTTCTGAGGAAGCCGACGTATGAACCTTAATGCCTCTTCTGAGGCTACTGCCTTCAGTGGAGACCTGTCTGTCTCAAAATGCCCGAAGTATTCTTTATCCATAAGCAAATATTTCAAGCCTATATGGAATGCAGCGTCAAGAGCAACAAGCGTATAATATAGCCTATATATTACTTTTGTAAGAATTCCTATTTGCTATTCAGCGTTTACACAGAATTATTAAACTATTTATGTGGTATCTAAAAGATATATCCTATTTCTAAGATACACTAATGCATGGAATATCGTATCTTTTCGTATTGCCGATAAGAATTATATGCGGTAGGCAAGATAAAAAGTTTCAAATTTTAAATATACTATATTACATAATGATGTAAATCGAAAATGCATCATTCAAATATTATATAACTTTTGGCTGTTAACTGCTACATACATTTATATATTAATATAAATATATATTGATTCATAGCTGGCAGAACGTGGCTTATAAAATAAAAATATATAGTAAGGAGTCTACCATGTTGCATTATACTCATTATAAAGAAGGCAAAAAGGTCTGTTTTAAGAAATTTAATTTAAATATATCCGGGTTGATCTTCCTGCCCGACAACTTTGATGATAATAAGAGATATCCGGCTATTGTTATAACCCATCCTGGGGGTGGGGTTAAAGAACAATGTTCGTCTTTATATGCCTGGAATCTATCCAGAAAAGGTTATGTAGCCTTGGCTTTTGATGCAAGCCATCAGGGGGAAAGTGAAGGGCTTCCTCGATATCTGGAAGATCCAACTTCAAGGGTTGAAGATATAAGAAGTGCTGTTGATTATTTGGTATCTTTACCTTATGTTGACGAAAATAAGATTGGCGCAATGGGAATTTGCGCTGGAGCCGGATACACTCTCAATGCAATTCAGACAGACCTAAGAATAAAAGCTGCTGCTGGCATCAGTACATGGGACGTAGGGGATAGCGCAAGAAATGGATTTCCCGGAGTTAATATTCCAAACTTTATGGAAAAACTGCTGGCCGAGGTTGCCGCAGCTAGAACTTCAGAAGCGAGGGGTGGGGAGCCTAAGTATTGGAACTATGTACCGAAGTCTAAATCTGATATAAATGAGAATACATCTACTATACAGAAGGAGGCCTATGAGTATTATCGGACAGATCGTTGTTCATATCCTACATCTGTAAATAAATACTTAGTCTCCAGCAACGACAAGCTTGCTGCATGGGATGCTTTTGCCTATATAGATAAGGTTTCTCCAAGGCCATTGCTTTTTGTTGTAGGCAGCAGAGCAGATACTCTATATTTCACAAAAGATGCATATAATAGAGCCAGAGAGCCTAAAGAAATTTTTACGGTAGATGGAGCGTCTCATGTAGATCTTTACGATAAGCCGGAATATGTATGCCAGGTTGTCGAAAAGCTTGTAGATTTCTTTGATAAAATATAGCAGGATATTTTTCTATCATAGCGTAATAATATATTATATTTTATATATAATATATCATTATGTTATTTTATTACAATGTAATGCGCGCAACGTAAAGATAGGTTTTGCCTGTAGTGCATTAGAAGAGTAGAATTTACTCTAAAGTATTAGCCATTCTTGCCAGAATGAGAATATGATATCTCTCATTGAGAATGCTAATGTGATATTTCCTAAGTTAATTTGCATCTTTTAATTAATACTTTCAGCTATCATTTTGGAATACACGCTAAAAATATTATCAACTTCATCTTTTTATTGAACTTGTTATATTCAAGTACCAAACTATACCATATAAAATAAAAAGGAGTTCTTTTATGTTTAGACCTATGCGGAGAATCAAACAGCAATTAGATAATTCTGATTGCCTTGAGATATTAAATACCGAAAAACGTGGAGTTCTTTCCATTATAGGCGACGATGGTTATCCATATGGAATACCTATAAATTTCTATTTTTCAGAGCCAGACAATAAGATATACTTTCACGGGGCGCGGAAAGGGCATAAGATTGATTCAATAATGAAAAATGATAAGGCTTGTCTTTCCGTCTTTAACAAAGGCATACAGAGTAATGTGAAGAAGGGCTTAGATGTTAAGAGCGTTATAATATTTGGCAGAATAAAGATTGTTAATGATGACGATAAAATACGGCAGGCTTGCGCAAATCTGGCTGCGCGTTTTACTTTTGCAAATAAAGAATATATAGAAGAGGAAATCAAAAAATTTGTGAATGCCGTTGCTGTGCTGGAGTTGAGTATAGAGCATATGACAGGCAAAATTGTAAATGAGAGTTAAATCTCTCTATAATATCTAATCCTATCAGGATTATACATTAGAAGTATTTAACAAGGCTTTTCTTTGGTGGAATGCCGAATATTCTCTTGTATTCTCGTGAGAATTGGCTTGGGCTATCATAACCAACTTCAAATGCGGCATCAGATACTGTTGCATTTTTTGTTATCATCAATTTTTGTGCCTCATATAATCTTAGGTGCTTTTGATATTGTAGTGGGCTAATTCCTGTAATCGCCTTGAAACTCCTGTGGAATGTTGATTGCGACATTCCGGCAAGCTTAGAGAGTTCTGATATATTTAACATTCGCTTATAGTTTTCCCTCAGATAAGACATTACTTTTGCAAGTTTAATGCCGCTTCCGTTTGGAGCGTTTATTCCGCATATGTATTTTCCTAAAGGTGACAATAATAAGCGTATGTGTATCTCTTTTAGCATCGCCGAAGACAGGTACTCAATCTTTTTTGGGGTCTCCGACAATTCAAAGAATCTTAAAAATGCAGCAAGCATATCCGCTTCTATTTTTGCAACTCCGGTTCCTCGTGCCTCAATTACCTGACTGGACAATAAAGATGGATTCTCCGACAATATCTGGGTAATCAAAAATCTATCCAGGTATAAAGAGATAGATAAAAATGGTTTCTTATCCTTCGCATCTACTACATAGTTCTGCGCGGGCATATCAACTGTGGATACCAGAAAATCTCCCTCTCTTAGATAGTATCTTTCTCCGCCTATGGTAGAATATTTAGAGCCTTGTATTGTCAGTGTTGCTAGCGGCCTATAAAAACAGTTCTCAGTTATGTTTGAACTATCTCTCCTATGAATTCCAAGACCTCCAAATCCAAGCGGATAGTCTCCAGCAATGGGCATTTTCAAAAGCAATTTTCTCTTTAGAATATAATTGATGTCTGAAAACTCCATAGTTGCTTATGTTTTGTTTATATTAATATGCCATATAAAGTCCATTTACATGTAAATATTTACATCTATCCCCTTATCTGCCTTTCTTGTTCGGCATTATAGCGGTTTCCTATTATTGGAATTTTGCTGAGCTCGTTTTCAAGACTATTCCATTCATCCTGCGAGCATTGGAATTCGGCAGATCTTAAATTCTCTTCAAGATGCGATATCTTTGTTGTCCCGGGAATTGGCACAATATATGGCGACTTTGACAATAACCACGCCAATCCAACTTGTGCAGATGTCATCCCTCTTTGCCTTCCAAATTCGTTTAAGACTTCAACAATGCGCATATTTGCACGTATTGCATCTGGCGAGAATCTTGGCAAAGTTTGTCTATTATCATTCTTTGTGTCGAATTTGGTATATTCGTTTATATTGCCTCCAAGAAATCCTCTATTTATTGGGCTGTACGCAACAAAGCCTATGCCGAGCTCTCTGCATGTGCTCAATACTCCGTTTTTTTCAACGTTGCGCCACATAAGGTGGTATTCGCTCTGAACTGCTGTGATGGGTTGTACGGCATGGGCTTTCTTAATTATCTCAGAATTTACCTCGCAAAGCCCCCAGCGTTTTATTTTTCCAGCTTCAATCAACTCCTGCATAGTTCCGGCAACATCTTCAATGGGAACCTTCGGATCAAACCTATGCTGGTAGAAGAGTTCTATGCAATCAACCCTTAACCTCATAAGGGAATTGTCGCAATAGCGTTTTATTGTCTCTGGGCGGCTATCCTGCTTGCCGGTGCTTTTACCATTTATAACTTCGTGGCCAAATTTTGTGCTTACTGCCACTTGTCCTCTAAATGGCTCCAAGGCCTCTCCCACAAGCTTCTCATTGTTTAGCGGTCCATAGATGATTGCCGTGTCAAATAGGGTAACTCCGCGTTCTACGGCATTGCGAATTAATCTTATACATTCTTCTTTTCCTGGATGGGCGCTGCGGTTATATGTCATTCCCATACATCCAAATCCAATGGATGATACTGAAAGGCAAAATCTTCCGCTTCCCAACGTTCTTTGTTTAGAGATCTTTGCAGCTAAATTGTGACTGGATGGTTCAAGCTTTTGGGAGATGCTATCTTTTGCGGCAATCATTCCTATTGCACTGCTTATCATGGCAGTTTTTAAGAATCTGCGTCTGTTGTAATTACCCATAAGATCTTCCTCGCGTTGGCTATTTAATGGATCGTAAATCCGCCGTCTACAAGCAGTGCGTGTCCGGCTATAAAACTGTTCTTCGGTTCGCATAACCAGAGTGCGGCTTGAGCTATCTCTTCGGGTTCTCCAAGCCTACCCGCAGGAATATCTCTGATGAGCTCTCTTTCAACTTCCGGGTTTCTCCTTATTAATTCTTCCGCCATAGGAGTTCTTATAACACCCGGACAGACTGCATTTATACGTATGCCTACGGCTGCATAATCCATAGCAGCGGTTCTCGTCAGGCCAATTACTGCATGTTTGCATGCTATGTATGCCGCTTGTCCCGGAAATGCCGTTATTCCCCCTTGAGAGGATATATTGACTATTGCACCCTTTGATTTCTGTTTTAACATCTGCAATATTTCATAACGCATGCAGTTCCACACACCTTTGAAATCTACTGCCACTGTACATTCAAATTCCTCGTCGGTTATTTCTGCCATAGGCCGCTGTGGAGTCTGAATCCCGGCGTTATTTACCGCGGCGTCTATTTGTCCATATTTGTCCACAATTCTTGATATTGTTTCCATAACAGATGCCTTGTCTGACACATCACAGCGGTAGCTTTCGGCCTTTAGACCGGCCTCGACAAGTTCTCTGGCCTGATCTATAGGTTCATTTATATCTACAAGTATACTTGTTGCGCCCGCTTTTGCAAATGCCTGTGCGCAGGCTTTCCCAATTCCTTGTGCGGCTCCTGTGATTATGGCTATCTTGTCTTTCATGTATTTGTCTCCAGTGAATCTTGCTGTATGAATTAATCATATCAGAGATAGGGTGGGGCGTAAATACATGTTTATATCTATTTCTTGCATAAAATTATCGCATATATATGCAAAATGTTCTTATCTAATGCAAAGAATGCTTCTTTTGGCGCATGTTGATATTGCGCAGGTAGAATCTGTAAGGGGGCTTTTGATCAAAAATAAAAATATCTTAAGCCTATTGCAAGTTTATCGGATAGCTGTAGATCTTTTTATGGCACATTCTTGCTTGAAGCACTAATTTAAGTATAGCGACCAATCCGATAGAAACTTTTTCGTGTTGGATTTGTCGTAAACCTTTGGAGGCAATCTGAAAATCCCTAAAGAATCTCTTTCCAGTATTGCTCTTTCTATTACTCTTCGGGCTGCGGCATATCCAAATCCGTAGTAATCTGGGGTTATGCAGGCATCTATGTATCCCAGCTGAAATAACTGTATAACCGCCGCACGCGCGCCCAAAACTACACTGAATAATCTGTCTTTGTCCGCTTTGAATGCGTGCGCATCGGCAAGAAGCTCGGGCGATAAAAATATAAGCGCGTAATTGTCCTGTCTTTCAAGTTCCCTGTCGTGCTGAGCTTGATATATGCTAAACAGACTTGCTCTTCTAATTTCCCCGCCGCTGAACTTGTCGGCTATTTTTTTTGATATCTCCTCAGAAAACTCGTAGGTGTTATTCTCAGGTGCAAACGATAGCGCCTGAAATCCCATTTTTTCGCTATATTGCCCGATCATCTCGCCGAGCTTTGAGAGGAGTTTTTCTTCGTCGTTTATTCCCTTTATAGGGGTGTCTATCTCATTGTTTTTGCCGCCTATTACGGCAATTGTAAATTTTCTCTTCTGCAGGTCTTTTAACCTGGCATTCAATATGTCTTCGTCCGCTAGGGGCAGATCTCCATCTATCGCAATTATCGCTCCCTTAGCCCCGCTTATATACGCTCTTTCCAATAGCGTGCCCAGCTCATTTACATCGGAATATGAATGCGGGGTTATCTTTATGTCTTTTTTTGTATCTTTCCTGAAATCTTCAGCCGCGTCTTTTGCTCCGCTTAGAGCCACCGCTCCGGGAACATCTCCAGTCTTGGATAGAAAAAAAAGCCCGGCACTCTCCTGCGATAATAACGGCATTGCCGTTATTATCGCCAGAATAAACAGTACCGGGCTTTTTATAAGTCTCATGTCTTAGAATACGGCCTTGCGCATATCGCCGTCTTTTAAGAATGCCTCATGCATTGTAAACGCCTTTGCCAGGGTCTGCGGTGTGTGTCCGCATTTTACGCTCTTAAGATAGCTTCTGAGCAAATCCTTGTATTCCGGATTCGCGCAGTTTTCTATTATGATATGCGCCCTCTGCACAGGAGTCTTGCAGCGCAGGTCTGCTACGCCGTATTCCGTAACTATTATATCCACGCTGTGCTCGTTGTGGTCGCAGTGCGATACAAGCGGAACTATCGCGCTTATGAGCCCGCCTTTTGCCACCGACGGAGCCGTGTATATGGATATGTACGCAGCTCTCGTAAAGTCGCCAGAGCCGCCTATGCCGTTCATCAGGTTTTTGCCCATGATGTGCGAGCTGTTGACATTTCCGAAAAGGTCGGCCTCTATTGCAGTGTTTATCGATATTACACCTATTCTGCGTGCAACCTCGGGGCTGTTGGATATTTCCTGCGGGCGGAGTACCAAACGTTCCTTGAAGAACTTCAGATTTGAATACACCTCTTGAATCTTTGCAGGTGTAACTGTAAGCGATGTTGCACTTGCCGCGCTTATGCGTCCTTTTTCCACCAGATCTATTACTGAATCCTGAAGAACTTCCGAATACATCGTA
The DNA here is from genome assembly GCA_944390805.1 of uncultured Opitutales bacterium. GTDB lineage: Bacteria > Verrucomicrobiota > Verrucomicrobiia > Opitutales > Intestinicryptomonadaceae > CALXQW01. The sequence continues at coordinate 29,674 of CALXQW010000005.1, read as the reverse complement.
AACGGAGGTATTTCCGGATTGCTGCCCAAAGATCCTAACACCGCATTTGCAATGTTACCAACGCCGCTCTGTATGGGAAGGAAACAGGAAGGAATTCTTCCGGCCTTCATTTCGGCAGCCAGAAAATCGGCTACGTTCTGCCCGATCTTGGTTGTTATAGGATCTGCTGGCTTAAACCCGCCAACCTCGTCCGCCTTGTTTGTCTGGACTATTCCAACTATCTTGCTCGGATCAACCTTTACAACCTCCTTGCCGCATCTGTCTCCAGCAGCATATATTGGTATTTCGCGGCGCATCGGCGGATTTGCCGTCTCGTAAATGTCGTGCAGGCCGCGTATTGAGGCGGGGTGGTATTCGTTTAGCTCTATTAGAATTTTCTTGGCGAGTTTCAACCCTGTAGGAGCTGTTCCAAGCGATGTCGTAAGAAGTATCTCGCCGTTGTCGGATACATCTGCTGCTTCTACTATCGCCCAGTCTATCTGTCCCATGAATCCGTAGTTCATAAACTGCGGCGCCATGGACAAGTGCATATCTACAAAGTCTATTTCATTGGCATTTGCTCCGGCGCGCAGGTCTGCGTTTGACTGGTAGGGCGTGCGGAATTTTATGGCTTTAGCCTTTGCCAATACGCCGTCGCACGAAGGGCCCGTCGAGGCTCCGGATATCACATTTATTGCAAAGGGCCTGCCTGCAGCATGCTCCTCCTCCGCCTTGGCCGCTATAGCCGCCGGTATAGTCTTTAGAGCGCCTGCCGGGGTAAAACCGCTGACGGCGCATGTATTGCCGTTTTCTATGAGGCTTGCCGCCTCTTGGGCTGTCATTATCTTGTATTTCATCTCTTTTGAGCCGACCGGATATTTCTTTCCAGCCGTAATGTGTGGTTATTTTTTATGTAAAATTGGCTTTATAAAAAACTCCAGGGGTCGAACCTATTCTGTCCGACCCCCGGATTTTTCAGGGAATTTTCTCTCTTAGTTTGCGACCAAATCCTTCAGCGAAGCTATGAAGAATCCGGCAACGACCGCCGTTCCTATAACTCCCGCAACGTTTGGCCCCATTGCGTGCATCATAAGGAAGTTCGAGGGATCCGCCTTTTGGCCTTCAACCTGCGAAACTCTCGCCGCCATAGGCACTGCGGAAACTCCCGCCGATCCGATTAACGGATTAATCTTATTCTTCAGGAACAAGTTCATGCCCTTTGCAAAGAGTACTCCCGCCGCAGTCGATATTCCGAATGCTACAACACCCAATATAAGTATATAAATGGTGTCTGCCCTCAAAAAACGGTCTCCCGTCATTGTGATACCCACGGATGTTCCGAGGAAGATTGTTATCACATTTATAAGTTCGTTCTGGGCTGCTTTGCTTATTCTTTCGCAAACTCCGCACTCTCTGAGGAAGTTTCCAAGCATGAGCATTCCTATAAGAGCCGAGCAGTCCGGAACGAGCATTATGCAGAATATAGTTACAACTATCGCAAATATTAGCTTCTCAAGCTTACTTACCTTGCGCAGTGTGCTCATTCTTATCTTACGTTCCTTTTGGGTTGTAAGCAGCCTCATTATCGGGGGCTGTATTACGGGCACCAGCGCCATATAACTGTATGCGGCAACTGCTATTGGAGCAAGCAGATGCGGTGCAAGCTTGTTTGTTGTAAATATTGATGTCGGGCCGTCGGCTCCGCCTATGATACCTATAGATGCCGCCTCAGTAGATGAGAAACCCAGTATTGTAGCTCCGAAGAACGTCGCCAAAACGCCAAACTGCGCCGCTGCACCCAATAGCAGAGTCTTAGGATTTGCAATTAACGGGCCAAAGTCTGTCAGCGCGCCTACACCCAAGAAGATTAATGGGGGGAATATCTCGAGCAGAACGCCCATCTGTATATAGTAATACAAACCGCCTGCATGAGAATTGTAAACTTCGCAGATTTCCTGGCCTCCCAATACCTTGTCTCCATCCTTTACCGGAAGCGATACAACAGTACCTCCGTTCTGGGCAAATATTAGCTTGTCGGAAGCCGACACCTTAATGTCGCGCCCAAAGAACTTTACAGGGTAGAACTTGTTCTTCCACTGCAAGGCTCTGTCGTCTGTGGCAACCATAGCCAAAAGATTTGGCATTCCTCTTGCAAGCATAGCCTTGTTCGTGCGGGCTTCGTCGGAAGTTGACTCCTCCAAGAATTTGAAGTAGTCGGCAAATGTCTTTGCCGCTCCAGCTTCGAGCTGACTCATCTTTGCAGTAAGAGTGTTGCGCTTTTCTGTAAGAGCCTGAAGAGCAGTGTTATTTGCAGACTTCTGGGCAGCCGCTATGCTTGCGTCGATTTCCTTTATTGCCCATTCAGTTTCCTTGAAGGCTTTTGCGTCCACAAGGTCCGCAAGGGTATTAGGAACTTCCTTTACCACGCGGGGCATAGTTATCTGCTGGCCTACATTCACCACAACACAGTTGACGGTGCCGCTAACGGGAGTGACTATCGGATTTGCCGGTTTATTGGTCATTCCGAGTGTCGGCAAATTTGCCAGCAACGCTCCGAAGGCTATCGGAACGAGCAGAAGCGGTTCGTACTGCCTGTATACAGCCAGATACAGAAGCGCCATCGACACCAACCACATGACCGCCATACGCCAATCGACGTAGAAGAAGCCGGTGTTTGATAATAGATCTATTAAACTTTGAAGCATTTTTTTTGAAATTTGCCGCCGAAAAATTTTCGGCGAAAGATTGGTTTCGGTTTAAACGAAGATTCCTTTCCCGCGCAAAAGAACTCTATCATGAGCCATACAGTCTGCGCGGGAATCCGGATTCCGCGCTTATGCGAATGTAACTAAGTTCTGACCCTCCGCAACGCTTTGTCCGGCGGATACCAGAACTTGGTCTATCGTGCCCGACCGGGGCGCAAACACAAAGGTATTCATCTTCATGGCCTCGAGGGTAACGAGCTTGTCGCCCTCTTTGATCTGCTGGCCGGGCTTTACGTCAACCGATACAACAACCGCAGCGATGGGGCAGGGAACTCCGCTGCCCGACGCTGCTGGAGCCGCAGGTGCTACAGGAGCCGCAGGTGCTGGGGCTGCCGGAGCAGCGGCTGCGGCAGGAACTGCCCTTGCTGCCGCGGGAGCCGCAGATACGGTCTCTCCGCCGAGAACTTCAACTTCAACGTCGTAGGTTTTTCCTTCAACTGTTATGCGTAATTTTTTCATGTCTTTTATTAAATGTTAAATTTTATTGTTTGTGCTATTTGCGTTTTGGATTGTGCGAATTGAATATGGACATTCTGCCGCTCTCAACCCACATGGAGCTGTTCTGAGAGGGAGATATTGAAACTATCCTGCATTTTGCGCCGTTTAAAACGGAATAAACTGCCGCTGTTATCACTGCAAGATGAGCTCCGTCAAGGCCGCCTTTAGGCAGCGTCGGAGCCGTAGGCGCCGGAGCTGCTGCAGGAGCGGCCGCCGCAGTTGCGGCTGCCTTGCTCTTGAGCTTTTCCGCCTGGCAAAAAAAGAATCCGACTATGCTCGTTATAAACGACAGGCACGCCAGCGCTATGAGCACCACCGCAAAGCCGACCAACATGAAGTTGGTCATCTGCAAGTACGATGGATACAACTCTATGAAATTTGACGCCAATATTTGCATAAGCGTAAATCTCCTTACATGGCTATGTTGCCGTGTTTCTTAGCGGGCCTTGTCTGGCGCTTTGAGAGCGTAGCCCTGAATGCCATAGACAATACTCCCTTAGTTTGCGCAGGTTCTATCACGTCCGTTACCATGCCCTTGCTTGCAGCCTGGTAGGGAGTGGAGAACTTTGCCCTGTATTCCTCGCGGAGTTCAGCTTCTTTAGCTTTTGGATCGGCAGCCTCGGCTATTTCTTTCTTGAAGAGAACCTTTACCGCGCCTTCTGCACCCATAACAGCTATCTCTGCTGTCGGCCAGGCAAATACCATGTCGGCGCCCATATCCATAGAGCACATAGCCAGATAAGCTCCGCCGTATGCTTTACGCATAATCAAAGTGATTTTCGGAACGGTCGCAGATGCATAGGCAAACAGCATCTTTGAACCGTGGCGTATTATGCCGCCCCTCTCCTGTGCCAATCCGGGCATGAATCCGGGAACGTCAACCAGGTTGAGGATCGGAATGTTGAAGACGTCGCAAGTGCGTATGAAGCGCGATGCCTTATCCGATGCGTCTATATCCAAGCAACCTGCCTTGTATGCCGGCTGGTTGGCTATTATTCCTATCACAACACCGTCTATCCTTGCAAAGCCCACAACCATGTTCTTGGCAAAGGAATTCTGTATCTCAAAGAAGCTGTTCTCGTCTACAATGCGGTTAATTACATCGTATACATTGAAGGGTACCTTTGAACTGTCGGGCACTATCTTGTTTAGTTCTTCGTCGTAAGTCTTTACAACAGGAACGCTCAAGTCGTGCGGCGGATCCTGCGTATTGTTGCTGGGCAGATACGTGAGGAGCTCCGCGGCAAGCTGTACTGCCTGCTTGTCGTCTTCGGCTATGAGATGTATGTTGCCGGAAACGGTCGCATGTGCGTCAGCCGTTGCAAACATTGATAAATCCGCCTTCTCGCCCGTGGCCGCCGTTATTACCTGCGGTCCGCAAATGAAAAGATTGGAGTTCTTGCGGGTCATTATGATGAAGTCCATCAGAGCCGGGCTGTACGCCGCTCCGCCCGCGCACGGACCCGCTATTATGGAAATCTGCGGAACCACGCCTGAAAGCGCAACATTCTCATAGAAAATCTTGCCGTATCCGGAAAGGGACTCTACACCTTCCTGTATGCGAGCGCCGCCAGAGTCGTTTATGCCTATAACCGGCATTCCGTTTGTTCCGGCAAACTTCATAAGGTCGCAAATTTTCTTTGCATGATTGGAGCCCAAAGAACCTCCGCTGACGGTGAAATCTTGGCTGAACGCCGCAACAGGTCTGCCTTCAACAAGGCCTATTCCTGTAACTATGCCGTCGGCCGGAAGAACCTTTTTGTCCATTCCAAAGTTGTGGCAGTTATGCGTTACAAACATTCCGAATTCCTGGAATGTGCCTTCGTCGAATAGAACCTCCAAACGCTCTCTTGCTGAGAGAAGGCCCTTTTCCTTGCGCTTTGCGAGCTTGTCCTTGCCGCCGGCATCAAGAGCTTCCTGATGGCGTCTTTTGAGCTCGTCGAGGAGTTTTTTGTCTATCATTTTATTGCAGTTTTAATTATTAATAAGAGTAAAATTTGTTTATTCGCCGTCTTGGCAAAGCTCCGTCAGAACACCCATCGTGCTCTTGGGATGCAAGAAGGCTATCTTCTTTGAATGCGCTCCAATCTTGGGGGTCTCGTTTATAAGACGAACTCCCGCCTCTTTCGCCTGGGAGAGTGCCCCGACTACATCGGAAGTGTTAAACGCAACGTGGTGTACGCCGCCGAAGGGATTCTTCTCAAGGAATTTCGCGATTGGGCTGTCTGGCGCAGTCGGCTCGAGGAGCTCCAGATGCGTTCCGCCTACATTGAAAAATGCGGTCTTGACCTTCTGGTCTTCCACAGTTTCAACACCTTCGCACTTAAGGCCGAGGGCTTTTTCATAGTAAGGTACGGCTTCGTCGAGAGATTTGACGGCTATACCGATATGGTCTATCTTATTAATCATAGTATCCCTTATGTTAAAAAATTCCCTTTATGATATTCCTGCGGGCCATTAAGTCAACAATTTTTGGGGTTTGCAATTTTGCAAAATATGTGGCTTACAAAAGAAAATTTTGACAGTGGGCTTAGTTTTTTGCAATTTCACTGGTGATATAAGCTTTTTTTAATTTAGAAGTATGAAATATTTTTTGATGATATTGGCTGCCGTAGTTGTGCTTGGCGGAGTTTTTCTTCTGACGCTCATGCAGCCCGGTCCCATGGTTGAAGGCGATGCCGGAGATTATGACAGCATTGAAAATACCGCAGCGCTCCTGCGCGAGGCCGAAGCTCTTGAAAAGGAGTTTGAAAAGCAGCAGTCAATAGGCGGTATCACCCCGGCTGATGTAGATAAGTTGAGGCGGGCGATAAAACTCCGCGAGACCTACATGTCGGTTACGGGCAGTGTGGATAGGCTTCAGAACAACAGGCTGATAAAGTCCCAGTCGATGTTGCAGAATATAGATGCAAAGGAGGTTGCCGAAAGGGTGGCGCAGTTTGAGAAAAAAGCCGAGAGTGTGGAGAAGGTCGATTCCAAAGCTGCCTTGGATCTCTACAACGAGGCCTACGCCCTGCAGAACAGGATAAATTCTGAATTTTCCCTGTCGGAATACAAGAATGTGCAAAAGGTTGCCTCGCTGGAGCGAAAGATGCGCATGATAGCCGCAAAGCCTTTATTTGATGAGAGCATGGAGGCTGAAAAGGCTGCCTACGATGCCCGCGATAAGAAAAGGTGGTCTGAGGCTCAGGCCGGATTTGAAAAGGCGATAGAAAAATTCATAAAGCTTTCCATAGAATATCCAAATACGTCTTACGTTGATTTTGCGCGCTTAAAGAGGTTGGAGCAGGATTTAGACTCGTTGAAGTCCATGCCGCTTGAGGCTTCGGTCGATTCCCATCTTTCCGCAGCAAAGGAAGCCGAGAAATCTGGAGATTTCATGCGTGCTGCCGACGAATATGTCGCTGCCGCGCAAGACCAGCGCAAGCTGAACTCTCTTTATCCTAAGAGTGCCAGAGCCTCAGACGAGGCCGCAAAAGAGTATATGCGCCAGCGCGACAGGGTGTACAGTTCCCGTTTCGGTGCTGAGATACTGTCTCAGAAATACTCGTTGGACAAACTTCTTTACGAGGCCTCATATAGGGATGTTGCGGAGATTTCCTCAAATCTTATCCGCAAGGTGGAGCGTTTTAAGAGCGAGTTTAAAGACAGCACAATGCTCTCGGAGAATCTCGCGTTGGAGCTGCGCTATATAAATTATATGGTTAGGGATCTGCCGCAGATTCTCGAATATGTGAATAAATCTGCTGTAAAGCTCGACGGGTTTGGCAATATAAGAATGTTTGCAACGGAGATTCCCCAAGATTTCTACTTCAAGATAATGCAGGACAACCCCTCAAGGGTTAGGGAAGACAAGCTTCCTGTGGAGTCTGTATTGTATGAAGACGCGGAGAAATTTTGCCAGAGGCTCTCATGGATACTTGGCAGGAAGGTTTCTTTGCCAAGTTTGGAGATGTACAAGGCGGCGTTGGGGTCTATGAAGTACGCAGATTTGAACGCCATATCATGGAATATTACAAATTCTGGCGCAAAGACGCATTCGGTTGGCACAAAGCAGCCGAATATGAAGGGCTTTTACGATATTTTGGGAAATGTATCAGAATTTGTCGGGGTGAAATCGTCGTCGGCGCACGAGACTTCTTTTAAGACGGTGGGAGGAAATGCCCAAACCCAGACTGATTCTCTAATGGACTTCCCCGTCAGGGACGTCGGCAGAAATGTAAGAAGCCGCATGACGGGTTTCCGCATAATAATAGACGACACTCCTCCAACTGCGCCTGGTGTTTCCAGCAAGTAATTAGTTCTATTACCCCTTTTTGCAGAAATATACTTTTCCCATTCAATAGGCTTTTAGAGGTATGGAGGTGTTTAGGGTCTGCGTGCTTGCAAGCCTAAAAAAAGTTTTGCACGCCGGCGGTAAAGGGATTATAAGGTGGGTATGATTTTAGAACTGAAAAAAGCGTCAAAAGATGATATTGGGTTAATTCGTTCTATGGCAGAGATTGCCTTCCCTGACACATACAAGGCAATTTTAACTCCGGAACAGACGGCATACATGATGGATATGATGTATTCGCAAGATAGCCTAAACAGCCAAATGGACTCCGGTCATGTTTATTTCATAGCGTATTCCGGAGAGACTCCTTGCGGGTACATATCTGTTGAAAGGCAGGGCGATAAGCTCTTTCATCTTCAGAAAATTTATGTCATGCCAGATTGGCAGGGCAAAGGTGTGGGTGGTTTCATGTTTGCAGGAGCTGTAAAATATGTAAAGTCTGTTCAGCCGGAGAAATGCACTATAGAGCTGAATGTAAACCGCAGCAATAAGGCTCTTGAGTTCTATAAGCACATGGGAATGAAAAAGGTCCGCGAGGGCGATTTCGACATAGGCGGCGGATTCTATATGAACGACTATATCATGTCGTTGGAAGTATAAACTCATTTCTTCCATTTTAACCTAGGTTTAACAGATTCCGTTTTTTTAAGAAGGCGTATCTGCGATCTACGTGGATATGCCTTTTTTGTACTATATCTGCTGCAAAGCGGGATAGTTTGTTAAATCTTGAAAATCCAATATAATTGTACTAATTTTTTACCATATGAAAAAGGGCATTCTGATAACAATATCCTTAGCTTTTGTCGTATTTGTATATTTTGCACTGCATAGTTATTTATCAAATACATTTTATGGAGATTATCTTTACGCAAATTTAGGCAATCCTCAAGCCCAGTACGCATTGGGAGTTATGTATAGCGACGAGCATAACGAGCGCTATAATCCTCAAGAAGCGGTAAAGTGGTATACAAAGGCTCTTGAAAACGGATATTTAGACGCAGCCACAATGCTCGGCAAGATGTATGAATGAGGGCATGGTATTGAGAAAGACCTCTATAAGGCTGTACAGCTATACCGGTATGCCGCGGAGAAAGGAAATGTTTACGCCCAGAATAATCTTGCATTTTGTTATAAGATGGGAATTGGTGTAAAGCAAGATTACAAAGAAGCCTTTAAATGGTACAGCAAAGCCGCCAAGACCGGAGATGCATACGCGATGAATAGTCTTGGAGAACTCTCCCAATATATTTTCGTTGATGAAGATTTAAGCAAGGCAATACAATTATATAGGCAGGCTGCGGAGAAGGGATACGCACGGGCTCAGAATAATCTTGGATCATGTTATCATTACGGAGATGGAGCGAAGCAAGATTACAAAGAGGCAGTTAAATGGTACAAGAAAGCTCTTGAAAACGGATATTTAGACGCAGCAATCACCCTTGCCGATATGTATGAAAAGGGAGAAGGGGTTGAGATGAGTTTCACAAAGGCCGCGCAGTTTTATCGTCAGGCTGCGGAGAATGGAATGTCTACCGCGCAGAATGATCTCGGATATTGTTATGAGCACGGCAAAGGAGTAAAGCAAGATTGCGCAGAGGCTGTGAAATTGTATAAAAAGGCTGCGGGTCAGGGCGATGCAAGAGGTATTTGTTGCCTTGGGTATATGTACAAGAGGGGGTTAGGAGTTGAAAAAGACTTAGTTAAGGCAGCACAGTTGTATGAGCAAGCTGCTGAGAAGGGATATGCACGGGCGCAGAATAATCTCGGATATTGTTATGAGTCTGGAGAAGGAGTAAAGCAAGATTACGCAGAGGCTGTGAAATGGTATAAGAAGGCCGTAAGCCAAGGGAATAGAAGCGCCGCCTGTAATCTTGGGTATATGTACGAGAAAGGGTTGGGAGTTGAAAAAGACTTGGTTAAAGCCGTGCAGTTGTATAAGCAAGCTGCGGAAAAAGGAGACTCTACTGCTCAGAATAATCTTGGCTTATGCTATGAGTACGGCAAAGGAGTAAAGCAAGATTACGCAGAGGCTGCGAGATGGTATAAGAAGGCCGCAAGCCAGGGAAATGAAAGAGCTATATGCAGCCTCGGGTATATGTACAAGAAAGGGTTGGGAGTTGAGAAAGACTTGGTTAGAGCCGTGCAGTTGTATAAGCAAGCTGCGGAAAAAGGACATTCAAGAGCTCAGAATAATCTTGGAGTATGCTATGAGTCTGGAGAAGGGGTAGAGCAAAATTACGCAGAGGCTTTTAAATGGTATAAAAAAGCAGCCGATCAAGGTAATGATTATTCTATAGGCAATATGGCTTCTCTTTATAGGAATGGTTTGGGGGTGAAAAAAGATTTGGAAAAAGCCATACAGTTATACAGACAGCTAGCAGAGAAAGGTAATGCAAGCGCCCAGTATAGCCTTGGAGTTTGCTATAATTCAAAGCAAGATTATAAGGAGGCATACAAATGGTTTAATAAGGCCGCAGCCCAAGGAGACATTTCTGCCATCAATAATATAGGGGTAATGTATGAGTTAGGCAGAGGCGTAAAAAAAGACCTCTCAAAGGCTTTTCAATTTTATCAGAAAGCCGCATTGAAAGGCAATGTATATGCCGAGAATAACTTGGGCTTGTGCTATTCAAATGCAAGAGGGGTCGAGCGCAATTACGAAGAGGCCTTTAAATGGTTTAAGAAAGCGGCAGACAAGGGGTACGTGTTGGCAAAGGATAATGTTGCCTGCTGCTATCTTGATGGTGAAGGTGTGGAAAAGAATTTGCCTGAGGCGGTAAAGATATATAAGGAACTTGCCGAGGGAGGGTTAATTCGCGCCCAGTTTGCGCTTGCCAACTGCTATAAGGACGGTGTTGGTGTCGAGCAGAATTACGCCGAGGCCGCAAAGTGGTTTGCCAAGGCTGCGGAGAGGAAATCTCCAAATGCCCAGTACAATTTGGGTGTTCTTTGCGAGAAAGGTCTTGGAGTGGATTTAAACTATAAAGAAGCTGTAAAGTGGTATCTTAAGGCTGCCGCGCAAAACAATGCTTCGGCCCAATGCGCACTTGGAACCTGCTATATGAAGGGTGTGGGTGTAGATAGAGATCTTAACGAGGCTCTGAAATGGCTTGAGAAGTCCGCTAAGCAGGGTGATAATCTCGCCCAATTTAAGCTTGGCGAATTGTTCGATTTAGACAACTTTCCCAAGCGCGATTCCGTCAAGGCTTACGCATGGTATAAACTCTCTGAGAAGAACGGATATCCGGCAGCTGATAGCGCGGAGTCTCTTTCCAAAAGGCTTTCTGCCGAGCAGATAAAAGCAGCCCAAGCCATATTGGCAAACTATCTTAAGGGCAATTTCAACTGATCTATATATTCTTAGATCTGCCTGATATTTCCAGAATTTCTATTACAGGTTCTTTTCGGTTTCCATTGCAGACTGCTCTATCTTTATTTATGCAACACAACTTGCTGCTATACCAAATGGCGTAGATATTAAATTTCAAGAGTACTCCGCCAATTAGATAAAGGAGTATATTTTGCAACACCGTATTGGCCTATCGCAATTGATAGGCCTTGCGCAATTCTCATTGCGGATATAGGGCTTCAAGATTGCCGTCGCTGGCGGCAGATGTTATATAGTCTATAATCATCTTTCTTATCTCAAGCTGATGCTCCGCCTCTTCTCTCAATGCCGCATTAAACTTATCTGGCGAGACATTGTAGATGTCTTTACGCACAAAATCCATAAGAACAGAATGGTAATCTCTCTGTTGGCCGCGTGTGGCTTTTGAAGACTTCCTCATTATGGCGCTTGCCTTTTCGTACAGAGGTTTTAGCTCATCAACCTCAGATATAGATTCAAGGTTGTTTGTCATGAAAAATTTTACCAGAGCCTTAGAGCGTTTGTATATCTTTTCCAAAAGCGCATATTGGGCGTCTATATTCTCCTTTTTTAAATTGTCCCAATTTTCAAGTTCGGAAGGCTTCACAAACCTGTTCATTCCAAGCTCCTGCTTTTCTCTAAATACCCTCTCAAAAGTGCTGAGACGCAATATGAGGTTTCTGTAAACGCGCGCATCCGGGGTTTCCGAACCTACAAGCGTATCGGCCGACGGCAGCGAGGCCCTCTCAGGCAGATACGGCGCGCGCGGATAGTCCACAGAAAGCGAAACATAAATACCGGTGGCCTTGTCTATCATTACGCAGCCAGACGGGAACGATTTCAATGGGCTTTCAAGCCTTACATGTGCTTCTCCCGTAACCGTTGGCACTACCGCGTCCATACTAAGAACGCCAACTTCGTTTGGGCCTATCACTATCTCTGGTAAGCCGCTTATCTGTGCAAGCGCCTCAGCAGTCATGAATACCGCAGGCGCCGTTTGTGGCTCTGAATCCGGGAAGAAACATGTTATAGGATAGTCCTTTGAGCATATAAATTTTGAGCACACAACAGTTTCTTTGCCGTTTTCAAATGTGTATTTGCTTCCCTCCTCGGGAACAAAGAAGGGCATGAGCAGAACCTTGCGCCCCCTTAGGCTAGTAAGTGTTGCTGGCTTTGCCCCGGTGATTGTCCTGAGAAGAAATATGGGCTCTGTGGATATTGGCTCTCCCCTGGCATTTTTCAAATCCATAAGAGCAACTGCACCCTTTGAGGTAGATACGTCCGAAGCCGCCTTCAGGCTCTCGTAGCGCTTTACGTAGTCGAAGGGAAATTCGTTTTCGGCAATGCGCACTCTTGCAGCATACTTCGGGTCTGAAAACTCGCTTTCTATTCTGTCTGCCGCCGCGCACTGGTCAGCAAACTCCTTAACAGCCTCTGCCGGCGAGAACGGATATTTCTTCATTGCCCGCTGCACTCTTTGAGTGAACTCCTCCTTTGGAAGCGTATTCTTGTATGAGGCCATCTTCTTTTTTGCCTCTGCGTATTCGCTCATGAATTCGCTCTGTTTCTTGTAGTCGAAACGAAACTTTTTTTCCACCTCTGCGCGCTTTTCATTGAAGTCTGCCGTATCTACGCCGTTGGCCTTTGATACCCTTTCCATGTCTGCTATATATCCAAGCGCCTTTTTCAATTCAATATATTGATTCTGGTATTGGAATGGATTTGCATCTCTGACGTAGGCTGTAAAATTCTTGTATTCGCTTTCTGGAATGTAAGATGGAATTTTTAGCGCATCTATTTTATCTTTTGCGGCTTTCTGTGTTCTTGCCCATGATTCATGCGCTTCTTCAGAGGCCTCAGGGAAAAGCTTTTTTGCCTCCAAAAGCAGCCTCTGCGTAAGCTTGTCTGAAACCTCCGGAGCGGTATAATCTTCAACCTGTGCGTCCATCACCTGTGCGGCTATCTCGGCGTCGTCCGAACTTTGCTGAGGCTTGGGTTTGCGCATTTGAGTCTCGTAGTAGAAATATCCCGCGCCTATGCACACAAGTAAAAATATAAGAAAAGAGGATTTCATCGTTTTTTCAATTAAATGGAATTTGAAACAATGATAAAAACACCACTCTTTGCCGTCAAGAAAACTTTGGACAAAATTCAAGCCTTAATGCTACAATGCACGCATTATCGCAGGCTTTGGTCGGCCTCGAAGGCCGCGTCGAAAGCGCTGTCGGAATCAACCCTTATAAAGTCTTTGTTCGGAAGCGCGTCTATAAAACTCTTGCCGTAGGGTTTGTTTAGTATTCTTGAGTCAAGCACGCATACAAGGCCCTTATCGCTCTTCTTCCTTATCAGACGGCCTATACCCTGCCTGAAATTTATTACAGCCGCAGGAATGCTTATCTGCTTGAACGGATTCCCTCCCTCCGCCGCACATTTGTCAACCCTTGCCGACAATAGCGGATGCCCCGGATTGTCAAACGGCAGCCTCGTTATTATCACCTGCCTGAGTGCGTCTCCCGGAACATCTATTCCTGTCCAGAAAGAGTCCGTCCCCATCAATACGGCATTGCCGCTCTCCTCAAAAACCTGCACAAGTTTGTCTCGCGGCATGTCCTTTTGAACCAATATCTTTCTTCCCTGCATGCACTCAAATTCGCGCAGTAGACCGGCGCACTTGTTCAGTTCGTAATATCCGGTAAAGAGCACGAGAGTTCCCCCCTTAACTGCCGAACATAAACTTGCTATGTTTTTTGCGAGCCAGTCGCATTCAAGCTTCTTGGAGTTCTTGTCGGGCTCTGGGGAATCGTCGAAGAGCAGAACTCTCATGTTTCTGCGGTAGTCGAATGGGGAAGGGCATACCATGCATTCTGCCCCGTAAGCGCCCACAGAATCCCGAAAATTCTGAAGATTGTCTTCTCCAACAGCAAGAGTTGCCGAGCTTAATATCACGCTTGTTCCCTTGGAAAATAAAACCTCTGAAAGTATCGGAGCAACATCGAGGGGCGCACTTCTTATGGTTGCCCCCAATGGATCCGACAATGGCTTCTCAAGCCAATATACCTGCTTGTCATTGGCTAGAAATACAGCTTCTTCTGCGGCGTTCTTGATGGAGATTATACGGCGCTTAAAATCTTTAAGCTCGTCGCTCTGGTCGTCGGTCTTGGCCCGCATGGCAAGCTTGTCGAGCGTTTGGGCAAGAGCGTCGAAGGGATCGCTTAAAAGAGGTTCAGTCCATTCTGGCGCGCTCAGAGCAACGGTGTCGCGGCTTGATAGAAACTCTTCCCGTATGCCTCCAAAAAAGTCGTCTACGGCTTCTATGGCCCTGGCAACAGCAAGCCTGTCAAATTCGTCGGCAATCTTCCATCTTGCGGCGAGCCCCCTGCGCGTCTTGGGATCATATATTCTCCTTAGCTCGCGCGCAACGGCAGATCTGCTCAATGATAGTCCAAAATTGTCTCCGGCAACTTCGGGTATTCGGTGAGCCTCGTCTAAAACACACATGTCGCCAGGCAGAAGAACTCCCTTTGTGTCGGCGTCGGTTCCGGCGCCCGAGGCTATCATAGAAAATAGCAAACTGTGGTTTACTATTATGATGTCTGCCGCCGCAGCGCGCCTGCGCGCGTTCTGATAAAAACAAGTTCCGTCGGAGCACTTCTTCGACGAGCATGAAGACGAATCCGCATTCACCCAGCTCCAGACCTCCCAATCCGGCGGCGGATTAAGCTCTTCAAAAAGGCCAGTCTTTGTGGTTATTGCCCAGCGGGCTATTCGCTCAATCTCAAGGCTTTGCTTTGAGCCAAAAAGATCGGTCTTTTCAGCAATGGCGCGCTTTAGTCGGTTTGTGCAAAGATAGTTCCCCCTGCCAAGAAGAAGCTCGCATTTGAAGTCTGCGTATTTTTGCAAGGAAGGCGTCTTTGCAAAAAGCTCGCGTATGCGCGGCAACTCCCTGCGTATTATCTGCTGCTGAAGCGCTATTGTATGCGTGGAAACCACAAATGGCCTGCCAAATTCAACTGCCGCAATTATTCCGCCTACAAGATATGCCAGACTCTTGCCAACTCCAGTTCCCGCCTCAAATATCAAGCTCGAATCCGAACAAAACGCCTGCGCGCACGCATAGGCCATCTCTTGTTGGGCGTTCCTATGCTCGAGAGAAAAAAGTTTTTGCAGGCTTCCGCCTTCGCGGAAGATTCCGTCGCAAATTTCCGGCAGATTAAACGGCTCTGGAAAACCAACAGATATCACTTCAGCACCTATCCGGGCGGTCGCAGTCAGAAGCAGTACGCCCGCAAATCTTTGAAAAAATACGTAGCTTTACCTATGCTTTCAGCATTTTTTATAGAAATTCCTAAAATGCTTTGCCGCGCGCATTAGACCCGCAAAACTTCCAAAAGTGTCGCACACGGCGGAAGGTTCGTAGCCGCTGTGAAGCATGCAGTCTTTGCATTCCGGACGCGTTCCCTTTGCACCTAAGTCGTAGGAGTCTATGCTGTCCATAAGCTCCTTGAACGTCTTGCAGTATCCGTCGTTTATAAGATAGCATGGCTTCTGCCAACCAAATATGCTGTATGTAGGATTGCCCCACGGAGTGCAGTCGTAATCTTGCTCGCCCTTCAAAAATGCGAGGAAGCTTGGCGAATGGTTGAACACCCATTTCTTGTTGGGATTGCTCAATATCTTTTTAAATAGTTCAACCGTCTTTTTGCGCTCTAAGAATATATCCTGATTGGGAGCTTTGTCGTATGGGAATCCGGGGGATATCATCATGCCCTCCACCCCAAGCTCCGTCATATCGTCGAAGAACTTCCTTACGGCTTCTGGATTTGCATTGTTGAATATGGTTGTGTTTGTTGTAACCCTAAAGCCCCTCTTGAGCGCCTCTCTTATGGCTTCTACGGCTATCTTGTATGCCCCCTTTTTGTTTACGTTGCCGTCGTGCATTTGTTCGTTTCCGTCAAGATGCACGCTGAAAGACAAATTCTTGCTGGGCTTAAAGAGGTCTATCTTCCTAGAAAGTATCTGTGCGTTGGTGCATAGATACACGTATTTTCCGCGCTTTATGAGCCCTTCAACCAACTGGGGCATCTCCTCGTGTATCAGAGGTTCTCCGCCGGCTATGCTAACTATAGGTGCGCCGCATTCCTCTGCTGCTGCCCAGGCGTCTTCCTTTGACATTCTCTTTGCCAGGACATCTGCGCCATACTGTATCTTTCCGCAACCGGAACATTTTAGATTGCACTGGAAGAGAGGTTCAAGCATAAGAACCAACGGATAGCGTTTTTGGCCCTTTAGGCTCTTTGATATTGCATACTTAGCAACTGTTATAACTTGAGAAAGCGGAACTGCCATTTGTAAAATTCTTTCCTTGCGGGTTTTTTATATTAAAACTTTCTATAAAGACCTTCCCCGATTTATTTTCAACATTTAATTTCTACAATGAAAATTCTGTTTGTTGTATGCGTTTCTCAAATTATAAATTTAATTTTTTGAGTTTTTGTGTTGGTGAATAGCCTTCTTATACGGCTAAATGTGTCAATTTTTGTGGTAAAGGATAATATGCTTGTCATTTAATATGGGGGTTGTAGGTTAAGAACTTTTAAAATTAGAAATTATGAAGTTTTTTAGATTCATACTTGCGGCTTTCCTGCCGCTTGCGATCTCGGTAGAGGCGGGGGCGTCGCTTTTATATCTTAAGAATGGGGATAGAATTACCGGAGAGGTAATAGGCAAAGATTCTGGCTCTTACGCTTTTAAGACGCCGATGGGAGTCTTGAATATACCGTCTGATTCTGTGGTGAGAATTGTTGATGGAGATGTTCCTCAGGTATCTGCCGCATCTGGCGATGGAGCTGCCGAACAGGTTGTAGCCGCATCAGATTCGGCGGAGGCAAAGCCAGCTTCAACTGAGGCAGTAGCAGATAATGTTCCGCCCGATCCATATGCGGATCTTCCGGCTTGGATGCGCGAATATAAATATTTTTTACAGGATACCATTCCAGAAGGCTGGAAATTTAAAATTAGGGGAGGCATAGAATATAAGAAGACAAATTCTGAACTTATTTCATATTCTTTTTCATTCTCCGGGAACAAGAATTGGGGCGGAGACATGAATCATTTCGACTTTAATTTGTATTACGATTACACCCAAGAGACGGTATCTAACATCAAGAGTAATACTACCGATAAATACGGTTTGGATACCACATACCGGCGCGATTTAACCCAATCTATAGAAAGTCCATTTGGAAATGCTGGTACGTATAAAATATATTTAGAGAATCTTCTGGATTACAAGAAAGATATGGTCAAGGGCATACGCCACGAGGTTGACGAGGGTATGACTTTTGGTGCGAGTTTTGAGTTTCCGGATTCCGGCATGAAGTTCAGTATGGGTCCTGGTCCGGCGGTCAGATATGTATGCGCGAGCGGATACGATTCTCACTGGGTTGTTATGGGAGTTGTATCGGAGAATTTTTCATGGGACTTCAACCGCATAATGCGTTTAGAGCAGTCTTTATATTTTGGTCAGAACGCTACGAACTTCAGCCAGCATACGTTGGATTTTATGCTGGGGTTGGTTGTTCATGCAACCGATATTATGGATATAGCTTTGCGTTATTCGTACGAGTACGACACCATCAATTCTTCCGACGCAATCACAACGGAAGAGCGTCTCATTTTGTCATTTGAATTTCCTTTGTACTGAGTTTATTTGAGAGCGAGAAATTTTGTCTGCCTTTAAGGTTGTAGATGTTCTGTAAGATACTTGCCTTATCGGTGGGACCCGGCGGCGCTTGCGTGGTGTAGGTGCCGCCAATTTTTTTATAGGCATAGAATAATATTCTTAGAAAATATATATTTATCCGCTGGAGAATAGCGTTGCGCAGGAGGGTAGGCGTAGTAGGTTCTTAACTTTTAAAAAGCGTGTTCCAATATAAGTATATGTTTAATATATCGCGGCTTACAAGGTTTTTGCTTGCGTTTATTCTGATTGTCTCGGCGAGTTATTCAAATGCGCAGAGGTATTCCGCAACTAAAGCTTCAGATTTGTATCCGCAGATAAAGAAGACTCTAGACAATATAAAAGATGATAAGAATGCCGATGAATATGTCTGGATAGTCTCTCTCTTTGCAGCATACAACTATAACGTTCGCGGAGATAATTTTTTTGATTCCTTCAACGGCAAGACGCCAAAGAATTTAATATCGTCGCACAAGAGTTTAGTTGCTGCAGTAGAAAGCAGGCTTAGCAGCAACGATTTCTCCGTGTCGAGATCCGCAAGGCTGATAATAGACAAAGCCCACGATATCGAGAGGAAAATATTGAACAAATATATAGGAGAAATCTGTAAAGAGAAAATTGGACAGATAGATTTTGAGGTGGAATCGTTCAATTTCTGGGGAGATAATCCTAATATAAAGATGAAGATAGCTAATAACTCAAGCTGGGATATCTCTTGCGTGTATGTGTTGTTGTCTTACGAAAATAAAAATAGGAGAAATCCGTGGGGACAGGCTGTTATAAAATTGGATTTCCCTTCCGTATTGGAGGCGGGGGAATCGAGGAGCATGTATTACACATTGCCATATGAGAATCCTCTTTGTAAGATTCCTTACAATGCAGATGGAGATTTGTATTTCAAGATTACGGGTATAACGAATCTTTCAGGCAAGACAGTTCTTGCCGACGAAACTTTTACGGATCCCTTCGATATATAAAAGAATTTGATACAATAATATTACTTAGATTGTTTTTATACCGCACGTAAGATTCTTTTAGTGTATATTAGGTTATTTATGTTTTAGTAAATAGGTTTTTGATGAGTGGAAAATGCCTTTAGTATGGTTTTGAAGATAGAGAGATTAAAAGAATAAAAGCTCAATCGATTAAGGCTGGAGTCGAAAAATATTGGGGTTTGTTTTGAAAAATTTGTGAAAACTTTAGAAATGCCTTAAAAACAAGGCTTATAGGGTGTAATTTGTGTCGAATTTATTTGACGAGAGGGGATAATTGTAAAGCATGTAGGATTGAGTGCTTTTCTAGGAGACAACCTCATTTGTCCGATATTATGAGGAAAAGAGATGCGTTTGTCGTCTAAAAATGCGGTTCAGATTTCAAATAAACAAATAAGATATGAAAGATAAAAACAGTGCAATAACCGACGCCAATGAAGCGGTGGCGTCCGTCGCGTTCCGAGTTAGCGAGACCGTGGCGATATACCCCATCACGCCTTCGTCTCCCATGGCGGAGTCATGCGAGGAATGGGCCATGAAGGGCAAGAAGAACATCTGGGGTTCAACGCCTGAAATTTCCCAGCTTCAGAGCGAGGGCGGCGTAGCCGGAGCGGTGCATGGCGCCCTTCAGACGGGGTCTTTGGTAACTACATTTACGGCGTCGCAGGGGCTTCTTTTGATGATTCCCAACATGTACAAGATAGCCGGCGAGCTTAACTCTTTTTGCATGCACGTTTCCGCGCGCGCATTGGCCAGCCACGGTCTTTCGATATTTGGCGACCAGGGCGACGTTATGGCATGTCGCCAGACCGGATTTGCAATGCTTTGCTCAAACAGCGCGCAGGAAGCTCACGACATGGCTCTTATCGCGCATGCATCGACGCTTATTTCCCGCGTGCCTTTCCTGCATTTCTTCGATGGTTTCAGGACTTCGCACGAGGTTAACACCTACACGATGCTTTCCGATGAGCAGATAAGCTCTATGATACCTTACGAGAAGGTTATAGAGCACCGCAAGCGCGCGCTTTCGCCAGATGCTCCGTTTATAAGGGGTACGGCGCAGAATCCGGACGTATTCTTCCAGGCGTTGGAGGCCCGCAACAAGTTCTACGATGCCGCTGCAGACATAGTAGCTGAGCAGATGGAGAAGTTCGGCAAGCTCACGGGCAGGTATTACAAGCCCTTTGTTTACGAGGGCGCTGCCGATGCGCAGCAGATTGTTGTAATAATGGGTTCTGGTGCGGAGACAGTAGAGGAGACTATCAAGTACCTCAACGCCAAAGAGGGAACAAAGTACGGAGTTCTTAAGGTTCATTTGTATCGTCCGTTCAGCCTCAAGCATTTTGTGTCTGTATTGCCAAAGACGGTAAAGACCATAACTGTGCTCGACAGGACAAAAGAGCCCGGTTCTTTGGGCGAGCCGCTTTATTTGGATGTAGCCTCGGCAGTGTCGGAAGCTCGCAATAGCGGTTTGGTTGAAAAAGATTTCGATCCACAGATACTTTGTGGCAGATACGGGCTTGGTTCCAAGGAGTTTACTCCTGCGATGGCAAAGGGCGTGTTCGACAATATGAAGGCCGACAAGCCTCTCAACCATTTCTCCGTGGGCATAGTGGACGATGTAACCCATCTTTCAATTCCGTACGACGCCTCCTTCAAGTTGGACAATCCGCAGATACTCAGCGCAGTATTCTTCGGTCTGGGTTCCGACGGTACAGTAGGCGCGAACAAGAATACAATTAAGATTATCGGGCACGAGACTCCGAACTACGCGCAGGCGTACTTTGTTTACGACTCCAAAAAGAGCGGCGGTATAACGGTTTCGCACTTGCGTTTTGGGCCGGATCCCATACGTGCGCCGTACCTTGTGGAGAATGCGCAGTTTGTTGCGTGCCATCAGTTCTCTTTCATGGAGAAGTACGATGTTCTCGCGTGTGCGGCAGAGGGTGGCACATTCCTGTTAAATTCTATATATTCGGCAGAAGATGTATGGAACCACCTCAATGCGGACGTGCAGCGCCAGATAATAGAGAAGCATCTTAAATTCTACACGGTCGACGCTTACAAGGTTGCCAAGGAGATGGGCATGGGCGGCAGAATCAATACGATAATGCAGACGTGCTACTTTGCGATATCTGGTGTTCTTCCCAAGGATGAGGCCATAGCAAAGATCAAGGCTTCCATAGAGAAGACCTACGGCAAGAAGGGCCCGCAGGTTGTAGAGAAGAACTTTGCTGCGGTAGACGCTTCTGTGGCGAACTTGCACGAGGTAAAGGTACCTGCGCAGGTTACGGCAAAGCAGGGCTTCCCGCCGGCGGTTTCGGACAAGGCGCCAGACTTTATCAAGCGCGTAACGGCGGTTATGATGAGGAACGAGGGCGACAAACTTCCTGTATCGGCAATGCCTGTTGACGGCACATGGCCTTCAGCTACAACGCAGTGGGAGAAGCGCAATATAGCAATAGAGATACCTGAGTGGAATCCTGATATTTGCATACAGTGCACTAAGTGCGCCACGATATGCCCGCATGCGGCAATCCGTGCGAAGTTCTATCCCAATAGCGAGCTTGAGAAGGCTCCGGAGGGCTTCAAGCATGTTGCGTTCCGTTCTAAGGACAATCCAGATTGCTCTTATACAATACAGATTGCGCCTGAAGATTGCACAGGGTGCGGCGTTTGCGTTGCAGTATGCCCGGCCAAGAGCAAGGCGGATCCTTCAGTCAAGGCGCTTAAGCTTGTTGCGCAGGAGCCTGTGCGCGAGAAGGAGAAGAAAAACTTTGAATTCTTCCTTTCGTTGCCCAATCCGGACAGGATCAGGCTTGGATATACTGTTAAGGACATACAGTTCCGTCAGCCTCTCATGGAATTTTCCGGAGCTTGCGGCGGCTGCGGAGAGACTCCGTACATCAAGATGCTCACCCAGCTTTTCGGCGACAGGCTGTTGATAGCTAACGCCACTGGTTGCTCTTCCATATACGGCGGCAACTTGCCAACCACTCCTTATTGTGTGGACAAGAATGGCAGAGGGCCGGCTTGGTCAAATTCTCTATTCGAAGACAATGCGGAGTTCGGATTTGGTTTCCGCATGAGTTTGGATTCAAAGCGCAAGATAGCATTGGAGTTGCTCTCAAGGCTTGCTCCTAAGCTTGGAGACGATTTTGTCTCGTCCATAGCTAATGCCTCGCAGGAGACGGAGGCCGATATAGCTGCCCAGCGCGAAAGGGTTGCGGCTCTAAAGGAGAAGCTTGCAGCTGACAATTCTCCTGAGGCGGAGCAGCTTAAGCCTTTGGCCGACGACTTGGTGGAGAAGTCCGTATGGATAATAGGTGGCGACGGTTGGGCATACGACATCGGCTACGGCGGTTTGGACCACATCTTGGCGAGCGGCAAGAATGTTAATGTGCTTGTTCTCGACACCGAGGTTTACTCCAACACTGGCGGCCAGATGAGCAAGTCCACGCCTTTGGGCGCAGTTGCAAAGTTTGCGTCATCGGGTAAGAGCACACCCAAGAAGAATCTTGGCCTGCTTGCTATGGGATACCGCAACGTATATGTTGCTCAGGTTGCAATGGGTGCTAAGGACACACAGGTTGCTCAGGCTCTTGCGGAGGCGAACAGCTACAAGGGTCCGTCGATAGTCATAGCCTATGCTCACTGCATCAACCATGGCTACAACCTTGTAAATGGTCCGGCGCAGCAGCAGAAAGCTGTCGACAGCGGATACTGGCCGCTGTTCAGGTTCGATCCGCGCAAGATTGCTGCGGGTGAGAATCCGTTTAAGCTCGACTCACGCGATCCGAAGATTCCGGTTATGGAATATATGTCGGCCGAGAACAGGTTTAAGCAGCTTCAGCGTGCAAATCCCGAAAGGGCGGCTCTCCTCGATGCAGAGGCTCAGGAGTTTGTCAATACCCGTTGGGAAGAGTACAAGAAGATGGCGGCTGTTCCTGAAAAGAAGTAATATGGATTTTTATCCAGATGCTTCTTTAGGGCTTTGACTGAAAAAATGAAGGGCGTTCGGAAGTTTCCGAGCGCCCTTTTTTATTTAAATATTTTTTACCTTCTGCAGAAAAATTTTTTTATTTGTGCAATATTTAAAGGTCTTTGGTTATGTTTGCAAAAATTCCCGTATATTTTTTCGAGAAATAGTTTATTATTACGTAGATTACTTTTTGAGTTTTAATATTATTTCTATAATATCAGTCTGCTTGGCAGACTGCGTTTTTATGAGATTTTCCTGCGCTACTACTTCATTAGTATATTTGGCATGAATGCCAGTCGAAGAGAAGCTTTAGAAAGGTTTTCAAACGGAGATACGGAGAGGTTTCTTGCTGATAATTCCGAGAGCTTGTCTGAAATTTTAAATGTAGAAAATGGCTCGTTTAGAATATTCAAATTGCGTTTGTCGCTTTCTATCTGGGCCATCACTCCATCTGGAGAGGGCAGGAATGAGTCCTTGTTGGCCAAGGGACGGGCAAGATGGGAAAGAGGGCTTGAATTTGAATTGTTTCTAAATATTCCGTCATTGTAGAAATTATTGTAAGCCATGTTTACAAAAGCTATAGTGTTGCGTCTGAAACGTTCATCGCGCGTTAATATGTATATGTCGGCGCAGGCCCTTGCGCAATAAGCAACATCTCCCAAAGATGCTTGTGAGCTTTCAAACGCCAAGGCTTTGGGAGATTCTGCCATAGCCTTTGTAAGAGTGTCGGCACAGAGTCTTGCCGCCTCCAGAAAACGTATCTGACCCGATGCTTTATAGACATGACAAAGGGCGCTTGCCATAAGCGCATTTTCGGAAATTGGAAAACGTTTTTTCTCAAAGAATAGGCCTTCGGAATTTTTATTTTTAAGTATATCGTCCGCAACGGAAACAGCCGCAGCACACAAATTTTTGTCTCCCAACACGGTAGCGGCAGATGCGAGAGCCCTCAAATATAAAGGGTTGTCGCTCTTGTCTTTTTGCAGCCTTCTTAATATCTCATACGCGGCCTTATACGCTATTGCTCGGTTTGTGGCTCGCGGATTCCTAGCAAATATGGCAAAAGCCAAACGCGCATTTTCGCACAAGACAGCATCGGGAATGTCGGCACTTTTTGAATTTCGCATTAGCCATATTATCTCCGCTACGCTCCATACGGAATATACGGCAAAGTCATTTTCTGAAAAAATCTCAGGAACAAATGGCGCCATTGAGTATCCGTCGGAGAGTTTTTCTCCTATACGCTTTGCAGTTGCCAGGAATTGATGATCCCCGTCTTTACAGAGCTTTGCAAATCCTACAAGGGCAGATGGAAGGGCTGGCATATGGGCAGTGTCGGTATTGGGCAGCTTTGAAGCTATTATTATAGGAATAAGGCTGGGAGTCAGAATTGCGGCTTTTGGTTCTCCGCGAGCGCCTCCAAGATGGTACACAGACTTTAAAAGTTCGTAGTCTGCCGGATATGCACTCGTATTCATTCGTACAACCGTATAGTGTTTTTTCAGAATGTCTGAAACTTCCGGATTTTTCAATATACGGGTATCGGGAGCCATAAGAAGAAATACTGGTCTCCCCGCTTTCTCTGCAGTATTTAGGAAATTCGAGTTCCAATCGAGAACATATGCGCCTATTTCGGAACCTTTGTCGTCGGATTTCGCCACATGTTTTAATACTGCAACCACGGCGAAAAACAAACTCAAGGTTCCAAAAATTACAACGAGCGCTTTTCTTAAAAATTCCACGTATAAATTGACATATATTTACTCCAAAAGTGCCAGATTTTACCCTAAAAATATATCAAAACCTCAATGTTTCTTCCTTCGTATGTAGTATAGATAATATAAAGTGCGCATAGCGTGATGGAAAAACATATCTTCCTGTTAAATATGTTTGCCCAAAATTCTTATGTTTTGGGCAAAGTCCTTATGTAAAAAGCGTTTTCGCATAAGTATTTTTTTACCGAGAATACTCTTTATTACTACTTACTTTCGGTCGCTGCCTTCAATATGGATAGGGCGCATGCGCATGCGGTATCGCACTTCATGACATTTTCCCCGAGGCTTACTGGATAGAACCCTGCTTTATCCGCAAGGGCATATTCCCTTTCAGAAAGATCCCCCTCTGGGCCAATTAGTACGCACACCTTATCGTGTGCGCTTTTTATAACATCAAGCGCACTTTTTAGAATGGGTTTTGAGTTGGGTTGAAGGCTGGCGCAGAACTTGGCGTCAAATGTTTCGGCGGAAGATTCAAGAAAGGAATCTATGCGGCTTATGGCGCGTATATTCATGGGGGAGAAATTTGCCGACTGCTTGACTGCCTCTATCAGCTTTATCCTCCATTTAGACATTTTCTTTTCAGCATCTTTTCCAGACAGCCTGACCTGTGAGTTTTCCGAAAGAAGAGGAATCAGTTCCGATGCTCCAATTTCTACCGCTTGGCGGAGAATTTCATCGAATACCGAACTTGCCGGCAGGCATATTGCCAAGCTTATGTTTGTCTTTGGAGCAGAATTTGAGCAGGGGCAAAGAACCTTTAGCAAGGCGCGCGTCTTTGAGACGGAGGAAATCTCGCAAAGAGCTATTGCGCCGTTTAGGTTAAATATTGTGGCTTTGTCGCCGTTGGAGGCTCTCAATGAGCCGCAAAGATGGCGGCTTTCGGCCTCCGAGAGTTCTATTATATCTCCGGCGGTCGGTGGCCTGCTTGGTTCGAAATATGCTCTAAATCCCGACATATCTTAAATGATTAAATATACTCTTGCGCTTTCACGTCATTTTGCAAAAATATTTTTCATGAAAAACGATTCCTCTGTTCCGCGGGAGACTCCGCTAAAGGGCAGGAGCATAGTTATGGGCGTATGCAGTTCCATTGCGGTTTACAAGGCCGCAGACATCGTATCTGCCCTTAGGAAACTTGGCGCCGACGTAACTGTAATTATGACAGCCAACGCCAGGCGTCTTATATCTGAGCGCATATTTCAGACTCTTTCGCGCAATAAGGTTTATTGCGACATGTGGTGCGAGATAGACTCGTGGAAGCCAGAGCACATATCTCTTGCCGAAAGGGCAGACTTACTGCTTGTTGCTCCGGCTACCGCAAACATGATAGGAAATTTTGCGTGCGGTCTGGCTCCAGACATGCTTTCCGCTGTATATATGGCAACAAAGGCAAAAGTTCTGATAGCTCCCGCAATGAATGGCGTTATGTATGAGAGTGCGGCTGTATCTGAGAATATAAAAAAGCTGTCTTCTCGCGGAGTAAAATTTGTGGGGCCGGATAGTGGAGAGCTTGCCTGCGGCTCAATTCAAAAGGGGCGGCTTGCATGCGTTGGAGAGATAGTATCAGCCGTTCAGGAAATATTAAAGTAGCTAACTTTCTTTATCCTTATACTGTTTCACTGCCTTATAAAATAGATTTTAATCTATTTGCGTATGTATGGACGTGATATTTTTTGCAGTCTCTTTTTGTTAAAGCCTTATATAATATAAAATGCCGCTAGATGATTTTTTTGCGCGGCATTTTTCATGCTATGAATATTTCTTAATCTACAAAGTCAGATGCGGTAAATTATTTTTTAACGTCCAATTTAAGTTCGTAAGACTTCATGCGCCCTTTGCCTTCAACACGAACGGTATTCTTAGAAAATGTCAATATTGCGTAGGATAGGGTATCTAAGCTATCTTCAACAAGACCATTTATTGTAAGCAGATGTGTGTTGAATGGCTTATAATATCCGCCTTTGTGTCTGTGTCCGTTTATCCATATCTTCGCGCTGCTATGTTTATTAAGAATGGAGATAACCTCATCTGCGTTGAGCAAAGTGTCCGACTTTGAATCTATGGGGGAATGGGCAAACATTGCAACATTCAGATTCTTTGAGTCTGCGTCCGACAATACGCCGTCGAGCCATTCAAGCTGCTTTGAATCTATTCCGCCGTTGTAAAGTTTGTACTTTTTCCCAGACAGTTCCACTTTCTTCTTGAGCGCCTCTGCCTGTTCAGGAAATCTCTTGCGCGGATCCATCTGGCACAGGGCATTTGTATCCAAAAACACAAATCTCCACGAATCTCTGTCGAAATATGAATAGGGCGGGGTGCCTATGCCAAGGCTCTTTTGAATTTTGTCCACATTTTCCGCCGAGTCGGCAAGGTCGTGGTTGCCCATAACATGGTACTTTGGGCATGAAAACTTGTTTAAAGCCTCAAGTACAGGTGCAAGGTTTTCTCTTTTCTCGTCTACGCTGTCTCCCAGATTTACCAAGAATGAAAAATTCTCTCCGCGGTGGAGCTTTTCTATGCGCTCAAGCTTTTTTATGGAATCTGAATAATAACGGTTTATCCTTGCAGGCTTTTGCGCGTATTGAGCATCTGCTATTGCAAGAACCTTGATTTGCTCTGAACCTTGCGTAGCAACGGAAAACAACGCCGCCCAAATAATAGTAATGGACGCAAAGCGCATTATGCTCTTATAGGTACCCATAATTGTATTCTATTTCTTTCCCGCAGCCAGACTTGCTGCCGCGCTTGAGTTCCCGTTGTCGGTTGATAGCATCTTAGCGAGATGTTTTGAAAACTCCGTATAGCTGTCTTCCGGGCGGCTTTTTGCAATGTCTGTTGCTATGAAAGAATCCGAAGCCCAGTTGTGCTCCGTATTTATTCTGGCAAAACGTATGTCGAAGCCGTTGTCGGATATGGCCTTTGCCACCTTGAATAGAAAGCCGGCGCTGTCGTATGCGTCAACTTCTATGAGCACTGCGTTGGGCGCTCCGGCCGCTTTTGAAACTTTTGCGCGCGCCACAGTCTTAAAAGGAATTACGGTGTCCTTCCAAATTTTCTCTATGGTCTTAACCGTCTTTTCTGGCTGTCGCATGACACTGTCGAACGCTTCCTTAAACCTTGCGCGCATTCTTTCGTTTGCCACAGGACCACCCCCTAAAGCTGTCAGCGCGAATGTGTCTATTGTTATTCCGTCGCTCCTTGAAAGAACCTTTGAACTGAGTATGTTTAAGCCGGCTATGGTGATTGCACCGCAAATCTTAAAAAACAATCCTTTGCGTTCCTCCGATACTATGCAAAGCTTGCTGAGGGAATGGTTCGGATCGTCCTGCCATTCAAAAATGGCGTCTATGTTTTTGTCTTCCGGGTCTTCCGCTCGCTTTATGCGCAGCGTGTGTATCATGCGCAGGTGCAATGCCAAATCGTCTCTGCCATGAAACAGAAAATAGTTTCGAGGCAGATTGTTGAAATGCTCCAAAACTTCTTTCTTTGCGCCGGAGAATTCCTCCATATCCAATATCTCCGCAAGAACTTTGGCCTTGCGCCTCTCGTAAAGCTCCCTGATCTGAGTTTCGTCGTTCCTAAGTTTTCTGAGAGCTCCTCGGTAGAGGGCGGTGTGCAAGCTCTGCTTGTAGGAGTTCCAGAAATCGTCGGCTGTGCCTTTGGCGTCGCAAAATGTCATGACGTAAAGATATTTCAACTTCTCCTCGTCCATTACCGTATTTGCAAACGACTCCACCGCAGATTCGTCCTCAACATCGTGAGTCTGCCAAAAACGCGCCATCATCAGATGGTTCTCTATCACAAACAGGGCGTTCTCCGTCATGCTCTGCGGAAGCTCAAAGCGCGATAGTATCTTCTTGGACACCTCCGCCGACGCATGGGCATGACCCTTTATCCCGTCAGACTTGCCTATATCGTGCAGGAGCATTATGAAATATAAAAGGCTGGGAGACTGCGTGCTTGTTATCGCCGCATGGTAGTCTCCATATGGACTCTCTTCAACGCGTGCCCTGAATACTTTGTCGAGCTCGGCTATTGTATTTAGTGTGTGCACATCGGCCGTGTAGCGGTGATAGAACTCGTGCTGCACAAGGCAGGTCAGCTCTCCAAATTCCTTTATAAACGCCCCAAGCACTCCCCAAAAATGCATCCTCTCAAGTATGGGCGCAACAAAGCCTGGCTTTTTCATTATGCTCCTAAAAGCCATGTTAGCGTTCTCGTCGGCGCGGACCGAATCGTCTATAAGCCCTATTGAATCTTTTATGAGTATCTCCAGCTTGTCGCTAGGAATAACCCCGTACTTTTGGCAATATAGAAACACCTTTATCAGGCGTGCTGGATCCCTCTTGAAAACAGACGAATTGTGCGGAGTTATGGTTCCGTTGTATATCCAGAACCCGTCAACAGATATTCTTTCTCCTTCACCCAGATTGATGTCCGCCGGCAATATGGACTTTAGAACGTCGTCTGGCAGAACTATCTTCATGCGCTTGCGCGCCGCCTTTGAGATGTTATCTATATCGCGGAAGCAGAAGTAAACTTTTCTCATGAAGCGCTCGCTACGCAAAAATATATCCCTTTGCTTAAAGCCCAAATGCCTGGCTATGCGCGCTTGCGAGTTTATGTCGAGCAGGTCTGCGGGGCGGCGCGCCGTGTAGTGCATGTCGTTCCTTACCCTCAGGAGAAAGTCGTACGCGCGTTCCATTGCGCGGAACTCTGCGGCTGAAACTATCTTCAACTCCGCGAGCCTCCTGAACTTTCCCCCATACTTAAGCTGGGCCATCCAGACTATTGTCTGATAGTCTCGCAGGCCTCCTATGCCATTCTTTATGTTAGGCTCCTGAACATACGGACTCCATCCGTACTTTGCGTGCCTGTCGCGCTTGAGCCTGAAAAGCTCGTCTATGTGTTCGGCTGCAAGAGATGCATTCTGCGCTTTAAACTCCCGCTCGCAGCGCTCCGTTAGCCTTCTTGAGCCGCATATATGGCGCAAATCAAGCATAGAAGTTCTTGTAAGCACGTTTGATTTTGCCTCGTCGAGAACTTCTTTTATATTACGGCTTGAATGTCCCAGCTTTAAGCCGGTATCCCAAAGGGGATACATTATCTCGTCTATGACAAGGGTTTTTAGCTCGCTTGAAATTTGCATGCGGCTTTCGTCGTACAGAAAGCCTATGTCTCTGTCGCTCTATGGACATAGCTCTCGCCGCCCGTATCCTCCGGGTGCCACGATTGTAA
>CALXQW010000004.1 GCA_944390805.1 uncultured Opitutales bacterium | reverse complement strand
CGTGCTCGACAGACTCTGCAGTATGGCGCGGGACGGCGTATCCACCTGGACATTGGATCAGGCGGCCAAGGATATTATGGCGGAGTACTCTTGCAGGAGTGCGTGTTATAAATACAAGGCCGGCGATTTAAGGTATCCGGGTTATGTATGTCTTTCCGTAAACGATGAGGTTATACACGGCATAGGCTCCAAGCAGAGGATACTGAAGTCGGGTGACATCATCAGCATGGACGTGAGCGTCATTTATAAAGGTTATGTAGGCGACAACACCCGCACTGTACTCATCGGAAAAGTTGCGCCCGAAACCGAGGCGCTAGTAAAAGCCACAGACGAAGCCCTTAAGGCGGGCATAGCAATGGCGCGCAGCGGCAATAGGGTTGGGGATATTTCCCATGCGATACAGACGTATGTGGAGTCTCGCGGATATGGAGTAGTGGAGGAATTCACCGGGCATGGAGTTGGAAGGCACATGCATGAGGATCCTCAGATACCCAATTACGGCAGGCCGGGAACAGGTCCGGTTTTGCGAGCGGGAATGACGTTGGCGATTGAGCCTATGATAACTATGGGCAGTCCGCGGATAAGTTTCGACGACGACGGATGGACTGTTCGCACGGCGGACGGCAAACCGAGTTGCCACATAGAGCATACAGTTCTTGTGACACACGGCGATCCCGAGATTCTGACTCTGCCGGATTTAAATTTTCGTCCCTGATAATGAGGGGTCGGAGAATTTGAAAATTTTGATAAAAAAAGACTTTTCAAAAGAAAAAAAATCATCATACTGACAACTTTTTTCAACAAACAAAACATATGCCAAGATTATTAGGAGTTGACATTCCCGACAACAAGCGCGTCGAGTTCGCGCTCAGATACATCTACGGAATAGGGCCGGCCCGCGCAAAGATGATTTGCGAGGCAGTTGGTATTCCGGAGGAGATGCGCGCCAAGGAGCTGACCGACGAGCATATCAACAAGATAATGTCGTTTGTAGCCGAGAAGCAGTTTAAGCTTGAGGGCGATTTGCGCAGGGAAGTTACAAGCAATTTGAAGCGTCTGGTTGCGGTGAAATCGTACAGGGGCTTGCGCCACATGAAGGGTCTGCCTGTGCGCGGCCAGCGTACCCGCACCAATGCGCGCACGCGCAAGGGTGTTCGTAAGACAGTGGGCGTTGTTTCCAAGAAAGACTAAACATACTCGCAAACTTTATTAATAGAAAATGAGCGAAGATAAGAAAGAACTCGAAACTAAGGCAGCAGAGAATGCCGCCGAAACTCCCCAGCAGACTGTGGCGGAAGAGCCTGCAAAGCCCTCTCAGCCCACCGCAAAGGATCTTCTTTCCGAGGACGTGGGAGAACTTAAGATAAGGAAGGCCAAGGGCAGCAAGAATGTCCATTCCGGCATATGCAACATCAATGCTACTTTCAATAACACGAAGGTTTCCTTTACGGATCAGCAGGGCAATGTCATAAGCTGGTCGAGCGCCGGCAAGATGAATTTCCGCGGCAGCCGCAAGAGCACAGCCTATGCTGCGCAGGTTGTAACGCAGGACGCCGGCAAGGTTGCGATGAGCCACGGTATGAAGGAAGTTGCCGTTAAGGTTCGCGGGCCAGGAATGGGACGTGATTCCGCCATACGCGCGCTTCAGGCGCTTGGGTTTGTTGTAACGGCCATTGCCGACGTAACACCCGTACCGCACAACGGATGCCGTCCTCCGAAACGCAGGAGAGTCTAACTTTTAATAAGGAGAATTTCAGATGTCCCGTTATACAGGTCCAGTAACCAGATTAAACCGCCGTTTCGGACAGCCGCTTTTTGCGGAGAAGAAGTCCAACGGCCACAAGCCCTATCTGCCCGGTCAGCACGGTCCGCGTTTGCGTCGCCGCGTGTCGGACTATTCCATGGGCTTGAACGAGAAGCAGAAGCTTCGTTTTATGTTCGGTCTTTCGGAAAAGCAGTTCCGTCTTACATTTGAACGCGCCAAGAGAATACCCGGAGTAACGGGTGAGATATTCATGCGCTTCTTGGAGATGCGTTTGGACAATGTTGTATATTGTCTCGGATTTGCCCGCAGCCGCAAGGCGGCCCGCCAGTTTGTAACGCACGGGCACGTAAAGGTAAACGGCCACAAGGTGGATATACCTTCCTACGAGTGCAAAGAGGGCGATGTTGTTGAGGTTTCCGAGAAGAGCAGCTCCCGCCAGTTGGCGCAGCACTGCATGGAAGATTCCACATCCCGCGCTGTTCCGGCATGGCTCGAGCGCGACGACGCCTCTTTCAAGGGCACGGTAAGCCGCGCTCCGATACGCGACGAAATGGATAAGACCATCAACGAGCAGCTCATAGTTGAGTTCTACTCCAGATAGTAGTTGCAACTAACCCATAACCCTAAAGAACGGAGTAAAAAATGGCAAAACGCCTTGGAAAATTTGAATTGCCGAAGCGCCTCGTTAAGGACGAGGCCACGGCTACGGACACCTACGCTAAGTTTATCGCCGAGCCTTTTGAAACGGGATTCGGACACACGATAGGCAACGCTCTGCGCAGGGTTCTTCTCAGTTCGATAGAGGGTGCGGCAATCAGTTCCATCAAGATAGAGGGAGTTGACCACGAATTTCAGAGCGTTGACGGCATAGTCGAGGACGTTACTGAGATAGTTCTCAACCTCAAGAAGATCAAGATAAAGAGCGCTTCGAGAGACAAGAAGCGCCTGATGATAGACGTCGAGAAAGAGGGCGAGGTAACAGCCGCCGACATACAGCCCGACGCCGATATACAGATTGTCAATCCCGAGCAGGTTATTTGCACGCTCGACACCAAGAAGCACTTTGTAGCCGAAGTGGAGATTTCGGTAGGCAGAGGCTGGAGACCCGCCGAGGAGAACAAATATGAGGATCAGCCCATAGGGGTTATAGCGGTGGATTCGCTTTTCAGTCCGATACAGCTGGTAAAGTACGGCGTGGAAGCCACGCGCGTTGGCCAGATGACGGATTTTGACAAGCTCACCATTGAGATAACCACCGACGGCAGAATCACTCCCGACGAGGCCATGAAAGACGCTGCGGTAATACTCAAGCACCACATAGATCTCTTCGACAAAATAAACGATCAGGAGATAGAGTTTGAGTCGGCCGGCAAGGAGGTCAGCGAGGAACAGAACAGGCTCAGAAAGCTGCTCAATATGAGCGTAAATGAGATTGAGCTTTCCGTTCGCGCGGCAAACTGCCTGAACAACGCCAACATAACCACCGTAGGCGAGCTTGCAATGAAGAGCGAGCAGGAGATGCTAAAATACAGGAATTTCGGAAAGAAGTCCTTGAACGAGATAAAGAGCAAGCTCGAGCAGCTTGGGCTTTCACTCGGCATGAAGATAGACGAGCGTCTTATAGATTCGGCTTCCACTCCTGCAATCCAATAACAACAAAAAATATTTCAGAAAATACGTCACAGCAAACATACTCACACATTGGGCGTGAAGAAAGAGCATCGCGCGTCGATGATGGCCTCCCTTGCGGCGGCACTCTTCCGTCATGACAGAATCAAAACAACTCTCAGCGCGGCGAAGGCTCTTCGTCCATTTGCGGAGAAAGTTATAACTTTGGCCAAGAAGGCAGCTGCCACCGAGGACAAAGCTGAAAAGCTTCACTATCGCCGCATGGCTCTTGCCAGAATTCGCGACGACGAGGCCGTTTATCAGCTCTTTGTAAAAAAGGTTGAGAAATTCCTCGAGCGCAAGGGCGGGTATACTCGCATATACAAGCTTGTTCCCCGCGCGGGCGACGCTGCAAATATGGCTCTCATAGAGCTCATAGAGGCGGACGACAAGGGCTATAAGGACCAGCCTAAGAAGGCTGCTGCCAAGAAGGCTCCGGCTAAGAAGGCCGCTAAGAAGACTGCCAAAAAGACGGCTAAGAAGGCAGCTAAGACTGAGGCTCCCGCCGCAGAGGCGGCAGAGCAGCCTGCTGCTGAGGCCGACAAGAAAGAGGCCTAAGCTTTAAGCCGTGCGCGGGTCTCTTCCGCGCGCGTGCATTTTTTTAACAGACAGACGCGCGGGCGGCGCAAAACCGTTTGCGCGTTTTGCTTTTTCCCAAAAAGCTTTCATCTCAAAAACGCACAGATGAAATAAGATTTAGGGAAAATTAAATATATCTGATGGTTTCTGCATTATCCATATATTTTGCTGTTCTAACGGGAATATTGATTGCGGTTTTCGCGGTGGCTTCCTATGTGTTTTCGCGCAGGCGCAAGAAAATATATGAGGCGATGACAAATTCTAAGACATATCATTGTTTGCGTTGCGACAGCGTCTATGTTTCGTCGGATCAGGAGGAATCGGCGACATGCCCTAATTGTGGATACAAAAACGGCAGATTAAAATTTTAAAATTTCAACACCACCTACATTATTCACCTTCTAAAACACTGCATGCCATGAATCAGAAAATAGCTGTATTGGATTTTGGTTCACAATATACGCAAGTCATAGCGCGCCGCATTCGCGAGTGCAATGTGTACTCGCAGATATTCCCGTTCAACACGAAAGCGTCGGAGCTTAAGAAATTGGGAGTTTGCGGAGTTATACTTTCGGGCGGGCCGGCAAGCGTGCTTTCAAAAGGGGCGCCCAAGCCCGATAAGAAAATATTTGAGCTGGGTGTTCCCGTTTTAGGGATCTGTTACGGGCTTCAGCTTATGGGATCTTTGCTTGGCGGAGAGGTGGTTTCAAGCAAGGAGCGCGAGTACGGCCATGGAATGCTTTCCTTTAAAGATTCCGGAAGACTGCTGAAGGGGATAAAGTCTCCGATGAAGGTTTGGAACTCCCACGGCGATAAAATTGTCAAGCTGCCCAAAGGCTTTAAGGCTATTGGTACAACGGAGAACTCTCCCTATGCGCTGATTGAGGACTTGGGCAGGAGCTTCTACGGAATGCAATTCCACCCGGAGGTTGTTCATACACCAGAGGGAATAAAGATTATTAAAAATTTCCTGTACGACATTTGCGGCTGCACTGGAGACTGGAAGATGTCTGACTATGTCTCGAGGGCTGTTGAGAATATAAGGAATACCGTTGGAGACAAAAAGGTTATATTGGGGCTTAGCGGCGGGGTTGACTCTTCCGTGGCGGCGGCGCTGATTCATAAGGCAATTGGAGACCAGCTGACTTGCGTGTTTGTAGATAATGGGCTTCTGCGCAAGGACGAGCGCGTCAAGGTTGAAAAACTTTTCAGGGACAACTTTAAAATGCGCATGCGCACGGTTCGCGCGGAGAGGATATTCCTCGACAGGTTAAAGGGCGTCAAGGATCCAGAGCGCAAGCGTAAGATAATAGGAAAGACCTTTATTGAGGTGTTCGACAAGGCGGTTAAATCTATTGGAGATGTTGATTTTCTCGCTCAGGGAACGCTTTATCCGGACGTTATCGAAAGTGTTCCGATAGCGGGTAATCCTGCCAGCCTGATAAAGAGCCACCACAATGTTGGCGGGCTTCCAAAACGCATGAAACTTAAGCTGCTTGAGCCTCTGCGCGAATTGTTTAAAGACGAGGTCCGCGCTCTTGGCAAGGAATTGGGGCTTTCTCACGAGGTTCTGTGGCGCCATCCGTTCCCCGGGCCAGGCTTGGGCGTGCGCGTTGTTGGCGAGATAAAGAAGGCGTATCTTGATGTCTTGCGCGAGGCAGACGATATTCTCATGCAGGAGATGCGCTCGAGTGGATACTACGAGAAGGTATGGCAGTCTTTTGCGGTATTCCTGCCTGTAAAGACAGTTGGAGTTATGGGAGACGAGCGCACTTACGACAATGCTGTAGCGCTTAGAATTGTTGAAAGCACAGACGCTATGACGGCCGACTGGGCGCACATACCGCACGAGCTTCTCGCAAAGATTTCCAACCGTATAATAAACGAGGTTAAAGGCATAAACAGAGTGTGTTTGGATATATCCTCCAAGCCGCCGTCCACCATAGAGTGGGAATAACTTTGTTTGCGCTTTAGAAAAGTTTTTGGAATAGGAAAATTAAATCCCGCAGGATAATAGAAAGGTCCTGCGGGATTTTTTGTTTAAACACAAAATTTTTCTGGGAGAAGATCTCTTAAGTACGCATAAGAATCTTACGTCTGAAGCAAGCTTATGAACAGATGTTTTTTTTAATATTAGGCTCTTTATAAATGCCTGGAAAGATGCTGTTTTATTTAAACCTGGCTTTTAATTTGAGGCTTTTGCGCGCATTTTGCGCACGTGTTCCTTTACAGCGGCAAGCTCTGCAAGATCGGCGTCTCTGTTGTAGGCATGGCCCATATCTACCGTTACGAACATCTGTTTTTTGCCTTTTATTTGGTTATATGCGGCGTACGTGGTTGTTGGAGGACATACGACATCGGCATATCCTATGGAGAAAAACGCATCGGCATTTGTGATAGCGGCAAAATTTGCGGCGTCCATATAACGCATATTCTCAACTATGTTTTTATCGTAGTTGCCGTTTTTATCCAACTTTGCGTGGTCTCTTGGCCAGCCGTTGGCGCGATTGATGGAAATTGCCCCAAGATCGCACAAGGCGGCTATATGCGAGGCGATGAATGTTATACGCTTGTCTAAACCAGCTGCCACTATGGCTTGCCCTCCGCCCTGGCTGCGACCCGACGAAATTAGTATCTTGCCGTCCCATTGCCTCTGCGATGTGATGATGTCTATGGCCCGCATTATACGCAGATATAGAAATCTGAAAAACGCGGTGTCTTTGATGTCTAACCCCTTAAAGTAATATTCGTGGAGGGGACCGTCCCAAAGCTTTTTGTACTCGGATTCCGGAAGTCCGTTTGGCAGGCCGTTGGCGTTGAAGTCTATTGCGAGAAATCCGTTTCTTGCCCAGTGTATTGGTAGGTGTGTGTATGAGCCTCTAACTCCGGCTCCATGGCAGGTAATTATGGCAGGAAGAGATTTGTCTTTTGAGCCTTTTGGCAAAGCCATGTATGCGCTAAATTTGCCGCCGATTATGTCGGCCTGAACGTCGAAGATTTCTATATTGTCAGGTATTTTTTCCCCGTATGGAAGAACTTTCAACTTTGTTATCTTCAAATTTGCATCTTGAGAATTGAGAAGATTGCGCTGGGTCTGCCAATAACTTTCAAAATCTTCAGGAATGGGCAGGGCAGGTTTAATATTGAGCGGATCATAAGCGGCGCCGGCAACTAAAACTGTTTTCTCTGTGGACAGAGTCAAGGTACATCTGACAAATCCGGCTTCGTCAAGTGTACCGCTCAAGTGGGCCTCCCCTAAATGGTCGGTTTTCCCGGATACTTTCTGTATCGGGGCACAGCCGTCCTTTGAAATTTCCGCGCGGAACGGAATATTAGCAATAGCGCGATTTTCCCTTGTTATTTTAAGGGTAAAAGAACAGGGCTCACCCACAGAATACAGGCCGTCTTTCCTGTCTACCTTCAGGCTTGCCGTGTATTCCCCGTTCTTACCGAAGTTTTTTGTCTCCGCATTTGCGCCCGCAAGGAAGCAAATAAAATATAAGAAAACAAGCAATGCCTTATATAGCTTGCAATATATCATATATTTCCCCCCCGCTAAAATATGTTAAATCATGAGAGGCTTTGATGCGTTTATTCTTTATCAAAAAAAGATATATCCCATTCGTCGCGCCATACAACCTTAAATGAGCCATCGTCGTTAAACTCTATCGGAAGCCATATGTAGCCGCTGTCGTAGGGGTGTTCGGGCCTGTTTATATCAAATGCGGCAATATAGGCATTGTCTTTGCCCTCAACCTTTATGACACTAGACGCTTGCCCCCCAAAGGTTTTATCGGGCCCAAGACCATTGATAGGATTTACTCCCTGGCAAGGGTTTCCAAGGCTCTTCCATTCTCCAAAAATGCCGTCCGATGATACAAAACTTCTTGCCGCATTAGGAGCCCAGCCGGTGGAACCAGATGCAAGCATGTAATATTTGCCGTCCTTCTTAAATACACAAGGTGCTTCTGTCTTGACGGTTATACCCTTGCATACAACATATTCGCCTTCTGGAAGTAGATAGTCTGGACGCATTTTTGCGGCAACGAAAGCCTTGTCGGGCTTTCTTACTGCCATGTGGTACAAGCTTCCATCGGTATCCTTAAATATGCTGAAGTCTCCTGTTCCGTTTGGAGAATTTCCCGCAACAAATTTATGCGAATATTTAAACGGGCCCGCTGGGCTCGGCGATGTTGCCACGCCCACAAAGCCCACATTTGTTCCCATTCCACGCAAATACAATTTGAAGAACATTACAAATGTCTTGGTCTTTTCGTTATAGACAACTTTGGGCCTGTCTTGATTGCAATCAAAGGCTAGATCGGAAAGAGGATCTGTCTTTGTAAGTGAGAGCATCGGGCCGAAATCGTGCCATACAACCAAGTCTTTTGAAGCGTAGCAGCGTATTCCAGCGTCGGCATGAGTCTTTTCCGATAGGCCCTTTTCCTTTTCCTCACCATAAAGATAATAGACGCCGTCATGGAAAATGACGTTGCCGCCATGCGCGTTTATTACTTTCTTTGCCGAATCTAAAAAAGGTTGGGCGGGTTTGAAATCTGCAGCGGAGGCCGAAAATAATATAAAAGAAGCTGCAAGTGCCGCCGATAATTTGCCTATTTTTAAAAGAATGTTCATATGTGTTTAGATTTTTCAAAACAATATTATCTGTTTTTGGGGTATGTCAACAAGTCTTGGTTTGTGTTGACTAAACTTTTAGAAGCTTCAAAAATATTGATGTGAAAAATAAACATCGTTCGGTTTTGCATTTTGCGCTATTTATGTCTGTGTGCATTCTTTCGTCTTTCTTGTACGGGGAAGAACATCTGCAAAATAGCCGATTTGGAATATGCTCGCACCCCTTTGCCCATCATGAACTAGGAATACAGCCAGAACTTTTCGACTCAATGAAAGAGGCGGGAGTCTGCTGGATGCGCACAGATTTTCATTGGGGATTGATAGAGCCTGAACGCGGTAAGTTCGATTTTTCCATATACGATAATATAGTAGATTCCTTATCCAATCGCGGGATAAAGGTTTTGGGAATACTTTCGTACAACGCCAGAAAAGAAAGAGACGCGGCAAATGATACTAAAGAGTGGGCGGAATACATTAAAAAGACTGTGGAACATTTCAAGGGCAGGGTGGATTGCTGGGAGTTCGTCAACGAGCCAGATTTGCACTTAAAAGGTGATAGCGCCGTAGCCGACTATGTAAAAGCTCTAAAAACTACCTCAAAGATAGTTCATACGGTAAATCCTTCCGCCAAACTTCTGATAGCGGGGTTTGCAGATCCGGCTTCGGCATTTGCAAAGGCGGTTATAGCCGAATGTTCAGCGGAAGATTTCGACATAATGAATTTTCATTCATATCCCGCGCCCAGGCCTCCGGAAAAAGTATTGGCAGAGAAGATAAAATCCGCCCGCGAAAGCATGGGAATGTCAACTGGAGAAAAACCAATCTGGATTACCGAAATTGGATCAACAACTCCTCCTGAGATTTCTTCAATGTATCCTCTGCGCGCTGCGGTTGAAAAGTTGGGGTTATCGCCTAAAAAAGTTTACGCTATAAAAGACAGTCTGTTTGAAGATGCGTCGTTCTTTGCAAAATCTTTCTTTACACAGGCGGAGAAGATAACTCCTATAAGATACTCTCAAATAGGAAATCTTCCATCGGACAGCGTTCTTATTGTTCCAGCCGGAGAGACATTCGATTACAATTTTGCCGATGACTTGGTTGATTTTGTCGGGCGTGGAGGCACACTTATTTATCCCGGAGGAGGCTTTCCGTTCTTTAAAGATTCGGACGGCAATGTTAGAGGAGACGAACTTCTCCGTAGGCTGAGGGTTAACCTTGTTCCCCACTGGACAATGAAAGGTGTGCCAGATTTTATAGATGTAAAACGTTGTCGCGGAGCGGAAGGCTTTGAAGATATATCGCTTAAGAAGGTTGATGGATTTAGAGGATTCAATTATAACTCTGCTTTGCTTGAGGCAGGGGAGAAGTTTATTCCGATAGTCTGTTCCGACACCGATGGCGGCAAGATTGCAATGGCAGCCGCCTATAAATTTAAAAACGGTGGAATTGGGGTTTTTATTTCCAATAAATTTGCAACTTACGTATCTGAAGATGCACAGGCAGCTCTGCTTGCGCGCGATTACATGTACGCGTTCTCAGAGGGTGTTGAGAAGGTGTTTATATATAGTTTTCGTTCGCATGAGTTGGTCTCTGTATACGAGGGCCATTTTGGAATAGTTGGCAAGGACTTTCGCCGCAAGAAGGCGTTTTACGCATATAAGACTCTTGTTGAAATATTGGGGGATTCAAAAGTCAAATATTCGGAGAGCGACGGGTTTTGCAGGGCCAATTGGATATCTCCGCAAGGCAGTAATGTATGCAGCCTTTGGACATTTAAAAATGACGAACAGATAAATGTAAGAATGGCTGGAGGCAATTTTAAGGTTCTTGATGTTTCCGGAAAAGAGATTCCGGTGGAGCATGCAAAAGGAAAATCTTTTTCTATAACTGTAAACCAAAGCCCTATATATATAATAGGGTCTAAAGTTGAGGGAATAGAGTTTTAAAAAGTAAAAGGCTATTCTGAATAAATATCTTTTTATGCCTTCTAAATTTATCGGTGTTTTCCAAATATTGAGCTAAAATAAGTAGGTATGAGAAGACTCATTTTAAATTGATATACACACAAAAAAACGCCACATATTTAGATGTGGCGTTTTTTTATTTTATCGGGCCGCCGAGGATCGAACTCGGGACCTCTTGCACCCCATGCAAGCGCGCTACCAGACTGCGCTACGGCCCGTAAAAATTAAAGTACGCAATTTAGGAGTATTATTTTTTTTATCAAGTCTTTTTTTATCTATGTCTGCTTTTTTTAAGGCCACTTTCAGCCCGCCAAAAACATTCTAAAATCTCTGCAAAGGCACATCTATTTTGCCGAGAAATTTTTCCTTTTTTTATGCGGTGTTGGCTCAGATAAAATCGGCTGTAGACAAGGTGTTTTTGCGGTGCGTTTTGGCGTAAAAAGGCAAGCAAAAAAAGCCCTTTTTTAGCAGAAAAAATATGTTGGAAAATAGAGAATTATGGTTGCAAAAAAACACGCCGGAAATAATGTATTTTATCTGAGTAAGCGAAACTCAGAAAATCGAAAAAATTATCACTGAAAATGTCCGAAAATATAAACAAAAAAGACAATTATGACGCCTCAAAAATCCAGAAGCTGGAGGGGCTTGAAGGCGTCAGAAAGCGTCCCGATATGTACATCGGTGACACAAACGAAAGAGGCCTTCACCATTGCGTCTTTGAAATAGTAGACAACTCCATAGACGAGGCTTTGGCCGGATACTGCACTCAGATAAAAGTTACCGTTCTTGCAAACGGTGCCTGCTCAATAGAAGATAACGGCAGAGGAATTCCCGTAGATATACACCCGAAATATAAGATTCCAGCGCTCGAGTTGGTTATGACAAACCTGCATGCCGGCGGAAAGTTCGGCAAGGG
Source organism: uncultured Opitutales bacterium (assembly GCA_944390805.1). Classification (GTDB taxonomy): domain Bacteria; phylum Verrucomicrobiota; class Verrucomicrobiia; order Opitutales; family Intestinicryptomonadaceae; genus CALXQW01. The sequence continues at coordinate 53,138 of CALXQW010000004.1, read as the reverse complement.
AGCATATCAGGTTTCCGGTGGTCTGCACGGCGTCGGCGCAAAATGCGTAAACGCAGTGAGCGAATATTTTGAAGTTGAAGTTAGGCGCGACGGCAAAATATACCGCATGGAATTTTCCCGCGGAAAGACTACCTCAAAAATGACTGTTGTTGGAAACACTAAGACTACGGGAACGCGCATACTCTTTATGCCGGACCCGGAAATCTTCTTGGCGACGAGGGAATTTAAATACGAGATACTTTCCAAGAGACTGAGGGAGCTTGCGTTTCTAAATCCTGGAGTGGAGATAATTCTTACGGACGAGCGCATAGGCAAGACAGAAACCTTCAAGTTTAAAGATGGTATAAGCGAGTATGTCCAATTCCTAAACAGAAATAAGAATGTAATACATCCTTCTGTAATATCGATATCGGGCGAGGCTCCCGCTTCGGATAAGTCGGACGCCAAGATAGTTGTGGATATTGCCCTCCAGTACAACGATTCCTACAACGAGCAGGTTTACGCATATGCAAACTCCATATTTAACGTTGAGGGAGGTACGCATCTTAGCGGTTTTAGAACGGCTCTTACCAGAGTTATAAACAACTACGGCAAGGCGAACAACCTGATAAAGGAAAAAGACGCCGCCATTACGGGCGATGATTGCCGCGAGGGTCTTACGGCGGTAGTGAGTGTCAAGGTGCCTGAGCCCCGTTTTGAGGGGCAGACAAAGACAAAGCTTTCGAACGGCGAGGTTGACGGCATAGTCCAGAAGATAGTGGGCGAGAAGCTGAAGTATGTTTTTGAGACGCAGCCTGCCGTTGCAAAGAAGATAATAGAAAAGTGCGTGATGGCTGCCCGTGCCAGAGATGCCGCAAGAAAGGCGCGCGAGACAGTCCGCAAGACTGTTATGAGCGGAGGCGGCCTTCCAGGAAAATTGGCGGACTGTTCCGAGAGGGATCCTTCCCTTTGCGAGTTGTACATTGTAGAGGGAGACAGCGCAGGTGGTTCAGCCAAGATGGGGCGCGACAGAAAGTACCAGGCTATACTTCCCATAAAGGGAAAGATATTGAATGTTGAGAAGGCAAGGCTCGACAAGGTTCTAAACAACCAGGAGGTGCGAACAATAATTACGGCGGTCGGTGCTGGTTTTGGTTCCACGGGAGACACCAAGTTCGACATAACAAAGGCGCGCTATCACAAGGTGGTGATAATGACAGATGCTGATGTTGACGGTTCCCACATAAGAACCCTCCTTCTTACATTCTTCTTCCGCCAGATGAGGGAACTTATAGAGAACGGCTATGTTTACATAGCACAGCCGCCGCTTTACAAGATAAAGCGCAAGAAGCGCGAGCAGTATGTCATGAATGATGCTGAACTGAACCGCATACTCTTGAATTTGGGTTGCGAGGAAGTGACCTTCAAGCGCATATCAGACAATTTGGAGTTCTCTCCGGAGCGTGTGGACAAGATAGTGGAGCTTATGGCTCGTCTGGAGGTTTTGGGAGCAGGAGTGACGCGCTATGCGTGCCCACTTTACACCTATCTTGACGCCAATAAAGACGGCAAGTTGCCAAAGTATATGGCGCGTGTGCGCACGGGGAATAAGGAGGAGTTTAAATTCCTATTTTCCGATGCTGACAGGAGTTCGTTCTTCATAGAGTACGGAAATTCTGAGGACATATTTGAGTCTAACACAGTGCGCGAGGTTGTCGACGAGTTTGGCGCGAAGGTTCAGCAGCGTATAAATGTCTATGAGATTTACGAGGCTCCTCAGATGGAAAAGCTGTTAGACCAGATGGCAAAGCTTGGTTTAGTGATAAAGTCTTTCACTCCGGCGGACCATGTCAAATATCTGCTGACAGAGCGCGGAGATGAAGATTCTAAGAGCGTGGTTGAGCTGCGCTCTATATTGGAGCTTGTCGGCAAGATACGCGAGATGGGCAAGAAGGGGCTTTCAATACAGCACTACAAAGGCTTGGGAGAGATGAATGCAAAGCAGCTTTTTGAGACTACTATGGATCCGCAAAAGCGCTCTTTCCTAAAGGTTGGCATAGAGGACGCCGCAGCGGCGGACGCTACATTCTCCATGCTTATGGGCGAGGACGTTCCGATACGCAGGGCGTTCATTGAAGACAACGCGTTAAACACATCGTATCTTGACGTCTAACCAGAAGAACAAAAGGCTTTAAAAAATGTATACGGAAAACGAAAAAATTTCAGACGCGAGCATTACGCAGATAATGCAAAGCGCCTACATAGACTACTCCATGTCTGTGATAGTATCGCGTGCGCTTCCCGACGTGCGCGACGGTCTAAAACCTGTGCAGAGGCGCGTGCTGTATGCTATGTTTAGGGAGGGTTTGCTCCACAACAGGGCGTTTGACAAATGCGCGGGCGTTGTTGGCGAGGTGCTCAAGAACTACCATCCGCACGGAGACTCGTCTGTTTACGACACTCTTGCGAGGCTTGCGCAAGACTGGGTTATGCGCTATCCGCTGGTGATGCCGCAGGGAAACTTTGGTTCCATAGAGGGCGACTCTCCCGCTGCGTACCGATACACAGAGTGTAAGCTTGCAGAGATATCGGAGGATCTTCTTGCGGATTTGGATTCCGATACTGTTGATTTCATGCCGAACTACAAGGAGAGCACGCGCGAGCCTACCGTGTTGCCGTCGGCGCTTCCGGGGCTTTTGATGAACGGCTCCACAGGTATTGCCGTTGGCATGACAACAAATATTCCGCCGCACAATTTGGGCGAGCTTATAGATGCAACATGCATGTTGATAGACAATCCGGCAACTCCCATAGAGGAGCTGATGAATGTAATCAAGGGGCCGGACTTTCCCACAGGTGGAGTGATAGTTGGTCGTTCTGGCATAGAGAGCTACATGAAGACGGGCAGGGGTATCGTAAAGGTGCGCGGAGTTGCCAATGTAGAGGAGCTTAAGAATGGCAAGGAGCAGATTGTAATTACGGAAATTCCGTACAATGTAAACCGCAACTCTCTTGTGGAGAGTATAGCGCAGCTTGTGTCGGAAAAGGTGCTTACGGAGGTTTCAGACATACGAAACGAGTCCGACGAGAACACAAGAGTGGTTATAGAGCTCAAGCGCGGCGAAGCTCCGAGGGTGGTTTTGAATAAGCTGTTTAAACATACTCAGCTTGAGTCGAGCTTTGGCGTGATAATGCTTGCCTTGGACAAACGCAGGCCCAAGCAGATGAATATACGCGAGATGATAGAGTGCTACATAGAGCACCGCCGCGAGGTCGTTTACCGCCGCACTCAGTTCTTGTTGCGCAAGGCTGAGGACAGAGCCCACATATTGGAAGGCTACAAGATTGCGCTGAACAATCTCGACGATTTTATCCGCATAATACGCGCCTCTAAAGACAGAGACACCGCGAGGGTATCCCTCATGGCCAAGTATCCACTAACCGAGCGCCAGGCCAACGCCATATTGGATTTGCGCCTGCACCAGTTGACGGGCATGGAGCGCGACAAGATAGAGAAGGAATACATGGAGCTCATGCGCCAGATAGAGGAGTTCCGCTCTATACTTGCCAACGAGAAAAAGCTTCTTGGAGTGATAAAAAAGGAACTGCGCGAGATGAAGGAAAAATACCCGTCTGAGCGCCGTACACGCCTTATAGCTGCTGAGGGCGAGTTCAGAATAGAGGACGTAATTGCAAACGAGGGCTGCATAATATCTGTCTCTCACAACGGATTTATCAAGCGCACAGGAGTAAGCGCGTACCGCTCGCAGAGGCGCGGCGGCAAAGGCGTGATAGGTTCTGGGCAGTACGATGAAGACTTTATAGAGCACATATTTACGGCTTCCACTCACGATACAATCATGTTCTTTATGAACAATGGGCGCGTGTATGTGAACAAGGTCTACGAGATACCCGAGGGCACGAGAATATCCAAGGGCAGATCTATAAAGAACGTATTGGATCTTCAGCCCGACGAGAAGGTCGCCGCCATGATATGCGTAAAGAGCCTCGAGGACGATAAGGGCCTGATTATGGCCACTAAGAATGGCGTAGTCAAAAAGACCATGCTGCCTGACTACAAGAATTGCAGAAAGGGCGGTATAATAGGAATAAATCTCGACGAGGGAGATACCCTAATAGGCGTAGTTTTAGTTGAGAAGAACGCGAATGTCATCCTTGTAACCCAGCAGGGAATGTCCATACGTTTCGACGAGGCCGACTTGCGCGCCCAGGGCAGGGCAACGCGCGGAGTGCGCGGTGTTACGCTCAAAAAGGAGAACGACTCCGTCAAGGCAATAGTTGTTGTCGACGAAGGTTCCACGCTGCTTATCGCTGGAGAGCAAGGGCAGGGCAAGAGAACGGAATACTCGGAATACCGTCTCCAAAACAGGGGCGGCAGCGGCGTAATAGCAATCAAGACGCACGGGGTTGCTGGCGCGCTGTCGGTTAAAGAGGACGACGAAATTATGATGTTTACGCAGGGCGGCCAGGCGGTTCGCTCTCCGGTTAAGGATATCAGGGTAATAGGGCGCACAACGCAGGGCGTCCGCTTGATAAATCTTGCCGAAGGAGATAAGCTGATAGGCGTATGCCGTGTTGTTAACACGAAAGACGAAGATTCCGCGGCAGGAGCAGCTTCTGCCGAAGATTCATCCTCTTCCGACGCTCCCGACGGCGCCGATGCCGAGATAAATTCGCAAGATTAATTTCCTTGCCGTAAATTCAGGCATCTCTTTTGGAAGAGAGCTCTGCTAAAAATTAAAAAAGTTCCGCCACGCTTTTAATGGTGGAACTTTTTTTTGCGTCATTTATTTTTGCCGCAGATATTGCGCAATATAAGGATAGTTTTTTTCTGATTTTATTTCTTTTGCATAAGAATATGCCTTCTTCTAACTGAGAACTTATTTTGCCATATATTTACGGGCGGAAATATTGTTATCTCCACCTTTACCGCACATGAAAAGGCACATTTACGTTTTCAGAAGAATGTTTTGTAAAAGCAAATGGAGAAGAATTACTTTTCCGGTAGAACTTCTATCCAATAGCCGTCGGGATCTTCAATAAAGTAAAGGCCCATAGTTTCGTTTTCAAAACATACGCAACCCATCTGTTTGTGAAAGCGCCTGACTTCTGTGTAATCTCCTGAAACCCTAAAGCATATATGGCTTTCGTTCTCGCCAAGCTCGTAGGGGTGGTCTGTATGAGATTTTAAACAAGTAAGCTCAAGCCTGAACGGGCTTTTGCCGTCTCCAAGGTATACCAATGTAAAAGACTTGTCTTCTGGTTCGTAGCGGGAGACCTCAGATAGACCTAAAGCCTTATTGTAAAAATCTATGCTCCTTTGCAGATCTTGCACATTTATGTTGAAGTGATCGAATTTTGCCGAGATTTTCATTTTTAATACAAATATCTTTTATGTTTTTATATTGATGGAATTCTGACAGTTTTCTGTTTGTCGGACAATAGAAATATTATCTTTTACCTGAATAAAAGATAAAGTTTATTATATTTTTTATAAGTTATTAATATCGAAATCCGATGTTAAAAATATGAAAAGATTTATAAGATTACTGCCTGTTGCATTTATATTTTTCTATGCGTTTGCCACCAGCGCAAAGGCGTCAGATGTGCCGCCAAATACGGCGTTTTATTGCATATTAAATTCCAGCAATCTAATTGGGCAAAATGCCACGGTCAACGTCAGCAATGTAAGGCTTCTTACAGCGGCGCCTTTGGGGAATTACCTTGTTTTTGAATGTGAGACCTCTTTTGGAGGAATGTTTGGCGGATATATAAAAGCCATAGTTCCAACATGGAGAGCTCAGGACTTCTTTAAAAATTACTATGTGCCTAAAGGCGATAAGAGCAAAGAAGCTCTAAAACCCCTTACAGCCAGGCTCGAAAATTATGTCTGGCCTGATAATACAAGGGAATATCTTCTTGTTGTCTCCCAGTAGCTCTAGGAACAGTTTCTCATTGCCCAATAATAAAAAAAAGGCCCTATTCTTAAAATAAGAATACAGCCTTGGTGCTTAAATTGCGGATAATATCTTTATTCTGCGCCAGGATTGTCTTTGAAAATATGAGAATTATTTATCGGCATCTAAAATTTCCACTCTGCCGTTTTTGAATTTTATGTCTCTTATTTTCATCCCGGGTTTTTTGAGCGTGCCGTTTTTGCCGGATATGGTGCTGTTGGGACTGTGGTAGGATATCTTTGTCTTTCCGTCAAAGGTTGTGAAAATCATGGCATGCCCGCCGTCGTCGGAGTTTAAAGGATTTCTTAAATGCCTCCACGGCCCCTCTACCTTTCCTGATTTTGACACGGCAACACCTATTGCGTAAGCACCCTTTTTCTTCTCAAAACTTGACCATGTAAGATATAAGATGCCATCGTCCGTACGCGTAATCAAACCGGCATCAGTTACGGCTTTATCGTCTCCGCGCCTTTTATTGTACCATGGGGCATCGAGCGCTTTCAATATAACAATGGGTTCTCCTATGGTCTTCTTTAAGTCTCTGGATATGCGCTGGGCGATTATCTCTCCGTTGCCAACTTGCAGCCATTCATGGCAGTAGATTAACCATAAATTCTTGTCTGTGTCTTCGTATATGGTTCCGTCAAGGCACATCCAGTCTTTAGGGGTTATGGGCTTATTTTCAAGAGGAGTGTATCCACCGTCGGGTCTGTCGGATACAAGAACGCCACAACCCCTGAATTTTAACGGCTTGCCGCCTGGCCCTTCTACTTCGTCGTCGTTTGAAAATGTTGCTATTATGTAATATTTGCCGTCTATAAAAAACATATCGGGCGCCCAAAAGTCTCTCTTGCCCCAAAAGTTCGAATCGGGCTCAAAAGACATTCCCACGGCGCGCCAATTCTTAAGGTCTTTGCTCTCGTAGCAGAATAAGCCTTTCTTACCCATTGATGAGGCATTTACATGAAGATAGTATTTCCCAGTTCTTGAATCGGCAAATATGTAGGGATCGCGCACATTTATGCTCTCGGCGGGAATATTGTATTCGGTAGATTCTTCCGAAACAGCGACACTATCGCCTGCGGAATATACAGGCAATATTGCAAAAGTAAGTATTGTAGATAAAATAAACAAATTTATGCGAACCATGCGCGTATGCATATTTTACGATATTTTGCGTGTCAACGTTTATAACTTCTGCCTGATGATGCTGTTTCTGGTGAATTTGATAAAACGGACAAGTTATTCCTATTATATTGTCCATTCTGAAAGGCGGATATTATAGTAGGCACTCTTGAATTTTAGCGGAGATGATGCAAAATTCAGCATCGAGCCGGAGGGGCTTTTTTTGTTGCATAGGAGGCGCCCCAAAACTTTAATAAATGCGAGTTTTTTTTATATGTTTTTAAAGCAGGTTACAATCAACGGCTTCAAGAGTTTTGCCGATAGGACATCGCTGGTTTTCCCAAAAGGGATAACCTGCATAGTAGGCCCCAACGGCTGCGGAAAGAGCAACATAGTAGATTCCATAAGATGGGTACTTGGAGAACAGTCCGCAAAGGCGCTCAGAGGGGGCAAGATGCAGGACGTAATCTTTCAGGGTACGGACAAGCGCAAGCCCCTTCAGATGTGTTCGGTAAGCTTGCTGTTTTCCGATTGCGAAGGTCAGCTGGGTACCGAATTTAATGAAGTGGAGATTACCAGAAGCGTTTCGCGCGACGGCGGGAGCGACTATTACATAAACGGCAAGGCTGCGCGCCTTAAAGACATACAGAGGCTCTTTATGGATACGGGAGTGGGCAGAGTCTCTTATTCATTTATGGTGCAGGGGCAGATAGACCAGATTTTATCGTCTAACCCCGGCGAGCGCCGCGCAATCTTTGAGGAGGCCGCAGGAATAACCCGCTACAAGACCCAGCGCAAAGAGGCCTTAAACAAGCTTGCCCTTGTAGACCAGAATCTTGCGCGCGTCACAGACAGGATAGGCGAGATAGAGCGCCAGATAGGTTCCCTACGGCGTCAGGCGAGCAAAGCTCTGCGCTACAAGCGCCTAAGCCACAGGTTGCGCCATTTAGATTTGGCATTCAACGCAAAGAGCTATTCCGACCAGACATCATCTATATCTTCCGACGAGCGCGATTTCGACGCGCGCCGGGCCGAGCTTTTGGATTTTGAAAAGAGCCTTGCCGTATCCGAGGAAGAACTTGCCAGATTGCGCACATCGAGGGCGCAGATGTCTGAGCGGCTCGAACAGATGCGTTCTGCCGCCGCCGAGCTTAGAAGTATGAAGGAGCAAGCTCAGATGAACGGGGAATTTGCCCAAGTTAGAAAGAGGGACTTGGAGCAGAGGTCGGAGCAGATAGGCACAGAGCTTGAGTCTTTGCGCGAGCAGTTGGAGTCTCTGGAGGGGCGCGCCCGCGGAGACGAGGAAGTCAAGCAGATGCAGCTTGACCTTGTCTCCGGTTCTGACGAGGTATTCAAGAAACAGAGCGAGGAGCTTTCCCAAATAGAGGCCTCTCTTGTTCAGGCGGAGAGGGATTTGGCGGCATTCAAGCAAGATTTGCTTGTCAGCGAGGGAGCCATAACGCGTCTGCGCAGCAGATGCACAAGCTTGGAGGTTGATTTAAAATCGTATCAGGTTAGGCATTCTACGGCGGCGGATTCCATATTTCAGTTAAAGGAAGAGACCGCCGTTCTGGGCCGAAAGATACAGGAGACAGAATCTGCATTGGAAGCCGCAAGAGAGCGCTGCGCGCAGGCCGAGGCCGACATTTACACGGCTGCCGAGAATGTAAATACATTGAGAAGTGCCTATAGAGACAAGCAGTCTCAGATTCAGGAGCTTGACCGTACTCTTGCGAGCAAGTCTGCCAGATTGAGTTTGTTAAACGATTTCCACGAGAGGATGGAGGGCTTTTCCGAAGGTGTTAAGGCAGTTTTAAAGGGTAGAATTTCAGAGTTTATAGATCCTCAAAATACTGTGGTAGTAAGCCAATGTGCCGATGTTGAGAGCGGCTATGAACAGGCTTTTGAGGCGTTGATGGGGTCTGCCATAGATGCCATATCTATGCCTGTCGGAGGAAATCTTGGCGGGGCTATAGGCGCCATAAAGGAAAGATCTTTGGGCAAGGCCTGCATACAGTTGGAAATGCCAAAGGATTTGTCCTACGATTTCAGCGGGGTGCTGCCTGGCGGGATAAGAAAGGTTTCCGATTGTATCAAGGCTTCTGCCGGAGCCGATGCAAACGTTGCGGCGCTCTTGGAGAAGCTCTCCGAGGGCTGCTATTTTTGCGACAACATATCTGCTTTTGTGGATTTCGCCCGCGAGAGCGGAATAAAGTTTTTGTTGGCAGTTTCAAAAGATGGCGACATGTTTTCTTCGAAGGGGCTTGTTTATGTTTCCAGTGGGGAGAAGTCTGATACGGAGAGCAGCTTTATATTGCGCGCAAACGAGATAAAGCGCCTTAAGCAGGAGACAGAGGCCGACAATATGCGTCTTACTGAACTCAACGAGGAAGCCATGCGCATAAACGAGAGCCTCAATGCCGCGGAGGAGGAATCTGAGAACAGGAAGAATATGCTTGCGGAATGCAAGAGGGAGATTTCTTCCATCGGAGCGCAGATAGAGGCTTTGCGGAATTCGGAGTCTGAAAAGAATTCTGAGCTTGAGAAGAAATCTGCGGTTGTAAGGGAGATGGAAAATTCCCGTTTTGAGGCGGAGGACAAACTCAAGAGCGCTGTTGCGGAGCTTGAGGCCGCGGAAAAAACCGTCTCCGAGGGCAAGAGCGGAATAGAAGCAAGAGAGGCGGCCATAGCCGAACTGCGCCGCCAGAAAGACGAGAAATATTCGGTCCTTTCGGAGACTCGTTTGGATTTGGCCGACAAGCGCGCGCGTCTGCAGAGTTTGGAGCGCGGCATAGGTGCAATAATGGAGCAGCAATCGGAGACGCGCATTCTCATAGAAAAGCGTGAGTCGGAAAGGGCGGCTATAGCCGCGCAGACAGCCGAGTTGGACGCCCAGTGCCTAAAGGACAGGGAGCAATCGGAACGCCTTGCCGCCGAGCTCGCTGAGAGTTTGTCTAAGATAGAGGATTCCCGCGGGGCGCTTGCCGAGTGCGAGAAAAGTGTAGAGGAGTTCGAGCAGTCTATAAATGCCGAGAGGGAAAAGCACAGGGTGCTGGCGGCGGCATGCAATGAGATAGAGGTGCGCCTGACAAAGCTTAAGTCTCGCAGGGACTACATATTGGAGCGCATAAGGGGAGAGTACGATTGCGACATATCCTCTGTTGATTGGAAGATGGAGCTTTGGAAGTCTGACGAGGAATTTGAGGTTAAGGTAAATCTCGACGAGCTTGACGACGGCGAAGTTAAGGCCAAGAGCAAGCGCGACAGGGGAGAGCCAACCGAGGCCGATTTTGCCGCGATGGATTCTACAGATTTCTCTCTTGTAGAAGCCGAGGTAAAAGATCTGCGCGAGCGCATAGGTGCAATGGGAGCTGTGAACCTTGTCGCCATAGAGGAGTACGCCGAGCTTAGGGAGAGATTCGATTTCCTCAAGACTCAGAGCGAGGATTTATGGAAGTCTAAGAACGAGCTTGTCTCCGCCATAGACGAGATAAACGCCACGTCCCAAAAGATGTTCTCCGAAACTTTCGAGCAGATAAGGAAGAATTTTGAGTTTACATTCCAAAAGATATTCGGCGGCGGCACGGCAGACTTAAAGCTTGTTGAAAATGAGGATATCTTGGACAGCGGCATAGAGATAATTGCTCGCCCGCCGAGTACGGTCTTAAAGAGCTTGTCTTTGCTATCCGGCGGGCAGCGCACTATGACGGCGGTCTCTTTGCTCTTTGCCATATACATGGTAAAGCCGTCTCCGTTCTGCGTGCTTGACGAGCTCGACGCTCCTCTCGACGACGCCAACATTGGCCGCTATACCGATATGCTGCGCGAGTTTACCAGATACTCGCAGTTCCTTGTAATATCCCACAACAAGCATACTGTTTCTGTTGCCGACACCATATACGGTGTTACCCAGCAGGAGCGCGGCGTGACAAAGATGGTTAGCATGCGTTTCAACAAGGCTTCCTCTGAGGTTGAAGCAAACACGGAGCAACCCTAAATAATATCCGCCAAAAATTTGCTTTTGTACCGCGTTTTGCGATATGCGTAAAACGCGGCTTTTTTATGCTCATATTCTTACTCACAAGAGCATAGATGTTTTTTATTGTAATATTAATATATATGTTTTTATGATATGATTACTTTTGAGGAATTTTAACCGGAGATTTTTTCTAATTAATATTTTTATAGGGATAGAGTGGGGCAAGGATTTACCGCACACATTTATTGTTAAAATCAGCAGATTTTTTCTGAGCAGCATATTTTTACGCCTGCGCTGCCTCTAATCAAAGGTAAGCTACTCTATACGAAAGACTGAGCTTAACCCTTCAACGGGCGATACTATCTCTATGGAATCTCTAAGAGTATCTGGTAAGGTGCTTATAAGCTCACCTATCTTGGATAGGCTGTTGCACTCGCGCGATATGTGCGCAAGGTATATCTTGCGCACCTTTTGGGGATCGAGAGTGGACAACAAATTTATTGCATCTTCATTTGAGAGATGTCCTTGAGAGCCTTTTATTCTGCTTTTTAATTTGTACGGTCTGTCAGAGGCGTCGAGCATCTGCGGGCAGAAGTTGCTCTCAAGAACAAGCACTTCAGCCTGTCTTGCCATACTTGCCGCAAGAGTTGTAACCTTACCCAAATCCGTAAGCCATACGGCATGGAGACTGCCCGCGCAAAAGAAGTATCCTACGGCGTCGGAAGTATCGTGCGGAATGGAAAATGGGTTTATACTCAGCCCCATGAAATCGAATATATCCCCGGTTCTAAAGCATTTCCAGTTCAACTGCTTTGTTCGCGGAACGGAAGATTTTATGGCCTCGGCTGTGGGAATATTGGCAAATACTTCTATGTGCGGATATTTGTAGAAACTTTGTAGTCCTTTGCAATGGTCGCTATGTTCGTGGGTTATGAACACGGCTTTGATATCAGATAAGCCCATGTTCCGGCTTGATAAAAATTTCTCTATTTTTCTTATGCCTATACCCGCATCTATAAGCGCGCAGTTTCCGTTGTAATTAAAAAATGCGCAGTTGCCCGCGCTTGAACTTTCTATAACTTGAAATTCAAACATATATTTTCAAGCCTATCTTGTAAAAACTATTTTGTAATATCCATATGGCAGAGCTGTTATGCGCGGATTTTTTGCCGCCTCTTTTGCAAGCGCGGCATCTGCCTCCGAAGAGCCTGATTTCTCCAGAAAAGTTGGAATGCCGCCTCCACCAATGGCACTTTTTAAAATTGTAAATTTTGCCGATTCCCACAGAGAATCTGTCGGAAGCCCCTTTACATTAGCACGGAAGTTGTCCACCGTCTTTCCCGTAGCCATGTCTATTACATATACATCTACAATATTATCTGATAGATCCTTTTCTGGCTGGGTATCTTTTGAGGCAAATCCTTGGAAGAATCCTCTTGAAGCTATCTGCATTATGGCGCTTTTTACATCGTCGAGCGGTTCAGACTTTGGGTGCTTCGGCTCGAAATACTCAGCCACCGAGGAATTGTCTGAGTCTACGGAGCTTGAAAATACCCCGCCGTATTCGTCTGTTTCTGCCTCCGAACCTGCCTGTCTCCTGAAATTCCAGCGCGTGGGAAGAAACATTGGCGTATAGTCTGAAAGCTCGCTCTCGCTGAAATCTCCGCTTGTATTATCGGAGAAATCCATATCGAAAAACGCCCTGTCGGGCGAGCCAAATTCTGGAAAATCAACTTCTGGCAGAAAAAATCCGGCAACCAAAACCGCAACAATAGCAATTCCAGCGGAATACAAAAAACCGCCGGCCTTATATGCCCTACCTGAGCCTAAATCTGCCATTGATACTTATTCTTATTGATGTCAATATTCTGAGGGTTTTGCAGCAATCTGCGCCCGCTCAAATCCGGATTCTTTAGCAAGCTGGCATATGCGCAAGAAAGTTTGGGCGTCTACAGATTTGTCCATCTTAACAAGCAGCGTTCCCTTTGCCTTAAAATCTTTCATAGCCTGGGCAAATGTATCCTCTGAGTATATGTGCCCCTGGAAAATTATCATAGCTTTTCCCCTTATATTCAATACGCTGACAGATTCGTCAACCGTAACTCCAGGAAGGGCTTTCCCCGGGGCTGTTTGAGGCAGTTCCAACAGCGAGCGGTGCCCACCGGCAGCCTGTCCCCCAGAAAGATTTATGCCAAACCCCGGCGCCGTTATGAAACACGATCCTATCAGCGTAAAGAGCAACGCTATTAGAAGTATGTCGAAAAGCGGGGCAAACTCCAAACCAACATCCATCTTCTTGGGTACTTGGAATCTCACCGCCTTGAACCCAGATTCAGATGGGTAGTTCATTCTTTATCCTCCACTGGAGAACCGCCTATCTTCAGATTCTCATCTTCAGGCATGCCGTCGGCTATGAATAGCAATATGGAATTTGCTGCAAACTGCATGTCGTAAACTATGGCCTTCAGCCTGCTATTTAAAAAGCTGTATCCTATCATGGCAGCTATGAAAATCATAAGACCTGCTGCACTTGAAATAAGCGCGCTGTAAACCTCGGCTGAAAATGTCGCCGCGGTTGCGTACGAGCCGCTTTCCCCCATCTTGTAGAAAACCCCCAACAAGGATAAAACCGTTCCCATCAGTCCAAGATAAGGCGCCGTCTTTGCTATGAGAGCCATGCTGGATATGCGCCTTTCAAGAAGAGGTATCTCCGTATTACTCTGTGCCAATACGGCTTGCCTCATGACGTCGAAAGGTTTCTCTGAATTGAGTAAAGCAGTTCTTACAATTCGCGGAATTACCCCGGGGGTTTCATCGCATATGGTAAGAGCCTCCAATAGCCTGCGCTTCTTAAGGGCAGTCTTTATTCCAGATACAAACTCCTCCGCTCGTATCTGCCCCTTGTGCAGAAAAAATACCCTCTCCAAGAATATTGTCAGCCCTACTAACGCAAGAGCTATTAGCGGAATCATCATAGGCCCGCCAAGATTTAATATGTGCAAAAAGTTATCCATGGTATTATTTGCCCTCCAAACCAAGTTTCTTTCTGGCTATGCTTTCCCCCGCAAGACGCTTGTCGAGTATGGTCTTATATGCGGCGCGGGCGTCGGATAAAAGTCCTAGCCTTTCAAGATTCTTTGCAAGCTCAAGCATGGAACGTCCCAACCAGTATTTTCCAAGTTTCTCGGATCTGTCGGCAAGCCCGGCAAGCTCCTTTGTTGTCAAAAGCCATATCTCGGCGGCCTCGCGGTCGCGCCCAAGCCTCGACATGGCAAATCCCCATTTGAATGCCGCTTCTGCTCGCGCCTCAAAGGGAATATTTGCCAAAGAATAGAGCCTCTCAAATGTTGCGGCAGCGTCAAGCTCCCTGTCGGGATTTGCCAGCTGGCTGTCCCCAAGCCCCATCCATGCCGAATAAATCTCCGGATGGGCGGAATGCGTGTTTATTAAGTCGGAATATATCGCGCGCGCCTCCGGAAAACGATTCATTATTCTTAAAATATCTCCCTGCATCATGCGGGCGTAAAAAAATCGCGCATCTGACGGATAATCCTTGCACAGCCTGTCAAGCAACGTAAGAGCCTGCTTTAAATCGTCCTCCGACCCGGCAAGCTTAAGGTACTGCGCCGCTTCAAACAGCGATAACGCCGCTCTCGGACTCTGCGGAAGATTATCTGCAAGTTCTTTGCAAAGCTTTGCGGCCTCCGTATATTTACCAGCCTGCGCAAGATTTTGCGCGTGCATTAGAGAAGATATCTGCGCCGCTTCCGTAGATGGGTATTTCTCACGTATGTACACAAAGTTTTCAAATGCTCCGCCGGGGCCTTCCTGCTTGTTTAGCTGCACAAGAGAGTTTGCCCTTATAAGAAGTGCCGCAGAGGCTATCTCGTCTAAAATCTCGGCGTCCTCCGGATTCTTCTGCTGTGATTCTATATCTGAAACTAATTTCTCCGCCAAAGATACCGCATCTTCAAAACGTCCGTTTGTATTGGCAAACTTTGCCTGAAGCCACTGCATCTTGAACATCAATACCGGATTTAATTTTGAGGCAGACCTAATATTATCAGCCAAAATCTTGTCCACGCGCTTTGAGGCGTCTGCAATTTTCCCGGAAGAGCGCATTGCATTTAACAGAGCCCATTCTGCATTCCAAATCTCGTCTGGCTTTATCATTTCATTAGAGTAGGCGGCATCTATGGTCTTTTCAGCCTCTTTTATCTTTCCTAACTTTAACATTGATTCCGCCGCCCTGTTTAGCGCGGTTCCCTGTGAATCCGACGGCAACCCCGTCTTCAGCAAATCTACATATATCTTTACAGCGCTCTCGTAATCCTTATCGCCTAAAAAATAACAGTCAGCGGCCATCATCTTTGCTCTGGCTTCATCTTCCGGAGAATCTTCCAGCGATGCTATGTTCAGCAGGTAATTTGCAGCAAGCCTGAACTTTGCCGGTGATGCTCCCTTCTCCGAAAACGCCGTCCATGTTAGAATTCTCAATGCTTCCTTCTTGGATTGCGACGCCGGATAATTCTTCAAAAGATCGTTTGCATATTTTGCTGCTGAAGCCATGTCGTTCTTTTTTACCGCTAAAAACGCAAGCTCTATGAGTATTTTATCTCTGACCAATTGCGAGCCGTTCTTTAGAACATCGGAAAGGGCAGCTTCTAAAGAATCTGTGTTCCCTTTGAAATTTACCCTAAGTATTCTTATTGCATAGTCTAGCACCTCGGGCGATTTTGTCGTGTACATCAGCTCTTTTAACACCTGATTGCTTCTCTCTGGAAAATCCCGAAGTATCATTGCCTTTAGAAGCTTGAAGTCGTCAACGTCTTTGTCGGGCATAAGAGGAAGTAAAAGCCTATCCTCTATAAGCTCCAATGCCTCGCCACGTTTGCCAAGCCTGTTTAGAACAACCGCATACTGCTTTGCAAAGTTTGCTCCTTGCTCAGTTCCTATGTAAAGGGAACATTTCGTCTTAAGACTTTCGGCAAGATCTTGCAAGTTGTCGTCTGTAAGCCCTTCGGAAAATCTGCTTATGCTTATCGCCAAGGCGCTGTCTGCCTTTGCCGATACGCTTGAGGCTTCCTGCAAAGACTTCTCAAAGTTCTTGCGGGCGCTCTCAAATTTATCGCGGGCGTAAAATATATATCCTCTGGCAAGGTAATACCAAGAGAGCATCTCCTTCGGCAGATTGGCAGGCCTTACCTTCTCTATGCAGCGTTCCGCCTCGTCTGGATTATTCATTCCAACGTATATCAGCGCCCTCTGCAAGTTTGCTTCGTCGTCAATGCCTTTGGGGTCTGCCTCGTTTATTATCGGGAGTGCTTCTTCAAATCTTCCCTGCGATATCAGCGAGGCAGAAAGTATTGTATTTATGCTCTTCTTTGAAGCCTCGGAAAGCCCTCCGCCTTCCACTACCTGCCTGCTTATCATCTCGGATAGCGCGCTCATTCCGGATTCAAGCGCAAACCTCGATATTTTTATAAGCGAATCCGCATTTTGCTCCGACTCCGTCTTTGCATCTATCGAAAACGGCACACCAGAATTCTCCGCCGCGTACACTGCGTTTGCGCACAACATTCCTACCGCCGCAAGAATGCCCATTCCAGCTCTTATTTTTGCGCCAATCCGCCTAAACATACATAAATTTATCTTTCATAGACCATTTTTTTGCAACAATGTTTTTGCCTTTGTGCGGTTTTTAAATGAAAAATTTTTTAATTTGCTATTACATGAATAGCGCCGCTTTGCCTTATTTTTATAAATGACCTCCAACAGAATGAATCTGTTTTTTCTCCTTTATCAAAGAGACGGTATTCTATCTGCGCCAGTACCATAAAAAAGCTCCGGGATTTCCCTTCCCGGAGCTTTTTAGCACGCATGTTGCCATGCGGAGGTTTCTTAATTTCTATTTGCCCGCCACGTCGACTTCGTTTACCGATATAAACAAGTCTTTCAGCTGCTTTTCCGTCACAGGGCAGGGGCTTTGAGCCATTAAATCTTGGCCCTTTTGCGTCTTGGGGAATGCTATAATGTCTCTTATGCTCTGGCGATTTGTAAGTATGCTTACAAGCCTGTCCAAGCCGAGCGCTATTCCGCCGTGCGGCGGAGCTCCAAATCTAAAGGCCTTAAGCATGTATCCAAATCTGCTTTCCACCACGTCGGCCGGTATCTTGAGCACATCCTTGAATACCTTTTCCTGCAATGTTGGATTATGTATCCTTATAGAACCACCGCCAAGCTCCACGCCGTTTAAGACTATGTCGTAATGCTGCCCGCGAACTACGGTCGGATTTGTATCCAAAAGCGGAATATCCTCTTCCACAGGAGATGTGAATGGGTGGTGCGTAGAAACATACCTGCCCGCCTCCTCGTCGTACGTCATCAACGGAAAATCTACAACCCACAGGAAACGGAAATCGTCCGCCGGTATGTTTAACTTACCGCGCGCAATAAGAAGCTTTGCGGCTTCCAGACGTATCCTTCCAAGTATAGCGCAAGCTTGCTCCCATTTTGACGCAGCAAAGAAAACAATATCTCCGTCTTCTATGTTGAGGCGCTTTTTCAATTCGTCCTGCTCCTCCTGCGATAGGAACTTTAATATGGGGCTCTTCCATGCGCCGTTCTCCGCCTTGATAAAGGCCAATCCCTTTGCGCCGAGAGTCTTTGCTATGTCCTCAAGATTCTTTAGCTCGCCCTGGGTTATGTCTGCCAGGCCCTTGGCGTTTATTGCCTTTACGGCTCCGCCTTCGTCGTTTGCCGCAGATGCAAATACCTTGAAGGCACTGCCCTTGAATGTATCGGTGAAATCCTCTATGAGCATTTCAAAACGCATATCGGGCTTGTCCACGCCGTATTTGTTCATTGCCTCCTTAAAGGGCATTCTCAAAAACGGAGTCTTTATGTCCATCCCAAGAGTGTCCTTCCAGACCTTCTTGAGCATGTTCTCTATCAGCGCGTACATGTCCTCGCGCTCGACAAAGCTTAACTCTATGTCTATCTGCGTAAATTCAGGCTGTCTGTCTGCCCTCAAATCTTCATCGCGGAAACATTTCGCCAGCTGGTAGTACCTCTCTATGCCGGCAACCATGAGCATCTGCTTGTACTGCTGGGGCGACTGGTTGAGCGCATAGAATTGGCCCGGATTTAACCTGCTCGGAACAAGAAATTCTCTTGCACCCTCGGGTGTGCTCTTGAACAGTACTGGTGTCTCTACTTCTGTAAAGTCTTGGCTGTCCAAATAGTCCCTCACAGCCTTGGCGGCCTTGTGCCTCATGCGCATAAGCTTTATATTGCGCGGACGCCTCAAATCCAAATATCTGTATTGCAGCCTGAGGTCCTCATTGACCTTGTCTGCCTTATCGTCGTCGAGAGGGAAGGGGAGCACATCGCAGATGTTGTGAATTGTCATCTTTGTGCAGTCTAACTCAACTTCTCCGGTAGCCAAAGATTCGTTTATTGTTCCCTCTTCGCGCTTTCTTACCGCGCCGCTTACCTGTATTACGCTTTCGTCGCGCAGTTTCTGCGCAGCCTCGTATACGTCGGCATTCTCCGGATGAAACACCACCTGGGTGATTCCGTCCCTGTCCCTGAGGTCTACAAAGATTACACCGCCGTGGTCTCTCACGGAGTTAACCCATCCTATGAGCGTTGCTTGAGAGCCTATATCCGAAGCTCTCAGTTGGTTGCATGTATGCGTTCTCTTCATTTTTACAAACTGAATCGGCATTCGGTTTTCCCCGAACGCCGATATTTATTTTTTATTCTTAAAATTAGACTAACTCGTACGGAGGCAGAAGCGGCTGTACAGGAGTTTTCGCCAGCCTTACAAACGCCGGCAATCCATTCTCAAACGGCACAGCAACCTCTCCCTGAATGAGCGGCTGTATATATTTGTTGAACTGATATCCTATTGACACCCTGTCTTCCGATATCCAATTTTCGGGGAAATGTTTTACCCCGTTTGCAACTTCGTGCAAATCAACAAGGATTGTCTCGCAGGCGTACTTGTCTGAATCTGCTCTCACAAGCGCAACCATCTTTCCGCTCTTGCCATCGACCGCAGCCTTGACGGCTTCACGGCCGCACATGAATGCCTCATTCATATCTGTCGCAGAAGCGCATATTGACGCCGCTCTCTGCGCGTGCCCAAGCTTGCACGAACGCGCCTGAACACCTTGCAGACTTGTCTCAACCAAGTGCTGGAGATATTCTCCAACTCCGCCAAGCTGCTCGTGCCCAAATGCGTCTTTGTTGTCGAGCGCGGCAACAAAATTGCCGTTGGCATCAACCAGGCCTTCGCTTGCCACAACAAGACAGAATTTGTTCTTCTTCAGGCATTCCTGCACCTGAGCTATGAAATACTCGGCATTGAACGCAACCTCAGGCAAAAGTATGATATGTGGAGCGTCCTCAGGCTGATTTCTGCGTTTTGCTATTGATGTGCCTGCCGCTATCCAGCCGGCGTTGCGCCCCATAACCTCAACTATGGAAACCAAATTGTTCTTGCCCATAGACTCGTGGTCGCAGGCAAGCTCCCTTATTGTGCTAGCAAGATATTTTACAACGCTGCCGTATCCGGGGCAGTGGTCAGTATGTTGCAGATCGTTATCTACAGTCTTGGGCACTCCTATTACGCGCATCTCGTAGCCCTGGGCTTGTGCAGCCTCAGATATCTTTGCAGCGGTATCCTGAGAGTCATTGCCGCCAATGTAGAAGAAATAGCGTATATTATGCGCCTTGCATACCTCTATTATTCTTGCAAAGTCCTGCTCCTTCTTGAGCTTGAATCTGCATGTTCCAAGTGCCGATCCGGGCGTATATTTCAATCCTCTGATAACCTGCTGAGATTCAGCCGCAAGGTCTATAAGTTCTTCTTTGAGGATTCCAGCCACTCCATTTAGGCCGCCGTAAATTTCCTCTATGCATTCGTGGTTTAAAGCCTCCGTAACTATGCCCGCAAGACTGGCGTTTATAACCGCCGTTGGTCCGCCCGACTGGGCCACGAGCACATTTCCTACAAGATTGTCTTCCATATTGATATTCGAGTGTTTGAATTAAAAATGTTTTAGCCAGAGAGCATGGCGTATATTTGTTCTTTGGCAAACTTTTTTTTGCCGCATCGTCTCTTTTGAAGAAGTTTTGTTTTAGTTGTTTTATGCCATTTAGCATGCGCATATTTAATTAAAATAATATGCGCATATTTAATTAAAATAATATGCGCATATCTTATCAACAACTTATGGGTGTGTATTTGTGCATTGCTTATTTGCATATGCAATTCGTCTTTGTAATCTGTGCCATGCCTACATGGGTTTTATATTCACAATAGGCCTGCTTTGCCACTTTAAGGATTTGTGTCTTTAATATAATTTCCCATGATAAAATCAACTATCGGCTTTGGATTGCTTAACCCATGCGGATGATGATCTCCTCCGGGTTTTATTATGCTGATAACTTCTCCGCCGCAATTCTTGTATTGGCTCTCAAATACACCACCATTGTCTTTAAATGGAACTGTTCTATCAGAATCTCCGCTAATTAAAAGCACGGGAACTTTGTTTTCTGCCAACTTTTCCAATCCCATGTATGCATTTCCCTCAAACTCATCGCCTATGTCTGAACATGCCCATTTCTTTTCAACGTCTTTCCACAGCGCAGATTTCCTTCCCGGCCAGGAGGCAAGATTGCATACGGGGGCATCGACATATATACAGCAGACGGTATCTGGATATGTCTTTGCGTAGTTTATTGCGTAGAGTCCGCCCCTGCTCAACCCTTCAAGCACAACCTTTTCGTAAAGGTTGTAGCGCTTAGTCATCATATCAAAGAATTTTTTTCCTTCCTTTACTGCGTCTGGACTCCCATATTCATGGGTGAAATCGCAATATACTATGTAAAAGCCTCTTCTCAACAATGCTCTATCAGCGTTGTCGAAAGCCCCGAAGAATGCCGGGCGCCATATCCACGGATTGCCCTTAAGCGGCAATTTTGGCGCAAGAATTTTTACGTCTCTTAAGCCGAATTTAAAGTTGTATATTTTATATCCATTTCCGTCGTCGAGCGGAAATTCAACGGGTCTTGGCCTTTTGGGGGCATTTTTCCCCGTTATGTTTTTATATATCTCTGCCGCTATTTTATATGCCCCGTACGGATTTGGATGTACCCCGTCGGAATATTCCCCACTTTCTCCGTCCAATGCGGAGTGCAGATTGATTGTCTGTATGCCTAAATCTTTTGCGGCTTTTTCTATTTTTGGCCAGATATTTTCTGATATTCCCTTCTCTGAGATTCCCCACCTGTCGGTTTCTACGGGAATAGGGCGGCATAAATAAATTTTTGGCTTGGTATCTATCTGTCTGTAAGACAAAACCAAGTTTTTTGCGTCGTTTAAAATATTTTTTTCGCTGGAAATGTTGTGGGGTTTTGAGTCGTTAGTGCCTAGACTTATTACAACTATGTTAGGCTTATACTCCAGACTCTTCTTATAGGCTTGTTGCTTTACATAAGGTTTGTCTGCCTCGCATGATAATGTGGCGCCGTTTTCACCAAAGTTTTGAACCTCGTATTTGTTTCCCAACAATTCTGCTAAACGCATAGGGTAGGTTGACTCAGGCTCTCTTATTCCCGCGCCATATGTTATGCTGTCCCCCACGCATGCAACCCTTATCTTGCTCTGTTCCCTCGCGCAGCATATTTGCTGCGCAATACAAGATATTAAAGTAAATGCGCAGATCTTAAAAAGATATTGTAGTGCCATTCTTTTTGAAGAGTATCCATATAAAAATGCCACTTCAAGCTTCTAAATTATATTTTCTTATGCAATTTCCATAATTGCCAGTTTCCCAGATATGCCGCATAAAAAAGTTCAAGGAATTTCTCCCTTGAACTTTTCTCCATAACATATTGTAGCTATTTGCAAATTTTACCCCAATAGAGTTCTTAAAGAATTTTGGAATTCAAGCATGTCGCTTTCAGAAGGACGGTAATCTGCGCCCTTGTCGGTTGACAAACCAAAACGCCCAAGCTGGTCAAGCTGCCATGTCCCCTTTACGCCGTCCGAAAATACAACACTTCCGCTCGCTAATATTCCAGGTCTTTGAACCTTGTCCAACTCCACAGACACTTTTCCTGTCTGATCATCGGCTGATTCTTTCTCTTCAACGGAAGAGTCTTTCTTCTCCTCTACGGGATCCGGCTCTTTCTTTAGCTCTATATTCAAATCGTCTATAAGAAAGCGCAAATCCATATAGGTAATGTTTATCCCGAATTTCTCGGATAGAAGGGTCTGGACTTCAGAAATCTTCTTGCCCTCATCAATCCAGGATTTTATCGCCTGTTTTTGTTCGTCAGTTATTGTCATATATTTTTCCTACTCCTGAGGCTCGGAAACAAGTTCTATCGTCTTTGATATGGCCTTGCTACCGTATCTTGTAGCCAAGTCTTTGAACTTTTCCTCAGTCATGTTTCCGCTCTTCATTAGGGCGCGCATCTCTCTTGCTCCCTGCTCGGATATGAATACCATAGAAACATCTATCGAACTTATGTATCCCCTCCCGAGAGCATCTGGATCAACCGTGCCATGAGACTTGCCTCTGTCTGTATATTCATAGATTTCAGCTATCCCATCTTGGCTTACGCTTATTGTATCTCCAACCGTAAATGGAACGCCCGGCGGAATATATGCAACCTTGTATTTCGGAACATTCGCTCCTTGCTGAAATTCTCCCGCCTCAGGATTTGGATAAGTAACAGCAAAGGTCAACCTAAAGTCTATAAGATTCATCGTGAGCAGATTCTCTGGAGATAGCGCCCACTTGTTCAATTCCACTCCCTGCTTGAATGATCCGTCCTCTGCAAGAATTGAACTTTTGCCTCTCTCCCACATATCTGAAAGGGCAAAGATATTGTTCGCAGACGCCTCGGCAACCGTCGGAATTACCTCAGTCATTGTGGACCTGGAATCTATCACAGCGCGATATATTCCATAGAACGCATTGTTTTGCATCTCGTCTTCAGAATAGTTACCAGTGCTGTCAAGGAACGGATTCTTTACGGCAATCTGATATTTTATCGCACAGAGATTTCCTGGAAGAGTTATCTTTGTGTTGTTCTGAAATGTAAACAGAGGCCTGTATGATGTGCGGGAAAAGAACATCAGCTCCGGAGGACGCATCGGCGTCATTTCAAAATTTGATCTCCCCGAGAGCATTCCGACCGGAGTTGGCGGATAGTTTACCGTAAACCATATGTTGCCGTCTTTTCTTACAAACATGCTTTCCAGATCTTCCTGTATTATGGAGCCAACAACTCCTCCGTCAAAGAAGCTCTGCAAACGGCTGCTTGCGCTGGTCCATGTGTTCAGCACATTCGACGTAAGTATTAGAACCAAAACAACTATGCCAGACATTATGGCGCTTGCCGCCATAATCTCTATTAGCGTGAATGCCTTTCTTGCTCTGAAATTCATTTTCATTACCTTGTCTTGACTATTATCATGTCGGAAAGTACGAGTCTTTGCTCGTTTATTTCTTCTGTTCCGGCCCCCTCTATTATGTCGTTGCGCGGATCTGCATATATCTTGAGATTCAGCGGCAAAAAGAACATTATGTAGTCGGAAGGATCGTTCGGCAGGGGCGTACCAGCTTTGTATGCTTCTGTCTCTATGGCCCCGTTCAGATATTCACCGTCGAGCCCGGCCTGATACGGAGTTATTACAACCCTGAATATGTCTCCTTCTGAATTCTTCAAGTCTTCCATACTTGGAGGCTGCCCTGGCGTCTTGCCGGGATGCTCCGAAGACATCAACACCATGCTGGAATTGTCAACATCGTCCGGATTTTGAAACTGATTCCAGAAATATACCACATACGGCTCTTCCATGCGGCTCATTTTCTCGTATACTTCGTTGAAATCCTTCTGCTTGATTATTGATTCAAGCGCCGAACTTATCGATATGGCCGCCGTCTGATTTTCTATCTGCTTTGTGTTGTCGAGTATAGCAGCAAGCAAGCCTATCAGGGCCGTCAGCGACACCGCTATTATTCCAACAGCAACCATAACTTCTATCAGGGTGAATCCACCCTTTCTCTTCTTGGAAAATTTCATGTTAATCCTTCTCTACTTAATTAGGACTTCCTCCATCTCGGTGTAATCCGTAAACGCTATCGTGTTGCCGAATTTCCTGACAACAAATCCTACCTCGTCGTAAACCTGGTCTATCTGAAGCATTTGTTTGTTGTTGACCTTGCCTGTGGCTATCATGACTCTCGCTCCTGGATTCTCCGACATTCCATCTGATGAAAACTGATAGGAATACCAATCTCCGCCGGCTCCCAAATGCAGAGTTTGCGGCTCGTTGCTCGGAAATTCTCCTATCCCAATCACCGGCATAGCTCCGGTTCTTGCATAGTTGAACGTGCTCTTAAATACCTGCTGCGAGGTGAAATCTGCGCTCTTTGGAATCGACACAAACTTGTCGAACTCCTGCTCAGGCGGAACAAAGAATGTTCCCTCTGGCAACATTCCTCCGCTGTTGAGGGCGACCCAGCCGTTGCTAGTCTCGTAGATTACTCCGTAAAGACGCAACTTCTTCGATATATCGTCGCCCTTGTAGATTATTACCCTCGCGTTGGTCTGCTTCGTTAGAGCGGTCATTCTGGCCTCTTGGAAGGCTGTCATCAAATTGCGCTGCGCAGTATAGGTCTTCTGTCCTATACCCTCTATGTTCACCTGCGTTATGCCCACCGATAAAATCGCAATTATTGCTATCACAATAAGCATTTCTATCAGCGTGAACGCTCTTCTACTTGGTCTTGACATAAATATTGCTCCGTTTCGTTTCTCTTTGCGTATGCCGCTTTCTACACTGCGGCCCCCTGACAAGAACTATTTATTGCCAGCTGAATACGTCCTCGGAAGGCGCCGTGGCCTTTGCGCTCTTTGAGTCTTTCCTGAGCGTGAAAAGTATAACCTTTGACCTTACTCCCTTCGTTGGATTAGGCACAAGCTCGCTGAATAAATCTGAATCTATCCCATCGGCCACAGTTGGGAACCCCTGATTTATGAATCCGTCACCGTCTGCGTCCACACATATGTATATGTTCGGATTCTCAAATGAGTCTACTATCTGCCAGGGAGCATCGGCCGACTTCTTTATAAGATTCTTCGCATTGAACGTTATATAAGTTCTCGCTCTGCGGTTTAACGCTTTTCTGTCATCAGGAGACAAGGCATTTCCGTCTGAATCCTTTCCGGTTAGCGCCTTTACACAGTTCTCAGAGTTAGAGCCTTCCGCCAGATTTATTCTTGGCGCAGCTGTCAGAAATTCCGGAAAATATCCGTAATCTGCCTGATATTGCGTCAGCGCCGTTGCCATATTCGTCAAAAAAGTTCGAGTTGTCGTCTTCAGCGCATTGTTTTGTGCGTTCGATATCGCCGGCATTATCAATCCTACCAAAACGCCTATTATGGTTATTACTATCAGTAGTTCCACCAGAGTGAAAGCTTTGCGTGTCTGTTTCATATTATGGGGTTCCTTATGTGTGTTGTTTGTTTTTTAAATTTTAGTCGTCAAATCCAAAAACTATATTGTCTACGTTTTCAACAGGAGTTCTGTAAGAATCCTCATCGGGCATCATTCCCGATGTGTACATGTCTCCTACCTGTACTGCCTTGTTATCCTGCCCTTTGCTCATCAAAATAAATCCAGGATTGCGCCATGAACCGCGCTCACCTACTATATTGTTCGTGTCGTAAAAGTATAAATAAGGCTCCAACCACGGATCTGCTAAAAATACGTCAGTTAGAGAGTCAAAATCCAAGTCCCTGTTGTATCTGTCGGCCTGAGAGCACACATTCATCTTAGATCTGTCCAAGAATGGCTTCACACCCTTGGGGGCGTCAACAAAGCTTATCACACCGCCTTCCGCCTTAGGATAAAGTTTGCCGTCCAAACATTTGTATAGGTTCTTAGCCGCCGTTATCTCGTCTTCAGCTGCGTTGCAGAGCGGATATATGCTAAAACGCCCTTTAAACGCCTCAAGCGCTGTTGCTATTAGAGAAATATCACTCTTGGCTCTCGCTCTATTTTGAGCTCCGCCAACCATTCCTATGATGGGGCTTGTTAGCGCCAAAAGCATGGAAAGTATGCCTATGACTATGAGTATTTCTATAAGGGTAAATGCGCCGCGCCTTTTGTTGCGGCTTATCGGGGTATTGAGGTTTTTCATGTTTGGTTAAAGTTTGTTTCTTTTATGGAAATTGTCAAAAATTTATTCTTCAAAAAGGAGATTGTTCAGCCGTGGCAAATGCGTTGTTGCTTGCAAGTTTTACCGTTTTGTAAATCTCTTCCTTCAGAGAAGGAATTCCTTCCTCGCTGAGGCATGATATTGCTACTATATCAATATTTGGATATTTCGCCTTGAATTTATCCAAGTTCTCGTTTGCTGAAGGCTCGTCCATCTTGTTCGCAGCAACTATTCTAGGTTTTTCCAACAACATCGGATTGTACAACTTCAGCTCTGACAATAAATCCTCATAATCACCAATAGGATTCCTCCCATCGGTTGCCGCCATGTCTATCACAAACACCAGAGCTTTACATCTTTCTATATGCCTTAGGAATCTGTGCCCAAGCCCCTTGTTTTGCGATGCTCCCTTTATAAGGCCGGGTATATCCGCAACAAAAAGCCGCTCGTAAATATCCGGATAATCTATCATACCCACATTGGCGTGCAATGTTGTAAAAGGGTAGGCCGCAACCTTTGGTTTTGCCATTGTCAGAAGCCCCATCAATGAAGACTTCCCCGCATTTGGGAACCCTACAAATCCGGCGTCCGCTATGGTCTTCAATACAAGCTTGAATTCCCCAAACTCTCCGTCCGAACCGTAAGTAAACTGGCGCGGAGCCCTGTTCACCGATGTCTTGAAATGAACATTACCCAAACCGCCTTTACCGCCCTTTAAGAGCAGCACCTTCTCTCCTTTTTTGAGCACTTCCGCGCTTTGTAGACCGGTTTGTAGATTTATAAAAATTGTTCCCGGAGGAACCTTTAGAAATAGATCCTCTCCGTTTTCTCCCTTCTTCAATCTCCCGGATCCGTTGCCGCCGTCTCCGGCCCTGAGATTTGGAGTGTATTTGTACTGTTCAAGATCTGTTATGTTGTCGTCGCAAAGAGCGTATACGCTGCCGCCATTGCCGCCGTCTCCACCGTCGGGTCCACCCTTCGGAATAAACTTTTCCCTGCGGAAACTGGAGGACCCATTGCCGCCGTTCCCCGCCTTCAAAGTTATCTGTGCCTCGTCTATAAACATTATTTTTAATGTCTGTCTTTTAAAAGCTGCTGCGCCTTTAGATATTCTTAAATTTGTATACCGTCGCGCTGTAGAACTGCTCGTTAGGATTCAGCTGTATGGACGGAAAATGCGGCTTGTTTGGAGCATCTGGCCAGAACTGCGTCTCAAGGCATACTGCGCCGTGCTTTTTGTAGGTCTTTCCGCCCTTTCCGCGCTTCCCCCCTATAAAGTTTGCTGAATATACCTGCAATCCGGGCGCCGTTGTAAATACTTTCATCTCTATCCCAGAGCCTTTGTCTGCAAATGTTGCAGCCTCAACAAGCCCATTCTTTCCAGATTTCAATACAAAGTTATGGTCTAAACCGCCCCCAGCAGATTCCAAAATCTCCCCGCCGTTTTTCAATACCTCGCCAAGCTTTTTATCTTTTCTGAAGTCCAACGGAGTATCCTTTACCGACAAAACTTCACCCGTCGGAATCAATTCCGAATCAGACGGCGTATAATAATCAGCATTTATCTTTAGAGTATGCGAATATACATCTCCTGTTCCGGATAGATTGAAGTACGAATGCTGCGTAGGTGCACACAATGTTGGCTTATCTGAAAAAGCTATATATTCTATAACTAATTCCTTCTTGTCGGTAAGCTTATAGTAAACCGTAATATCCAGGTTTCCGGGGAATCCTTCCTCCATATCTGAACTCAGGGTGGAAAGCCTCAATCCTTTCCAGCCGTCTCCGGAGCATTCATCTACATTCCATGTTTTTTTGTCGAATCCCTTTATACCGCCGTGCAAACTGTTCTTGCCGTCATTCTTCGCAAGAGAATACCTCTTCCCGTCGATTGAAAACGATGCCGAACCTATCCTATTTGCAACTCTCCCGGCTATCGCTCCAAAATAACATCCGCTCTTGAGATATTCCTCCGCTTTGTCATGTCCAAGCACAACATCTATATACCTGCCTTTGGCGTTCTTTACAAATAAATTGGCTATGATTCCTCCAAGATTCCATACCCGAATCTTTAATCCGCCATTTTCCACCTCAAAGCTCTGATATTTCATTGTCTCTTGGATATCTCTTTAGTAGTTCAGCACATTTATATTCAGGTGCTTTGCGTTCTTCTCGGGCTTGTACGCCAGAAGAACCGTGCGGGTGTCTTCGCTCGACATCGGTACCGTTGTTCGCGCGCAACGCTCCCATTTCTTCCCTACTCGCCATGCCAATATTAATTCGGCATCGTTTTCATCCATATTTCTCGCTGAACATACAACATTTCTTCCTCTCGCAAGAAGGAAGGGCTTTCCTCCTCCAAGAGATACCAAAAGTGGATAGTTTGTCATGTTAACAAGCACAGTCTTTCCGCGCGGAAGAGAATTCGGCGAGACATTCATAGAGTAGAATGTTATGTTCTGTCCCGATTTAAACATCAGTAGATACATATCTTGAACTCCGTCGGGAATGAATGTGTCGCATACTTCCGTAAATGTCGGAGGCTGTTCAGGACCAGCCGGAGGCTTTCGCACATAGAATACAAGCTTATTTGGACCTTCGTACGATATCCTCTGTGTAGCTTCTCCGTCGTTGATCTCAACGCTCTTCCATGCCGCAGTATCTCCCAATCCAGATTTGTACCATAGAGTTATCGTCTCCTTTGTGGACTTCGCTCTCTTCTTTGAGCCACTTCCGTAGCTGATATTGAGGTTATTAGAAAAAATAACCTTCATTATCCGCAAATTCACATTTACTAAATCAGTGGCCCCCTCGGAGGAATCGCTACCTTCTTCAGCCGGATTAGCCTTCTGTTCTGAAGCCTGTGCTGCATTTCCTGTCTTTGCAGCCTGGGCGATCTGTTCGTTGGCTGAATCCTGCGCATTTGCTGGAATATTGACCAATAACGACGCAAATACTGCTAATAAAGCTATTGAAAGATGTTTTTTTGACATTGTCAGATTTATTTAGATTTCTTTCTCGTTGAGCCAGCGGAAGGACACTATCTTAAATCTTCTGCCCAGCTTTGCGTTTATTTTAGAGATTGAAACAGGATCTCCACCGGAATCGTATTCCTTAATGTACTCATCAAGGTTTACATTGCCAATTCTCTCATCGAAATTTGGTCCTATCTCTACTTCTCTGCCATGGATCTCCCACGGCTTATCGGAATCGTCGACATATTCCGGAATCCTCTGTACAGTCATTTCGCACCAGGCCTTACCCTCGACAACATTTGTCAATGGATTCCTTATCTCTCCGTACGCTCTAATCTTGAAAGTGTCAGAACGCACAGTCATCAGCGAACCCAATTTTGCAAGTATATCCTGCTGCATGAGATATTCCGGTATGCCTTGCGCCTGCGGACCTATCGCAGCTCTCCAGTTCTCCCATGTGTCTTGCGGATAGTGGAATAGCCTATATTCAGGAGTAGACTGCCTGAATAGATAAGTCAGATTCGGATTGTATATTGTGGAAGATCCGTCTGAAGATATTATGAACTTATTGCTCCTGCTAGAATGGAATATTCTGTTTATGCTCGTAGAATCTATCGCAGCCTGTAACACGCCCTTTTGCATGTGGGTATGCCTATATATATACCTGTCTGAGTCGTTCTTGTCCTTACGCGGATTTATATAAATATCATCGGGCATCTCCGTTAAACCGGAATTGCGCCCTCGTGAGGAATTGTAATTATATATGGACTCCGTTGTCCTATTTTCAACCACTCTATTGACAAAGTCGCTCATGGAATAGAACGGCCCTCTGTCTTTGATGTTTTCCACTATCGCAACAGCAAGCTGCTCTATTTCCTTCTCGGACAAAACTCTGTATCCTTTCAAGATCTCAGGATCACGGAAGGTGCCGCTCTCAAGGTGCTTGTCGTAGAATGGAGCCTGCCAGCGCACAAATGGCGTCTTATTCTTGTAATGCTTCCTTCCCTGGACATATGCATCAACAGTGTCTCCGTAGTGGGTGTTAAGCAGCGTCTTCCAAGCATCTATGCTGGTGGAATTGACATTGAATGGCCCATTTATCATCAAATTCGCAGCATTCGTGTCAAATCCAGTCTCTCCGAAAGTTCCCATTTTATTAGACGCATCCTCCGTCAACTTAGCATCGTTAGGCATGTCGGCATTTGCAGTATATACCATCCTCGGGTTTCTCGGAATAACATGTTCTTCCTCCAGCCTGGAGAAATCGTCGTCCCTTTCATCCCAACGATAGGGTAGGGTTGAGAAGAAATACTCGTCCCAAAGTATATCGTTCAAATGGTAGGCATAATCGTAAATTAGAGCTCTTTCCTCTGAGATACCATTGTTTCCGGTATCCCATCTGCCGTCCAAACGAGGCTTTGCATTGTTGTAATAAGAACCACCGTCGGTACCTTCACCACCGCCGTCGCCTCCGTCAACCCAGCTTATCCTATATGAACGCTCTGGAACCACTCTGAGTGGTGCAAGAGAGTTTCCTATTGGATATGTCTGATTTATCGAGTCAACCTGCTGCATGCCGTAGCAGAGATAAAATTCTCTTGCCTTCTCCTGTTTGCTTGTACCTCCATACAATCTCATAGCTCCAGGTCCGAAATTTAAATTCGCAGCAGAAAGATTTGCTGGATTTGTCACAACCTCATTGTCTCGCAATATATGCATCAGCGTTGCAAATTGCGTATCTCCGTAGGTTGCCTTTCCGTCAAGACCAACATTTGCAACTCCTCCTGATGGAATTTCGAACACTGCAGGATATGACGATCCTGTTCCGCTCGTATCGCTTGCATAAGCCTGATTTCTCGCGTACATCGCCTTAGGCCTACTTGACCATGAGTTGTAAATCTTCTCATTATCGCCGTTTATTAGTCCCGCTCCGTTTGTCCGGCCATAACGTACATCTCGGGGAGAATAATCGTAATCAAACGCGCATGCCAACAGTGAATTGTTTATAAGATATTTTCTGTTTAATTCTGGCAATGAGGTGTCATCATTATACGCAGTGGGCTTCATCCACACCAATCCATACATGTTTACTCTCTTCTTTGCTTTGTTTGAAACCAAAGAATACAGCCTTGAACAGTAGTTCTCATCACCTTCCCTCAAATCTATATCCAAATCTTCAAGAGATACTGATGTCGGAGCTAGATCGTCGGCTACCTGCCATGATATCTGAGAGGCTCTTCTTGGATCTATTCCATAGGCATCACTATTGCCATTCTGGCGGAAGAAATGGTATACACTGAATATATATCTTATAGTGTCTCCGTCGGAATTAGTCATATCTACAGTCTTATCTCTTAGATCTCTGACAAGATTATAATACCCGTCGTCATACCCTGATATGGCGGAGTTTGGACATAGACTATCTGGATAACTCGGATTTGACTCTCCTCCTTTTGGATTATTAAAGTCGTAGAAGGATGCATCTCGATTCAATCTGAAGTATGCAAGAACTGGTCCTCTAACATAAATTGTACTGTTTCCTATCCATGCTGGTTCTATACCGTCAGCCCAACGCTCATCACTGCTGCGATAAGGTTCTCTCCTGCCTATGTTCCAGAAATGAAGCGTAGTTCTATAATATTGGGCTGGATTAAAATTCCCACTCCAAGATTCCGCTATCATCTTCCTCCTGGGCATGAATGTATAATAGGTCTTATAATCGTTATTTCCCGCTTTCTGCGTCGGCTGCGTGTGGAGATTTATAAGATTTTGTATATCTATATATATATTATTAAGAGACATATCTCCTTGGGTCAGATTCCTGTTTATGTTTCCAACCCTATCGTATGCAACCGCTTCTCTCAGTTCTGCCAGATCAAATAATACATACGGATTCCCGTACATTGTCTTACTGTTCGAAACCAGAGCCGCTACAGTTCTTGCCGGATGCGGAACATCTACATATAAAGACCCATATTGAGATCTGCTACCATGGAATGGCCTAAGGTATGTGTCCTCTATATCTCTGCCATTATACATGTCCCTGAAAGATTTAAAGTAGTTTACACACTTTCTGGGCATGAACATCTGGGCTGCGCCTGGCATGATTCCTTCATCGTCATATATTATGAAACGTAAGTCGCCGGCATTATTTGAGTAATTATCCTTTTTATAGGGAGATGGTGTCTGCCTATGGTTGTTGTCACAATCTAGGTCCGGATTGTATCCAAATGTCAGATATATGTCATTTAAATATATTGGCAACGGATACATGCATTGTCTGATGCTTAATTGCCTTCTATATAGTATTCCTGGATACAGATTATCTGTATCGCCGGCCGGTACTATCTTTGGACTATCTATATCACTTAAATCAACAATGCCGCCATATCCCAAAAAACCTACTCTATCTCCACTGCCGTAGTCCGTAGAACCACCTGCAAATCCGTTTGTCGGGAATACAAGAGAGTTGTTCTTAGCATTTAACTTCTCCGCTCGGATATCCCTCAAACAATGGAAATAATTGTTCTTTTTTACACCGAGCGCTATTCTGAATCCCATCTGAGTTGCACCTGTAGTTTCTATATGCAACAGATAGTAATTGTCCTTCGCTATCTTAACATCATAAGGATTCCACAATACCGCAATTGGTATCATGTGCATTCTTATTCCATAACTCTCAGACCCTTCAACATTGCTTGTGTATCTGACAGGAGTAGGCACAAAATATACCTGAAACCTCTGCAATACCGGATAAAACCCTATTCGGTCGTCGCTTTGCAATCTTGTGCGTATTTCCTTTGAGTAGTTGGAGCTCATCGCTCTAAAATTATAATAGGAACGCAGCTGATCCCACAATGGACCGCCTGGATCCTTATGGAAGGAGTTGTCATGCCATATATTGTCTATGTTGCTTGAATTGAACCTTGAATTAGTCTCTGTATTGAACCTTCGCATCCATGTGGAATTCAATGGAAGCTGCGGACCAAACATGTGCCCAGTCGGCCTACGATAGGCGTTCTGCTCCGAAAGAGACGTATAATAATTGAACTTGTACCTATCTGTTATATTGTCTTTTGTAGTATTCTCCGGCGGCATTATGGTATTATATCCGGATATCTTAAAGTTGTATCCGGTCTGTCCTATCGGGCGCGGGAAATATCCACCGCCAATACCGTATGATGAATTTGTATAAAGAGTGAATCTTTCCGATACGGAGACTTCTCTTGGAGTTTCGTCGTTAGTCCAGCCGTCGTTCTTCCTGTTTGACTGAAGCAGACCCAAAGACAAGTCTTTCTTTAGGCCTCCATAACGTACATTTACAAGAACTCCTTTTGTATCCGCCGTTAGGTCGTGGAAGAATATCTTTCCCAAAGATACATTGTTCTTTACATTTGCAGCTTTTATAAAGTCCAGATCACCGGGACCAGATAAAGATCTTACTACATCTCTTGCTGCCGGGTCTTTTTCCATGTCGAGATTGACAGCCTTCTCTCCAGAAACAGGCATTGTCAATCCCTGAACTCCAGAATAATAGGGCAGGCTCTGTTTGTAGAAATTCTTTGCATTTGCATCAGCCACTTCAAACATCTCGTTTGACGCTATAGCGTTTATAGACGCCTTTTGGCCTTCGTCAGATACCCACCATGCTATGCGCTTTTGTGAGGTCGCATTGAAAGAGTCTTCCTCAGACTCTTTCAATGTCACCAGCGGAACGCTTACTCCGCGTTTATACTCGTCAAATCCTTTTTCCCCAGATTCGTCCGCAGCAGACGCCGCACTGACTACCGTTATGCTCTTATCAGGCTCAAGGATATCGCTCGGAAGATGTTCAAACCTCTGCCCGGCATTGTTGAGTGAAGTTAGCCTATCTTCAAGGTTATCCGCTCCGTCTACTTCTTTGCCTATATTACCGGATACTAACCAAGCTTTTGCGTGGTTCATAACGCGCTCGCGGTATTCCTTTCTGGTCTCGTCCATTCCGATTTTAATATTCTTCGTGGAACGTTCCTTAGATTCGAATCCGTCTCCAGACTCCCATACTCCAACCCAGTAGTTGTTCTTTATTTGGGCTCCTGATAGGCTTTCTAAGTCTCTTCTGCGGGTATTCAGCGGATTCTCCCACCAGTCGTAGCGAGTGCGAGCGTCCCTCTCCTGACGCTGAAACGCCGTAGACAGGTCTTCAAACATGGAGGCGTTGGCAGTTATGCGCTTGTCCGGACCAAGGCTCTTTTGAACCTGGTTTAAGGCCTGGTAAGCCGAGAATTTTGCCGTCTGTCGAGCTTTGGCGTCTGTTATAGACTGTCTGGTTATGCGCAGCTGCATCTGTACTATCGCCGCGAGAGTCACCACGAGCAACACCATAAAGCCCATGAGCGCCAGTGCCAATACCAGCGCAAATGCTTTTCTATTTTTTTTCATTGGGGTGGGGTGTGAACGAGTAAGTGAAAAAGTCATATATATACTTCCTATTTCATGCTTATTTAAACGCAAGCAAATATTTATTTTTGGACATATTCTTTTGTGGCCATAAGCCTTATTTTTGAAAGTTGGATTACTCTTAAAAATAGTTGGCTATGCCTAAAGAATATGGAGTTTTAGAGAACATATACTTGTTGGAATTGTCCGTCTGCTTTTTTATATATTATATGCAGATTTTTCGACACTTAAAGTTTCGTACTTGTTCCCCGGCACATATATAATACATTATTCCGATCTTATAGAATAAGGTATTTTTAACCTAACTTATTTTGTAATTTATTTAAAACAATAGTCTTGCAATTTTTATTGCTTTTGCGAGGCATAACCCTATTGACGGGTTTTGTCAAAGAATTCTTCCGTCTCTACTACCGACGCTAAGGTATATAACATATCTTCTTGAAAATACGCATCTTGCAAATATTCCGTTGAAGAGTCTAATATTTCCTTTCTCGGCATAGAAATAAATAGCGCCACCGCTACGGCTACGCTTGCAGCAAAGAATCCTACTCTTTCCATAATATGCCCAACATGGAGTCTTCTCTCATCAGCTCTTCTAATTTTTGACAGTACCCTATCGCAGAAGTTCTGTTTGGCATTTAATGGCAATCTGCGCAATAGATTATCTATCTGCTCTTCGGCATATTCGGATTTTTCCTCGTCAATATATAGCTTTAAGAGTGTATCGTCTATAAACCTGTCTTTTGCCTCTACGCAGGTCTTTTTGAAAAATCTATCTATTAAAATGTCTGCATCTTCTCTATTCATGCTCCGTCAACGCCTCCTTGAGCGTTATTCTTGCCCTGTGTATCCATGTTTTTACGTTTGCAACGCTTGCGTGCATTACTTCCGCAATCTCATCGTAGCTTAATTCTTGCTGCTTTAATAAAAGTATGCTTGTTCGCTGGTTCTCGGGCATCTTGTTTAACGCATTCTGAAAGATCTCTTCCAACTCTGACATTCTTGCTCCGGAATCTTCAACGGCAACTGCCGGCATATCCGCAGGATCTGTCGCTTCTGCTGGTTTTCTTTTTGCTCGCCTATATTCGTTTATCAAAATGCTCCGCGCTATATGAAAAATGTATGTGGAAAATTTTCCCCTAACGGAATATCCTTCTCGTGTTCTGTAAAGATTTATAAATGTCTTCTGGGCCAAGTCCTCAGAGGTGTGAATATCTTTTACAGATCGATAAAAGAAATTTAGAAGCGGATTTTTCCATTTCTCTATGAGCATACGCAATGCGTGTTCGTCGCCATCGGATACTCTTGTCATAAGGATGGCGTCGGCATCTATGGAATCTTCCGACATTCTTTCCGCCTCTTGCATATCTGTTTTATATAACAAAACTGCCTCGTCAATGTTTCAAATAAAATTTTAAAAAAAAGACTGGATTACTTGAAAAAAACCGTTATCGTGCATTGTTTTATTTTTCAATCAAACAGAAAGTTTTCAGATGAGCGGTTTAATTCAATGGAGTTCCAAGGCGAAACGCAAGAGCCAAAAGAAGGCTGCCGGCAACAAGCCCTCCTCTCGCAACCAGAGGGTTGCGGCGATTCGCGCCAAGAGAAGGGCTTTGGCCAAAGCAAAGAGCCTTAACAAGGCAAGAAAAGCGGAAATAGCCGCGGCTGTAGCCGAGAAATAATACATTAATACAAAGCGGAATCTGCTTTTTAACAATATAATCCCGCAAACATTCGGAAGAGAAAATACCATGTCAAGAATATGCGCAATTACAGGCAAGCGTCCCGTTAGCGGCCGCAAAATCATTCACAAAGGTCAGAGCAAGAAAAGCGGCGGTATAGGTTTGCAGCTTGTCAAACAGAACAACCGTACTTTCAGGCCCAACCTTCAGCATATACGTGTCCGTCTTGAGAACGGCCAGGTTAAGAAAATGTGGGTGAGCGTAAAGGCTCTCAAGGCTGGCAAGGTCGTAAAAGCTTAAGTGTAAATTCTAAAAGCTTTTATAATAATTAGCTTTAGGCGCAGGAGTATTTCCTTGCGCCTTTTTTTATTTATATTTTCAGCCAGTTTTTATTGTGAATATATCTTTTGCCCGAAACAGCTGGTATCGTCTTATCCTTATGAGATCTTGCATAGGTATGTTGCAAGTTTTATCAGACTTATTGGGCATATTATTTATAGTATTATACTTAAATTATAAAGCGTTATATTTTTTATAAGAATATAAGCTTCTTGTATTCTATGAAATTGTGCCTCTTTATAAATATATATACGTATATCTCGTTCTTGTTTTTGTCCTTTAAATATGAGAATGGAGATTATGTGTAATAGATATTTGTAAAATAAAAGAACGCAGGTGGAAGAACACCCGCGTTCGTATTAAAAAATTACTTGTGCATTTCTTTAGAATCTTAAGGCATACGCACTGTGGAATACTTGCTTTATTTCCTTTGCATGCATCCAAAATATCTCCGAGTTCAACCCCAGAACAAGATATTCGTCCGTATCTGGGTTAAATCCTATGAGCATAGCCGACGTTAGAACCCTCTTGTTCTTGTCTTTTATCTTTACAGCATTTTTTGACACATAAGAGCTCCATTCTTTCTTCTGGGAGGCATCTTTGAATTTTTCGTCGCGCTCGGAGTTCCTTGATGCTATGGCTCCATATTCGTCGGAAGAGGCCACAATGCATAAAATTGGGAGCCCGTCTCCAAGACGCTGGCGTATATTTCCCTCCGAAAACGACATCTTCTGAAGGTTCATATTTTTTGGCGCGAGATATTTTGCTATAGACGAAAACAGCGCATCAAGAGTTATCAATCCTTTAGAGGCGCTCTTTTTGCTATTTGCCTTATCTATCATCTCTGAGAGCTTTTTTACATCGAGATTCTTGTCCACATAAGATAGGAACATTGCCTCCACAAAACTTATACTACTTTCCTTTGGAAACTCTATCGGTTTTATATTTCTAATGTCGACTAGTACGTCTCCATTATCTTCCGTCTTAACCCGTTCTTTAAAGAAGTTTCTAAGTTCGGTTTTGCTGAGAGGTTTTTCCTCCGGAGCGGGGTCTTTGTCGGAAGCTGCCCATATGCACGGCATAAGCGCGAGGGCTAAAATAAGGCATAAATATCTTTTCATTGTTTATATCTGGTTAATAGCAGTTGCAAGCTGTCGAAATTCAAATCTCTTGAAATATTTCGGTCAAGCAGATTTTTTTTCTTCGTGCGGCGGAGAGACGAATGCCGCAATGGCAATAGCCGCCTGCAAGATTGCAAATATCGTAAGCCACTTCCAGCCTCCAGACATAAATCCGTAAGAGTGAAGCCCAACTCCCAGCATATTTACCCCAAACCATGCCCATGCCGCCACAATATTTCCGCATGCGCACATCGACAGAAACGTCCTGTCTGAAATTATATGCAAAGTTTTTGCATGTATTGCCGCGCCAACCCAGAGTATTATCATAAGCGCGCCGTTTTCCTTTGGATCCCACCCCCAGAATCTGCCCCAGCTGAAGTCCGCCCAGATTCCACCAAGCATAGTTCCGGCAAAGGAAAAGAGCAGGGCAAAGCACAGCAGTGCATACAGATTCTTAAAGAAATTTTCAGAGTTTTCCCTATTCAGTGGGATTCTAAATATGGAGTAGGATATTATCTTTATAGACGCGAGAAATCCCGCTAAGAATACTCCACAATAGCCAAGCATAATTGTTACCACATGGGCTGTCAGCCAGAAGTTTGAATTTAAGACTGCGCTCATCATTCCCATTGAGTCGCCGGAATGGGGCATATTTAAAGCCAACAGCAAAGAAGCTCCTCCTGTTATTGAACCAGCCAGCAAAAATAGCAATCCGCCCCTTCTCATCGTTATCAACGCCAATGCCGCCGCACCCCAGCCGGTAAATACTATTGAAGAATACAAGTTTGTAACCGGAGGCCGCGATTGTATATACATTCTTGCAAATATCCCAAAAGTTTGGTTTGCCAGCGCAAACGCAAAGAAAATACCAGAGCATATAGAGAGAGTCTTTGCCGTTTCTCCTCTTGCCGCAAGCCCTCCTACAGACAGCAGAAAAGCCGCCGCATACAGGATAAACCCATTTGTAAACGGATCAAAATTGTTGAAGAAATTTTCAAATTCGGCCTTTAGAACCGCCTTTTTGCCTATTGCCTCCGACATCTTAGATTTTAACATGCGGGCGTTGTCGCTTACGGCCGATGTGTTTCCATCGGCTATGTCGGAAACTATTCCCGCAAAGAGCATAAGTATCTGTTTTTCGGCGGGAGTTATATCTCTTTTTATTAGTGCGCCTGCGCTCGTCAGCCAATGGCCGTCGGCTTCGGGAACTATGCGTATTAGGGAATTTGGGTAGGAATCCTCGTAAAGCTTTATCTCATTTAAAATCTTCAGCGTGGCGCTTGCCTCGGCGAGTTTTGCGTCGGCCGGAGGCCTATTTTCCGCTCTTGCCTTGTTCAGCTCTCCCGCTGCGGTTTCTATTGCCTTAAACCAGTCTTCCGCCGTTTTTCGCGGCGTAGATTGGGCAAATGAAAAACCGAGCGCCGCAGATGCCAAAGAGTAATCTAAAGAACCGGCCAATGCAGATTCGCACGCTTGCGCGTAGCGCTTGTCGGCAGATTTTAGCCCTGCGATAAGTGCGGAATGGTTTTTTTCAAGAGCTTCCGGCGTATAATATCTGCCGCTTGATCCCATCAATTTTGCAATTTCTGGATTGTCAGTTCTAAAAATTGGCAGCTTCTGAAATTCGAGCGGCTTTGCATTTAAGAGCCATATCCATTTTGAAGCCGACTGTTTTTTGCCTGATACATCTTTGTAAGTCGACTTTCCGCTTACAAGTCTCAGTGCATCTGCTGCCGCGCTTGATATGGGCATTATTCTTCCGGCTCTGTTTACCGGTATAGACGCCAGCTCCGAATATAGCGCGTAATCCTCATATGGGCGGGACAATTTTTTTGCAAGTTCCATGCCTATGCCAGATACGCTTACTATTGCCGCAATTGCAACAGCGGAGAGTATAAACAGCTTCTTCATTTCTCCCTCCTCTTCCCTCCGAGGAACTTTACGGAAAACATCACAGCCATTCCTATAAATGCCACTCCAACTGAGAACCACGGCAGAATTTTTGCCGGATTCCTCACCGCGCTTAGAACCGTAGTTTTGCCGTCGTGCATATAGCTCGATTGGTAGAATGTCCACCCTCCGAACGACACCGGAGAATTCATCTTCACTGTAAAGTGCTGCTCCGACGGACCATTGATTATTGCTATTTTGCTCGAATAGCCCTTCGCTATTGAACTTCCAGGCCAGAGGTCTATATCGAACTGTTCAAGTTTGATCTTGAATGGCAGGCGCAGTGTTTTGCGGAATGTGTCCCGCGGGTCGGACAGGTTTACTATATCTGTTGCCGTACCCTGGGCAATTACCATATTGCCCTGCACCCGTGTGAAATATTGTATGAAGCCCGAGGCAATCAAAAGGGCTATGGAAAGATGCACCGCGCAAAACCAAAATCCCCTGACATTTGTCTTAACATATCTAAAGCCGCTTGCCAGGATATTTACTATTGCTGCAAGCCCAACAGCAGCTCCGCCAAATAGCGGAATTTTTATGAATCCAAAAAGCGGCTTTGCCGGATACAGGCATATGAAAGAATCTATATACCTATCCTGAACAGCTGCTATGCCTATGGAGCTTTGCTCTATTGTCGAAAGAAACACCAGAATAGTTCCGTATATGAGCAAAAACACCGTGAATCTCGGCGACGAGCATATCTTTATAAGCTTTGTCTTTAGAGAATCCACAGATGTGCGCCTCCCAAAATCTTCCTTCCAGCCATTCTCAGACATTGAAGCGGAACAGCGCAACATCTCCGTCCGCAAACTTGTAGTCTTTGCCCTCCAGCCTATATGTGCCAGCCTCGCGCGCGGCGGCTATAGAGCCGGCCTTGATTAGATCGTCATAGCTGACAACTTCAGCCTTTATAAAGCCTCTTTCAAAATCGGTATGGATAACCCCTGCGCATTGCGGAGCGGTCATTCCTTTTACGAAAGTCCACGCTCTAACTTCCTTTTCCCCGGCCGTAAAGTACGACGCCAACCCAAGCAGATCGTAAGTGCGGCGTATCAGTTCTCCAACCCCGCTATCCGACAATCCCATCTCCTTTAAAAATGCTTCAGACTCCTCCTTCGAGAGCTCTCCGAGCTCTTCCTCGAGCCTTGCGCATATTACGCAACTCGATGCCCCGTGCTCCTTTGATGCATACTCCGCAACGCTCTTTACATACGCATTCGGCTCCGCCGCAGAGATGTCGTCTTCCGACACGTTACACGCATATATTACGGGCTTTGCCGTCAGAAGAAAAAACCCCTTCAGCCTCTCCTTCTCCTCGTCGGAGCATTCCATTGTTGAAACGGGCTTGTTGGCGTTAAGATGATCTATTGCGCGCTTGAGAATCTCTACATTCTTTATCGCTTCTTTGTCCATGCCCTTGGCTTTGCGCGCGTTTGACTCAAGCTGTTTTTCGCAACTTTGCAAATCTGCCAATACCAACTCTGTTGTGATTACATCTATATCCCTTACAGGATCTACTGACCCCATGTTGTGGAGAATGTCGTCGTTGTCGAAGCATCTTACAACATGCACTATTGCGTCTACTTCCCTTATGTTGGCTAAAAACTTGTTCCCAAGCCCCTCTCCCTTGCTCGCTCCAGCAACAAGGCCGGCTATGTCCACAAACTCTACCGCCGCCGGTATTATCACATTTGTCTTTGCAATTTTTGCAAGGGGCGCAAGCCTGTCGTCTGGAACTTCCACCACGCCCACATTTGGCTCTATAGTGCAGAATGGATAATTTGCCGCCTCCGCCTTGCGCGAGCGCGTCAGCGCGTTGAAAAGTGTGCTTTTGCCCACATTGGGCAAGCCTACTATGCCTGCTTTTAACATGGCTATTTTATGTCCTTAGTCTTTGCCGCCGCGCGCCTTGGAAAGTTTTGTTCTTGCGCGCCGGCGGGCTTGTTATTGTTTGCTTTAGTCTCTCGGGCCGTACTCCAAAACTTCTTTCCCGCAGACTATGCTTACATGGTTCTTGCCGTCTTCGCGCTTTGATTTCTCCGTTCTGCCTATGACGGCCGCTTCAATGCCGAAAGATTTTGCTATCTTTACTATCTTTTCCGCGTCCTTATGCGGGCAGTAAACTTCCATTCTATGCCCCATGTTGTAAACTTCATACATCTCTCGAGCGGTTGTCTTGCTCGCTTTTTGTATGGCCTTGAATATGGGGGGCACGGGCAGAAGATTGTCCTTTATGAAATGCACGCCCTTGCCGAATCTTACGCACTTTGTCTGTCCACCTCCAGAGCAGTGAACAAGTCCTTTCACAGAGCTTCTGCATTTTTTCAAAAGTGCCAATATCACAGGCGCGTATGTACGCGTGGGCGACAACAACGCCTCACCTACCGTCATGTCAGATTCCGGCAGACGGTCCGAAAGCTTGTACGGCCCGCAATAGACCAGCTTTTTATCCGTGTTGGAATCGTACGTTTCAGGATATTTCTTGCGGTAGTACGGGCAGAGCATATCGTGCCTTGCGCTTGTAAGGCCGTTTGAACCTATTCCGCTGTTTTCAAATTTCTCGTATTTTGCTTTTCCGTATGATGCCAATCCTACTATCGCAAGACCGGGCTTTATGTCTTTCCCCGTTATGACGTCTTTTCGGTTCATTACGGCAACCGCGCACGAGTCAACCACCACAGATCCCGTAAGGTCTCCCACATCCGCCGTCTCTCCGCCGCCGGAGTACGCCTTTACGCCAAGCTTGCGCATGTCTGCCAAGAACTCTTCCGCTCCCAGAATAAGCTCCGCAAGAGCCGCGCCTGAGAAGTTTACGGCGTTCCTGTTTACAGTGTTGGATATCAGTATGCGCTCGGCGGCCCCTATGCACAAAAGGTCGTCTATGTTCATCACGAGGGAGTCTTGCGATATCCCCTTAAATACGCTTGCATCTCCGGTTTCCTTGTAGTGCAGATAGGCAATTATGCTCTTTGTGCCGCTGCCGTCGGAATGTATGACGTTGCACTTAGATTTTGATCCCGTCAGAAAGTCTTGCGTTATCTTGCAAAATGCGCCGGCAAAGACGCCCCTGTCGAGCTTGTCCACCGCCGCGTGTACTTCCTCCTTGCCCGCAGATACACCCCTTGCCGCATATCTGCCGTTTTTGGATTTGTCAGATTTCATCTTACGAATTTAAAAATTTTTCAAATATGGCCTTTAGCTCCGCGTAGTTTTGCGCCACGGGCAAATCTGAATTTTCCGCGGCAAATTTTGCCGTCGGCTTGAACAGAGCTGCTTTGTTGGCTGCCCTGAGCATGGGAAGGTCGTTGTAGGAATCTCCTGACGATATCACATCGTATCCTATGCTCCTGAAAGCCTCAACAGACAGCCTTTTTTGGTCTTTGCAGCGCAGCTTGTAGCCGCTTATCATTCCCCTTGGCGATACATCAAGCGTATTGCAAAACAGGGTGGGGTACCCAAGCTTTTCCATCAGAGGCCCCGCAAACTGTTCAAAAGTATCCGATATTATTACCGTGGGGGCTACGCTCTTTAGCCAGCCGTAAAATTCCTTTGCGCCGTCGAGCGGCTCAAGCTCCGATATTACAGACCTTATGTCCGCAAGGCTTATGCCGCGCTCGTCGAGTATATCCATGCGGTAGCGCATTAGTTTTGAATAGTCGGGCTCGTCGCGCGTGGTTCTGCGCAGCTGCTCTATGCCCGTCTTCTCCGCGAGGGCTATCCATATCTCAGGAACTAAAACCCCCTCCAAATCGAGTGTGAAAAGCTTCATCTTCAGCCTATCTTGACGGATACGCAAACGACGCCTCCGAGGTGTTCCCAAATGCGTCGGAGTGCAGTTTTGTCTGTTTCTTTGTGGCGGTGTCTACAAGCCATAGCGAGGTTTTCCCGCCGCGTACTCCTCGAGTGCATATAAGGTGCCTGCCATCGTTGAGCCATACGGGCCAAGACGTGTTGCCGCCGCTTGTTATCCATTCGCTGCGACGCTGTTTTAAGTCGCACACGGCAACCTGAAAGCCCCTCGACACCGCCGCTGTGAAAGCTATCTTATTTGGATCTCTCCAGTTCCATGCGGGCTCTGAACAGTAATTGCTTATGTTTGTCGGCACAGAGGAAATTTTTCCGCCAGATACGGGCATAGTGTAGATTAACGGCGCCCCGCGCGGATCAGAACAGAATACTATCTTGCTGCCGTCGGCATTGAATGAGGCAGAAGATTCCGTGGCAGAAGTTTTTGTAAGGCGTTTTAGCCCCTTGCCAGATGCAGAGCCAACCCAAATTTCCGCATTGCCAGTAGTGGAGAGTATCATGGCTATTTTAGAGCCGTCTGGACTGTAAGCTCCTCCGGTGTTACTGCCCTTGTACGAGGCCAGAGTTCTGCGGGTCTTGGTGTTGAGGTTTATCTCGAACAAATCCATAAATCCTGAACGGAAATATCCAGTGTATGATACCTTTGTTCCGTCGGGGCTTATATGCGGCATGATGGAGTCTGTCTTGTCGGCAGTAAGGGCCTTAACCTTCTGAAAACCTATGTCGGAAAGGTAAATCTGGCTTGGCTTGTTGGCTCCGGAAGAATGCGTAAAGGCTATTTTTCCATTGAAGTATCCGGGGGTGCCCAGAATTGCCTCCGTGGCTGCGTCGAGAGCCTTCATGAGAGCCTCGCGCCAATCTTCTCCGGAAAAGCTCCTGTCGAATCCTCTAACTCCGCCTAAGGAAAGCC
This sequence comes from uncultured Opitutales bacterium, assembly GCA_944390805.1. Classification (GTDB taxonomy): domain Bacteria; phylum Verrucomicrobiota; class Verrucomicrobiia; order Opitutales; family Intestinicryptomonadaceae; genus CALXQW01. The sequence goes on along the minus strand of CALXQW010000004.1, from coordinate 8,606 downwards.
TTACGGACGTAGGAGACGTTCTCGTTATGGAAAATATTATCTGCGCGTTTGATTTTGCCGCCAAATTGAAACTTCCGTGCGTGGGCAGAACTCTTCTTGCAAGGGCTGAAACATCGGAATCGGCGCACTCTACCGCCACTCTGTACACGGGCACATTCAGCGTTCCGGCGCTGGTTACAACTGTTCCGGCGTCTATTCTGCTTTGTGCGTGCAACAAAAGCGAAAACAACGCCATCGCGCCCGCCACTAAAATGAAAAAGGCTTTTCTTATCATAATCTTCCCCCATTTACTAAATTAAGGCGCGAACTTTTCAACACTTTAATTGCCTTCAAGACTTTTTCCTCCCAAACCGGCCGCCTTTTGCTTTTCTTTTAGGGAGGATATCTGTTTTGTTATAATGGGGTAGAGGGGTTCGTCTTTTTCAAGTATCTTCAGTAGGTCTTCCAACACGGCTATGCTCTCGGCGTCGCGTCCGAGCTTCTCAAGGCATCCGGCGTATATACGCCGGACGAAAACCGGCGGATCTTTGCTGATTTTCATTATTTTTCCGTAGCATTCTGCGGCATGGGCGTAGTCGTCAAGGCGGTTAAGGTACATCTGCCCCTTTTCAGCTATTATGTCTTGGTCGTCCGGCATTATCTTCAAAGCTCTGTCGAGAAAGCGCAATGCCTCCAATGTCAGGCGCCTGTGCACGGCGTTCTTTACCTCCTCCGAGGGTGCTGCACCATTTATTTTATTTAGCTGCGCTATCTTCCAATGGGGCATGTCATATGCAATCATTCTTGCCCCCTGTATCCAAAATTGGCTCATTTCCGGGTCTAAGGCCACTGCCAGATCTATCGCGGCAAGACATTTTGGGGAATCTTTTCTCTCCCATGCAAGATACGCGCTTATCCAGGCAAAGTCCGACAGCAAAGCCCCGTATCCGCCAAGCAGCCCAACCAGCATTCCGCTGCCGAGGCTCGAATCCAGCCTTATCTGAAGGCTTCCTTTTGCAGTCTCGTTTTGCAACCCCGCAATTCTACCGAGCGGCAAAGATGCCAGCCATGCCGCCGCCGCGCACAATATTAGCACGCATGCCTTTTTTAAGAAATCTGCCGCGGGTATTTTGCTCATATTGATTTTTTTGAAAAGCACCATGCCGCCGCCGCGCCAGCCAGGGCAAAATAAACTGCCGCATAGGCGCCAGCAGCTAAAGTCTGCGCATACGACGGAGCCGAAAACGCATATTTTTCCGAGACAGAGAAAAAGTTGAAGTCTGGCAGCAGAACCGCCGCAAAGATTTGCGCAATGTTTTTGTCGGCAAGCGGGCTTATATCTATGGAAGATAGTATCCCCCCTGCGACGAGCATGAAAGATACAGTCACCGAAAACATAAGCGAGCTTGACACCGAGCAGACCGCCTCCGCCACTGCGGCTATCAGGCACAACTTAAACCACTGGCACAACACGAACACCCAGAATCCGGATGTGCTGAAGGGCTTGTCCGATAGAAACTCAGGCGGAACATGCGATAGTGAAAATGACGTATATTCAACCATCGCCCAGCCCGACAATCCAACCGCAAAGCAAAAGCAAAACAGCATAGCCGCCACTCCCAGAGTTTTGCCGTATGTAAATTGCAGAAAATTTACGGGTTTTGACAGCAAAGTTGCAACTGTCTTGCGTTCGATTTCCGAATGGGTAAGCTGGCAAACGGCCACAACAGATATTATCATTCCGAAGAATGACAGCGCTCCTCCGGTAAAGTCTGAAACGAACCTCAGAACTCCATGCCCAAGATCCAGCCTGAGCAGATATTTTGAAAGCAGTATCAGCGCCAGAGCCGCCAGCGTTATAAGCAGCACAAGCCTCTGCCTGACCGCTTCCCTAAAGGTGTTTTGCGCTATAAGAAGGGTATTTCTCATCTTTTTGAAACCGATTTGAAAAATTCCGACAAACTCTCTCTTCCCGTGCGGGCTTCATCTATCTTTGCGCCGAGGCTCTCAGCGTATCTTTCAATCTTCTCAACATTTTGCGCCGACACTCCAGATATGCCTAAAACAGCGGAGTCCGGCTTGTTTAGAAGAGCGTCTAAACTGCCCATGGCGGCCACTTGCCCGCGCGATAATATACATACTTCGTCGCACAGTTTCTCCACTTCAGCAAGCATGTGGGAAGACAGCAGTATGGTTTTTCCGCGCCTCTTTAATTCAAGTATTATATCCGCCATGTCCGCCATGCCAACGGGATCAAGGCCCGATGCGGGCTCGTCCAAGACGAGAAGTTCCGGGTCGTGCACTATGGCCTGGGCCAATCCGGCCCTTTGCTGCATTCCTTTTGAATACAGGCTAACCCGCCTGTTTGCCGCATCTGAAAGACCAACTAAAGCAAGTGCGTCGGAAGCCCTCATATGCGCTTCTTTTCCGCTTAATCCGCATAGTCTTGCGTAGAACGACACAAGCTCAAGCCCCGTAAGAAATCCGTAGAAATTTGGGGTTTCAGGCAGATAGCCCATTCTTCGCTTTACTGCGGAGCTGAGCTTTGACGAGAATATCTCCACGCTTCCGGAATTTTGTTTCAGCAGGCCGAGCAAAATTTTTATAGCCGTGCTTTTCCCTGCGCCGTTGGCTCCGAGCAGCCCAAATATGCATCCTTTAGGCACGGAGAAAGAAACATTCTTGAGCGCTTCGACCGCAATCGACCGCAGCCCGAACTTAAAATATTTGCACAGATTTTTCGCCTCGAGGACGTATTCCATATTATTGTATACCAGCGCGCGTTTGTTAATATTTAAAATTGTTATCGGAAGTTCCTCTCAAGGTATAATTTCAAAACCCTTGTAAGAGAAGTCTACTTCGTCTTTTATCTCTTCCGTCTTGCGGATAAAGTCTGCCATTACGGTTGAGAGGTCTTTTATGTAGGCCTCTCTTTGGGCTTCTTGGCCTTGCAGGCACAGTAGCACTCTGCCGTCGTCGAGATTTTCCACCGTTCCTGATACGTCGTATCCCTGCGCCACTTGGCGCGCTTTGTATCTGAAGCCTACTCCCTGGACTCTCCCCGAAAACCAGACGCGCGTTCTGCCTATTGCTTTTTGCATAATACACAAAGTTAAGGCGCTTTTTCCTGCCTGCAACAATAATTTTGCAAATGCTCGGGGAACTTGCCGTTTTTTTGGTTGTCTGAAAATTTCAACGCGTTAGAAAAATGCTCAATAAGACGCGATTGAAGTCGATATTGTATTTGACTTTGCAATAAATAACCCAACATAATTAGGTATGAAATTAAACAAATATATCACGGCGGGCTGCCTGGCGGCATCTGCTATTTTCGTTTCGGCGGCATCTTCTTTTGCGCAGGATAAGGCCGAGGTTGACAATTATATAAAAACTTACGGTTTCCTTATGGGAGAGCGTGCTGGCCTTTCGGAATTGCAGTTTACCGATGCGGAGCTTGCCATATTTATGGACGGCATGAAGATGGCTCTCAGCGGGCAGAAGGCTCCTGCCGACATGCAGGCCATAGGCGAGAAGATGAGCAATTATCTGCGCGAACGTGCCGACAAGAATTTGGCGGAGATTGCCAAGAAGAACGAGGAAAAATCTGCATCTTTCTGGAAGGAGTTGGACAACAACAAGAAGATTGTAAAAACTCCGAGTGGTTTGGCTTACGAGATAAAAGAGCAGGGCAAGGCTCCCATGCCTACGGATAAGTCTGTTGTTACAATAAACTACACCGGAAAGCTTATAAACGGAGAGGTGTTTGACTCTTCCGAGAAAGCCGGTCAGCCTGCTGTATTCCCGCTCGACAAGGTTATAGCTGGTTTCCGCGAGGGCTTGCAGAAAATAGGCAAGGGCGGCAAGATAACTTTGTACATACCCGCAAAGCTCGGATATGGCAACCAGGCTCTTCCGGGAATCCCGGCTGGGTCTACCCTTATATTTGACGTAGACCTTCTCGACGTTGCCGATGCTCCCGCCCAGCCCGAGGCTCCCGCTGTTCCGCAGATTCAGCAGAATTAAGGAAGATTCGCCTTCAGCGGCGTAAAAGTTTTTATATTTAGGCCCGAAGCTCTTTGAAAATGCGCTTCGGGCTTTTTTATGCCCTTTTTTAGCGTGGCGGCTCTTGTTTGTTAAAATCGTTTAACGCGACGCGTACGAATTTGCCCCGGGCGGAGGCAAGGTCGGGGAGAGATCCTCCTCGAGTGTGCGCAGAGGGCGTATTTTTTTCTTACCAAGCATGTCGTGATAGAGTTTTACGGCTTCGCGGGCGGATATGTCGCCGTCGGCCACGGCCCTCAGGCATTCTATGAAGGAAAGCTGGTCTTCGGATGCGTTTATCCTGCGGCCGAAGAGCGCGACGCGCGCGCCGTATTTTTGCGCCTGCTGCAGAAGGTTGAAGGCCTCAAAGGTAGTCCCGCTGGAGCCGCCGAGTATGCCCACGGGCATGGAGGCGTCGTAGGAGGCAAGCTCCTCCATGGCGGCGGGGCCGTTGTAGACCACCTTTAAAAACTTCGGGCGCCGCGCCTTTGTCAGCCCCGCGAGAGAGCGGACTATGCAGTCGTTTACAAACTGGGGAATTTTTTCTTTGTCAAGGCCGCAGTCAACATTGGGGTTGAACACCTCCCAGAAATATCTGAAATTTTTTGCGCTGGCCTCGAGGGTGAAATTGTCGAAGGCTTCGAGGCTTTTTGCGTCGGAGTCTATGTCGTTGTTGAAGGTGGTTGAATACAGCCCCAAGTCCGCGCCAGGCACGCCCCGCGGGGGAATCTTAGGCGCTGGGCAGCCGTATTTTATGGAGTTTATATCCGCGCTTCTGAAGGGCCTTGAAGGTTTTGACGTGTAGCTTCCCCAGCGCACGGCCCAGACGTCGGTTGCGTCGTTTGCCCGGGCGGCGGGGGTGACGGAGGAGTTTCTGAAAAGCCCCTCGTCGACGGCTATATGCTCAAGATTGGAGGCCGACATCAGCACTATGTCGACTTTTGCCTGCCTTATTACGTTCCTGATTTTCTCCCTGTATTCCTCCGCGGAAAGGGGTGTTCCGTCGGGCTTTGTGCCGCCGCTTCTTATGCCGAAAGCCATGTCTGCGTCTTTGGCGTCGGCTATTATAAAATCTTTGCGCGACCATTTTCCGCGCGCAAAATTCTCAAGCTTTTTGTCGAGGGTCTTCATGGTCTTTTTCAGGGCGGTTTTAGAAGGAGCGGAAGATTTTAACCAGATTATAATTGGGAAAAATCTTTTGAATTGTACGATAAAGTCAACCTTATGCAACAAACATAAAAAAAAGTTCTATCGCAATTTTCGGCATGCGTGTATATTATCGTCCAAACTCTCGACGAAAAAATAAGGAAAAAATTATGATACCCCATAGCACTATAGCCCCCCAATGGTGGGATTACACATGCCTTGACAAAGACATACTTTCCGCCGCAGCAAAAATAGAACTATCGGATTTGCCCAAGCTTCAGCGTAAGGGTTTTAAAATAGATATATATCCGACCCTCCAGGAGTTCTACGCCGCGGAGGCTCTCGAGTACGTCTCTGCGTGGACTTTGGCAACCCCCGGCAGGCCCGCTGGGATATGCGGCCCCATAGGGCCCACGGAGCAGCTGCCCATCGTCGCGCAGATTGTAAACGGGCTTGGCATAAGCCTTAAAAACTGCCATTTCTGGGGCATGGACGAATGGGTGGTCGGCGGCCGCGCCGTGGGCAGGGATTTTCCCCTCGGGTTTGCCAAGGCTGATATGGACCTGTGCTTCTCGCGGATAAGGCCGGAGCTCGCCATGCCGCCTGAGAATATGCATTTCCCGAGCGAAAACCCGCAAGACGGATATTCAGAATCCTTCGACAAGTTCAGGTGCGTCGTCATGCAGGGCGGGCAGGGGTCCACCAAGCATTGGGCCTTCAACGACCCCGTGCGGCGCCAGGGCGCCTATGAGCAGGAGCCTCCCTCCCCGCAGGAGTTTCTCAAAAAGTCGACCCGCGTCGTCGAGCTCCACCCCATGACGCTCATACAAAACGCCAGAACTTCGGGCGGCGGGGCTGTGCACACAATTCCCACTGCGGCGGTCACCGTGGGGCCCGTGGAAACATGGAAGGCCGAGCGGGTTTCAATATGGCACCCGGGCCACCACGACAACCCCTTCGGCATGCGCCTTAGCGCCTATATGATAGCCAACAAAATAGCCGACACGAGGGTTCCCATGTCTTTGCTTTCGCTGCACGACGACGTCCGTTTCAGCTTCTATGCTGGCGGTTTCGGAACATGTCGGGTGGAAATGCATTGAGTTTTTGTTGCGCAAAATTTAAAAATCGGATAGATTTCTAAATATGAAAACAAAAACCGCTTTTGCGATTTGCGCCCATCCCGACGACATAGAGTTTATGATGTCGGGCACTTTGCTTCTGCTGAAAGACGCCGGATACGAGATTCATTATATGAATCTGGCAAACGGCGCGCTCGGCAGCATGTATATGAACAACGAGATGACCGCGCGCGCCCGCCGTGCGGAGTCCCAGGCCTCCTGCGAGCTTTGCGGGGCGGTTTACCACGACAGCATAGCCGAGGATCTTTCCCTCTTTTACGACGCCAGAACCCTGGCCGCTCTCGTGCCCGTAGTGCGCGAGGTTGCGCCCGAGATTATACTGACCCACGGGCCCTACGACTATATGGAGGACCACATAAACGCCTGCCGCCTTGCCGTGAGCGCTGCATTTTGCAGAAGAATGCCCAACTTCAGGCTCAACGACGAGTGCCCCGTGACTGACCAGCCTCTGGCGATATACCATTCCATGCCCCATTCCATAACCGACCAGCTCAGGCGCCCCGTGCGTGCGGATATGTTTGTCGACATAGCCGCAAAGATGCAGCTGAAGGAAAAGATGCTCTCCTGCCATGCCACCCAGAAGGACTGGCTCGACAGCACCCAGGGGGAGGGTTCCTACATATCTGGCATGGTTTCTGCGGCGCGGCATTTTGGCAAGGAATCCGGTGCTTTCGAGTTTGCGGAGGGGTGGATACGCCACAACAGCGTGGGTTTTGCGGACGAGAGTTTCAATCCGCTGGTGGAGGCTCTCGGGGATAAGGTGAAATTTGCCGATGGCTAGGAGCGGCGTAATAGCGGGCGGCAACTGGCTTGTCGACAGGGTAAAGATGCTCGACGCCTTTCCCGCGCAGGACCATCTATGCCGCGTGCAAGGCGTGCATCTTGCAAACGGCGGCTACGCCTACAATGTCTTGAAGGACCTGCGCCTTATGGGGGCGAAGTTTCCTCTGTACGCCGCCGGCCTGCTTGGGGACGATTCCGAGGCGGACTTCATTCTGCGCGACTGCGCCTCCTTGGGCATAGATACCCGCATGCTCGTAAAGACCCGCGGGGCGCGCACAAGCTCTACCGACGTTATGACAGATTCTCGCACAGGCAGGCGCACCTTTTTTTACGATGCCGCCGCATGCGCAGATTTTGATTTTTCGGATTTTGACATATCCTGCAACTCCGCAAAGATTCTGCTTTGCGGCTACATAGGGCTTCTCGACAAGATGGATTCCCGTCTTTCTTACGGTGGTTTTTTCGCGCGGGCCAAGTCTATGGGGTTTGAGACCGCCGCAGATTTTGCGAGCGTGCGCGGCGGCTTGCTGAAAATTTCCCGCGGGGCTTTTGCGAGTTTGGACTACATCAGCCTAAACGAGACCGAAGCTGCCAAGATAGGCTTGTATAAGGGCGCGGCAGACTCGTTTGAATCCATGAAAGCCGCGGCCGGCAAGATGTTTTCGCTCGGGCTTGGCAAGGCGGCTCTCATACACCACAGGGCGGGTTCCTACGTATTTTTGCGGGACGGGGCGCATATCTGGCGCGGGGCGGTAAAAGTTCCGGAAAGCAGGATAAATGGGGCAAACGGCTGCGGAGATGCTATGAATGCGGGGTTTCTATACGCCCTGCACGAGAACAAGAGCTTTGAGGAGGCTCTGCTTTGGGGGACGGCGTCGGCCGCGGCGTGCCTTGCTAACCCTACGGCAAGCGGAGGGATAAAGAAAATATCGCGCGCCGTGGCCGAGGCGCTCAAGCTCGGCTTTGAAGCGGAGCGCAAATGATCCCTCTTTTTGCGGCCCGCATTTAAGCTATTTTTTTCTGGGCCGTTTTTTAACCCTGCGAGGGTTTAATGTATTGCAAAATATTTGCCTCGCCCGGTGGACTGTAGCAATTTAAGAAATTCATGCATGGAAAAAAATCACTTGAATCTTTGCGTAGGGCGGCGGGGGTATGCGTGCTTTTATTTTTATCTTGCGGTTTTGCGCAGGCAGCCTCCGCGGAGAAATGGACTTCGGATTTTGCCGAGTTCGGCGCGGGGGCGGCCAATCCGCACGGAAAACTGTTTGTAAAAGACGCCGAAAGCTGAGAGACTCTCGCGCGTTTCGACGGCAGTTTCGCGCCGTCGCCCGAGGGCGCCCAATGGACTTCCTGCGTCAACATGGCGCCTTTCAAGGGAAGGGCTCTTAAGTTCGAGTTTTTGGAGGCGGACTCAAAGGCGGCTCCCCGCTTAGTCAGCGCGCGCCCCGCACAGCAGTGGGGCTTCAAGGCGGACCCGTCCTCCGAAAGCTTTAGGCCCAAGTTCCATTTTACCGCGCC
>CALXQW010000003.1 GCA_944390805.1 uncultured Opitutales bacterium | reverse complement strand
CTCAACACCGCCGCCTACCGCATACTGAACGTAGGTCTGGTCTTTGAAATACTCGTTAGTCTCGTCGCCATCAACAGTGTGGAACGTGAAACCTACGCTAGCAATACCGAAAGGCTTGATAGCCTTGAAATACTCAAAACCTGTCTCAAAATTGAGATAAGGAAGAAGAGTAAGACCGGCAGAATAGTCTGTCTGCTTGAAATCAAAGGTAGAAAGCTTGATATCGCCGCTGTAATTGGCGTCAAAATAGAGCTGAGCGTCCATACCAAACCATGAAACGTCGCGCAGAACGTTTACATTTGGCTTAAATACAGGAACATTGAAAAGTATGCCGCCGTCTACACCAGTAGCAGTCTTCTTTTCGCCACCAGCCTTAACTGTGGTAAACTGGGCGCCCGCGCCTGCACTTATATATGTGCGGCCCAGATTGCCGGTGTTTTCTACTTTTTTGCTCCACGCAAAAACCGAGGCCGCAGCCAAAAAAGATATAAGGAGTAATGAGGTTTTCTTTATCATAATGCAAAGAAACCTTATAAATTTTTAGAGCAATGTAAAGCTTTTTTTTGATTATTGAAATTTATCGCACGTAAAAATGGGAAAAATCATATAAAGATTGTTGACTTAATATACCGTTGAACGATAAGAAACAATTATGAATAACTTCATATTATACAACCCCACAAAAGTGCTGTTCGGCAAGGGAATGTGCTCTAAGATAGGCTCCCTCATAGATAAAAAAGCAAAGATGCTTCTGGTATATGGAGGAGGCTCCATCAAGAAAAACGGAGTTTACGGCCAGATAAAGTCGGCCTTAAAGGGCAGAAAGATCGTGGAATTTTCCGGCATAGAGGCCAATCCGGAATACGAAACCTGCATGAAGGCTGTAAAGCTTATAAAGAAGGAAAAGATAAACTTCATACTCGCCGCAGGTGGAGGATCTGTAATTGATGCGGTAAAATTTATAAGCGCGGCTGTCAAATTCAAGGGAGAGCCTTGGGATATTTTAAGCAAGGGAGCGGAAGTTAAAGATGCCCTGCCCTTTGCGACGGTGCTTACGCTTCCGGCTACAGGGTCAGAAATGAATATGAACTCAGTAATCAGCCGCAGGGAGCTATCGTTGAAACTTGCTTTTGCCAGCCCAAAGGTATTTCCGGTGTTCTCGGTGTTGGATCCTACATTCACATATTCGCTTCCCAAAAAGCAGATTTCAAACGGCGTTGTAGACGCATTTGTACATGTTCTTGAGCAATATCTCACATATCCGGCAGCTGCGCCGCTTCAGGACAGGTTTGCTGAGAGCATAATGCTTACGCTCTTCCAGGAGGGACCAAAGGCTCTTAAGAACCCTACAAATTACGATGTTCGAGCAAATGTTATGCTTTGCGCAACATTTGCGCTAAACCACATGATAGCCTCCGGAGTGCCACAAGACTGGTCCACTCACGGAATCGGGCATGAGATTACCGCTCTATACGGGTTGGACCATGCCCAAACTCTGGCAATAGTAATGCCAAAAATGATGGTCTTTAAGCGCGCGCAAAAGAAGGCAAAGATAATAAGCCTTGGCAGGGCGGTTTTTGGAATAGAAGAAAAGAGTTCAAAAATTGCTGTCGATAAAACCATAGAGGCATTTAAAGCCTGGCTGAAAAAGCTTGGGGTTAAGTTTGAGTTTGCCGACTACGGGATATCTGTAAAAGAGGCCCCAAAGCGCATTGCGGCAAATCTGGCAAGAAGCGTAAAGACTCTTGGTGAGCATAACGATATAGCCCCTAAAGATGTAGAGAAGCTGCTATCTATAAAATAGGCTTAGAGGAAATTTTCCATCTCAAAGCAGGCCGCCTTTGGGCGGCTTTTTTTTGCCGGCATAGAGTAGATATAACATGCATGACATTTTTGCTGGGGAGATTTTTAAAACTTGATAGAAACCCTTTGCGGTGTTATGCGTTTTCTATTAAAATTATGAATTTTACCTCAATGGCATTAGGGGCGATAGTTCCCATTTACGCTATGATTTTTGCAGGCTTTCTGGCGAGAAAAACACGCTGGCTTAGCCCCGAGGCCGACGCGTCTTTTGTAAGGGTATCAATAGATCTTACTCTTCCGTGTTTTATAATATACAACATGCTCGGTAATGAAGAACTCAGGAGCGTGGCGTTTTCAATAAAGACTATAGCTCTGGGCATGTGCGTTGTTGCGGTATCGCTGCTTGTATCATGGATAGCCTCAAAGCTGCTGCGCTTGAAAGTTGGTTCCGGAGAGAGAACCTTTACAGTAACCACCGGAACGCATAACTACGGCTTTTTTATAATTGCGCTTGTTGCAATATTGTTTTCACAGGATAATCCCGACTTGCTCGGTCTTGTTCTTACGCACAATGTCGGGTGCGATTTAGTTTTCTGGTCTGTAGGCGTATTTCTGCTATCAGGAACAAAGACTTTTTCCCCGAAGATTTTTATGAGAGGACCTGTTGCCGCTGTATTTTTCAGCCTCATATTAATCTGGACAGGCCTTGGAGACTTTATTCCAGACTGTATTATAAGCTCGCTCAAATGGATTGGTTTTGCCGCCATACCGCTAAATTTAATGATGTTCGGCACGCTCATATGCGACATGCTCGGCAATGCAAAAATTCAGTGGAAATGCGTTTTATCAGCAACTGCGGTCAGAATGCTTATCTTGCCGTGCATATTTTTTGCGGCGGCAACATTTCTGCCAATCTCAACGCCGCTAAAGGCTCTGCTTGCATTGCAGACGCTGCCTCCATGTGGGGTGACGGCGGCCGTCTTAAGCAAGAGTTTTGGGGGCAAACCAGATCTCTCAGTCCAGATAACTCTTGCAACATGCATTGCCGCGGTATTTACAATGCCTCTTTGGCTTTGCCTTTGTTTTAAATTTATAGGCGGAGACATTTAAAGGTATCTGATAAAATATTTAGGAGAAAATTTGTGCCGCAAGAATACTACAAGGTTTTAAACGCAAATGGGGTTTCTCCGACTACGGGGTTTGATTATTCCCCATATCTGCCAAAAGATGGTATTCCCGGCAAATGGCTTCCGGTTATAGATCAAGTTGAGGTTTCAAAGCAGGGCTATTACCTGTCTAAGCACTGGAACATGTGGTACGAAGACGGTGCTCGCATATATCTTGCGGAATTTAAGGGGGCGGCAATACCTGATATTTCCGGAGTTCAGGAGAGGATATGCTGTTCAACCATAAGGCTTATAAAAGACGCCACTGAAGAGCTTCTTTGCACCTTGCAGCCCAACTACCCCAACTGCGGAAAATTCAACATATCAATAGGGAACACGGGTTTTAGAAATATCGGCAAGAACAACAGTGGTTCGTTCAACGATGGCGCTTTAAACACGGGAGACTACAACAAGGGAGATTTCAACACCGGCAATAGGAACTCCGGCATAGACAATGCCGGAGACTTCAACACCGGTAATTGCAATTCGGGCGACCGCAACACCGGCAACTACAACAGTGGAGACTCCAACACCGGCTGGAGAAATAGCGGAGACTTCAACATAGGACACGGAAACTCCGGCTCTTTCAACAAGGGAAATAGAAACTCCGGGAAATGGAATATAGGCAACTGCCACTGCGGATTTTTCAATGACGGCAACGCTCAAATCTACATGTTCAACAAGCCGGTAGACATGGACTACTCAAAGATAATCCTGCCAAAATGGCTTATGAAACTTCCTCTTCGGGAAAGCTTTGAAAGTGCCGACAAAGCCGATGTAGAAAACACCTTAAGCCTGCCAAATTTCGATTACGAAATCTTTTGCAGGATAACCGGAATCAGCAAAGCAGATTTTGAAAGAAAGCTCGGCAGAAGAATAGATTAGATTTTAATTTCAAAAGCTACAATTTATATACTTGGTTCTATTAAATTCTAAACCGGGCAAAAACAGAACAATTTCATCTAAAAAATGTCGATAAAACTGTAAAGCGGCATTTGACAAAGGCCGCAGGATTTGAAACAATCTTAAAAGGAAATTTCAATGAACGACGACCATAAAACGGCAAATGTAATCTCCGCCCTTGCAAGCTTTTTTATTCCTGGATTAGGACAACTTGTGCAGGGAAGAATTCTTGCGGCATTATTTTTCTTTGTTGTATGCGGCATATTTTATGCTTTTTCTCCGCTGTTAATTCCGCTGATAGTGGCAGTTCCGGTTCATATTTGGAGCATAGTAAACGCGGCCACATACAAGTATTAAGCCATGGAAGAAGCATCAGACAGCGAAGGTATAATGGGTGATGCGGAGAATAAAACATCTCCGTCGGCAGTATTGTCTGAGTCTGGAAAATCAGACAGCAATGCAGAGGAAATACCTTCTCAAAATCTTCGCGCAAGCCGAAAGAACGGAGGTTTTGGCTGTTTGGCGAGCATAGTGTCTATCTTTGCGATATGCGCGGCCTTTGCGGCTTTTGCGCTGAATTCATGCAATCCGTCGGGCGCAATACAAAGTTCCGCAAATACAATAGCCGTTGCTACGGAAAAGATACTATCGCAAGAACCAGACGAAAAAACCGTATTTGATGTGCGCTTTCTCGATGCTGGAAAGTCCGATAAATACATAGTTGCACAGTTGAGGGAAAAGTTCTCAACCCACAAGCGCGCCGTAAAATGGAAGGCATTTTCAGCGGCTTTGGATTACGAATCGGAACCCATATACAAATATTGTGTTCCGCTGACGTGCATGAAGATGACTGCCAAGAGGCAAAAAGACGGAAAAATTTCAATAGGTCTGAGTTTTCCTCCCCTTGAGCTCGATACTCCTGTTGGAGAGGAAAACCGTAATATAAAGGTCAGCCAAAGCAAATTTTCAAGCGATGCAAATAAAAGCCTCGATTCATTCATATCATCGGAAATTCCAAAGCAGATAGAGGAAAACGGCAGGGACTATTACAGAATTCTCGCTGCCCAAAAAGAGGCAAAAGTTGCCCTCGATAAATGGGTAAGGAATACATTTCTACCGCTGCTTAATATACCGTCCGGCATGGTTGGAAACATAGAAATATACTTCGGCGCTAGCGATACCAATGAAGATACAAAAAGCGGGGTTATAGTGCTTGGCAAAAGTGCTTTTGAAGAGGTGGGAAAAGATAAAGATGAATAGAGTCAACAACAGCTCTTCAACTCAAAGGACATGCCTTGGCACTTTGATTGCCCTTGCGGGAATTGTAGTATCTGGAATATGGATGCTAAATATAAGCTGCGGAATATTTGAAATTCCGGACAATCTTCCCATAGTAGGCAATCTCGACGAGGCATTCTTTATGATAGTGCTGCTTTCGTCGCTTGCTTACTTTGGAATAGAAATTCCATTTTTGAAAAACCGCTACTCCGCTTTACAGGCACCAAAGGGTTCAACTGATAGTAGAAAAAACGGCAATTCCACTAAGAATTAAAATGCCGCTAAATAGAAATTAGCCCTTGAAACTCGCTCTCGATAGCCTGTCGTTTACAGCCCTGCCTGCGCCAAAATCCGGAGCCATCTGGCAGTATATGTCTCCGCGGGTCTTGTCTAAAGTGCGCAAGAGGGCAAACAGGTTTCTGGCGGCTTCGTTTACATCTCCGCTTTCAGTAAGCCAATAATCGCGCCCAAGCACCTTACTAGGGCGTACAAAATGCACTACCCTTCCGGAGAAATCTTCCGGAATTTCCGACAAATCCTTAAATAAAAAAAGCTTCGATTTTGGAGCATAATGGCTCTTCAACATTCCAGGAGCCACCGGATGCGCCGGATTTGCCTTCTTTGGCTGTGAGAAATTTATTCCAGCCGCCGCAGCAAGCTCTTCCGCACAAATAGGGCCATGGCGAAGTATCAAAGCCCCGCCCTCTGTCGATACGGCAGGCGGCATGACTATTGTAGATTCAACACCTCTAGAGCATTCCCCGCCGTCTAAAATCATATCCACCCTATCTCCAAGCTGATCTCTCACATGGGCCGCGCAAGTTGGGCTTATATAGCCGAACGGATTGGCGCTCGGCGCCGCAAGAGCAAACCCGCATCTTGCAATAAGGCGCGCAGCAATAGGATGCGCCGGCATTCTAACGGCAACGGTTTCCATTCCAGCCGTGGTGATATCGGGTACGGAGGCCTTTTTCTTTAGGATAATAGTAAGAGGTCCCGGCCAAAACTTCTCAGCCAAAACTTCGGCAATATCGTCAAAGACGGCAATGGAACGAGCCATTTGCATGTCTGAGACATGCACTATCAAAGGATCTATAAAAGGCCTGCCCTTTGCCTCAAAAATTTTTCTGACTGCCGTTGGAGAACATGCATCTGCTGCAAGACCATAGACAGTCTCCGTGGGCATGGCAACTATGCCGCCTTCCCGAAGAATCTTTGCCGCCTCGTCTATCTGAGAATCAATATCCATCGGCCTACACACTCCCTAATTGCCGTACAATATTAAAAAAACAAGCCGCCTCCAAAAAAATCTTGGGGCGACTTAGGCACTAAAAGCTGTCTTACAGACCCGCACAAAATAGCGCGCTCAACCACGCCGCACGAGCCTCTATTTGTTGCCTACTTGGAAAGCAGCATGCTGCGGGACTGCTTTATAACCTTCTTTATATGACGCTGCTCTTTCGACGTCAACCCCGTGAACTTGCGGGGAAGAATTTTGCCCGTCTCCGTGGTGTAGTGATTGAGGCTTTCGGCATCGACGAAAGTCAGATCTTTTGGAAGCTTCTTTTTTGATTCTTCGTTCATAAAGGATTGTTTGCGATTTGTACTTTTATGTAAAAATTAAAATATAAAGAATTAAAAATGCCGCATAAGCTAACTTTTGCAAGCATATTTTCCTCAAAAAAATAGAAATTTTTCCGAAGGGCGCATGTTGCAAAACATGCGTATCTGCAAATACGGAACCTCTTTTTAAGAAAAACCCAACTAATTGAAAATAAACATACATATAAAAAACGGCCGCACGGAGACGCATCTCTCCGCGCGGCCGCGGTATTATGTCATACTTTCTTTTTATGGGTAGAATTTTCTGCGCTGCAGCATTTGTCGCCGCCGCTATGGCATCTGCACGAGCAGCAAGAAGACTCCGAACAACGGCAGCCTCCCGAAGCCGACTTCTTAAACGACCTAAACACAAACCATGCCGCCACTACAGCCACAATGAGAATTATAAACGTTTCCACAATGCACCTCTATGATACAAGTTTAGTTCCTATGTGAAGAAATGTTCCCACCTGATAGACAATAAATGTGGAAACATACGCCAAAGCCAACAGAGCAAATACCTCCGCAAACATTGCCTTCCAAGAGTTCATCTCTCTCTTTATAACTGCCAGAGTGGCAAAACAAGGTATGCTTAGCAGACAGAATAGCATTATGCAAAAGCCTTGCAATGGAGTGTAATTCTTAGCGAGCTGTTCGCGCAGCGGAACACTTTCCTCGTCGGCCTCGCCCTCAGCATACAAAATGCCAAGCTGCGAGACAAACACCTCTTTTGCCGCAAGCGCTCCTATGCTTGCTGTTGCAAGCCTCCAGTCAAAGCCTATCGGCTTGAAGAATGGCTCCATGAATTTACCTATGCGCCCAGATATTGTATATTCCATGGCTTCAGCATTTTTCTCATTTTCAAGTTTGGATATCTGGCTGTTAAGCTCCATAGATTTCTCGAGAACCGCCTCTTGGGCAAGATTCGGATTCTTCTCCTCAAGAGAGGCTATCATGTCTTCCGATAGAGTTCCCTGCTCTTCTATCTCGGCGATTGCATC
Source organism: uncultured Opitutales bacterium (assembly GCA_944390805.1). Taxonomy (GTDB): domain Bacteria; phylum Verrucomicrobiota; class Verrucomicrobiia; order Opitutales; family Intestinicryptomonadaceae; genus CALXQW01. Next base: position 84,043 of record CALXQW010000003.1, on the reverse strand, counting down.
CGCAGATAACAAGTTGCCATCAGACAATATCCTTACGTCGTCCCTCGACAACGATCCTGCTTTATACGCAGTTTCAATCAATGAGTCGTAGTCTTTGGAAAATACCTTTTTTTCCGGATAGGTATTGGCTATAAAAAGCAATATGGAAGTTGCAAGAATTATGGTACCGGCCTTATGCAGATACATCTTTGCCCTGTCCCACATATGCAGAAGCAAACTTCTAAATGTTGGCATTCTGTACGGAGGCAGCTCCATAAGATAAACCTCACCGTCGCCCTTGAAGACCGTATTTTTAAGCAGCCTTGCTCCCAATAAGGCCACGACAACTCCTATCAAATACATTATCCACATCATCAGAGCCTGGTATTGCACAGCAAAGAATGCCGGTATTATCAGCGCATATATTGGAAGCCTTGCTCCACAGCTCATCAGAGGCAAAACCATTATAGTTGTTTTTCTATCCTTCTCAGATTCTATGCAGCGGGTTGCCATTATCGCCGGAACATTGCAGCCAAACCCGAGCACAAGCGGCACGAAAGATTTTCCCTGAAGCCCAAACCTGCGCATAATACCATCCATCACAAAGGCCGCCCTCGACATGTATCCGCTTTCTTCAAGCAAGGCTATTGCGAAAAATAGAAATAATATATTGGGAAGAAAAACTATAACACCGCCAACTCCGCCTATCACGCCGTCTGTTATAAGATCGCGCAGATACGGAAAAGACTCAGCGCTCCAAACGGATTTTATCCCTTCAGACAAAGCCCCAAATCCAGCCTCTATCCAGCCCATTATCGGATCCGCACATGTAAACGTAAACCAGAATGTGGCATACATCACCAGCAGAAAGAAGGGAAGCCCAAACACCTTATTTGTGACAACGGAATCTATCTTGTCGGAAATCTGCCTGCGCTTTTCGCCCGTCATAGACATGCTGTCTCTGAAGGCGCCGGAAATCATCGCATAGCGGCGGTCGGCCATAAATGTGTGCGCCTCGTCTATGGCGTGTATGTCGGACAAGTGCTTTATCTGTGCTACTACATCTTTCCAGACTGGCTTAAATTCCGGAATTTTCATAGTGCATGAATCGCTCTCAAGAAGCTTTACAGCAAAGAATCTCGACGGTATATGCGCGTATCTTTTTACATTTAGAGCATCTATTCTTGAGGCTATCTCGGAGATGGAATCATCTATGTCGGATCCGTACGACAACATAGGAACCCCGTGGTTATCGAGCTCTTCCAACACTTTTGGGAGCCTATCCAAAAGCGGCTTTACGCCCTCCAAAGAACGCCCTACAGTTTGCACTATGGGAGAACCGAAATATTTCTCAAGCTTACCTATGTCAAATTTTATCCCCCTCTTGCGGGCGTCGTCACTCATGTTAAACACGAGCATCATAGGTATATGAAGCTCAGCAATCTGAGTTGTAAGATACATGCTACGGCGCGGAATAGAGGAGTCTATCACATTCAATATTAGGTCTATCCCCTTTCCCGTCAGAACTTCAAAGGCAACGTTCTCCTCCGGAGAGCTTGACGACAAGGAGTATATACCCGGCAAATCCACAAGCTCTATTTCTATATCGCCTATGGAAAACCACCCAGATTTGCTTTCCACCGTAACTCCGGGATAGTTTCCAACATGCTGCCTTGCGCCTGTCAGCGCATTAAATATGGAGGTTTTGCCGCAGTTCGGGTTCCCCGCAAGGGCAATTTTAAAGTGTTTTTTCACCTTTTTTTGAGCCTTTCTTCATAACTATATTTTTTGCGTCTGAAGCGTGCAAAGCCATGCTCGTCTCCATAACCTTAACCCTTATCAATCCGCCAAACGGAGCATGCGCCTGCATTACAAGTTCGACCCCGGGCACAAGCCCAACATCGGCAAACTTTTTCTCTCCCCGAGAATTGGGAATGATTTTAACTATCGTAGCAGATGCTCCAACGGGCAGATCAGCAAGCGTAAGCTCCTTATCCACACCTTCTGGTTCTTTGCTTTTTTCAGGCTTTTTATTCATACAACAATCTTATCTTTAAATATTCTCATGCCTAAGGCAAACGCACCGACTTTCTGGCAAGGCTCCCAATGCAAAAATAAATTTGCCGGGAAAAAGCCGCGCGGCCCAGTGCAATACCGCGCGGCCAAAAGTTAGTATTTACTAACTTTTCCCCACAAAAAAATTTCCCTGCAACATTCATATATTTCATTTCTTTCTTGCGGATTTCTTATCCTCAGATTTTAAAGTTGCAAAAGCAGTTTTGTTTTTCTCTCCGGCTCTCATACCGCGCGCGAGAGACTCCATAAATTTTGCGAGCTTGAATGCAATATTTGCCCCAATGGCATGCTCCATTTTACACGCAGCCTCCGCAGCTTCGCCCGCCGACACCCCTAAATTTACCGTTAAAAACTTTATCAAAAGCTCATGCTTGCCAAGCGTGCGACGCGCAATCTCCGCGCCCTTCTTTGTAAGATATACCGGACGGTACTTCTCGTACGCTATGTAACCATTTTTCCCAAGCTCCGCAAGCGCATTTGAAACTGTGGCCTTCGACACCCCATGGGCTTTTGCAATATCGACAAGGCGCACCGGGCTACCGTCTTTGGAAAGCATTAGTATTGTTTCCAGATAGTCTTCTTTGGCTTCACTTAGAAAATCTTCGCCCTTTTTCATTTTCGGCGGGAAATACAAGTTAGCTTTAACAAACTTGTCAACAAAAAAGTTAATGTAAGTTAACTTTCAGTGCATTTTAAACTATACGGTCATACTGGACTTATATTATGCAAAGCGGCTAACACATTCGATAAAATGCAATTTCTCACATAAATACTGCTTTTGCCAACAAGCTATGCAAATAGAGTAATAATACAATTAGCTTCTTTACAAAATTGGCTTTTGTGCTAAAAGAACGATTCAAAAAAAAATATGGTAATAGAAAATACAATATCGGCGGCAATAGTGGGTTCCTTCGGGAACAAATTGCTGGACAATTTAAATGTAGACGTAGCTGTCGTAGGCGGCGGCCCATCCGCGCTTGTGGCATCGCGCTATCTTGCTGAAAAAGGCGTAAAAACGGCTATTTTCGAAAGGAAACTTGCTCCGGGCGGAGGAACGTGGGGCGGCGGAATGCTTTTCAACGAGGTTGTTGTACAGGACGACGCTCTCGATATTCTCGATGATTTCTCCATAACACACCGCCCTATCGAAGGCGCAAAAGGATACCACTGCTTAGACTCGGTCGAGATGGCAAGCGGCCTGATATTTGGAGCGCTTAAGGCTGGAGCAAAAATTTTCAACTCAGTTAGCGTTGAAGACATTGTCTTTAAGGAAAACAAGGTTGGCGGCCTGGTCATAAATTGGACACCCGTTGAAAGGCTTGGAATGCATGTTGATCCGCTGACTATACTTTCAAAATGCGTGCTCGACGGAACGGGACACCCCTGTGAGATAGTAAACATGGCGGTCAACAAGGCTCAAATCAAGCTTGATACACCTACTGGAGGCATACTTGGCGAAAAGCCTATGTGGGTTGATAGCGGAGAGGCCTCTACGGTTGAAAATACAAGGGAATATTTCCCTGGGCTATTTGCATGCGGCATGAGCGCAAACAACATTATGGGCGGCTATAGAATGGGCCCAATATTTGGAGGAATGTTGATGTCGGGCAAAAAAGCTGCAAACCTTATAGCAAAGAAACTCGGCAAATAAAATTTTGCCATGCAATAAAAAGCTCCGGAGGAGATTTTCTTCTTCGGAGCTTTTTTGTTTGTAAAGATACATCTTAGATTTGCTAATATATAAACTTTGGTAAAATACGATAGATGCAAACCGATTGAGACCAAGTCTTTTCAAGATTCGATTATAGACATATCTCTATTATATTCCTACCCTGGCATTCAGATAGTCGTTTAGGGGTGAATGCCACAAAACAATCAAGACATACGCCAAAGCGTCATAAGAAACGCAAGACCTTGCACGGATTGCCCGCCGCAACACACCTTGGCGGAATGTTCTTTGTAACAACGCTTCCAGCACCTATCGTGCAACCCTCGCCTATCTCTACGCCTGGAAGGATTATTACGCCAGCTCCTATCCAGCAATTTGCACCTATTTTCACCCTGCGGGAAAAGTTTATCCCGCTATTTCTCTTTTCCGGATCCAATGGGTGCATGGCCGTATACACGCCAACATTTGGACCTATAAGGCAATTGTCTCCTATTTCTATTTCAGCCCCGGATAGGGCGGAAAAATTGAAGTTAACAAAGACATTCCTGCCAAACTTAAGGTTAAAACCGTATTCGCACTGGAATGGCGGAACTATCTTTAGATTGTCGGCATCGTACCCGAGCACATCCCGCAAATTTTCCGGAGTAGGATTGGCATTGTATTTTGCAAGGGCTTCGCGTGTCTTGCGGCGCATCTGGAATAATTCCGGAACGGAAGCGTCGTACTCAAGCTGCCCTATCATCTTTTCAAACTCTGTCATATGGATATATCAAAAATCTATTTTAGGTTTTTCTCAAAGAACAATTGAATTTTATCGTACGGAATTACTCCGGATTTATCGTCGTACAAATCCACATGGACGGCCCCTGGAATTATCATTAGCTCCTTATTTTCACCTTTAAGCATCTTAAATGTATCTTCGCTAAAATATCTTGAATGAGCCTTTTCCCCGTGGATTAGCAGAACAGCGCTCTCTATTTCCGAAGCGTAAGATAGCAAAGGCATGTTCAGAAACGACAACGCAGAAGTCTTATTCCAGCCGCCATTGGAGTTTAGGCTGCGTTTGTGATAACCGCGCGGAGTCTTATAATAATCGAAATAATCCTTCACAAACTGTGGAGCATCTGGAGGAAGAACATCGGGTAGCCCTCCGCCGAGAGCAGGGAAACCTGCCTTTGCATCTACAGTTCTCTGAGCGTTAAGTTCTCGTCTAAGCTTAGCCCGTCCGGAAGCATCGAGAGAATCGAAATATCCCCTTGCCGTAACGCGGCTCATATCGTACATAGTCGATGCAACAGTTGCCTTTATCCTGGTATCTATTGCCGCCGCATTTACAGCCATGCCGCCCCAGCCGCATATACCTATTATTCCGATGCGGTTTTCATCGACATTCTCAAGAGTAGTAAGGAAATCTACTGCGGCGCAGAAATCTTCAGTATTTATATCCGGAGAAGCCACATAACGTGGAAATCCGCCGCTCTCGCCAGTGTAAGACGGATCAAACGCAATGGCGAGGAATCCCCTTTCAGCCATATGCTGCGCATATAGTCCAGAGACCTGTTCCTTAACGGCCCCAAAAGGTCCGCATACAGCTATAGCTGGCAACTTTCCAGAAGTCTCCTTCGGGGTGTAAATATCTGCTGCAAGTGTTATACCGTAGCGGTTTGTAAATGTTGCCTTACGATGTTCCACTTTGGAGCTCTTAGGAAATACCTTATCCCAATTTGATGTGAGTTTCAATTCTTCCATACCATTACTTCCTTTCTCGCTTTTTCCTTGTGCGGCCGCTATTGCCAACAGGCACACAAGATAAGAACATATTAGGTTCTTTATCGCATTCATTTTATATCTATAAATTAAATGTTCTTCCCCATTTCAAAAGCCTCTTCTATATGCTTCTTTGATATTTCTCCGGCATCAGTAGCGCCTGTGCCGCGCACTACTCCCTTAAGAGAGCTTTTATCAAAGCAGGCAATCCAACCGTTAAGCCCGGATACGGCGCCATCCATTGCGGATTCGTCTCCGTCGGCAGATGTAGCAAGCAGATATACGTCCCTAAACTTATAGTCCGACCCAAATATAGGATTGGTTCTATCTATGAGAGTCTTCATCTGTCCGCTCATCTCGTAGAAATATATAGGTGTGGCAAAAGCAACAACATCGCAAGAGGCAATCTTGCTTATTATCATGGCGGCATCGTCGGATATTACGCACTTGCCCGTGCGCTGGCATGCCAAACAACCGCGGCAGAATTCAAGATGTTTCCCCTTTAGGGAGATCTTCTCTGCGTCATTGCCTGCGGCTCTTGCTCCGCTTAAGAAGGCGTCTGCCAAGAGTTCGGAATTTCCGCCCGCGCGGGGCGAAGTGGATATTACAACAACTTTCTTGCGCATAATTTTAATCTCTTTTTTCCCTATTATCCCACATTCGCACAAAAATAGCAAATACTTATATTTTATAGTTAGATATGCTTGAAAAGCATTTCTGTTTACTATAGAGAATAAAAAGAAGCAACAAAGACAAAGAAGAAAGATATGGAACTTAGAGTATTGAGGTACTTTCTTGCCGTGGCCAGAAGCGGCAGCATAACCGGAGCCGCAAATCTGCTGCATCTAACCCAGCCAACACTATCCCGCCAGCTTGCCGAGCTGGAAGAAAGGCTTGGATGCAAGCTATTCTTAAGGTCAAGCCATTCCGTAAAACTTACAACAGAGGGAATGATTCTAAAGAAACGTGCCGAAGAAATTCTCGACCTTGCCGAAAGAACCCGCGCCGAGATATCAGAATCTGAAGAAGATGAATACGGCAATGTCTATATAGGTTGCGGCGAAACCCGCGCCATGAGGCACATAGCACAGACAATACATATTTTAAACGAAAAGTACCCAAAGATAAAATACCACTTTTTCAGCGGCAATGCAGACGATGTAACCGAAAAGCTCGATAGGGGTTTATTGGATTTCGGCTTATTGATTCAGCCCGTGGATCTATCAAAATACGAATGGATAAACCTTCCCGAAAAAGATACATGGGGAGTATTAATGCGCAAAGACAGCCCCCTTGCAAAGTATAAACACATACGCCCATCAGACTTACGAACACTTCCGCTGATAGTATCCAGGCAACTCTCATCAAAAGTAAATGCAAAAAATCACCTTGCCGACTGGTTCGACAACGAACCTATAAATATATCAGCAACCTATAACCTTATATATAACGCTTCTGTTATGGTTTCAGAAGGGCTTGGATATGCCGTAGTTTTAGATGGACTAGCCGATACCGGAAGCTCAAGCAATCTATGCTTTAAACCTCTATATCCAAAAGTTGAATCTGAAATAAGCGTGGTGTGGAAAAAAGAAAGATATTTTTCAGCGGCTGCAAAACGTTTTCTCAACCTATTAAATGAAAAGTTCAAGAAAGCTCCTAAAAGAGTCTAGATAAATAAAAATAGGCTTGGGAGAAATATCCCAAGCCTAAAACCTCTTTGTATAACTTTTCCTTACTGCTACTTCCTGCGCCTCTTTAATGCCGCAAAATATAGTGCAACAAAACCAAATATTGCTGCATAGGTTGATGGCTCCGGCACTGTCGCCGTAAAATACAAAGAATTGTCTTTTATCGCAAATGTCCCCTCTATGCCGTCATCTGATGTATATGTGAAGTCTTCTTCACTAAAGTCCACTGTTGCTCCATCTTCCCAGCTAAATATTTTGTACTCGGTATCTGCAACTACATTGCCTGAAAATACAAAATTGTACTTGGCATCAACAGCATCGGAACTGTCCTTCACAAAGCTTCCACTTATCAAAATTAGGTCGCAATTGCCTTCCGCGTCAAAGTCTACAGCAACCTCTGCTCCTGAAGACCAAGTGAAGTTCTCTGCCTTTACTGTGCCTATAGAACCTACACTTCCGGTCTCTCCCATTACGCCGCATGCTCCAAATTTTCCGCCGGACAACACTATGTTCTCAACTCCGTATCCCAAAGTGTTATTTGTGCCGGCTGCATACATATACATCTCTCCGGCTGATATTGTGGTTGTCCCCTTAAAATATATATACTTGCTGGCAAAATACTGCGTTCCGGAACCCGTCTTATTGAAGTTTATTACAGAGGTACCCATATCATCAGAAGCACTTCCAAAGGTATGTATGCGGTTGCCATATATGTATGTACCGTCTCCATCGAGAGTTATATTTACAACCCCTCCGTTTGTGTTATGTATTCTATGGGTTTCCTGCTTGCCTGATATATAATTGCTACTTATACCACCAAAACAATAATTTGCAGTTTTCCCGGCAGATATACTTGTACCAAGATTAGCTATGCCATTGTTTACAAAAGCTCCGTCTATATCTAAAAGGGTTCCGGAATTTGCAAGGTTTATATCTACTCCATAGAGATTTGTTCTAAAAGAATTATTTATAAAATCACCCTTAACATTCAGAGTCATATTTGGCCGAAGAATTATATACTGTCCGGCATTTGTATAATCTCCATCTACAGTTATTGTATAAGCCGAACCTCCAGATGAAGTAAAATCCATCACTGAATTTGCAGCCGACGTAATAGATCCAATTTTTGTATTTTGAGCAACAGATATAACTCCAGATGCATACTCGTTAAGAACAACGCTTCCAACATACATTGATTCAGATCCAACATCTTGTTTTACAGAATAGAGATTTGCATACGACTCTTTACCAGTAACTCCATCCGCATTAGGATTGAAAGTTATAGATTCTATTGTAGCAGACCCTACTGTATATGTAGAATCGGAAGACACCTGAAATACAGTAGCATTCCTATCCGCAGAAGTTGAAGTTATACTTATATTACCAAGGGTAAATGCCGGTTCACCAGACCTGCGTCTGACAATAAAGCTTCCACCATCTAAAACAGATATATTTCCTAATAAAGAAGCGGAACTTCCGTTGGATCCATTCATTATTACCATCTTGGAATCCTGACCAGAAACCGTTATAGAATCTTCCCTATCGAATTGGATATTGTCTGAGACTATCCACAGATATCCACCACTATTTACATTTACCTTTCCGAGAGAAACCCCTCCAATCATAGTAGCCTGTTGGGATGCATTATTTGCATCAAACTTACCATAGCCGATTTGGGCATATTTTTCCACAGTGATATCATTAAGTATGGCAGTACCTCCGCCGGTAAATATCAAGTCATAGACATAATTTCCCAATAAACTTCCGGATCCAGTATGAACAGATTTCTCAAAAGTTACATTTCCCGCAAGTGCTATATTTCCACCTGCAGCAACTCCTGTATTAGAAGTAAAAGATGCAACGTTTATCGTATGTTGTAGTGTTCCATTTAAAAGACCGAATTTTCCTCCGGAGAGAAAACCTTCATCAACGTGCATATTCTCAATGCGAAGCACACCGTCGTTGGAAACCTGCACATAGTTATTAATACGCCCTTCTGAAGTACCTGTGATATTTAAATTGGAGATCTTTGCAGAAGTTGAACTTATACTTAGATCATTCAAAGTAGCGTCTTCTGTACGGGTTCCTACATTTAAGGTACCTATCTCAAGAATAAGAGAAGCTACCCCTCCTGTAGTTTCAGATCCAGCACCAACCCACCATTTGCCGCCGTTCATATTTACAGTATCAACTTTCATTGAGTTGGAAACTGAAAAAGTGGCAGTTGCCGTACCAGACATATTTAGAGTATTTATATTGACGGTATTAAACGCCCAACCATCAGAAATACCAAATTCGGAATCTGTTCCAATACGCAAAGATCCGGCAGATAAGTCCATGGAATCATTAACGTTTAAAACGGCTCCCGAAGATCCAGTACTTGTGCGTATTTTCAAGATTCCATCGGAAGTCTTTGTCATACTTTTCATGGTCAAAGATCCATTCGACGATGAAAAATACATGTGCCATTGAGCAGAATTTGCCGTTGTATCATTCCATTCTGCTATATTTATATTCTGAACATAAAATGCATACTGGCTTGCTCCGGTAGCTATTGCCGCTTTATCTATTATAGTAGTTCCATCTGTCCAATTTGGAATTACAGCCTCGCCTGTAGCATCGACATTAGGATAAAAAACAGATTGGTTAAAAGATCCATTAGCCCAATAATATGTCTGGGCAGATACGGTGGATATTGATGCAAATAACACCGTTATGATAGAAAATGCATTGAAGCTTGAGATTTTCATAAATGTATGTTATATAAAACATAAATGCTAAGTCAAACTTTTTCAGAAATATATATTTCTTTATATATTGATTTGTCTTTTTAATCTTTCGTAAAAGTCTTTCATCTTCATAGTTCTAAAAGAGTTTATATCTTCCAACTGCCCAGATTTTAGATATCCTTTGTTAAATTTTATAAACGCTTCTGATAATTTATCCGATTGCAACATCACTTTTTCCAAACGTTCGGCAAGTTTTTCCGCCATTTTTACATTGTATCTTTGAGAGTTATATTCAAATTCTATCTCTTTATATTTTAAATAGTTAACCCTTAGATCAAGCATGAGTTTGTAATGCGCAAATTCATCTACATTTCTACGCGCAGATATCTTATCAAAATTACTCTTTAAAAGCTCTATATCTTTTAAAAGTTGTACTATCTCAACTCCATTAGTATCTCTACCGCCTCTAACTCTGGCTTGAGGAAGTTTAAAATATTTTAAAAAGATACCAGAATCTTCTTTGGACAATCCATAACGTTCTAAAGCATAGGATAATATAAATTTATCTATATCTAAAGATTCATCATCTGCTATAGCCTTACAAAATGCGTCTATTAATATTTGAAACCCCGACATCGGATAAACCTGTCTTATGGGATACATCTGCAATATCTCGCACCCCAAATCATAATAAAATCCATAAGTTCCGCTGGTGGACCAAGATGTCTGAATTATACCTTTGTAACCCTTAGCTTTTGCAAAAGGAATAAACGTTTTGATGTTCTCGAAATGATTCTTCCAATTTGTAAGATAGATATTATCGGGAGACGAACGCAAAGCGGTAGCTCCCCACATTTTTGCTCCAAGTTTAAAAATATTTTCCAATTTTCCAAATTTATCCGGATTCCATCCGTAATTCCAATCTACATAGATAAGATTCTTTGGCAATTCATGGGCAACTTCTGGATATTTTAAAATTATATCAGCCCAGATAATCGGAGTTTTACCCATTTTCTCTACAATTTCACACATCGCCTTTACATAATCTACAAACAGACGCGATTTATCCTTTTTTGAGCACTCCTTACAACTTCCAAGCAGATATGTCTCGTCTGCCCCTATATGAAAATATTTTGACGGATGCAAAGCGGCAACCTCGCCAAATATCTCGCTAAAAATCCGTTTAGCTTCCTCTATCTTCAGCGGACAAACCTGAGAAACCTCCTTCCAATCCTCTCTAAGTTTTATATATCTATCATGTCTGAGTATATATTCGCAATGCCCAAAACAATTCTGCAGAGGGATAACATCTATTCCCAGCGAACCACAATAATCTACAATCTCTCTTATATCTTTTCTGCTGTAAACAAACTTATTGCATAAAGTTGCGTGTTTTTCAAAAGGAAACGTTGCTTCGTATTCAATAATAAGGGCATTTATCCCTTTTTGGGATAGATCAAGAGCAAATTTCTTGATTGCCGATACCGTCATAACCTGGGCTCGGCAATCTATATAAAAAGCTCTAACGCCAAAGACTGAAGATATATTTTCACCCCCAGCGCTCCACGGACAAAAAGCTAACAAAAATATAATAGCAAAAAAGATACTGCGCATAAGAGCATATCTTTTTATTTATATCTAAGGCTCAAGTTAAAAAATAGATTACATTATTTATTTTTATTAAAAGCAAAAGCAGTACCTATATTGTCCTTTATAATACAATCTTCAGAATTTCCCGATTCCACAATCATCTTTTCGGTATATCCTTCATAGAAAGTATTGCCCATAACTACCGCACATGAGAGGTTTTCAAGTATAAAGCCAATTTGCGGAGTAAATTTGCCCCTATTTCTGTCGTCCTGTCCGGCGCATGAGGCATTTGCCATGATGGTAAGGCCTCTGCAATTATTTATCTTTAGATGGCAAGACTTTTCATTTTCCATGGCGTCCTCATTCTTCCCGTTCCGCCTAAAGATATTTCCACTAATTGTCATAGTTTTAATATCGAAAGCATTTATTGCTGCACCCCAGTTTCTATCGAAACAATTTCCGGTAACATTTAGAGTGCTTCCCGCACAGAATCCAAAACCGTCCTTTCTATTCCACTCTACCCTATTTGCGGTAAATTTGATAGTACCAAGCCTACCTTCGGAACCAAATCCACACTCTCCGTTTGCGGAGAACTGATTATCCATTACAAATCCGTCCCAACCGCGCAACATAACCCCACAAAGCTTATTTTTCTGCATCAAGTTGCGCCTAATTATGAATAGCCAAACATTCTTAAGATAGACGCCATGCCCGGAGAATCCTTCTATTTTACAGTCGTCTATGGCTATGCAATCCTCTCTTGGCGATACTTTCTGATTGTTCATATATATGCCGTGTATTGGCTTTTTTGCCGAAGAAATCCCTACAAGGAATAAACCTTTTACATGAAGCCCGTATGTATTCGACACATCTAAAACGCAATCGGCGTCTTCCGATTCAAGCTTCAGTATAGCTCCGGCTCTTGAGTGGTATCCCCATCTGGGTTCGGCAACAAAACTTATCCCTGTATAGGCTTTTATATTTGAGCACAAATATGTTCCAGACGGGAAATACACAACACCGCCTACTTTTGCGGCAGCATCTACAGCCTTTTGTATTGCGGCGGAATCGGAATGTTTAGCGTCGCCCTTAGCGCCGAAGTCTTTAACATTGAAAAAGTCCGAGTTATCATGTGCATTATTTTTCCCCAAGGAGCTTTGCTCATCTGCCATAGACACCGCAGACGCCAACATCCCCATTCCTCCAGCAAATCCTATTTTCTTTAAGAAATCTCTTTTTGTATTCATATATTTTTTCCTTATGTAACTGTAATTTATTTTTTATTTATTGAAAATTTGAGAATCTATTCAGACTTGTTTTTCTGCGAAGAAGCAGCTTTGTTTCTCTTGCGCGATTTATTTTCGTCGTTTTTCTTCTTGGGTTTTATAAGTTTCAACACATCCGCTTTAGTTGAAGCAGTTTTCTTGCCAGAATACTCATCTATGGCCTGCTGCATTTGATCCTTTACCAAGTTTACATCTGTATCTGCCGATATAACTTTCTGCTCTATATCCCCGTCTGCCGATGGCTCTTTCATAACCACTATAAACTTTCCGTATTCCGAGGAAACCAGAGCTGTGTTTGTATCCGGATTATACGCGTCCACACTGACTCCGCCGTATGGTCTTGGCACGCCGAGCCTCACCCAATGGGTTTTACCGGTTGCTCCATCCAATACGGCAAAATGCCACTGCCCGTCGAGCATGGCAACACTTGTAAGTTTGAGCTTGTCCGACGTTTTCTTTCTCGCCGACACAAGATTTCTTACCGCCGACGGTTTGCCTACAATTCCAGAATCGCTCTGGGCAAAAGCTTCATTGCAACAGATAAACGCACCTCCCGAAAAGGACAAGCACACAAACACGCAACCTAATATTGTGCGCATACATATAGAAAAATTCTTCTTCAAGTTATAGATTTTACACATTGCAAGTATATATCTTCAAACATTCAAAAACACCGCCCAAAACATAATTTTAGATTTTAAATTTCCGGCGGCAAATACGGCAAGCTTTTTAATATTTTGAAAGTCAACTATTCAATATATGATAAATATGATATTTTAGAATTTGACGAGAGGTTAATTTAATAAAATAATTCGCATAATAAAAAATATGGGCAATACGTCTTGCGATATTGGAATGGCTTTTCCCGGAGCGGCCGGGGAGAATTTAAGGCTTGGAATGATTTCATCAGGGCTTTCTGTATGCTCGTTATCCATATCTGATTCCAGCCAGCACCCTGCAGTTATGCCTACAAGAGAAGATATGTCTTCAATAAACTTCTCTGAGGCAAATGATGTTTCTGAATTTGTAAAGCGCATAAGAAAGCCCAGAATTATATTTGCTGGAGGAAAGCCTTTTGCTGAAAGCTTTAAGCTGCTTGCAGATATAGCCGCTGGACTTGAAAACGGAGATATGATTATAGACTGCTCTTGTTCCAGTGTTGCTGAGGGCCAAAAGCGGTTCAAGAGTTCCGAATTGTTTCCATGCATATATGCATCTGCGGCATTTTCAAAAGATCCGCGCGAAGCCAGGAAACAAGGCGTATCAGCCTTTTTTGGCGGATCTAAGAGTGCATGGGATGCATGCAGCGACATATTCTTCAGGCTGAAAGGCGCTGGAATTTTTACCGAATGCGGCAGAATTGGCGACGGCGCCTCGGCAATTTTTGCCAAAAATTTATCTTCAGCCATAGAGACAATAGAAGCACAACTTGCATGCGAGGCTTACGACCTTCTAATAGGTGCCTGCGGGCTTAAAATGCAAGATGCCGCCGAAATATTTGATGCTTGGAGCGACAAGTCCAATAGTTCAATGCTCTCCGCCGCCGCGAAGATTTTACATTTTAAGGACGCCTCTGGAATATCCTTAGCAGAGAAGATAAGAGATATTCCAATGCAAAAGAATGCTGGAATGTTTGCTCTGCTTGAGGCGGTATATGAGAATATGCCTTTCGACACTCTTTCGAGTTCTTTTTTCTCTGCTGGAGCCTCGTCATTAAAAGGTCGCAGAGAAAGACTATCCAAGGCATACACACCAGAAAATTCCGGAAGGCAAATATGCAGGATACCCGATGAGGACGATGTTAAGCATGCACTTATGGCTGCGCGCGCAATAGCGCTTTCCCAGTGTATATCTGTGTTAAGAAGTTCTAGCGCGCACCATGCGTGGGGTGTAAACTGTGCGCAATGTGTCGACCTCTGGAATGCGTCTATGCCTATAAAATCAGCGCTATTAGAATCTGTAGCCAAAGCTTATGCGGAAAACTCGGATTTGGAAACGCCCTTGTTTGAAGAGGGGATAAAAAATGATTCTCTTTGCAATATAGCCTCTCTTAGGAGGGCTGTTGCGTATTCCGTCTCATGGGGGATACCCCTGCCTTGTATGTCAGCCGCGCTTTCAGCATTTGATTCAGCAAGGAGGAATCCTTCCTCGGCAAATCTGTTGGCCGCTCTTGGCGAGATTTTTAACCATGCGGGTTTTGAACGAAACGACGCACCAAAGGGAGAAATATTCCATTCATCTTTTGAACAACCCCAGCGTGGCATATACAGATAGCCAAGGGAAACTTTACTGCGCCTATCAAAGATTGCATTTGCAAAACAAATACTATCGAAGCTCCATAGCAGCTTTATCAAGGATATGAATACAGAGCTCTTCCGAGAAAATGCAAGACACTCATTTAGAGGACCCAGCCGGATTATTCTCAGTTTTAAGCAAATTTATAAACTCGGCGGATTTATCCGTAGTTATGCCGTCAACGCCAATTGATATAAGGCGAAGAGCTTCTTTAAAGTCGTTTACAGTCCATACCCAAAACTTTAGGCCGGCTTTTTTTATCTTTTCAACATAAGAAGCGTCTATATTTTTGGTTCCGCCCAGATCAACTCCATTCGCGCCGACCTTGCGCGCCGCGGCAATCAATTCTTCCGCCGTCGGTTTTAAAATCCCGTTTTCATTTTTTAGAGCATGCAGCAGGTAAACTTGGTAGCCCGAACACTTTGAGGTAAAATCCGCAAGGGCATTTTTATTGAAGGATATTACAACAATCTGGCTTTTCTTTAATCCGCATTGCTTGCGCAAACGCTCTATTTCTTCTGCAAATTTAGGGCTGAAGTTTTTTATTTCAACTACGATAACTCCTCCCGTAGGCACGGCTTTAAAAACATCGGACATAAGCGGCAATGCAACTTTACCGTATTTAGCACTCCACTTTCCTGAGGCAAGATTTGCAGAGCTAACCTGTTCTGGAGATAGCTTTTCTATATCGCAGTCTATTCCGGAGAGCTCCTTTAAGGTTGAGCGGCAATGCGCGCAGACTATCTGCGAAGAATCCGTAAAGTAGAAGTCAGCCTCCACATATTTTGCGCCGTTTTTCCACGCAAGAGCAAAAGCCTCAAGGCTATTCATTGGAGCCTGAGAGTTCTCTCCCCTATGCGCCACAATGTCAAATGCCAAAACTCCGTTGAGGGCAGCAAACGGTAGGCTTAATGCCGCCAATAATTTTAGCGTTTTCATAAAAACTCCTTTACCTGATGCATATGGAATTTACCTTTTAACTAAATCCCCTCTGTCCTGATTCAACTTCCTTTAAGAATTGTTTCTTAAAAATCCCAATAAAAAAGCGTGCCGGACTTCCGACACGCTTTGAGCAAAAATATTAAAGAGTCTCAATCCAGATGTTTCTAAACGAGACCGGATTGGTATGATCTTGCAAAGACAGCTTCCATGGTAGCTGAGAATGCTCAAATCCGGATGCTTTTCTTGGTGAAAGATGCGTTCCGTAAAATATCTTGGAGGCGTTCTGAACTATAACTCCGTTAAGGCGCACTGTAATAGTTGGATACTCGGTAAGAACTCCGTTGTGGAACTTTGCCGGATGAAACTCTATATCATAGGTCTGCCATGCTTCAGGCTCAAGACTTGCCACAAATTGCGGAGGATACATCCTGTAAACCGATCCGCAGTCTCCCCATTCGCCGTTAGAACCGAATGAATCCAGAACCTGTATTTCGTAAGGACCAAAGAATACTCCGGAGTTGGCTCTCGCCTGGGCTTCCTTATCGTACATAGCAGGAATCTTAAATTCAAGGTGCAACCTTACAGCATTGAAGGAATCCTTTGAAAAGATTGTGGAAGACTTGCGCTTGCCGTTTTCCGCCTTCAAAGAGGTATTAACAGTCATGGCTCCGTCTTTTACCTCCCACGGGCATGCAGTGCCATCGGCAAGAGCCCATTTTGACGTGTCTTTACCATCGAAGAGAATTATCGCACCTGCCGGAGGCACCGCGCCTAACGTTGGAGATTTAAAATCCCAGCGCTTGAATGATGCTTTTGCCGGCTTGTCTCCGCGCGAGTTAAATGTAACATCTATCGCCTCTGGAGTTATTTTACCGGAAAGTTTCTTATCACCGGCATTTTCAAAAACTATCTCCCCATTTTCAGCCTTCAGACCGCAGGCCTCTGCATGAATTTCCGAACGGGAAAACGGTGCGGATTTTATCCTAAGCCTGTATTCATCTCCCAAGCGGTAAACTTCAGCGTAAACATCTGGCATGCCATCGAGCGGATAAGATAGCCTGGCGCCATCTTTCGCCGAAGAAGCCTCTCCTTTATAAAAGCCGCAGAACGGGTCTTTCTGCGCATTTAAGCAGAGCGTTAACAACGATAATGCAAGAATAACAATTATTTTCCTCATAATTTTTAAATCATATCGCCAGCCCGGCAATACAGTCAATTTTTATTTTATATTGAGATTGTTTGAGGTTAGATTTCTTGTGGAGAATAAAAAAGTCCGGCGCTGGAGAAAACAGCCGGACTCTTATTTTTTACAAAAAAACCTTAAGATATCTTGTTCGCCGCCATGAATTTTTTCACATCAGCAAGCGGTCTTGCGCTCTGCGCACCCATTCGTGTAACAGACAAGCTCGCTGCGGCAGTTGCCAGCATAACAGCCTTTTCGATATCTCCTCCATAAAGCTTAAGACCTGCGGCAAGAGAACCTGTAAAGCAATCTCCCGCACCTACCGTGTCAACAGGTTTTACATTGTAAACACCATAGCGCTTCTGCCCGGACGAATCCACAACCATACAGCCTTTGCTCCCGAGCGTTACGATGACATGTCCTACACCCTTTTTCACAAGATTCTTTGCTGCCTTTTCAAAGTCCTTATAACCTTTTTGGAGCAGGAGAACCTCGTGCTCATTCGGAACTATATAATCTATAAACGGCAGAATTTCCGATGGCAACAGGCGCGCCGGCGCCGGCGTAAGAGCAGTTGAGCACCCCGCCTCTTTTGCCCTCTTCAAGCCCTCCATTACGGTATCCGACGGCGTCTCAAGCTGGAATACGGCAAAGGAGAATTTTGAGAAATCCAAAGCCTTCATATGCTCAGGAGTAAGCATCATATTTGCCCCAGGAGCCACGCTTATAGAGTTTTCACCCTTTCCTCCAACCATGATTACCGCAACACCTGTGTGGGCACCCTTGAATTTTCTGACAAGAGATATATTTATCTTCTGCTTTTTGAAGTATTCAAGATAATCCCTACCGAGAGAATCGTCCCCAACTCCGGCGCACATGAAGGTTTCCCTGCAAAGCATAGAAGCCGAAAACGCCTGATTTGCACCTTTTCCTCCATGGAACTGGTTGAAAACTCCCCCAAGAAGAGTCTCGCCGGGCTTCGGAATACGCGCTGTCTTTACAACCATATCCACATTCATGCTGCCAACAACAAGAATACCTTTGCCAGATTTGACACCGGCTTTAGTCGAAGTTTTTCTCTTGGCGCTTTTTGAAACGACAGACTTCATAATATCATCTATAACAATCCACTCTTAGAGTTTGGAACATACCAATACAGACAATCCCGATATAAACAGAACAAACATAACCGCTATATATATGCCCGTACCTTTTGGCGCGCCCTTAAACTCTTTCCAAACAAATACGCCCCACAGCGCCGAGACCATAGTGGCTCCCTGCCCCAGGCCGTAGGAGAGTGCCGGTCCAGCAGCGTCGGAAGCGATAAAGCTGAAGCTTGTTCCGCAGCACCATATTGCGCCGCCGAGCATACCTATCAGATGCAGTTTCAGATTTCCTTTTGTGAAATAATCTGTCAGCCCCACAGGAGAACCAGAAAGCGGCTTTAGCATCATCCACACATTGAATACAAAGTTAGAAATGAATATGCCCAGAGCAAAAAAGAAGGTTGCTGTATAAGGGGTAAGCTTTCCTGCCTCTACAACTCCTGTTGCTTTGTCTATGCTTCCCATTGCGGCAACAACATAGCTGAAGAAAAATCCCATAAGGCAGCCAGCCACTATCGACACAATTATTCCCTTTATCGGGGTTGCAGATTTTTTTGCTCCACCCAATTTTTTGTACGCCAGAGCATCTACAATTATAGCTAGAACAACAAGAGCCACGCCTGTTGCGAGCATTGCAACATTGCCTTCAGGCTTTTCCATATATGTTGTTATTACGCCCAATACCAGAGCCAGGCCAACTCCAACAGGGAATGCAACAGCCATTCCTGCTATGTCTATGGCCACAACCAAAAGTATGTTTGAAAGATTAAATATAATTCCGCCCAACAAGGCAGATTTCACTGGCTCCCAATTTGCCTGGGCTATATCCGCAATAAATCCCCTTCCGGTGTCTCCTATAGACCCCATAGTAAGACCGAGCAGCAAAGTAAATAAGAGTATTCCCAATGAATAGTCCCAATAGAAAAGCTGAAATCCCCAGCCTTTGCTTGCCAATTTTTGGGTGTTAGCCCAAGACCCCCAGCATATCATTGTAATGACACACATTACAACAGCCACAGAATAGGATGTTACGGTAATCATAATAAGAATAATGATAAGTTCATTGTTCCATTCGTCAACGTTTTTCAAATAATACCAATAAAAAAGCATTTTGGCAGCGTATATATCAAACTTGTTTGTCAACTTTTAGCCTGAGAGAAACAAATAGGAAGAAATTATAAGCTACCTCATTTATACACGTGTACATTAAGAATATTAGCACATTGTTTTGTACTGTTGTGCGCCTACAAAAAAACAATCAAATACAACAATTTTTATATCATATATTTAATAAAAAAATAGCACCTATAAAATCAATATAAACTACTTGTTAGAGAAATTCACATTCATAAAAAACATACCCTATGGAAATAATCCATAGAGTATAGATAGAAAACAGAATTTTAAGTATTTTAGAAAGCTATTCTATATTTTGAACCTGCTCCCTTATGCGTTCGAGTTCATTTTTAAAATCTACGGCAATTTTGGAAAATTCGTAATCTACCGCCTTATTTGAAGCCGTGTTTATCTCTCGCCCAAGCTCCTGACAGATGAAATCCAACTTTCTACCCACCGCCGAAGGTTCATCGAGAGCCGACAAAAACTGGCCAAGGTGGCTCTTTATGCGGGTAAGTTCCTCTGCAACATCGCACTTATCCGCAAATAAGCAAACTTCCTTCAAGACACGTTCGTCGTTCAAATCAAGATTCAATCCAAGCTTTGCAAGTTTAGAGAGCAACATCTCCTTGTAAGAAGCGGGCCTGCTTGCCGACAATTCCTTCAATCTATCGGCAAAGCCTAAAAGCACAGATATTCTTTCTTTCAAGTCTTCTTTTAAAGCGGCTCCTTCGCGTTGGCGCATATTTGATAACTCTTTAAAAGCAGTTTCAAATGCGGGCTTTATACAATCCCAAAGAGCATCGAGATTATCCGCATTGCGGAAAGATGTACCTATGGTTTTACCTAATTCTATAAGAGTATTTAAGTCTGGCTTAAACTCTACCCCCAACATTTCGGCGTTTTTTTTAAGCGCAGAAAATGCAGACTTCAATGACTCGAAGTCCACCCCAGCAGAGTCTCCCTTCATTCTTACAGCGCAGCTTATTTGAACCTTCCCTCGCGAGAAAAACTCCTTTGAAAGTTCCGATATTCTACGCTCGAGCCCCTGCCATTCTCGGGGCAACCCCACCGAAACTTCAAGAGAACGCCTATTTACCGATGAAGCGTCAACCGTTATGTCAAATTCTTCCGCAGAGCAGCAGCCTCTGCCAAAACCCGTCATGCTTTTCATATAAAATCTCCGGCGCCGTTTAAAAATCTGTCTGCCACTGCTCCTTTGCAAACTTATGCAACAGCGCTTCAGAGCGCTTCATTTGCATAGTCTCTAAAATTCCGCAATATCTTTAAAATCCGGACGCTTTACCTCCATGGCAAAATCCTCCAAAGGGCAAGCTGTATCTATAGTTACAAGCTCAATATTGCGCCGCAAAAGAGCCTCGCCATTCTTTATAACTTCGCGGAACTTTTCCGGGCGAACCCAATCATAGCGACGTATTATAGTATCCAAATCTCCATAATCTTTCAGCCATTTTGCCGCGGTCTTTGGCCCGACGCCATTTAGTCCGGAAATATTGTCGGCAGAATCTCCTATGAGCGCCAAAAACGACGGTATCTGATTGGGATAAACACCGTACTTGCCTTTCACTCCTATGGCATCGAGCACTATCCAATCTTGAGTTTTTGGCTTAGGCGGTAGAAGTTGCCTAACACGCGGTCCCACAAGCTGGGCAAAATCTTTGTCGGCGCTAACTATGGAGACCATCTCGCAAGAGTCTTTAAGCTTTACCGCCGCGCTGCCGAGCAAATCGTCTGCCTCTATCCCCTCGCGTTCAATAACAGTAAACCCCAGACTCTCGCAAAGCCTTTTAATATACGGCATCTGCGCACGCATTTTTTCCGGCATTTCAGACCTATTCGCCTTGTATTCCGGACATATCTTCCTGTGCCTAACAGATCCTCCCTTGTCGAAAAATACCGCCGTGGCATGCGGAACATCCATGCTTGAAAGCCTCAATGCGCTTGCAAAAAAAGCATGTAGCGCACCAGTCGGAAAACCGTCGGAACGGGTCAAATCCGGCATGGCCCAAAAGCACCTAAAACTAAGGTTGTATCCGTCTATTAAAAAGTAGTTCATCTATGTTAAAAACACCGCTATGAAAGCTGAAAATTCCCAAGCATCACCTGCGAAAGATCAGAAATATCCCAGAGCTATCTAAATTGCAAAATATCGCAAAGCGCAGATAGCATTTTTAGGCTATTTGAGATATACCTCATGAATTGACCACCATCTTGAACTGTCGTCAAGGCTCAAGATTTTTACGCATCGAGCGTTCAGAGGCTGCGGAAATTTTAAGACAAGTTTGTTGCCAACAACAGACACGTCCGCAGCAACCGGAGAAAGCGCACTCTGAGAGTCTCCCGCAAAGATTTCCACCTTAGACGGGAAATCCCCAACTGAAACGGCGCTATCTAACTCTATGACGGAAATTTCCCTCGAATATCCAAAATCCAATACTATCCACATTCCCGGCTTTATGGGCGTTCCCGAAGACCATCTACTTTTTACATTTCCGTCAAACGCAGCCGCCGTTCCACCAGACCCCGCGCTCGATGAAAGCGTCGGCTTAGCTTCTTTTATCTTCTTTATTATAGCGTCGGCAGATACAGCATCACCCCTTTTGCGCAAGAATTCCGCTATGGCGCCGTCGGGCTTATCGAGGGCAACCTTTACAAGCTTTTCCCTATCGCGAGCAGGAAAAGCATCGTAAGCATATTCAAAAGACTCCAGATCTGGAGCACACGATGCAAACAACGTTTCAAGACCTGAATGCGCATACGCCCTGCATCTCTCGTCCTTTGCCGATTTTGCAATTTTTACAAGCTCCGCTGCTGCAGAACGGTTTTTCCACTGCCCCAAATATCTACATGCCTCCGCAACATTTCCGTCTGCGGCAGCTTTTACGCAAAGCTCAAGAGCCTGCGGATTTGAACAAGCCGGCGCAAAGCGCAACAAGAAACGCTTGTCGGCATCACTTTTTGAAGCCTTATAAGCCTTCTCAACAGCGGAAAACATTTCTGAGTCAACACCGTTTTGAGCGCATCGAACAAGCAGTTTGTAGATTTCGTTTTTAACGGAAGTATCGTTTTCAGAAGGTAAAAATGAAATTACATCTATAAAGGTTTTTCTGTCGGGCAAAGATGCCAAAATCTTTACTACAGACTTTCTCTTTTCTGCATCGAGCTTTGGGAAGTCAGAAAGAAGCTTTGATTTTGTCTTGGATATGTCCGTTAGCGATAGCGCTTCTGCCGCCAAATCTGCCTGTGCCCCAGACAAATTTACTATGATTCCAAGCAGTGTATCCGCGCCTCTTTTCACAGACGCAGCAACAATAGCCGCCCTTGCAAGCGCCTTTTTGTCTGAATCCAAAATTTCCGCACCCTCAAAAGCTTTCTTTAATATCTCCGGATTTGATGACTTTGCCGCAGCTTCAAGCCTTGCTATAAACATTTCTGTGTTCTCCGGCTTTACGGCAACAATCTCGCCCGCTTCAACACCCCTTGCCGTAAGCGAACGCATCAAGGCTGCCTTATGGTTAGGATTGCTCAAAGACGACATATTCAGCCACTGTGGAAGCGCCGCTTTCGGATTTGCTCCCAGATAAATTATGGCTCTCATGATTTCAGAATTAGTTCCGGGCTTAGACTGCGGCAGAACATATCCCGATCCGTTCCCTGCAAAATCAATTTTACCTTCCTCGCGCGCAAGCAAAGACGCCAACCTATCCTTCACAGCCGGATCCTTTTCGGCAAAGAGCACATTGCGGAGTTTTGGCACAACAACCTTTGCCCCAGTAGCATCGAGCAACTGCGCAAGAAGCGCGCGGTATCGCGGTGTGCCCACCCCGGATAAAATCTCCTCAAGAAGATTCTGTGCCATTGAATTGTTAAAATCTTCCAGGTCGTTATAGGCGTAGAATGCAAAAACTATGCCGTCCAAATCGACAAACACGGACGGATCGTATTCTACATTCTTAAACTTGCGAACATCGTCCATAGTGGGTCTGTCAAAAAGCTTTGGCGCAACAAGCCTTGCAGGTTTTTCAATAGACGAAGTATCCGCCGCCAAATCCCCGCAACAGAACTGCACTAGACGCATGTAAGTCTCGTTAATATCGCGATGCTTTGTGTATGGACGCTGCGAATGTCCAAATCCGCCATAGGCAACCCTACCCTTGCCGAAAGTTTTTATCCATACTACGGGGATATCCTTATCTTCGCGTATCTTCGCCTTGACAGGAGTACGGTCGGCATCGAGACTCAGCAATACGCGCAGCTTGCTGCGGTCGAATATATCTCCCATCATGTATATTTCGTCGTTTACAATAATTCCGTGCCTCTTCCACAAGCCCTTTGTTATGGCATTATCTGCATCTTCAAGAGATATTACCTCCGTCATATTGCTGGTCCACGGATGCCCAACAAAATCTCCGCCTAGCATCTTCAGATAGGGCTCATAACGGTCTTTATTGCGTATTCTGTAAGTGTCGGCAGCCGCGTGAATTCCAAAAAGCCCCCCACCCTCTGAAACATAGCGGATGAGATTGTCCCGCAATCTTGAGTTCCTCTGGGCAATCTTGTCTTTCTCTGCCTGAGACATCTTTCCAAGAACATCATCTGGCTCGGAGAAAGGAGCACCCGTTGTGTTGTTCATCACTATGCAATCGAACTCTTTTATCTTCGGCCCCTCGAAGTTGGACAAATCGTTGCTTATTACAGTGCTCCAGGCCCCGGTATCCTTGCCGATTTTCTCAAGTAGATACTTTGCCGCGCTTATGCCCTCGTAATGGCGGAATGACGTGGTCTTGTCGAAGACAAGTATCTTCCTATTTTTCTTTGGTTTTACCGCGGCGGAAGACGGCAGATTTGCATCTATTGCATCTTTATCTTTTTGAGTTAAGACATACTCAGGCTTATAAGCTGCCTGCGCAAATGTTCCAAATAAGAACAGCGCGGCAAGAATAGTTAATATGTTTCTCTTTTTCAAAACCATTCCTCCTGCAAAAATTATATGTTTGCCCACTGGCCTCTATTTGGGCGAGACAAATAGCGGTTTGCCTCAACATCGCCCTTAAACGAACGCGTGCGCCAGTCGTACTCGAGCGTGCGTCCAAGCATATGCGCTATGTTTCCTATAAGACACGCATTGCAGCTTGAAACCCCAACTTCTACCGGGCATATAGTACCGGCTCCAGACCTTACCGCATTGAAAAAGTCGTCCTTATGATTTGTGGAAACATATACGTTCAATCCGTCTCCACTGGGTTTTGCCGACAACAACCGCTTGTCCGACGCATACCTTTTGCCACCTCTGCTGGCTCCTATCACTCCGTTTTTGCCCACCGCCATAACCATCTGCCTGTCGGCCGGAGCTACGAGCTTATCAGGATATCCGTAGTTTAACCTTATGCCGTTTTCAAATATATAGCGAATATCAAATTTGTCATTCTTGTCCGCCGGATTCACCGACTCAAACACTTCAACATATTTCGGGCCCTTGCCGTCGAGACCCAAGGCCCATTGGGTTATGTCTATATGGTGCGCGCCCCAGTCTGCCTGGAGTCCACTACCGTACTCTGAATGCCAACGCCATTCTCCCCACGGATAACGATATGGATCCGAACCCTTTTCGTCGGGAGTCATCATAAGTGGATGCAAAAAATGTTTTGTGTAAGGTCTGTACGGAGCCGGGCCTATCCACATATCCCAATCTATGCCCTTGGGCAAAGGCTCCTCCTCAAAGTTTAGCATCAGCGGATACTTCCTGCCGAAATTGCAATACATCTCCTTTATCTCGCCCAATAATCCCGAACGGATCACCTGCGCATACCACCTGAAAGAAGACTCGCTCCTCTGCTGCGACCCCGTCTGGAACACCACACCGTTTTCGCGCACAGCTTTTATTACAGCATCTCCCTCAGCAACCGTAAAAGTTAACGGCTTTTCGCAATATATTGCCTTACCCGCGCGCGCGGCAAGTATGCTTATTATTGCATGCCAATGGTCCGGAGTTACAATAAACACCGCATCTACAGATTTATCCGCAAGCAGCTCCCTGAAATCCTTATAAGTCTTTACGCTGCCGGAAACCTTTCCTCCTGACGAACGCGCGTATATATCTTCTATACGCTTTTTCTGGTACGCCAGACGCTGATCGTCAACGTCGCAAATTGCGGTGATTCTACACTGAGGAGATGTTGCAAGCCCCCCTATATGCCCATGGGCCATTTTTCCTAATCCGATAACTCCAACATTTATTTTATCATTTGCAGGAATTGTTCCCTGTGCAAAAATATCCCTGCTTATAAAAAAAGAACCCGCCGCAACGGACAGGCCTTTTAGAAATCCTCTCCTCGAAATATCCGTACTCATATGCAAACCATATTGTAAAAAATTTCATCTTTTTCAACAATATTTACAATTTGTTTTCCCGCAATAATCAGCCCTACAAGCAATAAAAATCCCCCAAAGGATTCTTCCTTTGGGGGACATATTCCGTATTTTAAAAATATTTTTATTTTCTCACAGCTCCATCTGCGGCGCTTGAAACGCTTGCAGCGTAGTGCTGAAGAGCCTTTGAAACAACGCGGTCTCGCACAGGCTTAAAGGCTTTATCGCCCTTGGCAAGCTCTTGGGCCCTGCGCGATTTCAGCTCGTCGTCAGATATCTCAAGGCTTATTGAACGGGCGGGAATGTCTATGGATATAAAATCTCCGTCGCGCACAAGCGCTATATTGCCTCCATCAGCCGCCTCTGGAGAAGCATGCCCTATAGACAAGCCGCTTGTTCCGCCGGAAAACCTGCCGTCTGTAAGAAGTGCGCAGACCTTACCCAAGCCCATACTCTTCAGGTGGCTTGTAGGATAAAGCATCTCCTGCATGCCAGGACCACCGCGCGGGCCCTCGTAAATTATTACAACAACATCTCCAGGAGAAACCTTTCCGCCGCGTATCGCCTCACTGGCAGACTGCTCTGAATGGTACACCTTTGCCGTTCCCTTAAACTTCCATATTGAAGAGTCAACTCCGGCAGTCTTTACTATGCAGCCGTCGAGAGCTATATTGCCAAAGAGAACAGCCAATCCGCCGTCTTTGGAAAATGCATGCTCTACATCGCGTATGGCTCCGGAACTCCTGTCCAAATCGAGAGAGTCAAAATAGGTGTCCTGCGAATACGCCTTCACAGAGCGGAACCCAGCCGGAGAAGCGCGGAAGAACTTTTTGGTATCCTCGTCGGCAACTGACAAATCCAGCCTGTCAATTGCCTCTCCGAGCGTCTTGGAATGCACGGTTGAAGTATTGCGGTTTATCAGACCGGCTTTGTCGAGCTCGCGCAAAATTGCAAATATACCGCCAGCCCTGTGCACGTCTTGAACATGCACATTGTGCACCGACGGAGCAACCTTGCATATGTGCGGCGTAATTCTAGACAATGCGTCTATGTCCGACATCTTAAAATCTGCGCCAGCCTCGCGCGCTATGGCAAGAAGGTGCAGCACAGTATTGGTGCTTCCGCCCATTGCTATATCGAGCTTCATGGCATTTAGGAAAGCCTCGCGAGAAGCTATGGAGCGCGGCAGAACAGTTTCGTCTCCGTCGTCGTAATATGCATGCGTCATCTCCACTATCCGCTTTGCCGCCTTTTTAAACAGCTCTTTTCTAAGAGCGTGCGTTGCAAGCAAAGTTCCATTTCCGGGAAGAGCCAGGCCTATGGCCTCCGCCAGGCAGTTCATGGAATTTGCCGTAAACATGCCGGAGCATGAACCGCACGTAGGACATGCAGCCCGCTCTATCTCCAAAGATTCTTCGTCGCTTACGTTTGGATTTGCTCCGGCTATCATTGAGTCTATCAAATCCAGATGCTCAACGCCGGAATCCTTCTTTATCTCCCCAGCCTCCATAGGGCCTCCGCTTACAAATATTGCGGGAATATTCAGGCGCATGGCGGCCATCATCATTCCGGGGGTGATTTTGTCGCAATTTGATATACATATCATGGCATCGGCGCAATGAGCGGTGCACATGTATTCAACGCTGTCGGCTATAAGCTCGCGGCTGGGCAGTGAATAGAGCATTCCACCATGACCCATAGCGATGCCGTCGTCTATGGCTATGGTGTTAAATTCCCTCGCTATGCCACCGGCCTTTTCAACCTCGGCGCAGACAAGCTTGCCGACCTCGTCGAGATGCACGTGCCCAGGCACGAACTGCGTGTAAGAATTTACAACCGCAATTACAGGCTTGCCGAAATCGGACTCCTTCACGCCCGTTGCGCGCCAAAGCGCGCGCGCCCCGGCCATGTTTCTTCCCTTAAAACTCTTATTTGATTTATATTCTGGCATAAAAATTGTTGATTTGTGGAGTTATTGGAACAATATTTAACGCTTCCTTAAATTAAAGGTAAAGATTTTTATTAAAACCCGGCAAAAATGGCATTCAATTTAAAGAAGATACTCAAGGCGCTTTTATTCTCCACAAACCAGAATTTGACCATAAAGGACATTCAGGCTGTGATATCGCGCTACCATGCCGAGCTCGACGCCGCAAAGAAGGCCGCCAAAAAGCGCGCCGCGCAAAACGCAGAAGCCTCAGAAAGCGCCGCTGTTTTGCCCGACCAAGACTCTTCCGATTCCGGCGAGGAAAGACAGGAAGAGCTTGAGGATTTAATGAACCAAGTTCCAACCCTGCTTACTGCAACCCAGATAAGGGAGGCTTTCGACGAGATCTCCGCCGAGCTTGAATCGAACGGGGAGGTATTCAGGCTTGTGCAAAGTTCCTCCGGATTTAAATTTGCAATATCTCCTGATTGTGCCGAGTGGGTGAGGCTTTTGAGAAATGAGCCCCGCCCTCAAAAACTGACGCAAGCTGCGCTTGAAACTCTTGCAATAATAGCCTACCGCCAGCCTGTCACAAGGGCGGAGATAGAGGCCATAAGGGGGGTAAATGCAGACTCGGCAATATCGCGCCTAACTGAAAAGGAGTTAATCTGCATTACCGGCAGGGCTGATCTTCCGGGCAGACCGCTGCAATACGGAACCACAGAGCAGTTTATGGATTTTGTCGGCATAAATTCACTTGAGGAGCTACCTGCCTCAGATGTTCTTAGCCCGAACCAGATTTCAGAATGGATAAAGAACGCTTCTTCTCCGGCTCCGAACGCAAAGGACATGGGCTTGCCGGAGGCTCAGCAAAGCGCGCCTGTTCAGGGCGGCAATTTCTCAAGCTCGGAAGCTGAAGGCAATGCTCAAGGCAGCGGCGATGAAGAACTTCCATCGGAAAGTTCTGCGTAGCAAAACTCCGGCGAAGATTTAGCAGAAAGCTCAGACAGATTTTCATCATCTGAATCTGGAGACGATAATTCTCCAACGCCTTCAGAATAGCGCAGCAAAATACAAATTTAAAGATATCCCCACAATGGATAAAGATACAATAAGAAAACAGATAGACGCCATAGATACCCAAATCCTAGACCTGTTATCTGAGCGCATAAATTGCGCGCAGGAGATAGGCAGGGAGAAAATTGCCCGCGGCGAAGACATATATGTTCCAAGTAGAGAAATGCAGGTATTCAACAATCTGTTGAAGAAGAACTCCGGCAGGATAGACGAGGAATCGTTAAAGGCAATATACAGGGAGATTATATCGGCGTCAATATCGGCTGAAAAGAAGATAGCTGTAGCCTATTTAGGGCCGGAAGCAACATTTACACAGCAAGCTGCTTTGAGGAATTTTGGGTCGAGCGTAAAGTACATTCCCATGCACTCCATTCCCGACATATTCCCCGCGGTAGAACTTGGCGAGGTTGACTATGGGGTTATACCTATAGAAAATTCAACCGAGGGCGCCGTTGTTCACTCCATGGACATGCTTGCCGAAAGCTCACTTACTATAGTAGGCCAAGTGTATCTGCCCATAGAGCACTGTTTGATATCGAGGGGCAAGCTTGGCGACATACGCAAGGTATGCTCAAAAGACCAGGCAATAGGCCAGTGCCGCAGTTGGCTGCACAGGCACATGCCTTCCGCTGAACTTGAGTCTGTGGAGAGTACCGCATATGCGGTAAAGCTTGCCTCGGAAAATCCTGAAATTGCCGCGATAGCCAGCGCTCTTGCTGCAGACATGTACCACATGCCAATTTTGGAGCGCTCCATACAAGACAATAAGGACAATCAAACCCGTTTTCTTGTAATAGGCAAAAAGCCTATGCCAAAGAGCGCAAATATAAAGTACAAGACAAGTATAGTAATTTCCGTAAACGACCGTCCCGGAGCTTTGTTCGACGCTCTCATACCATTCAACAGGGTAAACATAAACCTAACTCGCATAGAGTCTCGCCCGAGCCGCAAAAAAGCCTGGGACTACTTCTTCTTTATAGATTTTCTCGGGCACTGGGAAGATCCAGAAACCAGAACGGCCGTTGGAGAGCTCGAGAAGGTTTTGCCCATGATAAAATGGCTTGGCAGCTATCCGGTTTTCGATGTTGAGCACAACAGGTAAGGTATTTTTCAACCGCCGCATTTTCCAAGACGGAGTGCGGCGTTTTTCAGGCAGAAAAAACCGTGGCCGATGCCGCTATAGTAATAAATAAAGATGCGCCTAAAATTGAGAGTTGTGCCAAATGCGCCCAAGAGC
The DNA here is from genome assembly GCA_944390805.1 of uncultured Opitutales bacterium. Taxonomy (GTDB): domain Bacteria; phylum Verrucomicrobiota; class Verrucomicrobiia; order Opitutales; family Intestinicryptomonadaceae; genus CALXQW01. Next base: position 53,986 of record CALXQW010000003.1, on the reverse strand, counting down.
GAGATTGTTGGCTCTTACGGAGATGACGGCGCCTTAAAGGTAAAGCTCAAGGCACCTCCGGTTGACGGCAAGGCCAATGCCGAGCTTATTGAATTTCTTGCAAAGACATATAAGGTGCAAAAAGGCAAGATTGCCATAATATCGGGGCATACCTGCAGGAACAAAGTTGTGGAAATAGACGGGCTTTAAATTTTTCCAGGCGCGCTGACAACGTATTAATTGCAATAAAAAATACGCGCAAAAGATCCCCATTAAGAAAAACTTCTTTGGCGCCACAATTAAAAATAAGCGTACAGCAGCGCTTTATATTTTTACTATACATGCCGCCCTGCCCCTTTAATTTCTAATCAGACAAAGCAACTTATTCAACGAACTTAGATTAGAAATTTTTACAGATAAAAAAAACGGGAGCCCGCCATTTTGCGAACTCCCGAATATTTTTTAAAGTTTCCCGCAAAGAACAATATTTAGCTTATTTGTCCTCTCCTATTTTAGGATAGCAAAGGGCTCTTAGCTTTTCTTTGCAAGCGGCAGAGACTTGCCCTGGGTAAAGACCAGTTTCCCGTCTTTTTCCTCCGCGCAGACTTTGCCGGCGCCCGAACTTATGTTCCCGCGCAGTATCTCCTCGGCAAGAGCATCTTCAAGCTCGCGCTCTATTGCGCGCTTGAGCGGGCGTGCACCGTATTTATCGTCCCAGCCTTTGGATATTATAAAATCCACAGCAGACGGAGAAAGCTCCAGAGTTATATCCTGCTCTTTGAGTCTGTCTTTGAGCCTGGAGACTTCTATATCTACAATCTTGCCTATGTCGGCTTTAGTAAGCGGCCTAAACAGAACTATGTCGTTTATCCTGTTCAGGAATTCCGGGCGGAACGAACGCTTCATCTCCTCCATAACAAGAGCCTTTGTGCGTTCGTAGTCGGTCTCGGAATTCATTCCCACATCAAACCCCATTGCTGGAGTTTTTTGCATGATGTTGGCGCCTACATTGCTCGTTAAGATTATGATTGTATTTCTGAAATCAACCGTGCGCCCCAAGCTGTCCGTCAGACGGCCGTCCTCCAAGACTTGAAGAAGCAGCTGCGCAACATCGGGATGCGCCTTTTCTATCTCGTCGAAAAGTATCACGCAATATGGCCTGCGGCGAACCGCCTCCGTCAGCTGACCACCGTCCTCATGCCCTACGTATCCGGGCGGAGAACCTATTAAACGCGATATGGAGAATTTCTCCATGTACTCGCTCATGTCTATCTGTATTAAGGCATCTTGCTCTCCGAACATCTGCTCGGCAAGCATCTTTGCCAAATACGTCTTGCCCACGCCCGTGGGGCCGAGGAACAGAAAAGAACCTATGGGCCTGCGCGGATCCTTAAGCGCCGCCCTGCTGCGGCGCAGCGCACGGGCTATGACCGATGTTGCCTCGTCCTGCCCAACAACAACCTTGCGCAGATTGTCCTCAAGAGCCAGCAACTTCTTGCTTTCGCCCTCCTCCATTCTCGAAAGAGGAATGCCAGTCCACGAGGAAACAACAGAGAGTATATCGTCCTCGCCAACCTCGGATACCCGCTCCTCGAGAGACTTCTTCCACACTTTAACCATGTCGTCCTTGCGGGCTATCAGCTCCTTTTCGGAATCGCGCAAAATTGCGGCACGCTCAAAATCCTGAGCCTTGATTGCCTCCTCTTTTTCAGAGGAAGTCTTGGCTATCTCTTCAGCGAGAGAATCGAGCGTATCCGGTCTGCGCATCATCTTTATTCTGGCGCGCGCACCGGCCTCGTCTATTATGTCTATGGCTTTGTCGGGAAGCTGGCGGCTGGTTATGTAGCGCTCCGATAGCTTCACCGCAGAGACGAGTGCCTCGTCAGAATAATGGCAGTGATGGTGAGCCTCGTAATTCTTGCGCAACCCCTTAAGTATCTTGACAGCGTCCTCCACTGAGGGAGCATCAACCTTGACGCTCTGGAAACGCCTGTCCAAAGCGCTGTCTTTCTCTATAAATTTTCTGTACTCGGCAAGGGTTGTTGCGCCTATGCACTGGAGCGCCCCGCGCGACAATGCAGGCTTGAAAATGTTGGAAGCGTCCATCGCACCCTCTGCCGCGCCGGCGCCAACTATCGTATGGAGCTCGTCTATAAAGAGCAGCACATCACCCGCCCTTTCTATCTCCTCCATAAGCGCCTTTATTCTCTCTTCGAACTGTCCGCGATACTTCGTTCCGGCAACCATAAGCGCCATATCGAGCGCAATGACGCGCTTGCCAGACAAAAGCTCCGGCACCGTGCCTGCGGCTATCTCCTGGGCAAGACCCTCCACTATGGCAGTCTTGCCAACGCCGGCCTCTCCGACAAGCACCGGATTGTTCTTTGTGCGCCTGCAAAGAATCTGCACAACACGCATTATCTCGTTGGAACGGCCTATTACAGGGTCAAGCTTACCCTGCCTTGCCAACTCCGTAAGATCGCGGCCGAAGGCCTTAAGCGCACTCTGCTTTTCCGGCCTGCCGCCCTCCTGCGCCCCCTGTTGAGACTGGCTTTCGGGATCGGCACTATCAGGCATGTCGCCAACAAAATTCAGATCGAGTTCCGCAAGAATCTGCTTGCGGCATGTTTCTATGTCGACGCCAAGCTCGCGCAATATCTGGGCCGCAACGCCTTCTCCCTCGCGGAGTATTCCCAAAAGCAGATGCTCCGTGCCTATATAATTGTGCGAAAGCTGGGTAGCCTCGTGCGAGGCGAAAGCCAAAACTTTTTTAACACGCGGAGTATGCGGCATCTCCGACTCCGAGTTCACATCTCCAAACCCCACGCGTTTTTCGACTTCCGCCCTGACATCTTCAAGGCCGACTCCCATTTTGCGCAGCACATTAACGGCCACGCCCTGCCCCAGATCTATTATTCCTAAAAGCAGATGCTCCGTGCCCAAATAGTTGTGCTTAAAGCGCAGCGCCTCCTTCTTTGCGAAGGACAACACTTGTAAAGCTCTTGGTGTAAATGGTTGCATTGTTATATCTTTTTTAACTCTGTTTTATCGTACTATTCTTTGCGCTGTTAAGCGCCTTGTCCACATTAGGCGCGCCTATCTTATTTAGCGCCTTTTTTATGAACTCCGCCCGCGCCGCATCTCTTGCTGGAATATCGGAAGGGTCTACAAACGTCTCCAACTCCAAATGCGCGGGTTTTATCTGCAATATTAATTCGTCAAGCTGCGGAACAATTAGTTCCGAATTTTCATACATGCCCAAATCGCAAGCCAACCTCAAAAAAGATATGCACCCTATGGACTCCGCCGTATCTATCATTCTGCAATGCGTCAACGTTGCCCACGCCCTTGCTATTTTGTCCGCCAAAAACATAGGTCTTTTCTGAAGCATAAGCGCACGGGCGTTAAGCTCTATTGCCTTGAGCCTCTTACATATCCTAAGCAGCTTGGCTATAGTTTCCTCCTCCGTAACACCGAGCGTCTGCTGGTTGGAAATCTGATAGAAACTGCCGACAGCCTCTGAACCCTCGCCGTTCTCGCCGCGAACTGTCATTCCTATCTGGTTTACCCCCCTGACTATCTTCTCCATGTCGCCCGATAGCCACAGCGCAGGCAAATGCATCATCAAAGACGCCCTCATTCCCGTACCGATATTTGTTGGGCACGCCGTAAGATACCCAAACTTCTCGCTGAAGGCAAACGGCAGTTTCTCTTCAAGCGCAGAATCTATCGCCGATATGCTCCTCCAAACGCTCGACAATTTCTGGCCCTTTGCAATTACCTGTATGCGCAGATGATCCTCCTCGTTTATCATCACGCTGGCATTGTTGTCTTTATTTATGATTACGCCAGACTTCTGCATGCGGGCCAAGTCCGAGCTAATCATTCTGCATTCCACAAGAAATTCTTTTCTCTCCTGCCCAAGCGCATCCATATTCAGGCTCTGGCAACCCTTGAAGGCCCTGAGTCCTTTTACAGCCTCACAGACACGCTCAAAGACAGAGATAAGCGCAGCCTCGCTAGCCCAATTAGGAAAGTTTTCTCCTTCCAGATTCCTGGCAAGCCTTATTCTTGAACTTACAACAATACAATCGGCCGGACGGCTTTTTGAAGCCCTACTCCCGCCCTTTGCTGTTGCGGCTTTGCCGCCGCGCGCCTTGCCGGATTTATCCATATCTGTCTGATGCTATAACTTTTGCGCCACGCGCAAAACGCGCGTTCAGGCTTTCTGCAAAGATTTAAGTTTGTCTCTTATCTGGGCGGCCTCCTCGTACCGCTCCTGTTTTATGGCTCGCTCAAGCTCAATTTTAAGCTCCGCTATAACCGCGCCTTTATCTATTTTTCCCTCAAATTTTTTTGGAATCTTTCCTATGTGCCGCATGGCTCCACCCTGCATTTGCCTTATCATGGTAAGAGCCTTGTCGCCAAAGGCCTCGGCACATTTCGGACAATGAAAGCGCCCAGATTTCTCTATTTCTTCAAAAGAGCTTCCGCACCCCGGACATGTCTGAGCGGTCTCCTCAGAGACCTCCTTGCGAGCCTCCGACACCGCATTTTCAAGAAATGCCTTTTCCATCTCCTGAATCTGCGGCACAAGCTCTCCGGCAGCCCCCGAAGAAGCCGCGCAATCCTGACACAGGTGCACAACGCTTTTCTGCCCGTTTACAATTTTAGTTATGTGAACGGTTGCAGGCTTGCCGCATATATCGCATTTATACTTGTTCATCTTTATGCTCCGACGCCGGAAAGACTAAATTATATCGGAAATACCCCAAAAAAGTTGCATCTTTTTTTTGCAACCTTTCCCGGGCAATTTCTCGCAATGCCGACCTACCGACACTACGCCAACTTCAAAAGTTCCGAAGTTTCCGGTATATCTCTTATTATCTGCGACTGCAACGGACCCACTCCTATGTAGCGCAAATTTGGCAATTTGTCCAACGGTTTACCGCGGCCAGCAACCTCTATTACGCTCTTCATACAGAACGCCACATACCTCTTTGCGTTTTCCGGCAAATCGGCAAAGCTTCTAACCTTTGAGATATCCTCTGAAAAACTCGGAAGCTGGGCATAGACAGGCCTTAGATTTTTGCGTATTCTGTCTGAACGGGGAACTCCCCAATACTCTTTGCCTGAGTCGTCAACATAATGCGTGCATACCAAAAGCTCGGCACCCTCGCACTCTCCGGAGCAGGAAAGCGCATCGAGCTTGTTTATCACGATGTCGTCGCAGCCGCCATAGCGTATGGCGTCTCCCTTCTCAACAGCGTCGAACCAGCCAACCATGCGCTGGCGTCCGGTGCTCGTGCCGAACTCCAGCTTCTTGAGCTTCTGCGCAAGCGGATGGGAATCGTCCATTCTCGTGAGGAAAAGATGCGTGCCAACCTTAGTGTCGTACGCCTTGCAGCAGCCCACAGTATGCACGGGCTGAACCGGCAAACCCGCGCTCTGGAAAAACTCGGGCACTCCTGTGTGCGAAGCCGTTACATTCGGCGGGAATCCGTGGCGCTTGTCCAGCCAATAGGCCTGCCCGAACTCCCCTATTATGTACTCCCCGCGAGCAAGCGCATTGTGGCATATCTCCCTAACGTCCGCAATGTTCTTTTCGAGCATCTGCCCCGTCTGCCAATAGAAATCCACTATCTTTTCTATATCGAGCTCAAAGGGCTTTTCCCCCTTGAAACGATGAAAATCAAACTCTTCCTGCGCAAAGACTCCATCTTTTATAGAGTCTGCATTTGCCCTGAGCTCGGCATTTGTAAGCGTGTCGAAGAAAGAATTCCATACATCTTCCGAAACCCCGCATACATAGCGTATTGTATTGCACGCCCTCTGAAGCTTTGCACCCATCTTATGGGCGAAAATCTCCCTGGGCAGGAGGAAGTCCGAATAGAAAATCTGGAACTGGCCAACCTCGTCCATATACGTGGGGGTTATCCCCCTGCCCGTCGAGCCTCTCGGCTCTTCTCCCAGCTTTTCAACCCTGTAATTTTCAAAGGCCAGATCAAGCAGGCGATGGCCTATGTCGCTTACCATGGTACGCTCGTCTATAACAAGACGCCCTAAAATGTCGTATCCGCGCCTCTCGAGCGGAAGAGCCTCCCATATAAATTTGCGCGGATCAGCCACAACGCCCGCGCCTATTGCCAGATACCTTACCGACTTTGCTATTACGCCTGCCGGAAGAAGATTGAGCTTTATTCCCCCGGCCGTATGCCCCGAATTGGCACCTCCGTTTACCTTCATCACAACCGACGCCGCGTCTTCCTTGCCGGTCTCAGATTTGAGATCGTCTATTATTTCATAAATCAGGCGACCTTTACCTTCGTCGCCCATGCTTATGCCAACATCGGCTATCAGCCGACTTTTGAAATTTGTAAGTGCCATGATAATAACCTCGTCTGCGGAATCTTGCGCCCGCATAAAAAATCGGTACAAACTATCATTCCAACTAAGCTTTTAGTCAAGATAAATGCATTCCCCAAACACGCCAAAAAATTTGCAAACGCCTAAAATGGGGCATTCAAATTTGCACAAGAAATATTTATTCCGATATCTGAAATAGAATATACATTCCAGCTAAAACTCAGTTCAAAACTTCCCCGTCTATAAGAAGTTCTCCGGGATTGAACTTAAACTGCTTAAACTCGTTCTGCCGCTTCTCAAAAAGATGCGCATATTTTGGTTTTAGCATTGGGCGTTTTTCGTAGGTATTATCAGATACAACTATTTTTATATCAACAGTTTTTGGATCGTCCAAAGACAAAATATCAAAAGAGTTTAATCTGTCGTAGGCGTATCCGTCGAAACACTTTTCATTTTTTACAAATTTTCCGTCTATGAATATATCCACACTGCCGCCCCTATTGCCCATTATGTGGTAAACGGCAAGATTGCACCCCCTATATTTAAACGATACACTCGCACCGGGTTCAAACTCCAAAACGCTTTTCATTCTCGACTTGAATATTCTGGTCGGGTTATCCGTTATGCGCCAAGCCCCCTCCTTTTTAATCTTATCGTCCTCAAAAGAAACCATACGCCCGTTTTCTATGCAAGAAGCCGACATTGGCTCGCCCAGAACATGAGGCTTGTCCGCCGCAAGTTTCTCAAGTTTGGCAAAACTTCTCTCGAGCGCGCGTTCGTAAAGCACGTGCCCAGTATTTATATGCGGATGCACCCCGTCGGAAGAGAACGGAATTTTCCCGTCGGCCGTTGTGGTAATCTTGGAAGATGTGTCAAGCTCCACGCCGGAAACCCTCTCTATGGGCTTATCCGAAGTCTTCATGATTAGTTTTCCATTCTTTTCAAGAGCAGCTATCTCCAAAGACATATTTATGCTTGGTATGCCGTACCTTGCTGCTATCTGCTCCATAGCTTTAGATGCGGAAGTATTCTTGCCATCTTTATACGTTGAAAGCGACGCCGTTGTAATAGTATATACAAAACATATATCCGTACGTGGATTGTCTTTCCAAATATGCCTAACTATCCCCTCCATATTCTTTTTTATCTGTTTAGGAGGTGTGCCGCTGTCATTTGTGGCAAATTCAACAAACACCAGATCCGGCTTAAATTTCAATACGTCTTTTTCAAGCCTGTAAGCCCCTAATCCAGACCCAGTACCGCCTATGGCGGCATTAATCTCAGAAATTTCTGCCTTTGGAAAACGCTTTTTAAAATACTGCAAACTGTGGCATCTCCAGCCTTTTTGCGCCGTTATGCTACCGCCGAAATATGCTATTTTTACGGGGTCTTTAGCCTCGCATAGCTTCTTATAAAAATTTGGAAGCCCATCTCGAAAGGTAAACTCTCGGGCAGTTTCAAAATCTTCCCCCGCAAAAGCACAAGTCATAAAAGATGAGATTATATATACAAAAGATACAAAACTCAAAAATGATTTTATTGCCATAAATTTAGCCTACCCCTTAAAAAATTTAGTTGCGATATTAAACTATGTTTTATTATTAATACCAAATATAGAAACGTCAATTCTAAATAAAAAGTAAAAATCTCCACGCTATCAGACTGGCGGCTAACACATATATTAAAAAACTTCTGCTTACAACTACTACGTATAACAAAAAGGCGGGAGAATATCTTCCCGCCTTAATATTTTTTTAATAAGATTTTTCAGTGCGAATATAAAACAAAGTTCAAGGTTATTCTATGCGTACAATTCCGTACGGGACAAGTTTAGCTCCACCTAAAAGGCCAGAATCAACAAGCTTTCCGGCATCTTTTTTTGTGATGTATTCGTAGCTGAAGAAGGTCTTTCTGCCAGTCTTTGGGCGCTTTATGGATTCATCGAAAGCCCATGCCGGGAAAGACTCGTTGCGCTGAGGACAATCGTCTGGAAGAAGCGCATCTCCGGCAAGCCTGTTTGTAAAGGTGTTTGTCAGCCGAACCACCAAAATGTTGCGCCCAGGCTTGAGATATTTTGTAATATCCGTTTTGAAAGGCTTCTTCCAAAGGGTACCCAAGTCGTGCCCGTTCAGGTAAGCGTGGGCTATTATACGCACGTCTCCCAAATCAAGCTCTACGCCAAATCCATCTTTCAGATAACCTTCGGGAAGGTCGAAGGTTTTAAAATATGTTGCGGTGCCGGAGAAATGTTTCTCGTCGAAGGCGTCAAACTTTGTCCAAGAGGCAAGCTTATCAAGCTTTATATTTTGGCGGACACCCTCCTCTTGCGGGAAGGACAAAGTCCAGTCTTCATCGAGGCAAATTTCCTCTTTTATACCGCTGAAATTAGCCTTAGCACCGGAGCCGTCGGCACGGAGCATATCAACAGTTCCATTTGAGTAGGATTTTGCAAAGAAATCTCCGCCCGATATGAACACATCGGCCCTGCCCGATACTTTTGCAATATTCTTCAGCGGATTTACCTGCGGAGCTTTGTCTCTGCGGAATACAAAGAATCTCGATGTATCTGCGCCAAGAGTGGTGTTAATCTTTGTACGCCCGTCTTTGGCCTGCACAAACCTCGGACACGGATATATCAGCCCATTTTCAGCATTCCAAACTTCAAGCGCTATGCCGGAGGCAGCTTCCCTAAAGAGGAAATCTCCAGATACAGGGAAATCTGAAAGATTTGCAACAAAGTATATATCTGCGTCGGGCAGGCGGCGGTGTATATATTTTACATAGGTTTCCGGTTTGTTGGTGCCTGGTATGAACTCAAAGTCGGCAACAATACCAAGGGTGTCGAAGACTTTGCCTAAACCGTAGGCATGCGTAAATATCTTTCCTTTGCCGTAGGAAAAATACCCACCAATTTCATTTGCGAACATCTCGGACGCAAGTTTTCTTACTGCCGAATCTACATTCTTGGAGTCGGCAAATGTACTTGCCCGCTCGGGTCTTGACATAACCACACATGCACCGTCCTTTACAAGCGACGCAACTTTTTTAAGAATATCTAAATCCATATCCTTCTCGTCCTTAAGAACGAGAACTTTGTATGAATTTCCGCTGCCTTTATGGATTATATCTCCATTCTCGCTAACGGAAAACCCAAAGAGGATATCGTCATTTACCACATGATAGTCGTGCCCCGAAGGCATGGGTGGGAAACAGTCCGCATTTATATCAACCGCCTTAAAAGTTCCAAAGCGGGTATTAGTATCAAGCATGGAGAAATCGGTATTCAGCGCGGCAGGAGTGTTGCGCCCATAATACATGGCAACATCAGTCTGCAATTTTCCGTTTTGAAGGATATACTGCGCACGGGTGATATAACGAATCCAATCCTTGCCTTCAGGGAACCATGTTACGTTTCTGTGCATCTGCGAACCCCATATCCACATGGACATACCAGGCTTCATAGAATCGGCAAAAGGCTGGTGGGCAAAGGTGTGAAAGACCATGCGGTTCATTCCCTGGGTAAAGAAAAAGTCTCCCTGTTTCTTGAAGGTAGCGGGGTGGTCCTCATAAGACTTTGGCCCGCGTCCAGAGGTGAAAGATTCCGCCCCAACTATTTGATAGTCCAAATATGCAGATATGCTCGCAACAAGCTTTATGGACATATCTGAACGCTCCGCCGTGCGTCCGGCCCAATATTCACCCATTAACATATCGGCCTTAAGCCCCGCTTGAATGGAATCCATAGACGAAGGCCCCCCGTAGGGCTCAGTTATGAAAATCAGACCGTTTTCATGGCAGAGCTCGCCGAAACGCCCGTAATGGTTGCGGCTCATCAAATCAGCAAAAGTTCTGCGCACATCAAAGAGGAAACGCTCAGTCTGCTCGGTGCTACCTATTATCCTGCCGGAAAATGCGGGAAGATATTTTTTTATATCGTAGCCGTGAGCTGCTTTGAATTCCTGCGGCATAAGAGGAGTCCAGTTCTGCTCGCGTGCTTCATAGCTGTCAACAAGAAGCCCTTTTAACCCCTCGCCAGAAAAATCTATTATGGGCTTTACGCAGTTTTCAAAATAGAAATCCATGGCAGATTTGCTGAATTTATCGCATTCCAAACCGCGAGCGCCTTCGGGAGCTGGGTGGTTTTGCATGCCGGTTATAGTATGCCCAAAACGCATAATGGTCCACTCGCGGGAATCGGGCGGAGTCCAATTCAAAGAGCCGTCGGGCGCCATCTTATCTGAGATATCCATTATCTCTTCCGGATTTATAGGGCTGGGAGCCTCGCGCATGTCTGGCTTGGGAAAAACTTCTGAATAATAGCGAACCTGCTTTCCGTATCCGGCCTTGACAGTCCACATATCAAGCCTAAACGGCTTTGCATCTTTTCCCAGCTCGTCAGCCGGAGTTGGAAAAGCAATCACCGCAACGTCTTTGTAATATTCATTCTGCCAGATAACTTTCTTTGGATGCTGCTCTGGTTGGGAATCGTTTATTGTAAAGACAAGAGGAACCTCTCCATTGTTGTTTTCCACAGTAAATCTAGGCAATGTTATTTTATCTTTTCCGCTCGTACGGACGCGCGTCCAGACAAGCTGCTTCATGGCATGCTCTGGCGTAACAGCGGCTCCGGCAGTTGTGGCAAAACCCGCGCAATTGTGGTAGACAAACTCCAACCCCAATTTGTTTGCGGTCTCCGATACAAGATTCAGGCATTCCTTCCACTCGTCAGAACCCCATTTCAAAGAGCCCTTTGCCGTATTTTGCGGCGCCACATTAAACAGGTGAAAACCGCCCAAGCCAAGCTCCTTCATGGCATGCAAATCTTTTACTATGCCGCTTTTTGTGACATTCATATTCATCCAATGCCACCACGTATAGGGCTTCGCGAAATTGGGCGGAGATGAAAAGTTCTTTTCAAGTTGCGATATCTGCTCCGATAAAACCGCGCTTTGAAATCCCACAAACAACGCAAAGGCCAACAAAAACTTCTTTGCTTGGCAAACAGCCTCAAATGCTGCGGAAGCTAAACTAAACGATCCAATATTTTCATGTAGATTTTTCATCTATTTCCTTTCGGTCTTGTCGTAGGTAAAGGGCATGGGTGTGCCAAAGTAGAATTTTATCCATTCCTCGCAGAGCATGGGCCAGTCGCGCATGGGTTCTTTGGTGCGGCGGACTCCCTTGCCGTGCTTGCCCTCGGCGTAAAGGTGTATGTCGGCCTTAACGCCAGCGCGCTTGGCGGCCAATATGAAGGCGAATGCCGCGTCAACATAAGGATCGTCGAGCGCCTGCGTTATAAATACGGGCGGAGTATCTGCACTTACAGGGGTTTCCGGCACTATGGAAAAATTCTTATCCGAACTAAGATACGCCGGATACACTAAAACGGCAAAATCTGGCCGCGGGGAAATTTTGTCTATGGCATCTATAGGCTCATAGGAATTCTGCTTAAACGCCGTAGCTGTGCGCGCCGTAAGATGCCCTCCGGCGCTAAAACCAAGCATGCCTATTTTAGACGGATCTATATTCCACTCTTTGGCCTTTGAGCGAATTATACGCATAGCCCGCTGCGCATCTTGAAATGCGCCCATGCGGTTGTCCGGAGTTCTGTACTGAAGCATAACAGCAGTTATTCCGCACGAGTTTAACCATTTTACAATCTCGGAGCCCTCATGAATTACGCACATATTTCTGTATCCACCGCCTGGACACACCAGTACGGCTATAGTGGGCTTGTCGGACTTTGCCTTGTATAAAGACAGAGTAGGATTTGATATATTTATTGGCTCTCCGAACTTGTTTACGCTTTGAGGAACGTCTGTTGCGCTTCCAGGCATTTTGACGCCCTCCCATACATTCATGACTAAATCTTGAGCGGATAATTCGGCAAAAAACGCCGACGCCATAAATATAGACAATATAAATTTCTTCATGATATTCCCCCGTTTAAATTTGTACGGCTAAAGACATTGCAAGATGGAAATTTTTAAGGTTCTCCCCTCTCAAAAATCGATAACCAATCAACATAAAGAGATATTATCCAACAAATTTGATGTGTAAAGAATTTTATCTGCCTATCTTGCCAATATTCCTGATAACATAGCCACCACTTAATCAGCTACGCCAATTTTTCAAGACTATGGCATTATTTCCCAAAGTAAGATATATCAATATATCTGTTATAACGTATACATATAAAAAAAATCCGCCAGTAAGAGAAATTTCTCAGTTCCCGGCGGATTGATTTATAATAAGGTGCGCAGGTTCTATTTCTTCTTAAGTAGCCTTGCTGAATTTAGAACCACTATGACGCTTGAGGCGTTGTGTAAAACCGCCCCACCCACTGGCGACAGAAACCCAAATAGAGCAAGCAATATTGCGCAGAAGTTAAAGCAGATAGAAAACGTTATATTGCCCTTTATCGTGCGCATTACGCTTTTTGAAAAGCGCAGTATTGCTGGAATTTTACGCAAGTCGGCCCCGATTAGGGAAACTTCGGCAGTCTCTACGGCAATATCGTTTTTCAGGTCGGCTATGGCAATTGAGACATCTGCAAGGGCAAGAGCGGGAGCGTCGTTTACGCCGTCTCCAACAAAACATATCTTCTCGCCCTTCTCCTGTGCCGAGTGTATGATGTTTTGTTTTTCCTCTGGTTTTAATGGTGCAAAAACTTTGGATATGCCAAGGTTTTTAGCAACAGCACTTGCCGCCTGGAAATTGTCCCCACTGAGCATGGCACAACCGTATCCGAATGATGAAAGGCTGCCTATTGCCTCTGCGGAACTTTCGCGCGGAGTGTCCGAAAGCGCAAAGGCCCCAATGAACTTTCCGTCAGCCTTAACGCAAGCTACAGTTCTTCCGTTGCTGAAAGATTCAGCGGCAAATTTGCGGCACGAGCTTAAAGATTCGTCTGCGGAATCAAACTTTAAAACCTCAACTTTTATACCGCCCACTACAGCCTCAACTCCCAAGCCAGTAAGAGAACGCATTTGAGAAACTTCGCCTGCGTTTACACCCTGCATCTTTGCGTATTCGATTATCGCACGAGCTATAGGATGTGTTGACATAGACTCAGCGCAAGCTGCGTAGCGCAACAATTCTTTTTCATCCAGTTCGGGCGAGAAAACCTCGTTAACACGCACAAGCCCTTTTGTGAGAGTTCCGGTTTTGTCGAAATACACAGAACCTACAGATGCCATCTTTTCCATGGCCGCTCCGCTTTTTACCAAGATGCCTCTCTTTGCCGCATTGCCAAGCCCCGCAGCAATCGCGGTGGGCGTTGCAAGCACAAATGCGCATGGGCAGAATACAACAAGTATTGTAGCCGCCCTAACAAGAGCTTCCATCCAGTAAAGTCCAAATACAAAATACGCACAGAGGAACACCAAAACAGACGTTATTATGGCGGCTGGAACTATGCGCGATGCCCATCTGTCGGCTATTCTCGATATAGGCGCCTTTTTGCCTTCGGCCTCCTCAACTATCTTTACAAGCTTTGATAGAGCACTTTCGTCGGCAGAATTTGTCGCCCTTATTTCAACATATCCAGAGGTGTTTAAAGTTCCACCCAGAACAGAGTCTCCGCAAGACTTGTCCACAGGAATGCTCTCTCCGGTCATGTTTGATTCGTCAACACTCGTGCTGCCGCTTACAATCACACCATCTACTGGGAACATAGCATTTGGCTTTACACATACAAGCTCTCCCTTAGACACCTCCGCGACTGGAACTTCCTGCATATTTCCGCCGCGCTTTACAAATGCGGTTATGGGCATTAGCTTTCCTAAGGCCTCTATGCCGCTTCTCGATTTTCTTACAGTTCTGTCTTCAATCCATTCTCCAAGCGCCATAAGGAACGCTATCTCAGCAACCACCAGTATGTAGCTTTCAGAGCAGGCTCCGTGAGAATCGAACCCAGCAAGCGATAGTATCTGCAAGACAAACGCCGCAGTCATCGCCGAACTTACAAGAAGTGCACTTGTAATGCGCCTCTCTTTAAAAAGAGAATTGAACGCACTCTTATATATAGGAAATGCACAGAGCAATACAGCCACCCATGCGGGGTCTGTATAAGGCAGATACAGCCATGGAATCTCAAACTGCCAAACGGCAATGCTTGCCACAAGCGAAAATCCGGAGATCCACAGCTTTGCGGATTCGCTTAAGATCCCTTTTGATTCCGCCCCAGAGCAACCGCAGCATCCATGAGATTTCCCATTATCTGAACTTCCATCGGAACAGCAATGGCAACATCCTTTTTTATTTTCAGTATCCGAAGCTGATTCATGACAACAATGCTCTCTCTTTTTACTATCTGAGTTGCAACAGCAATCTGATCTTTTCTTAGTTTCTTCTCCACTACTCTTACAGCAACAAGAAGCTACTTCTTTATTTGAAATATAAGAGCGCTCCACATCATCTTTTCTTGCATTCTCTCCGCAACAGCAAGACTTATTGGAGCCGTCTTCACAGCCAGCCTTATTTGAGATTTTACTTTCTGCATTCGCTTTGCGGCAGCAGCAATCAATATCATTTGCATCGGAATTTTTCATATCCTTACCTTACCTTCTTTAAATGTTCAACCAGTTCGTCCAAAAGACGCTCGTCTTGGTGCATGAGAGCCCCTGCTATGCAACCGCGCAGATGGTCGTTTAATATTTTTACCCACAACCCCTTTAAGGCCCCAGAAACAGAGTTTATCTGGCGAAGTATGTCTATGCACTCCTTGTCGGTTTCAACCATATTCTGAAGCCCCTTTATCTGCCCCTCTATGCGCTTTAACCGAGATATTATTGCCTTCTTTTCAGATTCGTCCCTGCACTTCATAAATTTTCCTTTTCAAAATATAGGGGATACCCCTATACCCTATATTTTGAAGTTGCAAGCTTTTTTATAAAAACTTTTTTACGTTAAAAAACATAGCACTCTCCCAAAGAATTGTACCGCTCTAAACCCGCATATATCAGCCACAAAATAATTTAATCAACAATAGTGTTAAAACAAAAAAACGCGCACCGTAAAGATGCGCGCAACATAAAACAAAATATATGTTCTTTTTAGCAACAGAGGATTATTTTGTATATGCGGAGAGAATCTCCGAAATATAAAGCTTGTGGAATCCGCCGTGCTTGCCTCCGTACCATGAGGAACATACGGAATTGTCCAGAAAGCATTTTTCTTTCATGTCGTCCGCATAAATTTTACGGCACACAAGAACAAGCCTTGCCTCATCGAAAGAAACCGCTCCCTCTGGAGTTTCAAAAGGGGTAAGAGATGCCTCTTTTGCCTTGTCTATGTCCCTACCAGACTTCGACCCGCACACAGCGTATGCATGCCTATTATTTCCCAAAAATGAGAGCGTAAAGACGGAGTTTTCCTCCATAAACTTATATGTGTAGCGCTCCGGCCTTATCATTACAAATGCGCAGGGTCTATTCCACACAAAACCCACACCGCCCCAACTGGCAGTCATCATATTGAAGGAGTTCTTCCTCCCGCAACAGACAAGCATGTACTCAAACCCTATGTTTTTTATAAAGTTTTCGTCCAGGGTCTTTATATCTACTTTTTGCAATTCCATATAAGACTACTTTTTTACCTGCTTAAAAGAATCTACAGCCTCCTGCGCAGCCTTCTTGAAGAGATCAGCATCGGCCTGGCTCATGAAATCGGGCTTAAAAGTTATCTTACTTGTGGGCTCGTCAAATATGAATGCAAACCAAACGCAAGCCTGCAAATATTCCCCCGCCGGATTGAGGTGTATGGTGTCTTTCTGAATTGTATATTTGCCACCTTTGCCTTTTTTCCATGTATATCTGCCCACAATGCAGTCGTTATCCTTTATCTTCTCGGGATATTTTAAAGACTTCAAATATTCCGCAGAAGGCGGAACATAATTTATCCCCTTTTGCTTTCTTGCAATCTGCACGGCATCTCCAGATGGAATCACCCTTACATTTAGCTTCTTTGCCGCCTCTATATAAGCGGCGCGTGCAAGATTGTACATCTGAGTCTGGTCTATGCCCCACTTCTTCAGACGCATATCATCTGCCCTATACGACCACGTCTGCTGCAACACTATCTCTGCCGACGGAACCTTCTCCTTAACAAAATTTGCAATATTTGACGCATACGGGAAATACGTCTCCGGCTTCCAGCTCTCATGGCTTGCCTGCTGAATTACAACCATATCCCATTTTTCCTTAGAGAGCATTTCCATCATCGATGCCTTGCCCTTCTTGTAATGTTTTAAGGAAGGATCTTTGGACTCTTCTATTATATAGCGCCAATGGCGCTCAAGCTCGCATCCGCCAACTCCGGCAACGTCGAATATAAGTTTGCAATCGGGTGCCGAGGCCGCAACTTGCGGCAGATATCTTTCAAGGCTCCATGTGAATGAATTTCCTATGCCAAGCACGCGCATCTCCTTTGCGGAAAGCACCGCAAACGCCGCTACGACCGACAAAAACAACAAAGTTAAAACCTTCAATGATTTCATAAGGACAGATAAAATTTAAAAATTCATTTCCGCGCAAGAAATAAAAAACACCCCTCATGGGGTAAATCTATACCGCGCACATATAATATTATTATACTGCTAAAATCTCCCTATAGATAAAAATCCAGAGAGAAAAAACCTAAAAGTAGCTGTATTATATTTCAGAATGGGAATGGATTTGAACTTGATGTTCCCTTCTTTACATCGCCTCCAGACGTGGATTTTTCCGGCACCTCCTTTGCCGATTCAAGCTCTGGTTTATATATGCGCATATTGTCATTAAAAACCTTCGACGGACGATGAACCGCTATGCCGCGCACAACTATAGCCTTATGTGGAACTACCGGACAGACGTATTCACAAGCTCCGCATCCTATGCAAACTTCCTTATGAACATGCGGTATATACAAATTTAACTCTTTCTTACCGAAGGGCAGCATCTCTATTGCCTGAGCCGGACAATGTTCACCGCATGCCGAACAGTCTGTGCCGTCGCGCTTTACAACGCATAAATCTTCGTCGAAAATCGCAGTACCTATCTTTATCAGGCGTTTTTCGGCTTTAGACACAAACCGTATTGCGCCCGTCGGACATATCTTTGAACAGTCATGGCAGGTATCCAGGCAAAATCCGGCTGAATAATCCATAAACGGCTGCATAAATCCGGCAAGGCCGTATTCCCCTATCGACGGCTTTAATATGTGCGCTTTACAGGCGGCAACACAAATCTGACAGCCTGTGCAATGCTCAAGAAAATTATCAATGCTGATAGCACCCGCAGGAACAGTCAGTCTCTTATCTGGTCTATTACCGGGAAGAGAAAATGGAGAAATTTCATCTTTGCAGGCATTCTTGCCAAGATGCTTTCTACGGCGCATGCCATTGCCCTTAGCCTCCGCACGAGCAGCTCCAAGTATGGACAACCCAAAGCCAAAAGACCTTGAAAAAAATGCGCGCCTACCCGAGTTAAGAGAAAAGCCCGGCACTCCTTTCTTCTCCTTGACTGAGTCTCTATTGCCATCTCCAACATTATTTAGAGTTTTTTTTTGCCGGCCAAGATTGCCAAACTTTCCTATTCCGAAATATATAGCATCTTTGCGGCATACTGAGGCGCAATTAAAACAATCTACACACCTTGAAGCATCTATCGTTTTATTTTTAAAATCTATGCACTGGGCCTTGCACTCCCTTGCGCACATTCCACATTTTACACATGCAGCATCGTCTATGCGCATTTTAAATACGGAAACTTTTCCCAATAGGCCTAAGAACGTTCCTACGGGACAAATCGTATTGCAAAATATTCTTCCCCTAAGGGCGCTTGCTACAAAAAGCCCTATGAGAATAAATAGGGAAATCAAAAACGCAATAACGGGTATAGAAACAGATCCGGCTGTTGGTTCTATGGAATATATTCCAAAATTATAAAATATTCCGCTGAGAATATTGGCTGCATATCCCGACGCCGTATGCAACAAACCTCCAGCAACCTTACCAAAGAGAGAATATGGATCTATAAACCCCAAAAGCGCAGTCCACCCCATTGACACAAAGAATATTGCAAGAACAAGAAAAACCCCTCTAAGAATGTTTCTTGCCGGAGCATAGAACATCTTCCCGAAGAGTCTCCCGCACTTTTTGCCAAAAGCCGAGTTTTTCACAAGAGGCAAACGCGACGGCAATAGAGCTATTCTTCTTAGAATATCAGACAATATTCCAAACGGGCACAAGAAAGAGCAATACGCCCTTCCGAATATAATCGTCAATAAAATCAGCGATATAAACACCCATGCCGACGCAAGCGCTCCACCCGAGACCGCCCTTAAGAACGACGGCGTAAACTGTACCCAAGCCGGATTATACTTATAATACCATTTTGGCAGATCATTGTACACATCCACAAACTGCGCGCTTATAAATATAAAGAACGCAAGTGCAAACACTATGCGGAAAATCCGCAGAATTTTAAGAGATACACCTCTCATGTCAAGCCATGGAAACCCTCTTTACATTCAGCCGAGAAATATCTGACGTTCCAACACCAAGCTGTTCGGCAAGAGCAATGTATGTTATTTCCGAAACATCGTACGGCTTGCCCATATTGTGGGCTGAAGCAACTGAGGCAAAAATCTTAACGGCGGCAGCATCGGCGGCAACAATGTCTGTGGATATAATCTGGTATTTTGCAATCGGAGAATGGTCCGGACTTTTTCCCCTGGGGCCATCGGTTAACATCACCCTGAAAGCATCTACTATTGTAAGTGTTGTTTTTTGGAATGTTGCGTAATCGGCAATGCACTGTGGCATATCGTTCCTATGCCAATATCCCCTGTCCCAAATGCACCCCATGTAATTTTTGAGAGCACATGTGACTTTTGCCCCGCTGTGATGCTTTAAAACAGGTATGTTTATAAATACGTCCGGATCTGCCGCAAGCTTGTGCACAAGGGCTTCGTGCAGGCGCTTTCCCTTGGGAATACTGCGCCTGACATACATATTACGGGTATTGCCTCCAACCATCTGGCCCCCGGCCTTTTCAACTTCCGCTTTAATGCCGCTTACTTCGTAGCGCTCTGCCCAATTGTTGCCGCAGGTATGGTCGAAACACAATACCTCTTTGGCGCCGGCATCAAAACAAGCCTTTACAACCGCCCCTACAAGCTGCGGATCTGTATTTGCGCCATAATCCGGAGATCTGTCCCAACCTATGTTTGGCTTTATTACAACAGAATCACCCTTCTTTACAAATCTGGACATTCCCCCCATTTCAGCTATGCCCTTCTCGAACATAGCCTTAGCGCTTTCTCCACCAGCAAGAGCAACCATATCAACCGGCTTTGAAGTATCAGTCTGTGCGGCAAATAAATTGCCAGCAAATGGTACTGAAGCGGCCATTGCCGCGCTCTTTGCCACAAATTCTCTTCTTTTCATAGTTATTTCCCGGTTTGTTTTTTTAATATGCCTACGCATTATTAGCGAAGTGTAGGAATTGTTGTCTACAAACAAATAGACGCCTGCAAACAAATAAAGTTTGGCAAGGCACTCTTCTTTTTGCAAATTATTTTTTATGCGGCGGTGGGCAGAATACTGGCGTAAAAAAACTTCATGCTAAGAAGATTTCCCAATCAGAAATTTATCTGCATCTGCACTCTTACAATATCGGCATAGGCGCTTTTATTTCCATAGACAACTTCCCCACTCGGAGAACCGTATAATTCTGCGCGCTCATAGCCTATCTGGAGTTTTACGTCGTCATTGCCAGATATATACCAGTTTAGTCCGGCATATATGGACTGGGAGGAATCGTAACATTTATCCGGAGCAGCAGATACATTTGTAACCTTCGGATAAACATCGCTCATGCCCATGCCCCTTCCGTCGGTAAATAGACCTGAATATCTCACCGCAACACCAAGTTTGCCCCAACTTTCAATATCAAAGACATACTCCCCGCAAACATTGAATCCCTGCGGAACGGCATTAGAAGAATTAAAATTTTTGCCGTACTGAACATCTGCAACAAGATAATCGGCCCAAAACTTAAAATTGCCAATATTACCCATTATATATGGCTCTGCGCCTATGATATAGCCGTGCTTGTCATCGGAGACGGCGTTGGCGCCGTTGCCATAGCCAAAATTTAAGCCAAATTTTACTTTTATATCGTCGTCAAAATTGCGCGTGTAGGATACGCTTGCCCAAAGATTGGGTGTGGAGTCTGTACGGGCACCAGATGATACGCCGCCCAAACGCTCCTGAGGAAGTATGGATTCATTAACCGAATTTGTCACAGCAAGGCTATAGCCTAACCCCTCTACTTGTTGGATTTTTGCATCCCAATATATCCCTACATATCTGGTTCCGAACCCCAGTCTGCCGCTATCTGACTGCATACCTACAAAATATCTGTTAGACACAGAGCGCTCTATTGTGGCAAGCGCCCCAGACGACATATTCTCCTCGCAACCAAAATTCACCTTTTTGTATCCAAAAACAAGCTCTCCATTTAGATACTCGTATGAAATCTTTTTAGCAATGTAGTTATCTAAAAGGTATTTTGCGCCGTTTGTATTTACTCGGGCAAAGTCGGTGGAGACAACAGCCCGCCAGTTTTCAGATAGTTTTGCCTCGAGCTTCAATATTATTCTGCGGATTTGGAATCCGTAATCCGACTGGTTTGGAACCTCCGCCGGTGCGTCAGAGCCTGCCTCCGACCAATAAAACTGAGTCTGAAGCCTTCCTGAAAGGACGAACTTTCTTAAATCTGGATTGTCTGATGTTATATAAACATTCTGCTTTTCCACGTAGAGAGCTTCCTCTTCAGATATTATTCCTTTTTGAACAAGAGTATTCAAAAGAGCCTTATCTTGAGCGAATGAAAGCACACAAGGAATTATAAGAATGAGCAAGGCAATCTTAAAGATCTTCATCAAGTTAATATAAGAATATAAACA
This sequence comes from uncultured Opitutales bacterium, assembly GCA_944390805.1. Taxonomy (GTDB): domain Bacteria; phylum Verrucomicrobiota; class Verrucomicrobiia; order Opitutales; family Intestinicryptomonadaceae; genus CALXQW01. The sequence goes on along the minus strand of CALXQW010000003.1, from coordinate 32,689 downwards.
AAAATTCGTAAAGAAAAAAACAGTCAAAACAACCTCTTCAACCTATATAAAATAGAGTAAATATGCTTTCACGTTGACAAATCATAGCCAGAAAACGTTAATCGACGCCTAATGAAAAACTTACCGGAATCTAATAATATGCAAAAGATCGTAGAAACAAATCTTCGTCCGGCAAAAATCTCCCGCAGGAAATTTTTGGCAGCAGGAGCAATAGGTGCAGCTGCAATTGGTGTAGGAGCATACAGCTTTGCATCAAAATCAGACGCCAAGGGAAAAATTCTGATAATAGGTGGCGGTGCCGCGGGTATAAGCGCAGCCGCAAGGCTAACTGGCAAGCTGCCAAAAGCAGAAATCACAATAATAGATCCTTCCGACAGGCATTTTTATCAGCCGGGCTTCACTCTTATAGCATCTGGAGTATATTCGCCCGATGAGGTTTACAAATCTCAGGCCGACTGTATTCCAAGCGGCGTAAAATGGGTGAAAGATTTTGTTGTGGAGCTCGATCCGCAAAAGAAGTCTGTAAAAACCCATAATAGCGGCTCTTTCGACTACGATTTCCTAATTCTGACGCCCGGTTTGGAATGCCGCTGGGACATGGTTGAAGGCATAGATGAGAAATCTCTTGGTCAGGGAGACGCACATTGCATATACTGTCATGATGGAGCAATCAAGACCTGGCAAGGCATACAGAAATTTGTAAAGAATGGCGGCAAGGGTATATATACCGACACATACACAAAGCATAAATGCGGCGGGGCGCCAAAGAAGATATGCCTGCTTACCGAGCATCTTGCGCGGAAAGAAAACCGCAGGGATGCTTTAAATTTCAGTTTTTACACGGCATCGCACGAGTTGTACGATGTGCCCTATTTCACTCCGCGCTTGCTTGAGATTTACAAGGAAAGAAACATACCCATAAATATTCTCACGCGAATCAAAGGAATAGACACCTCTGCAAAGAAGGTTGTAATGGAGCGCACAGTGAATGTAAATGGATCCGACGGCAAGGATACTGCAAAGAAGGAGCAGTTTACAGAAGACTACGATTTCCTTCATTTTACACCTCCCATGACAGCCCCCAAATTTGTGATAGACTCAGGGCTTAGCAAAACAAGTGGCGCGCATGGTGCAGAAGGCTGGGTTGATGTGGACAAATACACCCTTGTGCACAAGAAATATCCGAACATAATTTCTTTTGGAGATGTTTCTGCGCTGCCCACAAGCAAGACGTCGGCGGCAATAAGGAAGCAAACTCCGGTTGCAGTCGAGAATTTGGTATGCCTCATGGAGGGTCGTGCACCTGAGGCCAAGTACGACGGCTACGCCGCCTGTCCTATTGTGACAGATTACGGCCATGTTCTTCTATGCGAGTTCGACTACGACAAGAAGGAGAAGATATCTTTCCCCTTCAATATGCTTTTTGACATGTCAAAGGAGCAATATGCCGCTTGGCTATTAAAGGTATACGCTCTAAAGCCCATGTATTTTTACGGAATGCTCAAAGGTTTAGCGTAATGATAGGCTAATATTTTAGGGTGCAGACATTTTTATAATGTAAAAAATATTTCGCCTTAAAAGAATTTAAAATTGACAGAACGTATAAAAAGTTCATTCGTTTTAGATTTTACATAACGGGTGGTAGCGCAGTTGGTAGCGCGCTTGCTTTGGGAGCAAGATGTCGCGAGTTCGAGTCTCGCCCGCCCGAGATCTTTAAAGGCCCCGCAATCCAATACTTTGCGGGGCTTTTCTTATAGGTAATAGCTGGCTTATTTATTCTCCGCAAAAGTATATTATTATTTACAAGATAGAACCACCATGCCAAAATGTATGCATGAAGACGTTTCCATATGTATTCTTCGTATTTGCTATGGTTTTTTCCTGTTCCTTTGCCAGAGCCCAAGACAAAAGTTACGTCATGACCGTGGAGGCTGATATACACGGAAAAACCGTATGCCACAAAATTAATATAGATACGTCTGAAGGGTTTGGATACACCTCAATGGGTGCAGGAACAACATTATCCGAACTTGCAAAACATAGCACTTCTTTTACAGAGCAACAAAAAGAAGCCCTCTTAAAAGATGGAGAAAAATTCCTGGGTACAAAAATTTGTATATCCATATCCCCCGCAAAAAATGAAAAATTATTGAGCTGCAAAATAAAATTCTACCATAGCGGGATAAATGGATTTGTAGAAAGCTCAGACAAATCTTCGATGACTGTATCCACTAATACGATGGAGATAAAAACTTCATATCTTATGAAGTTAGGCGAACCCATAATAACGAGCGGACTTACACGAGAGGAAATAACAAGCGACGGCCAGCGTAAAAAGACATGTATAACCATAAAATTCACCCTGACCGAGAAGTAAACCTCTTGCGTCTCTCCCGTTATTTGCGGACGGATATTAGAACTTCACACTTGTAGCATATTTTTGCAACCGCGCTTTACGTACAACTTGGCATCTAAAATAGAGCGGAAAGGACACCTGAATAAATTCCACTCTATTTAGGAAGGAAAACAAAAAATCCGCACAAATATATATAGTGCGGATTTTCCATTTGCATAGGGGAACATGCCCCATCTCCAGCAAGCTACATAACTTGCATAAGCTCTATGGGAAGGCCTTCCTCTACTATGAATGCCGCCTTAACCCCCGGAAGTGGCTCAAACGGCTCTATAAGTATGTCTTTTCCGACAATCTCCGCGGAGATATCGTCTGTGGTATAAGCTATATGCGTGCTCTTCTTTAGAAGCTCCGGCATGTTGGAATCGGGCAGAAAATAGAGCCATTCTATCTTGTTGGGGCTCTTATTTGCGTCGGTTACAAAAAGCCCCGCCCCAGATACCTCTATTGAGCCGTCGCGCTTGATCTCCGACGGAATACCTATATGTGCAAAAGTCCTCATATCTATTCCTTTCTTTGAAATTATGTTTCTGTTAAGTTAAATAAAACTTATCCGCACACATATGTCTGGTCAAACATAATTTTGAATATAAAACAATGTTTGTAACCTAGTATTATCGTACCGCAAACAAGAATCTTGTTTTTAAGTCCATAAAAGCTCTCAAATATTTACTCCAATTTACAGTAAAGAGACCGTATTTCTTATTTTAAAATCTGGAAACTTGTAATAAACACTATTTCAAAAAATAATACATCATAAAAAAATCCCACTGGAAGAAAATTCCTCCCGTGGGATTTTAATATATTCAGCTTACAAATAAATATTACTTGTCTTCAAAGGCATCGCCCAACTCTCTGGACTTCGCGCTCTGAACGATTAGCTCTATTGCCTCGGCCTTGTCGCGAACTCCATCGTAGGCCTTTTTCATTCTGGAACGAACGGATACTTTTTCCTCCGCCGCCTCTTTCTTGCCCACTACGAATATGTGCGGAATCTTCTCCATCTCCGCGCGGCGTATCTTGGCACCAAGCTTGTCTGCGCTGTCGTCTATGCTAGCGCGCAAATTCTTTGCTTTCATATCAGCCAACAGCTTGTCTGCATAAGGCACAACATCTTCACTCAAAGTAAGAATGCGCACCTGCTCCGGAGCAAGCCACGTTGGGAAATTCCCTCCAAAATGCTCTATCAATACTCCAGTAAACCTCTCGAGCGAACCGAACGGCGCACGGTGTATCATAACAGGCCTATGTGGCTTGTTGTCTGAACCTATGTAGGATAAATCAAAACGCTCCGGCAGATTGTAGTCAACCTGAACAGTGCCAAGCTGCCACTCGCGCCCTATTACGTCCTTTATGACAAAGTCTATCTTGGGCCCGTAGAATGCGGCCTCGCCAAGCTCCTCAGTAAATGGAACTCCAAGACTCTTGGCTGCCTTGCGTATGGCGCTTTCGCTCTTTTCCCAATTCTCGTCGGAACCTACGTATTTATCGCTCTTGGGATCGCGCAGGGAAATTCTTACCCTGTACTCCTTCATGCCCAAAGTTGAAAATACTTCCTTAACCAAGTCCAAACACCCCTGAATCTCGTCGTCAAGGCTCTCTGGAGTGCAGAATATGTGGGCGTCGTCCTGAGTAAAGCCGCGCACGCGCGTCATTCCGTTCAACTCGCCAGACTGCTCCCACCTGTAAACCTGCCCAAACTCCGCAAGCCTTACGGGCAGATCCCTGTACGAATGCGGATCAGACTTGTATATCTGCACATGGAATGGACAATTCATTGGCTTAAGCAAGAATCCCTGGGCGTCGCCATTTTCTATGCGCTTTTCAAATTCGGCCACAGAGATATTTTCTTTTGCCATCTTTGCCAAATCCTCGCGCTCAACTATCGGCACAAACTGGGAATCCTTGTAATACGGAAAATGCCCGCTGGTCTTAAACAGCCCAAGCTTACCTATGTGCGGCGTAAATACCTGGCTGTATCCCTGTGCTATCAAAAGCTCCATTATGAAGTCCATCAGCTGCTGGCGAAGTATAGCTCCTTTTGGCTTCCAGAGTATCAGCCCCTGCCCGACTTTATCATCTATCAGGAAAAGCCCCATCTCCTTGCCAAGCTTGCGATGGTCGCGCTTCTTTGCCTCCTCCATCTGGAACAGGTACTTTTCAAGCTCGTCCTTCGACGCAAACGCAGTTCCGTATATGCGCTGAAGCTGCTTGTTGTTCTCGTCGCCCCTATGGTAGGCTCCCGCAACAGACAAAAGCTTGAACGCCTTTATGCGCTTTGTGTAGTCAACATGCGGACCCGCACAAAGATCAACAAACTCTCCGTTTTTGTAAAACGTTATCTTTTCTCCCTCCGGAATGTCTGCAAGACGCCCAAGCTTATAGAGCTCCTGGCCGTTTTCGCGTATTATCTTTTCTGCTTCCTCGCGCGTGGCCTCAAACTTCTCAAAGCGCTGATTCTCGTCTATAATGCGCTTCATCTCGGCCTCTATCTTTGTGAGATCTTCGGCTGTGAACTTGTGGTCGATATCGAAATCGTAATAGAAGCCCGAATCGGTCGCAGGACCGATATCCAGCTTGGCGGACGGGAACAGACGCAAGACCGCCTCCGCCAAAACGTGCGAGGCGCTGTGTCTTATTTTTAGGAGTTCTTCGTTCATTGGTAGAATCTTTCCTTTATATCAAGCGCGCATTTCTATCATGCCGCGCGCATTTCTCAAGAACATTTTACATTATATATTCCTGTGTGCAGCCGCATTAAATTTCTCACTCAACGGTTTTACGCAACAATAGCACATCTGCCCAAGGTTTAAATAGAACGCTTATATACCCAAGAGTTCCCCCGCCTTTTGCCCCATGTGGGCGTAATATTCCATACCTCTGGCTGTTATAGACAAGAGCTTGTCTTCAAACTTTACGCTACCTTTCTCAAAAAGGCATATCACACAGCTTCCGCCAAATTGGAAACACCCTTTCTGGGCGCCCTTTACGGCTGGCTCTCCGACGGAGTCAAAAAGCTTTATGCTACCAACATTTGTTGCGCCTATCTCCACCATTGCCATGAGAGCCCCGCAATTCAATTCAATTACGGTAAGCACGCGTTTGTTGTGCCATAGATAGCTCAGGCTCCTGCGCAAGGCTATGGGGCTGACTGAGTATAGAAACCCGCCTATTGGCCTTCTTGCGCATATTCGCCCGTCTGCCGGATAATGGAACCTGTGGTAGTCTAGCGGGCTAAGCCGGCTTATAAGCATACCCCCTCCCTCAAAACGCTTTGCCAACTCCGCGCTTGAAAGCAGCTTTTCAAGATTCATACGTTGCCCCTTAACATAGAAGAAATCTGCCGCAGAGACATTCTCAAAAGCCTTATTTCTAGAATCCGCCGGAAAAACAAACGCCGATTTCTCGCCACATATAGGCCGTGATGAGGCCTTTAGTTGCCGTGTAAAAAACTCGTTGAAGGTTCTGAAGCTCCCAAGCGGCTTTTCAAATTCGGACTCGTCTATATTATTGTTTTTCACAAAACGCCTCGCTGCTCCAGCGCTGATTGGCAGCGACGCCCAAATGCCGCATATCTTTGAAAAGAAAACCCTCTTTAAAACAGCATTGAGAAAAACTCCTCCAAGGAAAGTAGAATAAGCCCAATTTAACATTCCGCCACCGCAGACTTTCTCAATCTGTACGCTTCCGTCCAAAGAATTGTATATTTTAATATCAGATCTTTCCATAAGAAAAATTCTCCCAGGGCTTTCCCAAAAGTTGCCTGTCAGAGCCTCTCCGCAAGAGCAGTTCTCCTTCTTAAAGATTTTGAGTTTTTAACTGCCATTTCCCACGCAGCCATATCTCCAACAACAAAAACCTTTTTTCTTCCGCGTGTAATGGCTGTATATAGCAGGTTTCTTTGAAGCATTAGGAAATGCTGCTTTAAAAGAGCAATAACCACAACTTCAAACTCGCTGCCTTGAGACTTATGCACGCTGATAGCGTAGGCGGGCTGTAAATCAGAAAGGTCCGCACGGGGAACCTCCACCATGCGCGAATCGAACTTTACCCCTACCGCAGAGTTATCCGCACATGGCCTTCCAACTCTGCCTATGTCGCCGTTAAAAATATCGAGCTCGTAATTGTTTCTGGTCTGCATGACCTTGTCTGCCTCCCTTAAGGAAGATCCCAACACGCTCTTTGCACCTCCATTTAACTCTTGCGACAAAACCGAGTTAAACGCAGCAATTCCAGCTGTTCCCTTTTTCATTGGAGCAAGAAGCTGCACGTCCATAAGAGGATCTATGCTCCTTACGCGGCGTGGAATTTCATCTCGCATTAACCTTACGCAAACATCAAGACACTCAGAAGGCTCCGCGGCTTCTATAAAGTTTAGTTCCCTCGAATAATCGACATCCGAAATTTTCGACACCCGCATATTTCCCGACTTTGCCCTGCCCTCTAAAATATCTCGCGCGCAAAGGGCAATATCGCTCCTTGCCCCCTGCCTGAATATCTTATTTAGCCTTATTACCGGAAAGCGCGCACTTGAGATTATGTCTTTTAAAACATTTCCCGGCCCGACACTCGGCAGCTGGTTTACATCTCCCACAAGCAGAAGGTGCGCCTCGGAAGGAACCGCCCCAAACACAGCCGCGGCAAGCTTTGTGTCTAACATAGACGCCTCGTCTATCACAACAAATTTTGCATCGAGCGGATTCTCCCTCCCATGAAGAAAATCCTTAGAGGAAGCATCGTACCCCAATAGCCTGTGAATAGTCTTTGCCGCCACCCCTGAGCTCTCCGTCATTCTCTGGGCGGCTCTGCCCGTAGGCGCCGCCAATACAGGGGTTATCTTCTTTGCCTTGAGTATATCGCAAAGGCTTTTTAAGATTGTTGTTTTTCCTGTCCCGGGCCCACCCGTAATGACACATACCTTGCTCTTCAATGCAAAGAGAACTCCCTCAGATTGTTCCGGAGCAAACTCAAATCCTGCTCTATCCTTAGCCCAGCATAGTGCAGATTCAAACTTTATCGGGGGAAGCCCGCTGCCCGACTCAAAAATGCGGTGAAGGTCTTCTGCTATATCCCTTTCCGCGCGGTTGAGCGCAAATCTTTGAATGCGCCCGTCTCTAAATGCAACAAGTTCACCGCCCTCCACAAGTTCGGCAACCGCCTGGGAACATTTTTCCTTGTCAACATCGAGCAACTGCGCGGAAACATGCTCAAGCTCAGCCCTTGGAATGCATGTATCTCCCTTTTCTTCAGCCTCCTTGATGCAATGCAGCACGCCTGCTTGTATGCGCTGTTTGGACTCGTTTGGAACACCCGAATTTACCGCTATTGCATCGGCCGTCTTAAAGCCTATTCCGGAAATTTCGCGGCATAGAGTGTAAGGGGCCATTCGGACTATCTTTATAGCTTCGTCTCCGTATCTTTTAACAATCTTTGCGCACATGGATACTCCAACGCCGTAGGTGCGCAAGAACATTACAACATCGCGCAGGGCACGCTGTTCGTCCCAAGATTTTTTTATAAGCCGCGCGCGCTTTTTACCTATACCCTCAACCTCAAGAAGCCTGCCGGAATTTTCATCTATGATTTTTAGGGTGTCCTCTCCAAATCTATCTACTATCGCTTGTGCGTACTTTTTGCCTATACCCGCTATAAGCCCGGAACCTAGAAATTTTACTATGCCGTATACGCTCGAAGGAAGCTTTGTGGAAAAACTCTCAACACTTATCCTTGCACCGTAAGAGGGATGCCTTGTCCATTTGCCCTTTACAGATATAGTTTCTCCGCACTGCAAGCCGGCCAATATGCCAGCTATGGTTATGGGTGAGGAATATTCGGACGGCATACCGCGACCGCTTGGCCTCATCTGGGCTATGCAAAATTGGGTGTCGTCGTTGAAAAATATTATCTTTTCAACAACGCCCTCCGCGCATACCTGTCCGCCGTCTATCATTTAAGGATTCATCTTGGCGCCAACTTCAAGACGTGCAAACCCAAAAGAACGCAACAAGCAAATTTTAGCATAAAATATACGGCGCGCCATTATTTCAATAGAAGCAAAGCCACGCATATTTCCATGCGCCAAGCTCAAAAAAGCTTTAAAATATCTTGCGTCTGAAATGACAATAAGGCTTTTTGCCGCTCTTAAGATAATATTTCTGATGGTATTCCTCTGCAGGATAGAAATTCTTCAGAGGAAGAATTTTTGTGGCAACAGAGTATCCACGCTTTTTAAGGCTTTCTGCTATGGATAGCGCCTCTTTCATTTCCTCTGCATTTGAGCAGAATACGGCCGACAAATACTGCTCTCCCTTATCAGGGCCCTGCCCGTCCACCTGGGAGAAATCATGTATCTCAAAGAATCTGCGCAAGATATCAGAATAGGAGATCTTTCTCCTATCAAAGAATATCTCAACACATTCCAAATGCCCTGTATTGCCTGCACATACTTGGGCGTAAGTTGGGTTTTCAACAGATCCACCGGAATATCCGCTCACCGCGCCGAGCACTCCGGACCTATCCGCCATCAGAGCCTCTACTCCCCAAAAGCAGCCCCCTGCAACATAGGCCCTGCCTACGAACTCTTCAGGGATAAAATCCATCGAAACAGAATTTACACAATAGCGAGTGTCTTTTGGGGTCATCTTCTCGCCCTCAAAAACATGCCCCAAATGGGCTCCGCAAAAGGCACAAGTTATCTCTGTGCGCACGCCGTCAGCGTCTGGTGTGCGCCTAACAGCGCCAGGAACGGCCTCGTCGAAAGACGGCCAGCCACAGCCTGACTTAAATTTTCCGGAGCTCTCAAAAAGAGCCTTACCGCATTTTCTGCAGACGTAAAGCCCCTTGTCGAAAAAATCGTTAAACTTGCCTGAAAAGGGTCTCTCTGTTCCCTTGTTTTCAATTACGAATTTCTCCATCTCAGTAAGCGGCCTTTGCATATTAGCATCTCCCAAAACCTGCGACGCAGCCATTAGACCAATTATAAACACCCCAAAGCATTGCGCCGCAAAAGATAATCTTCTATATAAAGACATGCCTACATAATCGGAAAAAAGCGCAATATACTAATCGAAACTAAGCAGCACCTTTCCAAAGCGAGAATTTTGCGACGCCCTCGCAAGAGCCTCGGAAACTTTATCGAGGGCAAAGACACTGTCGACCGGAGCCTTCAAGACTCCTTTTTGAACTAAGCTGAACACCTCTGCATAAACCGCGTCAACCTCTTCTGGAGTATGCGTTCTCTGCCACTTGTCCCACCAAAAACCGCAAAGGGTAAGACCGTTGAATATCAGAAAGCGCGTTGGGAATTTTATAGGCTGGCCCGTCATTCCGCCTATGGTTATGACGGTAGCTCCATCTCCCATAGTCTTTATCATGTTTGACACGCTCTCTCCGCCTATCTGATTTAAGCCCAATATGGGGCCTTTTCCTGTCTGGGCCTTAATTTGCTTGGCATCGTAAGTGGCCTCGTCAACAACTATGTCGGCACCGATAGCCTCAAGTTCAGCCCTGCGCTCGTCGGCGCGCCTTACCATATTTACTGTCTTTATGCCGCGGGACGCGCATATCTGTATCATAAAGCGCCCGAGCGCACTTGAGGCCCCATTCTGAATAATCCAGTCTCCAGGCTTCAAGTCTTTGAACGAGTCCAATATAAGAAGCGCCGTTGGCGGATTCACAAAACTCTGGCATGCCATATCTGCTGGAATATCTGAAGGAACCTTTATAAGGCCGGCAGCCTCGGCAGTCTGGTACTGCCTCCATACTCCGGGTTCCTCAGGAATGCGCACGCGGTCTCCCACTTTTAAATTTTCAACTCCGCCTCCGAGAGCCGCAACCGTGCCAACACCCTCTCTTCCGCCTATTGCCGGAAGTGTGCGCAACCGACCGTAAGACCCACCTATCATGCCCAAGTCCGACGGATTTATCGACGCACGCTCAAGCTTTATGAGCACCTGACCAAACTTTGGCGCTTCGACGTCTTTTGAGACGGGTTTAACAACTTCGGCTGGAACACCGTATGAATCGTATATTGCGCAGATGCTTTTCATAATATTTTAAAAATTTTTACAACGATATATAAAAACGGATTTGTTTACAAATATTTAATTTTAGCGTGCTATAAAAAATATAAAATATGTACGGCTTGACAAGATCAGCACATGTGATAATCATATATATAAAGTTTCTGCATATGTTGAAACAGTGTATAAAAGAGAAAACCATGAATAATAAATAATATGATGAGGAAACCTATAAAATTTGTCCTAACGGGGCTTGCCGTATTTTTTGCATGCAATCTGTTTGCCGACCCGCCCGAGGGAACGGGAGATTGGAAACTTGTCTTTGAGGAGACCTTTGACAATCCAAAGGAAGAAATGTTCAAAACATGGCTACCAGCAAACGGCAATGAAGGACATATTCTATGCGGACGTTTCCCGGAGAACATAGAGGTTAAAGACGGAATTTTAAGTTTGTGCAACCGTAAGGAAAGACGCGGCACGCAAGATTGGACAAGCGGCAGCATGAACACCTACAAGTATTTTAAGTACGGATATTTTGAATGCCGCTACAGATATGCCGACGCACCCGGAGTGAACAATTCTTTTTGGCTAATGACGCGCGGTAAACTCCCTCAGGGTGGTATTCCTTTTGAGCTTGATATAAATGAGGGGCATTATCCCGACGAGATAAACTGCACCATACACGATTGGCGTCCGATAAAGAAAAAGGACGGGGGTACAACGCACAAGGTAGTAGTGCATAAAAGTTTTGAGATGGATCCCGTTAAGCTTTCAAAAGGAGAGCCTCTTGTAAGCATACCGCTTGATGTTGCTGTGTCGGCAACGAAGATTAGAATTTCGTCCAATCATTATCAGCATTTCCATATAAGGGAAATTGCCGCGTACGAGAAGGATTCTCTTGGTGGATATCCATCTATCGACGTAAATAACTTAAAATATCCTGATAAACCTGGGAAGAAGAATCTGCTTGAGGGCGGTACAATAAAGGTCAGCGGATACCTTGATGGCAGACAGAAAGAGTTCCCCGCAGAAAGCGTATTGGATAGTAAGCTCTCCACAAGTTGGTGCTCCAACGGAGGCGGAGAAAAGTGGATAGAAATAACGCTACCGGAAGCTCGTAACATAGGTTGTATTCAATTTATTACCGGCTGGATACAAGTTAGAAAATTTATGGACTGCCTACCCACATACAAGGTAGAATATTTCGACGGTAAGGAATGGAAGACAATAAAGGACAAGAGTAGCAAGCATGCTTTTGGGGGAAAGAAAACAGTAAATCTTGCCCGTTCATGGAACACATACGGATTCCTCTGGACACCGAAAGAATTTGTATTCTATTTTAACGGCAAGGAAATGCTTCGCACCCCGAACGATAATCTTGCGCACTACTACGCTCCCGTATTCTTGAGCGCCGCCATTACGAACTGGGCGCACGGTGTGAGCGACGAAATAGACGGCACCAGCATGGATGTTGACTACGTAAGAGTCTGGCAGGACTACAAGATGGGTGGAGGCATATTAGACAACCGCCCTCCGGAGATTGAAAAGACTCCAGATTCAAAGCCGGAAAGACGCGGATTCTTCTCCAGGTTGCTCGGTTCTTCCGAATAACCAAGGCTATAAATTTTAATATAAAACAGGCGCGGGACAGTTAAAAAACCCGCGCTTTTTTTGTTGTTAAAATTTCAGTCATGCAAAAAATATGGGAGAAATAATGATATGAAAAGCAAGCACCCATTTATATATACGGCTTTTCCTCCGGCATGGAGCGAGATGAAGCCGGAATGTCTGAATTCCGACATAGACAAGGCAATCAGAACCGCCAATAAGAATTTGGATAAGATACGCAATCTTACGGAAGACAAAATTTCTTACGAAAGCTGCATACGAGCATTCGATAGGGCCTGTGCTGATCTCGACAACGCCTGGACAGCCGCAAACCATCTGGACAGTGTATCTAATTCTCCCGAGCTTAGAAAGGCAATATCTGAAGTTCTTCCAAAAGTTACAGATTTCTACGCCGGCATATATCTCGATGACAGGCTTTGGAATGTCATAAGGAAATTTTCCGAGAGCGAAGAGGCAAAATCTCTCGACGGTTATAAGAAGCGTTTGTTAGAGGAGACTGTCGATGATTTCAAGACAAGCGGAGCCGACCTACCTAAGGAAAAGAAAGCAAGATACAGGCAGATAGAAAGTCAGCTTGCCCAAAAAACGCAGAAGTTTTCCGAAAACGTGTTGGACGCAATAGCCGCATACGAAAAGCGCATATCCGACGCAAACGAGCTTGCCGGTCTGCCTGAAAGCGCCGTTGCTCTTGCCAAGAAAAAGGCCCAAAAGAAAGATTTCGACGGATGGATTTTCACACTTGAGCAGCCCTCCATAACACCCGTTATGACATACGCTGAAAGCGACAAATTCAGAAGGGAAATGTGGGAAGCTTCCGCGGGAATCGGCGTTAAAGAGCCTTATTCGAATTTGGAGTTGATATCTGAAATTCTATCATTGAGGGACGAATCCTCAAAGATACTCGGATATGAGAATTTTGCAGACTCAGTTCTTTTCAGGCGCATGGCCGCAAACGGCGCAAAGGCTCTTAAATTTATAGAGGATCTGCACTCCAAGATGGAAGATTCTTTCAAGAAAGAAACAGACTCACTTGAATCTTTTAAGGCTGAATGCACGTCATCAGCAAAGGAACATTTACAGCCCTGGGAAATATCGTACTGGGCAGAAAGGCAGTTTAAGAGCAAATACAATTTCACACTTGAGCAGCTTAGGGACTACTTCTCATTTAACGATGTACTCAACGGGCTTTTTTCACTGTGCAACAAGCTGTACGGAATAGATGTAAAAAAGGTTTCAACGCCCGACGTATGGGACGAATCCGTAGAGTTTTTCGAGGTGCGCTCTGAACGCGGCAAGCTTATAGGCGCATTCTACGCAGACTTTTTCCCCCGGCCGACAAAGCGCGGCGGAGCGTGGATGAATCTTCTGCGTCCGGCAAAGGGGTTGTCGCCTGCGCTTGGGTTTATCGGAGGAAATTTAAACGAGCCGGCAAATGGGCGCCCGGCGTTGCTTTCTTTTGACGAGGTATGCACGTTGTTTCACGAGTTCGGGCATCTTGTGCATTTCTTCATGATGGATTGTCCGGAAGTCGGCCTGCGCGATGTCGCCTGGGATTTTGTTGAGCTGCCTTCGCAGATAATGGAAAATTGGTGTTTTAAGAGGGAGTGTCTCGACACTTTTGCGCGCCATTACAAGACAGGGGAACTAATTCCAGACAATCTCTTTGAGCCATTCTTAAAGAGCCGCAAATTCCGCGGAGCCACTCAATGCATGCGCCAGCTTTCATTTGCGTATTCAGATCTTCTGCTGCATATTAAGCCTGCTGAGTTTCTGCCTAATCCGGTTGAAAAAGTAGACAAAATGCTGGACGCATGGCGCATACCAACGGCAACACCTGGAGCAAGCATACTGCCGCGTTTTACGCATATATTTGGAGAGCCTGTCGGATATGCCGCAGGATATTACTCATACAAATGGGCTGAGGTATTAGACGCTGACGCTTTCTCAAAGTTTGAGAGAAACGGAATTTTCGACTCTAAAACCGGGCGCGAATTTGCAAACAAAATTCTAAGGGTTGGCATGACGGTTTCTCCCGAGGAGGCATTTGAAAACTTCATGGGACGTCCCCCAAGCATGGAGGCACTTATAAAAAGAACCATAGACGAGTAAGCTCACCCTACAATTTAGAAATACGCGCGCATTTTTCACATTATGTGCGCGTATTTTTTATATTACATATGCACTAAAACTCTGAAAAAGCTAATCCATTTTTTATAAAGGGATAATGCACAATTTTTGCGAAAGAACGGGATACTCTTCTTATATAAATTTATTTATTAGGAAGTACATCGCAAAGGTTGTCTGATTTCTCCCCGTTCAAGGCCGCAAGAACTTCCCCGGCAAGATATATAGACCCTGTACTAACAAGAATCTCACCTTCAGATATCTCCGCGCAAAAACCCTTCTTAGGAAACATATCCGATACACGCCCACGCCTGTATGGCGGAAAATTCTCCGGCAAGAGAGCCTCGAGCTTTTCAAATGAAAGCGCCCTCGGATTTTCAGGCTCAAGCAATACAACCCTCGATGCATATCTGCCTATGGCCTTAAGCAGTGCACGTGCTCTGCCGCTTTCAAGAGAGCCTACACTTACAACTATTTTCTTATCAGGATTATCCTCGGAGAGTTTTCTTAAGTTTTCTTCAAGCTCACATGCCCCTTCAATATTGTGAGATGCGTCCAATATCATGAAAGTTCCGTTTTCCTTTAGCGGTATATTTTGCCAGCGTGCAGGCCAAGATACGCTCTTTAAATATCCCAAAATCTCATCTTCGGAGATTTCAACAGTCCCGCTTGAATTTAAAATCTTTGCGCACAAAAACGCCGTTGCGGCATTCTTGCGCTGGTATGAGCCTCCTAAAGAAGTTTCCGGCATGGAAGAAATCCCGAGCGGGAAAGAATCCTCAACAAAATAGCTGCGTGCCCCTCTGCTTAAGGCAATCTGCGAAATTACAGACCGCGCGGAAGACGGCATAACCCCGCAGACAACGGGAACGCCTGGCTTTATTATTCCAGCCTTTTCGGCGGCTATCTGCTCTATGCTGTCTCCGAGGAATTCAGTGTGATCTAAAGATATGCTTGTTATGGCGCACAATACGGGCTTTTTAAGAATATTTGTGGCGTCGAGCCGCCCGCCTAGCCCTGTCTCTACAACGGCAAAATCGGCACGCATTTCGGCAAAATACAGGAATGCGGCAGCTGTCATATACTCGAAAAACGACGGCTTATCGGCATCTTCACAAGCGCTAAAAAGTTCGTCGGCAACACAGCTGACGCGTTTCATCAGACTAAGAAGCTCTTCTCTTGCCACGGCTCTGCCGCAGAACTTTATGCGCTCGCCCAAATACACAAGATGCGGAGATGTGTACATTCCGCATTTGTATCCTTTGCATGATAGTATATGCTCAAGCATTGCACAAACCGATCCTTTGCCGTTGGTTCCAGCTATATGCAAGCTTTTGAATTTCTCCTGCGGATTGCCCAAAGCAGCGCATAGCGAATACATTCTGTCGAGGGAAAATTTAGACCCCCTATTTCTAAGCTCGTATAAAAACGCCTCCAATTCCGCCAAAGAGGAGAACTTGAAATTCTTATTCATAGTCCCAAAAATTTTTAATGCAAAGCACTATGCAATAAATAAGCGGCTCTATTCCACCAAGAAAACTTCTCCACGCAAAAAAGCATTAAGAATATATGCCCAGTTGCCTTAATTGCACGCTATATTAAAAAGCTAAAAAAAGAAGCAATAGAGACCTTATAATGCAAGCGCGGCGCCTCTCTTAGCGCCGCACTGCAATAATAAAAACTATGCTTCGTTTGCTATACCGCTCCAGACAAGCGCTGAAGACCCCAATATGGCAGCATCAGCCTCGGGCAACTCCGACGGAAGTATCTTTACCTTGCCCCTAAATACTGGCATTAGATGCTCTTCCATAGACTTGCGCGTAGGCGCAAATATCAACTCGCCGCTCTTCACAGGCCCTCCAAAAAGGAAGAATACGCTCGGCCTGGAGAAATGCACAAAATCTGCAAGAGCCCTGCCAAGTATGCGCCCGGTAAAATCGTATGTGGCTTTTGAAACCTCGTCCCCAGCCTTTGCGGCGTCTTCGATAATCTTCGGATTTATAGTCTCCCAAGAATATCCCGAAAGCGACGTCTTGCCGTTATAATACGCAAGCATCTCAAAAAACGTACGCTTTATGCCTGTAGCAGAAGCGTACGCCTCAAGGCAGCCCTTATTGCCGCAACCGCATATTCTTCCACCCTCCACAGCGCATACATGGCCGAGCTCTCCGGCATTGCCGTCGGCCCCGTAGAGCAATTTGCCATCTACTATTATTCCGGCCCCAAGCCCGGTGCCCAATGTTATTGTTATGAAGTGGTCGTACGTCTTGCCGCCCCCGTAGATTTTCTCCCCCAAAGCCGCGGCGTTGGCATCGTTGGTAAGATATATGTGCTTATACCCAAAGGCGTTCCTGAGCCTGTCTACTATTGGCGCCTCAAGACCAAACGGCAAGTTGGCCGCCATGTCTATGGTTCCCTTGTAATAATTGCCGTTAGGCGCGCCTATACCTATGCCCTTGCATTCCTCGCCGGACTTCTTTATCAGGGCGGATATTTCCTCTATCAAATGCTCTATGTATGTATCGAAAGAGTCGTAATCCGTAGTGTTAAAAGTATTCCTTGTAATAACCCTGCCAGAATCAGATACAGTCCCAAGTTTTGTGTTTGTCCCGCCTATGTCTATGCCTATTGCGTATTTCATATATTTTTCAAATTGTAAAATTCTCCTTCGGACTATCCCCCCGATTAGCGCCAGCCGCAAAAACCGAAAGAACAATCCGAACAACAACTATCTACTCCTTACCATAAAAAAACTTCAAACCGCCTTCTCAGTCTTGTCCGATTCGAGAAATTTCTCCGCCCGAGCAAGTGCCATAATTGGGAAATAATGACGGTAATAATTGTAATTCAACATAAATCCCCTTGCAAGCTCCTTTCCCTGCGGAAGCGCCTTGCCCGCGCGCAAATCGACCTTAGCGCCAAGACCGTATCCGGGGAAGCCAGTCCCAGTATAATACGGCTCTTCCCAAGTTCCGTCTTTTTGGGTGGAGACAAGGAAGTCGCACCCGCGGCGGATTGCGTCTTTCAAAGACGGATCCCCAACAGCTACCAGCGCCATTATAGCCCACGCCGTCTGCGACGCCGTAGAGGGTATTCCCGTTCCGGAATACTTCGGCTCCATGTAAGATGCAATGCTCTCGCCCCATCCGCCGTCGTGATTTTGCTTGGACAAAATCCATTCAACAGCATTTTTTATGTGGGAACTGTCAGCCGTATCGCCAACAGCCATAAGCGCAATTACAACTGCAGATGTTCCGTATATGTAATTTACGCCCCACCTGCCAAACCACGAGCCATCGTCTTCCTGCTCTGAATATATAAACTCTATCGCTCTGGCTATAGACGGATGATTGCGCGAATATCCGCACGCCACAAGGCTCTCTATGACATGCGCCGTAACATCAACGCTTGGCGGATCCAACACCTCGCCGAAATCACAAAACGGAATTTTAGTTACAAGCGCCCTGGTATTGTCTTTATCGAAGGCAGCCCATCCGCCGTTTTTCGACTGCAAATTTAGCATCCATGCAACCGCCCTTCTTATGGCGGAATCCACCCTTCTTGCCCTTGCGCTCTCGCGCGGAATGAGCCGCTGTATCTTCTTCAAGGCCAAAATTGCTATGGCGGCATCGTCTATGTCCGGATAGTAATTGTTGGCGCGCTGGAAAGCCCATCCGCCTGGCTCAACGCTCTTTGGAAGCTTAACCGCCCAATCTCCCCTGTAGCGGTTCTCCTTTGATAGAACATAGTCCAACGCCTTTATCAGTTCAGGCGAAGTTCCCGGAGTCTCCCCTGCGTCCATCAGGCCTATCATGGTAAGGAAAGTGTCCCAAACAGGACTTTCGCTCGCTTGAAGCATTATTCCCTCTCCGCGTTTTACCTGCCAATGCAAGTTAAACGCGTCTATCGCCCTGGACATATTAACCTGGTCAAGCGCAAAGCCCTCTACGTGCATAACTATTATTGAGTATATCCACGGAGGCTGTATACCGCCCCATGCGCCGTCTTCGTCCTGATGCTCCAAAAGCCACTGCAATATCAGCTTTATGGCACTCTCCCTAAGGGGTTTTATCGGCACTCTGTTGTAGCCGTGCAGCATGTGGTCGAGCCTCAAAAAGAAATTCTCCCATGTAAAGAATCCTTTCGTCTTGCGCGGAAGACGGTAGTCTACCTTATCGCGCCCCTCAGGAAAAAGCTCGTCAAGCTGAAGAAAATCAGGCAGAGCCTTAACCGGTCTGCGCGCCGTTAAAATTGCTATGGGCATCATTGTAGAACGCGCCCATGCGGCAAAATCGTATATGTTAAACGGACACCACTTCGGCAAAAATACTATCTCCGGCGGCAAAACTGGCGTATTGGCCCACGGCCATTGCCCGAACAATGCCAGCCAATATTTTGTAAATACCCTAATATGCTCCGTCCACTTGTTCTTAAGCAGCCATTTGCGGGCCTTAACCAACACTTTGTCATCGGGGTCAAAGCCAGATATTCTAAGCGCAAAATAGCACTCCAATGTGGTGTTTATGTCTCCCTGTTCCGACCCGTAATATACGTCCCAAGAGCCGTCTTCACGCTGGCGATCGAGAATATACTGTATTACCTTCTGCTTCTTCGGATCGTCAAATCCTATAAAGTACATCGCCAAAATCCACTGCGCCTCCATGCAGCAGTTGGTCTCAAGCGGCGCGCACCAAATACCGTCCTTGTCCTGGCGCGGCTTTATCCAGTCTATCGCCGAATTTAAACAAGCGCGAATTCCCTTTTTCGATTCTGTATTGCCTTGGCTGGCTTTGCCCGCCTCCGATGTCTTAAATTCGTTCATAGAAAAATGATTTATCAGCTTACCGTATTATGACAAAAAAAATATGTCAAGGTTTTAGCCCCGACATATTTTCCGCGCAACAGCCTTTTGCCTTGCGCCCATAAAATGCCTATATTTTACAAAAAAATGGCTTTTTATTTCAACACTTCCGCCGCCTTTGCGGTATCGCCAAAACGCATTATCATAAGCGGATTCCCATTCACCCCGCGTGTCATTGCGTACATATACTCAACATTCAACCCGCCAGCCTGGGCCTTGTCGAGTATGGCAAGCAGCGCGCCGGGCCTGTCGGCAACCTCAACTGCAACAACCTCAACAAGCTTTGAGGCTATGCCTGCCGCGGAAAGAGCCTCTGCGGCCTTGTCTGGAGAATCCGCTATTATGCGCACTATGCCGTAATCCCTGCTTTCGGCTACAGAGAGCGTCTGAAGGTTTACCCCAGCCTCCGCCAAAACCGAGCACACTTTGCGAAGATGCCCGGGCGTGTTCTCTATGAACACGGAAACTTGCTTTAGAATTTCCGTCATAATATGGCCTTTCTTAGATTTTTCTCAAGTCAACTACGCGTTTGGCCTTCCCCTCCGAACGCTCTATCTTACCTGCCTCCACAAGGCGCACGTCTATCTTTATATTTACTATATTCATTATAGACGCCTGTATGCGCTTGCGCAAAGCCTCCAAAGAGGCTATGTTGTCTGTGTAGGCATCTGGATTAAGCTCAACCTCAACAGTAACGGAGTCCAGATCGCGCTTTCTCTCAAGCAAAATTCTATAATGCGGAGAACATTCCGCAACCCTCATGAGAGCCGCCTCTATCTGCGACGGGAACACGTTTACTCCCCTTATTATGAACATGTCGTCGCTCCTGCGACCTATGCGACGTATCCGCCTTACCGTCCTCCCGCAAGGGCATGGCTCGGCTATTATAGAGGTTATGTCGTGCGTGCGGTAGCGCAATATGGGCATGGCCCTCTTGCTCAAAGTGGTTAAGACAAGCTCTCCCTCCTCGCCGTCAGGCAAAGGCTCTCCGGTTTTGGGATCTACTATTTCCGGATAAAAATTGTCCTCCAAAATATGTATTCCGTTATGCTCGCGGCACTCCCCGCCAACACCTGGCCCGGCTATCTCCGATAAACCATAGATGTCGAACGCCTCTATGCCTGCGTTCTGCTCTATATATTTCCTCATCTGATCGGACCATGGCTCCGCGCCAAATACTCCAACCTTTATGGGAAATTGCCTCATGTCGAGCCCAAGTTTCTGCGCAGTGTCTATCAGATGTATAAAATAACTCGGCGTGCAAGCCATAGCTGTGGCGCCAAAGTCCTTGAGCATCATAAGCTGCCTCTCAGAGTTTCCACCCGACGCCGGTATAACCGTGCACCCAAGCGCCTCTGCCCCGCCGTGCAAGCCAAGCCCGCCAGTAAATAGCCCGTAACCGAAGGAAACCTGCACTATGTCAGACCGCGTCAAACCAAACATCAGCAGACACCGCTTAAGCGCACCCGCCCACACGTCCATATCCTCGCGTGTGTAGCCCACAACTATCGGCTTTCCTGTGGTTCCACTGCTGGCGTGCAGCCTGACTATCTCGCTCAACGGAACGGCAAAAAGCCCGTATGGATATGTGTCGCGCAGGTCTGTCTTCTGAGTGAAGGGCAGCTTTGAAATGTCGTCTATGCTCTTTATGTCAGACGGCTTAACTCCAAGCTCGTCCATACGCTTGCGATGCAGCGGCACATTCTCGTACGCAAGATAAACCATCGCAGAGAGCCTCTGCGATTGCAGCGCCCTTAGTTGCTCGCGCGGAAGAAAATCTATCGCGCTGTCGGGATTTATAGCACCGTGTTTGTCGTTCCAGTTGCAGTCCATCTGATTATTGCCCCTAATTAAAGTTCGCCTCTGCCAAGCTTGAATGCCTTCAAGTTCCCCTCGTACAATTTCTCCGGGAAACTTGCCCTTATATGCTCAAGCCACTTCTCCTCCGGAATATCCGGAAATATCTTGCTGAGCACACCGATCAACGCCACGTTTAAGCTCTTTGGATTTCCTAACTTAGACAAATGTATATCCGCCGGAGACACAACCTTGCCGCCGTCAGCCAAGTCTGCCTTGTGCACGTCCGACCATTCCGGCTGCATCGACACAAGTATATCAACCTTCCCGCTCGGGATCATCGGGCTTAACACCTTTTTTCCAAAGCGCAAATCTGAAAATATAGACCCGCCCCTCTGGCTCATTCCGTGAACTTCCGCCTTCTTTACGTCGTAGCCCAAATCGAAAAACAACTCTCCGAGTATCAGCGTTGCTTTGAGCGCACCCATGCCGCCAAGACCGGCAACCCTTATATTGGTAATTTTATCCGTCATCGTCTTAAGCCTTCTTTGCTTTTAGTTTCTTTGCGGCGGCAAGCAGGCACGGCTGCTTGAGTATTATTAAAGACACGCCATCTTCAGCAAGCCTCGCTGCAAGATATTCCTTAAACTCCGCACTCTGGCGCGCCGGCACAAACACCGCAACGTTGTCTGCCCCTACGGCTTTGGCAACCTCCTCTATGGAAACTGCCTTCGCGGGAGTGGAATCTAGATGCGCGCCGCTTGACGGATTATCCTGCTGCCCCGTCATCGCCGTTGTGGAATTGTCCACCACTATTATTACATGCCCTGTTGACGGCTTGTTGTAAACGGCCTCAACCAATCCGGTAAGACCGCTGTGCATGAAAGTGCTATCGCCTATCACGCTGACAACCTTGCGGGCCTTCTCCTCTGGCAGAACACGCCTCAGGCCAAGCCCAACTCCTATGCTTGCACCCATGCATATCTGAATGTCCATAGCCTCAAGCGGCTTTGCCGCCGCGAGAGTATAGCAGCCTATGTCACCGGCAACTATGCAGCCAAGCTCCTTTATTGCAGTAAAGCTAAATATGTGCGGGCAACCCTTGCAAAGCTGCGGAGGCTTAGACTTAAAGACCTTTGGCTCGTAAGACAAGTTGCCATCTATCTGCGCCTTTGCCCTATCTGAATTAAATTCTCCAAAACGCCATTTTTCGTCCCGCTTTTCAACATTCGCGCCGGCGGCAAGAAGAAGTGTGTTCAAATACGGATCGCCCTCCTCTATGCAAATGCAGCGCTTATATTTCTTTGAAAACTCCACTATTCTTTCAACCGGGAGGGGATTAGCCATTCCAACCTTGAAAAATCCTGCATTAGGCGCAACCTCCCTGGCGTGCATATACGCAACTCCGTCGGCTATTATACCCAGAGATTTATCATTGGAATCAAACTCGAAATTGAAAAGTTTATCTGCGTTTTTCTCTATCTCCGCCAAGCGAGCGCGCAGCCTTACATGAGCCGGACGCGCATGCGCGGGAACCATCACCCTTGCGGGGATATTCCGTTCAAAGTCTCCGTCCGGTTTCGGTTCTGCGGAGGAAGAGTCGAAACATACGGCTGTACTGCTGTGAGCTATGCGTGTTGTTGTTCTTATTATAAATACAGACCCAAACTTGCGCGACAACTTAAATGCCAAACGGGTAAAGTCGTAAGCCTCCTGCGAGTCCGACGGCTCCAATAATGGCAGGCCACCAGCCATAGCAAGCGAGCGTGTATCCTGCTCGTTCTGGCTCGATGCCATACCAGGGTCGTCCGCAACAACCGCAACAAACCCCCCGTTTACACCGCTGTACGCCGCCGTAAAGAATAGGTCCTGCGATACGTTAAACCCCACATGCTTCATCGTGCAAAGGGCGTTGCCCGAGCCGAACGCAACCCCAAGAGCAACCTCCGCGGCAACCTTCTCATTTGGCGCCCACTGGGCACTTCCGCCCATTCGAGAGAACTCCTCCAAAATTTCCGTTGACGGAGTGCCCGGATATCCGACCCCCAATGAGCACCCCGAATGAAGTGCAGCAAGCGCTATTGCCTCGTTGCCGCTTAAAAGTTTTCTTTCCATCTTTGCCATTGCTTAGACGTAAATACAATGGCGGCTCATCTTTGCAAATCTTTTATAAAAATTTTTGCGAAAAGAAGAATATTCGTTAGAATAAACTCAGATATAAAATAGCACTGTGGGTACGATTTTTCTTGCATGAAAGAAATGCTAAAAAAAAATCCCAAGAATAACGAACTTGAATCTTAATGCAGATGATAAGATCTTTAGCAAAGTTGTTGTCGTGCTTCATACCGGGGTCGGAAAGGCGCAAGATATTCAGGGCAAAGCTTGAGTTTGCGCTGTGCAAGCACTTATTTAGAAAAGACGTCAGCGCAGACGTTGTAATACCGCTTGGCAAGGAATGCCGCGCCGCCTACTATGCAACGCAGGCAGGGCTTAGGAGGTTTGCAAGCCCGCTAGACTGGATAACCTCCCCAAGCCTATATGAGGTGTGGAAACTTTACGAAAGCAACTTCGAGCATTTTTTCGACAACTGCTCCGGGGATACTTGCGAGCAACCCACAGGGTTGCCCCACCGCGATATTACCGACACCCCGACAGGAATGTTTGCCCCCCATATTTTTAGCGGTCTTATTCCATTTTCAGAGGCGAGACGCAAGGCATTGGAGATCATATGCCGAAGATGGAAACGGCAGGACGAAATCATGCGCAAGGCCCAGCGCATACTATTTCTTACATACAGAGATAACCCCATAGAAGAGATAGAATCTTTTGCCAGGAACATGCACGCCAAATACGGCAATACTATAATAATGGTTGTTGCGAGAAACTCTCCCGAGAAATGGAGGCTGAAAAGGAGGAAATTAGACGGTATAGAAATTCTGGAATACTTTTTCAAAGATGTGCATCCTGGCGGGGATGATAAGAATACAAACCCGGATTTCTGGCAGGGAGACAAACGCGGCTGGACAAAGCTTACAAGGAAAATCAGCCTAAGCGGAAAGATATTTGATTCATCGAGCATAGCAAAGACGATAAAAGCAGACATGCGAACCGATGGCAGAGCCTCTTAATAGGCTTTGCCCCTCCCTTCAGCCGCCGCAAGAAGCCATTTGTTTTTTAGGCCGGAAATTATAATTGAAAAATTTCCGAAACGCGCAAATATAAGGGCTTCTATTTTATAAATTTTCAAAAGACAATATCCATGGAAGAATCCGAAAACACTCCAAATCAAAATTCGGGCGCGCCTGCGTTCTTGCAGATTGCGCTGGCAACTATAGCCATAGCGCTCGGCGGGGCGGCGCTGTTTCTGGCGATAAACTCAGCCAAGAAGGCGTCTGCGTTAAGCGATGAAATCAACGAGAAAATAGAAAAGATTGCGGCGGCGGCTATAGACGTGAAGAAAACGTCGGACAGGCTTGATTCTCTCGCAGCCATGGTTGAAGACAACAAGAGTGCCGACAAGCTGCGCATAGACAACTTTGGCAGGCAGGTTCAGAATGTGCTTGAGAATTTGTCGAGCAACGTAAAGGCCAATAGAGAGCTTATAGAAGCTAACCAAAAGGCTATTCAGGAACTTGCAGGAAGGGGCCAAAGAGCGTCGGCATCCCAGAGCAGGCAGACTCAGAGCAATTCTTCCGAGGCAAGCGCCAAGGAGCAGGTACAGACTTCGGCAGACGGCTCAATAGTTCACGTGGTGGAAGCTGGAGACACTTTCTCCAAGATAGCGGCAAAGTACAAGGTATCGGTTGAGAGCATAGAGAAGGCAAATCCGGGGGTGTCGTCAAACCGGCTTAGGATAGGCCAGAAAATTAATGTTGTAAAATAACAGCAAAGACTTTGGCGGGCCGCGGATTGCGGCCTGTTTTTTTAAAGGCTTAAGGCTGGTAAAATATATTGGCAAACAGGCTAAACGAGATGATATCGCAACCAAAAAAATGGCGGCTTATAAAAGAAACTCCCTATGCCGACTGCAAGGTATTTAAGATAGTAAAGCGCAGATACAGGCATCCCGACGGCAGGGAGGGAGATTTCTATGTAAAGATCGCCCGAGACTGGGTGCAAGTTGCAGCACTTACGCCCGACGGGAAGATAGTTTTGGTAAACCAGTTTAGGTTTGGGGTAGAAAAGACCTCGTGGGAATTTCCAGGCGGCGTTATAGACGAGGGAGAATCTCCCGCAAAAGCCGCCGCAAGGGAACTTCTGGAAGAGACCGGATACGCCGGCAACCGGCCTAAACTCTTGGCGCGCATACGCCCTAACCCGGCAATTCTAAACAACACGGCGCACATATATATTATAGAGAACTGCAAGAAGGTTTCAGGTACGCATTTTGATCCGAACGAGGAAGTTCAGACAAAGTTGTACAACTTGGACGAGCTCGACAGTCTTGTAAAGCGCGGCAAGATATTTCATTCTATAGCCATAGATGCTCTGTACTTTCTGCAAAAATACCTCGATTCAAAAGGGCACAAGACATGCCGCTAAGCAGCGATACAGACGGGATCTTAAGCGCTTTTAGAGGAATTGCCCACAGCAACTCCGCCGCAAGGCCGCGTATGACGGAGGGGCGGCCACAGAAGATTGGCAAGATAGGCTCTTTGACGCTGAAGAAGCTCGATATAAATGAAGGAGGCGCGCGCGATATGCTCGGGCTAAACTGGCATCTTGTGATTCCTCCGAACTTGTGCGAGCGCTGTAGTTTTGAATCTGTCAGAGGAGGAACTCTAACTATATGCGCGCAAAACGCAGCCGTAAAACAGCAGCTTTTGTTTGTGTCCCGCGGCATATTGAAAAATGCGCAGACTTTTGTTCCGGATATAAAGAAAATAAGGATAATATGAGAATTGCCGTAGCGCAGATGCAGACTGGCACAGGCCGGTTTTCGGAAAATCTCGGGCGGGCGAAGAATTTTGCCGCGCGCGCTAAAGATGTCGGAGCCGACATTGTGCTATTTCCGGAGATGTTTCTTTGCGGGTTTGACTACGCAAAGAATTTGGAATTTCTAAGAGACGGAGAGTTTTCCATAGAGGATGAACTCTCAAATGTAGCTAGGGAAAACGGAATATGGATATGCGGGTCAAATCCGCATGCAAATCCGGAAGACCAAAAGCGCCCTTTCAACCGCATGACTTTGTTCAACTCAGACGGCGCAATAGCAGCCTATTACGACAAAGTTCATCTCTTTGGGCTTTTCGGGGAAGACAGGCATGTGGGAGCTGGAAATAGAGCCTGCATTGCGGAAACTCCATTTGGGAAAATAGGGCTTGCAATATGCTACGATTTACGCTTCCCAGAGCTGTTTAGAAGAATGGCTCTTGACGGGGCAAAAATTGTTTTATTTTCGGCATGTTTTCCCTACCCCAGAGACAGCCATTTCGACACGCTTGTCAGGGCGAGAGCCATGGAGGAACAATGCTGGTTTGCAGCGGCAAACAGAGTTGGAGAGGAGAGGTTGTCTTCTGGGCTTTTAAAATATTTCGGTTCATCTGCAATATTGACCCCAAATGGAGACTATGCCGCAAAAGCCCCAAAAGACGAGGAGGCATTGATTTTCTCCGACGTATCTTTGGAGGATGTTGAAAAGGTGCGCAGGCATATAGACACATTCT
Source organism: uncultured Opitutales bacterium (assembly GCA_944390805.1). Lineage (GTDB taxonomy): Bacteria > Verrucomicrobiota > Verrucomicrobiia > Opitutales > Intestinicryptomonadaceae > CALXQW01. The sequence continues at coordinate 6,178 of CALXQW010000003.1, read as the reverse complement.
CCGACCGCCGGCCCGATGTATATTGATACAGTATTGATACTATGCAAAGCAAAGGCATGTAGCAGGCATAAGAAATATGCAAAATAAGGGCATTGGCAAAATGCAGGTTTCAAACTGCAAATACAAATAGGAAATAGACCAGAACTTTTAATCGTGGCATAGCGGTTGTAGATATACAACTCTTATGCCGCCATGCCGGCTGGCTGATTTTTTTAATTGTTTGACGCGCGCATAAAAAGCGTCATTATCCGCACCTAATTTATACACGAACTTTTCTAATAAAAATGGCGACAAAATCTGCTGATTACGAATTTCCGGAAATAGAGAGATACTGGCGAGACTATTGGGATAAGAACTCATCCTTCAAGGCCGAGGACTTTAGCGACAAGCCAAAGTATTATATTCTGGACATGTTTCCCTATCCGTCGGGAGCCGGGCTGCACATAGGGCATCCGGAGGGCTACACTGCAAGCGACATACTATCTCGCTACAAGCGTGCGCGCGGATTTAACGTTCTGCACCCCATGGGTTGGGACGCGTTCGGCCTGCCAGCCGAGCAGTACGCCGTAAAAACCGGAACGCATCCGGCGATAACCACAGCCAAGAATATAGAGAACTTTAAGAAACAGATAAAGAGCATAGGCTTTGCGATAGACTGGAGCAGGGAGATAAACACTACGGATCCGTCGTATTTCAAATGGACGCAGTGGATATTTTTGCAGCTGTTCAAGAAGGGACTTGCATATGTTGACAAGAAGCCCGTCTGGTGGTGTCCAAAGCTGGGTACGGTGCTCGCCAACGAGGAAGTTATAGACGGCAAGAGCGAGGTTGGGCACCATCCTGTTGAGAGGCGCAATCTGCGCCAGTGGGTTTTGCGCATAACCGCCTATGCCGACAAGCTCATAAAGGGGCTTGACGAAGTGGATTGGCCGGATTCAACAAAGAGACTGCAAAAGAATTGGATAGGCCGTTCAGAGGGTGCTCTTGTGGATTTCGGGATAGAGTCTTTGCCGAATGAAAAGCTCAGGATATTTACTACACGTCCGGATACGCTGTTCGGAGCGACATATATGGTTGTTTCCCCTGAGCATCCGCTGCTTGGCGCGCTGACCACGCCCGAGAACAAGGCTGCGGTTGACGAATATGTAAAGAAGTCGGCCTCAAAGAGCGATTTGGACAGGACTGATCTTGCGAAGGAAAAGACCGGAGTATTCACCGGATCATACGCGATAAATCCTGTAAACGGAGCGCGCATTCCGATATGGACGGCCGACTATGTTTTGATGAGCTATGGCACCGGCGCCATAATGGCCGTTCCCGCCCACGACGAGCGCGACTACGATTTTGCCGTAAAGTTCAATTTGCCCATAATAAGGGTTGTGGACAAGAAGCTTGCAGACGGGAGCGACGCTCCGCTGCCATTCCCGGACAAGGGTGTATTGATAAATTCGGGAGAGTTCAATTCAGTCAAGTCCGACGAGGCTAAAGACAAGATAATAGAATTTCTCGAAGCTAAGGCAATAGGCTCAAGGCATGTAAACTACAAGCTGCGCGACTGGCTATTTTCGCGCCAGCGCTACTGGGGAGAGCCCTTCCCCATCGTATGGGTGGAAAAAGACGCATACGATAAGGCGAAGGAAGGCTCATTGAAGGAGCTATTGCCCGACGAGGCGGTATGGTATGAGTCGGACGATGGCAAAAGGTTCTATGCGCTGCCTTTGCCAGAGGAGTTTTTGCCGCTGAAGCTTCCGCAGATGGAAAGCTATCAGCCGTCTGGCACAGGAGAAAGCCCCCTTGCGAATGCGAAAGACTGGGTGAATGTCTGGATAGACGCCCTGACAGGCAAGACTGTATCGCAAAGCGAAGGCAAGCCCGGCGGAGAAAATTGGTTTGCCGGACACAGGGAGACAAACACCATGCCCCAATGGGCAGGATCGTGCTGGTACTATTTACGCTACTGCGACCCCAAAGACGACAAGGCTCCAATATCAAAGGAGTTAGAAAGATACTGGCAAACGCCAGATTTCTACATAGGCGGAGCCGAACACGCAGTATTGCATCTGCTCTACGCGCGTTTCTGGCACAAAGTTCTGTACGATTGCGGAATTGTCACAACGCGCGAACCTTTCAAGAAGCTATTCCACCAGGGAATAATACTTGGGCAGCTGGAGTTTACCACATACAAAGATGCGTCTGGGAAATACGTAAGCGCGCCAGAAGCCGCAAAGATGGACTCCCTTGAGAGTGTCAAGCTTTCGGAATCAGACGTGGAGAAGGTAGGAACGGATTTCGTGCTTAAGGCGGACAAATCAATAAAGGTAGACGCCCGCAGCTACAAGATGAGTAAGAGCCGCGGCAATGTGGTAAATCCGGACGATATAATAGCCGAATACGGAGCGGATTCTCTACGTCTTTACGAGATGTTCCTCGGGCCGCTGGAAGATATGAAGCCGTGGAGCTCGCGCGGGATAGAGGGAGTATTCAGATTCCTGAAAAAAGTTTGGCGCGAGTATATAGACAAAAGCGGCTCATTAAACCCAAAGATTTCCGTCGATGAGAAGGCCGACTCTCCAGAGCTGCTCAAGGCTCTGCACGAGACCATAAAAAAGGTTACCTTTGACATAGAGAATCTGCGCTTCAACACAGCAATAAGCCAAATGATGATTTTTGTATCGGCGCTGCAGAAGGCAGAGAAGATATCGGTCAAGAGCGCTGGAGATTTTCTAAAGCTGCTTGCGCCTTTTGCTCCGCACATAGCCGAGGAGCTTTGGAGCAGGTTGGGAGGAACGCAGTCTATATCTAAAGAGCCGTGGCCTAGTTTCGACGAGACCAAGTTGGCATCGTCGAGCGTAAAGATAGGCGTGCAGGTAAACGGCAAACTCAGAGCAGATATTGAAGTCTCCAAGGACGAATCTAAAGATGACGTTCTTGCAAAGGCCAAGGCCGACTCGAAAGTGCAAGCCCACTTGCAAGGCAAGACTATTGTAAAGGAAATCTATGTTCCGATGAAAATCGTAAACATAGTGGTAAAATAGCACATGACTTTAGGAAAGACAAACGCTGTTTTCTGTACGCTTGTATGCGCGGCGCTTTTTCTATCGGCCGCGCAGTCCCATGCGGACTTTCAAGGAGGATACTCTGGATATGAAAATGAGACCGTAATGCAAGGGGTATTTTCAAAAGGTTCGCTGTATGTGCATACGCTCAGGGAGGCGAAGAAAAACTTAGGCAAAAATAGCCTCGTAGAAGGAACTTTGATTCCGGCTGAGAACGTTAGAGTTAAGAATGAAGACGGCGGCTGTATTGTTCTGGTGCTCTCAAACGGGACAGTGATATTTGCCAACACCCAGGCCGATTTTACAATAGATAAGTTTGAACAGGTACAGCCTTTTAAGATGTCTGTAAGCGATGATATGGAAGCGACCCCCTCGCGCCTGACCATAACATTAAAGAGCGGCAAGATATACGTATTTGGCAAATATCCGCGGCCTGCGAGCAAAACTTTCATAAATATGAAATTTGGCACTTTTGAGCCGCAATCGAGCGCGTATGTGGCCACAGCTGCTGAAGGCGCATCGAGAATAGACCTGCTTGAAGGCCAAACAAGATTTGTAGCAAAAGACGCGAATAAGACGGATTTCTTTCAGCAGGGGCAATCTGGGGTTGCCACGCCAGAGAGCCTTAAGGGCAATTATCCGCTTTCGACAAATCCTATAAACGATTTGGAAAAGGAGTCTTACGATAAGACAATATCTCTTGCAAAGAACGCGGCAAAATCCATATATTTTCAATTTTCCGGAGCTGGAAAGCTGGTGGCAAGGAGAATTCTGCCCAAGGAGTTTTTCTTGAAAAAGCCAGAATACGATTTCCGCCCATACTGAGAAAATGCATTCAAAATTCGTCCCGGCAGACTTTGATAGCACTGCCCCTCTTGCGCTGATAGCCGGAAAGGGGCGCTATCCTATTTTGCTTGCCGAAAACGCCAGAAAGGCCGGTATAAAAATAAAGCTGATAGCCTTTAACGACGAGACCGATACCGGTTTTATAGACACATTCGACAAGTCAGACAGGGTTGTAATAAACGTAGGGCAACTGGGCAAGCTGCTTAAAGCGGCAAAGAATTTTGGAGCAAGATACGCCATAATGGCCGGACAGATAACCCCCAAGAAGCTCTTCAGGGGAATGATGCCAGATTTAAAGGCCCTTGCAATACTTGCAACGCTTAAGGAACGCAATGCGCAGACCATATTTGGAGCAATAGCCAGCGAGCTGTCAAAAGTGGGTACGGAGCTGATAGATGCGCGTTCGTTCATGGACGAACACATAGCCCCGGAAGGTTTTTTATCTGGAAGCAACTGGAAGATAACAGCTGATGCCCTTGAACACGGATTAAAAATAGCCCGCGAATGCGCAAGGTTGGACATCGGCCAGGGCTGCGTGGTTTCCCGCGGCAGCGTAATAGCAGTGGAGGCGTGGGAAGGAACAGACAAAATGCTTGCGCGCGCGGGAGAATTTCCGGCAAAAGACATGCTCTTTGTAAAGACGGTCAAGCGCAATCAGGACTACCGTTTCGACGTACCAGTCATTGGGGAGCGCACGCTGCGGTCTTTAGACGCAGCCAATATACGCAATGTTGCGGTAGAAGCTGGCAAGACAATAATTTTGGATTTGCCGGAGGTAAAGAGCCAAGCAGATAGGCTTGGCATAAAGATTTTCGGGATATGAACATAGTTGAAGAAAGAAAAAAACTTCTCTCCGAAGAATTCGGGTGTTTCGACGACCCTCAGGAAAGATTTGAATACATAATATCAAGGAGCAAGCATCTGCCGCCTTTGGATAAAAAATTCAAGACGGAGGAAAACCTCGTAAAGGGGTGCGTGTCTGGTTTATGGCTGGTAAAGACGTTTGAGAACGGCAAATGCCGTTTTAAGTCAGATGCTGATTCTATCATAACAAGGGGAATTGCACACCTCGTTTGTGATATGTACTCAGATCTTACTCCGGAGCAAATACTCTCCTTTGATCCGGCCTTTCTAAAAGAGCTTGGAATAACAGAGCATCTGTCCCCCAACCGCAGGAACGGACTAAGTAAACTTTCGGAAAAGATACTATCTTTTGCCGAGGAATGTAAAAATAAGAATATATAATTTCATAAAATTTCCAATGATATAATGGGCTTGCATGAGAGAAAAACACATGGATGCCCAAAGTATTTATAGCTTTCTATGAAATGGAAATTTTTAGATGGGAATAGCTAGAAATATCTAAAACTAAAATCTGCTAAGTAGCATAAAAAATGTAAATATTTTAACTTTTAGATTTGAATTATATTCTTAATATACTAATTAACATATATATACAATTACAAAACCGCTTGTTACCCCCTGCTTTTTGCCAAAGAAAAAGCTCTCTAATTTTTTAGAAGAAATAACTTGCACTGAAGGCATGGCGGAGACAATATAAGAATAGAAAAGTTTATCCGTGTATTTGCCGCGGAGAAAGCTAAAATTTATAACCAAACTTAAAAACTCCAATACATTAAATTAGATGAAAAGAAAATATATAGCTATATGGGCTTTTGCGGCTCTTTCAGTGCTTGGTTTTCAGGGTGTAACATACGCCCAGCAGGAGGCTCAGACCCCCGCTGCCGCAGCAACCGATACGCCTGAAGAAGGCGACAAGCCGAAGCAGGTTGTCGCGGAAAAATCTCTTGCTGATATGTGGAGAGCGGGTGGTGTGACGATGTATCCGCTGGGTCTTTGTGCAATCTTGTCCATGTCTCTTATAGTATATAATTTCATAAATGTGAGGAGAAAGGTCTTTCTCGCCCCAGAAACAGTAAACAAGTTGCAAGGGCTTTTAAACGAGCTTAAGTTGCAAGACGCAATCAAGCTTTGCGAGGACAAGCCATCTCCTATAACCAACATAATAGGTTCCGGCTTGGGTCGTATAAATGAGAAGGAAGTCGACATAAACTCCATAGAGCGCGCCATGGAAGAGGCCTCAACAGAAGAGCTTGCCGGTCCCTACATTCTTATATCATACCTTTCTGTTATAGCGAGCATATCCCCCATGTTGGGGCTTTACGGAACGGTTAGCGGCATGGTTAAAGCGTTTAACACAATAGCCGCCGAAGGTGCCGGATCGGCTCAAAAGCTTGCCGACAACATCGCAGAAG
>CALXQW010000002.1 GCA_944390805.1 uncultured Opitutales bacterium | reverse complement strand
AACCTCAAGGATTGGACCCGCACGGATTTTGTCAAAGCCCTCTACGAGTGCCCGGACATAGCAAAATTGAAGGTTGAAAATACGGGCGAATATAAGTGGCTTTTGATAGACGCTTCGTTCAACTATGTCGTGGGAGATTTCGACGGGCGTAAATTTATTGAGGAGAAAGGCAGGAAGGCAGACGGTTCGGAGAGCTTAAAAGAGATTTTTTCTGCCGATAAATTTGTATCGCGCCGTGTAGCAAAAGGGGTATATGCAACGCAGTTTTTTGAGAATGTTTATGATGGAAGGTGCATTGCCATATCTTGGCTTAGGATAAATCCGTCAGAGGTTGCAAAAAACGGGATGTGCTTCAGTCAGTGCATGTCCGTGCCCTACGAGGTGTCTTTGGCTTTGAAGGACGGTTTGTATGTTATGAAGGCGCGCCCTTCAGCGGAGATTTTAAATGCCTTTGGAGATGAGAAGAGCGCTATAGGTAAAGTAGAAGGCTTTTCCCCAGATTTAAAATCTGTATCATTTACTCCTGCCGATTGGCGCGGCAAGCTTTTGCGCATAAACCTTAAAACCTCTCCAAATGCAGATATTGAAATTTCCCTATCGCCGTTTGGAAAGTTTATCTATTCTGCCGATTCTAAAGGCAATCTTGATGCATTATTATTTGTGGACACTCTAAGCGCCGAGGCGTTTTTTGGCGATGGATATTTTTATTCGGCAAAGACCGCCATATCCGGAGATTCGCAAACTTTATCCGTATGTTCATCTGCTCCGTTAAAACTTAGAAAACTTACCTATTCAGAATTAAAAGAATCTCGATAGCTTCCTAAGCCTTGTCCCCATATTTTACCACTACTTGTTCCTGCCCAAAATTAGAAAACCTCCGCCATATTGTTTGCGGAGGTTTTTTTGTATTTGCTATTTTGGATTCTGTGAACATCAGAGTTGCTCTTTTACCTTCTTACAAGCTCTTTTATTTGCATTATATAAATAGTAGGCTTGCCGCCATAACTCCCATGCCGAGAAACACCCAGAATATGGATTGATGTCCATTGCCGTATTCCTGGGCTGTTGGGAGAAGTTCATCTAAAGATATGAAAACCATTATTCCGGCAATCAGTGCAAAAAGCCCTCCAAGCAGGGCTGCGCTAAGCAGGTAGTCTATAAATAAGAATCCTACAAACGCTCCGATTGGCTCTGCAAGCCCGGAACAGGTTGCCCACCAGAAAGCTTTTTTTCTGTCTCCTGTGGCGTTGTAGATGGGTAGGGCAACTGTCACTCCCTCTGGTATATTGTGCAGTGTTATAGCTATGGCTATGGGAATCCCCAAAGCTATGCTATCCAGCCCTGAGGCAAATACTGCAAGTCCTTCTGGAAAGTTGTGGGCGCAAAGAGCCAGAGCGGTCATTAAGCCTACCTTGCCTATGCGTCCACCTTTTTTTGAATCGCATTTGAGCATGTCGGCCGACATATGTTCGGGCACAAGCTGGTCTATCAAAGCAGTAAGAGCTGCTCCTACGAAGAACAATGCAAGAGCCGCTCCCTTGCCTGCCATGGCGGAAGAAAAATGCTCTCCCAGCCTGCTCATTCCTTGCGGCAGTATTTCCATGAAGGATATGTAGATCATAACTCCCGCAGAGAAGCTTAGCCCGTAGGACATAACCTTCATATTGTCCCGCTTGATAAGATAAGATATTGCGCCTCCTATGGATGTGGAAATTCCCGCAAGAAAACTTATCAGCAAGGCGAAAAGAACTTGATCCGAAGCGTAGTTTTGCATGTTGGCCTCTTCTTTATGGATTTATAGTCCCCATTTTCTTATGGCATCTTTATATTTTCAATTTTAGATAATACAATGCTTGTTGAAAGTTAGGTCAAGCAAACCTTCTATAAAAGATTTTTCCCCATAGTAGCTTGGGTAAAATTGCTTGCCTTTTTTATCTGCTATGAAATTATGCCTGCGTATGAAAAAAAGAGGGGCTTTTGCAGTTATAGAGCTTATCATAACTATAGTTGTGATAGTGCTGGTTGCGTTGGTTTTTGTTCCGGCTGTAATTAAAATTCAGGAAAACGCCCGTCTTGGAGCAATACAAAAACAGCTTTCTTCAATAGTGGAGGGTGGCAAGACTTATCTGCAGGAAACCGAACTTAAAATGGTTGACTACAATACCCTTGTAAAGCGCAATGCCGTATCTCCAGCAGAATCTATTATGGGAGAGTCTTACGATGCTATCGTAATCAATTCCACAGGTGGTACCATAAGTGTAACCACATCTATAGGCAAAAAAATATCTGTTGAGTACTAGTAGATAAGCGTTCTTTTGCATTATTTATTGCAGATATACCTATACCATATTTCTAAAACTATCGGCGGATATTTTTTAGAAGAATAAAAGAGCTTTTTTACCTATTTAATGAATAGCAAAAACTTTCTCAAAAGCCCTCTTTGGAAAGTTTACAGATGAAAGATATTATTGTTTTTTTATGGGATTCTTCGGCGTATTTAGTTCTCTTCATAAATCATATATAAAAAAATAGGCTTCAGAGGATATCTCTTTGAAGCCTACTTTATTTTGATTTTAAAAAGGAACTTATTTTGCAGTCTTTACCTCTATGATATCGTGCGGGGCTGCCTCTTTGCGTCCAGCATCGGAAACCAGAACATAACGGGCGTTTTTCTTTAGCTCGTCGAGATTCTTCGCGCCGAGATAACCCATGCCGCTTTGTATTCCGCCAACATACATAGCTAGAAGATCGTCAAGCGGAATGGAAACCTCCTTAAGCGCCTCAACGCCTTCCGCTGTAATTTTGTCTGACTTGTCTTTGACATCGTGCCCGTATCTTGCAGCGCTGCCGGCCTTCATTGCAGAAAGGGAACCCATGCCTCTGTACTGCTTGTAGGTCTTGCCGTTTATTTCCATGATTTGTCCTGGAGCTTCTGGGCAACCCGCAAGCAGGCCTCCGCATATCATTGCGTCGGCAAGGGTGAGGGCCTTTACCATGTCGCCGCTCTTTGTTATTCCGCCGTCGGCAATTATCTTTACTCCGCTCTTCTTGGCCTGCTTAGAGCATACGTAAAGAGCTGTAAGCTGCGGTATTCCAACTCCGGCAACCATTCTTGTTGTGCAGATTGAGCCGGGTCCTTGCCCAACTTTTATAGCGTCGGCGCCCTTCTTGGCCAGAAATTCCACTCCGGCGGCGCTCGTTACGTTTCCTGCAATAATGGTGAGCTTCTTAAAGTTTCTCCTTACAAGCTGGACTATATCGCCAACGCCCTCTGTAAAACCATGCGCCGTAGAAACAGCAGCAACGTCGAGGCCCTTGTCGACCATATTGCCTATGTGAGTTATTATTCTGTCCTCATCGAGGCTGCCGTCAGGCTTTCTGATAGGCGCAACCGCAGCTCCGCAAATAAGGCGGAATTTTGAGTCTCTCGCGGGTTTGAAGAGATGTTTGTGCTCTTCGAGAATTCTCTCTATGTCGCTTAAGGTAAACAAGCCGCAGAGTTTGTCGTCATTATCGACAACCAGCAGCTTGTGCACTCCAAAATGCTCCGTGAAAAACTTGTCGGCTGCCTCTATCGGGTTTTTCCCCAGCTCCTTTTGTGTTATTGTAAATACTTCCGAACGCGGAGTCATAGCCTTGCTGACAGGCATAGACGCATATCTTTCCTTTACCACGCTACCTGGCAAAAGCCCAACCAGTTTTCTGTCTTTATCTACAACAGGGAAAGTTCTAAAACGGTATTTGCGCTCCTCTATCTTTTGGAGCACATCTCCTATAAGCTGATCTGGCGAAACCTTTATAGGCTCCTGTATAAGCCCGTGTATGTAATTCTTTACCCTTGCAACTTCCGATTCCTGCTGGGCGGAGTCCATATTGTAGTGTATGAGCCCCAACCCGCCGTTGCGCGCCATTGCTATGGCCATCTGAGACTCAGTCACGGTGTCCATATCGGATGATATTATCGGAAGCGAAAGCTTTATTGTAGCTGAAAGAGAAGTATCCGGTTTTGTCTGTTTTGGCAGTACAGCGGAATATTGCGTAGCCAAAGATACGTCGTCGTACGTCAGCGCCTGCGGAGCGTATCTCTTAAAGAATTTGTCCGCCGGAAGAAAGAAATCTTTATCAAAAATATTATCCATAATCCGTGCCTTTGAAAGGTTTATTGCCTCGGAGAAATTGTCATTGTTATGAAGGCTTGTCAAGGCGCTTTTTGCTTCTTTGTAAAATGAAAAATATATGTTGCTAAATATCAATGTGTAAATGTAGAGCCGCTATTTCCAAAAAATAGGCTTCCGCGTCTATTTATTCCTTATCCAAGTTATAAGTATAAGAATTCATATTATCAAAATACGAATATTGTACATGTCTAATGCTGACGGCAAAGATATCATAGATAAAGCAATCAATAAATGCCTTAGAGAATTTTGCCTAAATGTAAGTCATCTAAGGCTGGGGTTGCTCTTCTGAGGGAATTATTCTTCTTTGAGCCTGCCGTCGACAAGATGTATAATACGGTCTGCAATATCGAGAATGCGGTTGTCGTGCGTGACAAGCACCACGCTTACCCCAAGGCTCTTAGACATCTTCTTTATAAGCTGCACAACTTCTCTTCCGCTCTTTTCGTCGAGCGAGGCGGTCGGTTCGTCCGCCAATACTATTGCCGGATTCCTTACAAGCGCCCTTGCTATTGCAACCCTCTGTTTCTGCCCGCCCGACAAATGTGCCGGCTTCTTCCAGGCTTGGTCGGCAATTCCAACAGTTCTTAATACTTCAAGAGCTCGTTCCCTTGAAGATTCCGCCGTTACTCTCTCATCGAAAGCCAATGGCAGCTGGACATTTTGGCATACATTTATGGAGCCAAGCAGATGGTGGCTTTGGAATATAAAACCTATATCTCTCCTTATCTTCCTGAGCATCTTCGGCGATGCTCCCTCCAGCTTGTGTCCGGCAACTTCAATGTTGCCGCTTTGCAGTGTAAGCTGCGCGCCTATAAGCTTTAGCAGGGTTGACTTCCCCGATCCGGACGGACCCATTATAATAACTATGCTTCCTCGCTCGAAATCGAGATTGATTCCGTGCAACACCTCTTTAAAACCGTCGCCCTCACGGTACTTGTGGTGCAGATTGCGTACTTTTATTATGGGATCCGTTTCCATATAGTAAGGCTTTTATCGAAAGCACTATTCGGCAAATTTTTCAAGCCTATTAAAGTTCTAAAGTACGAAACTTAACAAAAGGCTTTTTTATATATTGCCTTTTATATTTTCTCCTTTCCCGAATCAAAAAAGCGCGCCCGAAATGTTGCTCTCGGGCGCGCCACAAATAAAACGAAATCTTTTTTACTTGTCTTTGAATTTTGCGACAAGTTCCGTAATGGTAGTTTTTGCGTCGCCGTAAATCATGCGTGTGTTTGGCATGAAGAACAGCTTGTTTACCAATCCGGAGAATCCTGCTCCTTGTCCGCGTTTCAGGCAGAACACGGTTTTTGCCTTGTACGCTTCTATTATCGGCATTCCGTATATAGGACTGGAACTATCTTGCGCCGCAGCAGGATTTACCACGTCGTTTGCGCCTATTACAATGGCAACGTCAACCGTTTCCATTATCGGATTTACATCTGCCATTTCCCTTAGTTGTTCGTACGGAACATCGGCCTCAGCTAAAAGAACATTCATGTGGCCCGGCATTCTGCCCGCAACAGGATGTATGGCATACTGTACCTGCGCACCATTATTCTCGAGAAGCTCTCCCAGTTCCTTTACTGCGTGCTGCGCCTGCGCAACCGCCATGCCGTAGCCAGGAATTATTACAACGCTTTGGGCAGCCTCAAGCACATAGTAGGCGTCGTCCACAGATATTGCCTTCATCTCTCCGCTGACTTCGTCTCCGCCCTTCTGAGAGCTTGCGCCGAATCCGGAGAACAGCACATTGTAAAGCGTTCTGTTCATGGCCTTGCACATGATCACTGTAAGTATCACGCCGCTGGCTCCAACAAGGCAGCCCGCCACTATAAGAACATTGTTATGAATTACAAAGCCCGCCGCGCTTGCCGCAAGACCGCTTAAGCTATTTAAAAGAGATATCACAACCGGCATGTCGCCGCCGCCTATAGGCATAACTGCAAATACGCCCAAAGCCAAAGACAGCACTATTGCCGCAATCATGACCGCATAGCCGGCTTCCCAGCCATTGATTACGCAAAATACCGCGCTCACAATAACAAGAGCTGCGGCAATCACAGCGTTGAAAGCTTTCTGCCCTTTGAAAACCTTGGCTCTGCCAGATATCTTGCCCGACAATTTTCCCCAAGCATAGACGCTTCCTGTAAATGTCAGGCCGCCTATGAGTATGGTAATTATAACCGATACTTTTGTAAACAGCGATATATCAATTCCTGCAATTCCGTCGAAATGGAATTCAACCCAGCCTACCAGAAGGCTTGCAAGTCCGCCGAATCCATTTAGCAAAGCGACCATCTCAGGCATCGATGTCATCTTTACTTTCTTTGCCACTGTAAATCCAACAACGGTGCCTATCAGAAGACCACCTATCAGCAGCGCCCAAGATACAGGATCTGCCGTATCGAGTATTTTTCTGTCGAATAGTGTAAATATTATGGCAATGAGCATGCCCGCCGCCGATACAAGATTTCCCTTCCTTGCCGTATCGGCCTTTCCGAGCATTTTAATTCCCAGAATAAACAGTACCGACGATACTATATATGCCAAATTTATGATTACGGGATCCATAATTATTTATCTCCCTTCTTCTTGAACATGCCGAGCATTCTGTCGGTAACCATGTATCCGCCCACTACGTTTAGCGTTGCCAACACAAGCGCCGCAAACCCCAGTACGCTTGCAAATACCGAACCCTCCGTGCCTCCGGTTGCAATAATTGCGCCTACTATGGTTATGCCGCTTATCGCGTTTGACCCGCTCATCAGCGGGGTGTGCAGCTGGCTTGGCACCTTCGATATAAGCTCGAAGCCCAGAAATGCCGCCAGCGTGAATATGAACAGAAGCAGAATAATTTCCATAATCTTCTCTCGTTAAATTTTTACTTGAACCTTTCGTCGGTTATTTTCCCGTCGTAAACAACCACGGCAGATTTCAGAATGGGATTTTCTATGTCCAGCTTGAATCCGTCTTCCGGCGTAGAGAAATGCTCTATGAAATTCCTGACGTTTGCACTGAACATCTGGCTTGCCGATGCAGGAATTCTTCCCTCCAGATTCTTTATACCCAGAATCAATACTCCGTTTTCTGTGGTAATCTCCTTTCCGGCAACAGTTCCTTCAACATTTCCGCCGCTTTCGGCTGCCATGTCTACAATTACGCTTCCAGGCTTCATTCCAGAAACCATCTCCGCCGTGATTATGCGGGGCGCCTTTCTTCCGAATACTTTTGCCGTTGTAATTATAACGTCCGCCTGCGCGCATACCTTGGCCATGCCTTTGCGCTGAAGCTCTATCTGTTCAGGCGTGAGCTCTTTAGCGTAGCCCTGCGCCGTTTGGCCGGTCTCGCCAAGGTCTATCTTTACGAATTTCGCCCCGAGGCTCTTTACCTGCTCCTCCACCACCGGACGGGTGTCGAATGCTTCAACTCTGCCGCCAAGCCTCTTTGCTGTGGCAATAGCCTGCAAACCCGCAACGCCAACTCCCACAATGAAAAATTTCAGGGGGGATATTGTTCCCGCCGGAGTCATCATCATAGGTATTGCCTTGTTTATAGTTTCCGCCGCCTTTATCACCGCGTAATAGCCGGCCAGGTTCGACTGGGAACTTAGCACGTCCATCTTCTGCGCTATTGTAGAGCGTGGAATCATCTCAAAGCTTGCGGCGTTAACTCCATGTGCCGCAAAATCTTTGAGAAGCTCCTTCTCATTAAACGGATCAAGCAAGCTCAGATGGAAAGACCCGGGCTTTCTTGCCTCTATGCTTTCCTTAGTGGGCTTGCCCACGCTGGCGACAAACTGCGCCTCCTTTAGGAACGCAGCGTCGACAATTTTTGCGCCCGCCTTCTGGTAATCGGCATCGGCAAAACCCGACTTTACTCCAGCCGAGCTTTCCACATTTACCGACCAGCCGGCCTTTACAAATTTTTCGGCATCGGCGGGTATCAGTGCAACTCTGGTTTCTTCCGGATTGCACTCCTTAGGTATGAATAGAGATTTCATTAATAATGATTATCCAACCGGCACATAGGGTCTTTCAAGACAAAAATTTTTCATTTAAATACATGTCTTGCATTTTTTTGACTTTACACTTTTTAAAGCATTTAACAGGCCTTTGATTGTATGATTGCTCTATGATCCAAATGCTGTAAATAAGGCTGTATTATAATTATATTTTTTGTTAAGTTTATAGATTATAGTAATCTATATAGAAAGATTTTTTGAAAATCTTAGAAAAATAATCTTTATTTCACATTCTGCAAAGCCAGCTATAACCTAACAAAAACGCCCGTAAACATAGAGTTTACGGGCGTCTGAAAGTGGGTGCAGGGAGTGGATTTGAACCACTGACCTTCAGGTTATGAGCCTGACGAGCTACCATGCTGCTCCACCCTGCGTCAATTAAAGCCCCTTATAAGAACAAAATTTTTTCGCGTTGCAAGAAAAATTTTCTGATTTATCCAAAAAGTTTTTTGAATGCCGCCATGAATCTCTTCATCAGCGATTCCTCCGCAAGAGCGTCTGCGTCTGATTCTATATACAAACAGTAGCGGTTGGAGTCCAATATGCGTATTGCCTCCTTGTACAATTCAAGACCTATCCATGCGTCGGTGGCGGCGTAATCCAACTGCTTTTGCGTTAGGATGTCGCTCTCCCAATTGCTCATCTGCGCGCTCTTTGAAATTTTTATACCCAATATTGCACCGCAGAGATTTTTCATTCCGGTATTTATTATTCCTATCTTCTGTGTGTACTTGCTTATCTCGTCGAAGCCGGCAGCGTTAAAATTGCATAGTTTCTTTAGGGCGCGTATGTCCCCGTTTACTGCAAGACCCACCTTCTTTATTTCCGGATTTGCCAAAACCTCTTTATACAGCCTTTCCAGATGGTCTTTTAAAGGTATCAGTCTAAATATCCATGCCTTGTTTTCTGAGGCCAGCTGCAATATGGCAACACTGTGCTGCATTCCCTTCTTGAAACATGGACGTGTTTCTGTGTCGAATCCCAATATGCGCTCTGACTCAATCTCTTTTAATGCCTCTTCAAGCTGCTCGGGCGTCTCTACTAAAGATATTGGCCCCTCGAACTTCCTAAGCGGAAGTAGGTTCACAAATTCTCCCTTTATTCTCTGCGGATATGCGCACTTCATAGCGCCATTTATTTTTATATGAATTGTTTTTGGATACTCTTAATGTAAAAAAAATCCACAAAAAAATTTATTTTACTCTGAATGCTAAAAATCGGTCTCGGTAAAAACATCCGTATTGCATGTCATATTGGGAAAATTCACCTTGCTCCAAGTTCGTGTTTTTTGTTATATCTTACATGCTAAATTCCTTCCGGCACATTATATAAATGTATGAAGAGATTTTTTATAAGTTCCGCTTCCCTCATTATATTGGCATTTTCTTCCTATGCGGAAAATTATATCTTAAAATTTTCAGACATGAAAGATTCCCTAAAGGGAATAGACATATCAAACTGGACATTCACCCATTTTGCTGGAAAGGATAACGTTCTATGTCTCGCTGAGAGCACACTGTCTTTTGCCGCGCAGACAAATCTGCCTGAGGGGAATTATCATGTGTGGGTAGATTCTTTTGATCTGCCCAAGAAATCTGGCCAGAGAGAATTTGATATAGCTGTAAATTCCGGCAAGCCAATAGGCACTTCCGGAACCCATGGCATAAAACAAAGCGGCTGGTTGTGGTCAAAAATAGGGAAATTCTCCTGGAATGGTGGGAATATATCCGCATCAATTCTTCCGCGCGTGGCCGGGCCTGTGAGAGTTCACGCCTTATTGTTTGCCGAAGACGCCAATTTTAACCCGAACAATATTTCTTCTAACGGCAAACAGGCTTGGATGTTGGCAAAACCTCTTAAAGTTGGAATGGAAAACGCCGTAATGCGCATTCAAAAAACAACGCGCATGGATAGGCCGCAAGAACCTTCTCCTGTCGACGCCCCGGAAGACTTTGCAATTTCCAATTCCTATATTAAAATAACCTACTCCAAACGGCGTGATTCTTCCGGGAAAACTATGTATGTGCGTTCGGTAGATGTTATGGAAAATGGCAGGCCCGTTCTTTCAAAGAGTTTTCCTGAGGAGATTTTCTTTGTTGGATACAATGGCGATGTCCATATGTTTGACAAATATTTTGCTGAATGGAGCTTTCCTTTAACTCTTGCCGGTGGGGGCAAGTTGTATGTGAAACATTCAGACGCGTACCGTTTTGAGAAATTATACAAACTGCCGGTTCGCTCGGTTGAAAAGATATCAGATAAAACTTTGAGATTAAACTTTGATTTTGGCGCCTCGGCACTTTGTTCTGTAGATGATGGTAATTTGCATTCGGTCCGTTTCGACTTTGAATTTCCCGTCAGGGAAAATGGATATTTTAGCGCCGTATTTTTAGGTTTTAATTCCGTTCAGGAAGAGGGCGTAAGAGCGGTTTCTTTGCCGCCTATATACCATAGAAGAACGTTCATGAGAAAGCCTTCGCTTATTTGCGACCGCGTCGTAAGCCAGCCGTATGCCGCAGTTCAGTTTAAGGATAAAGCGGTTGATTATACATGCGCAGTTATTGCCGATCCTAAAATTTTCGACTCTTTCACATGGCCTACCCGCGGCACATCTCGCTGCGGATTTTCAATATCCGGCGGAGTTGGAGGAAAAGTTGGCATAGCATATTTTCAGCCTATAATGGGTGGACTCAATTCTTACAAAAAGGCTGGAGAAAAGATATATTCAAATTTTTATGCTATGGTACTACCAGGAGATTGGGATAATGTTGCTCGCAATGTAAATTCCAAGATATATTCCGCAGGGAAAATTGTACGCCAGCCCGAAGATACCTCTCTTAGCGATGCAATATCAAACATAATAGGTTGCCTTTCCGATGCCGACGCCGGAGGCTGGAGCGACAAACTCAAAGCCCGCTGGAATATAGAAGGTATAAACTTTGCAACCTCCGCCTCTCCGCTTTCCGAGATATCAATAGCCATTCTCACCCGCGATGAAGACTATTATTGGAATAGGGCATTGCCAACGATAGAATATGTTTTGTCCAGAAACATATTTCATTTTACAACTGAACTTAAGGAGATTAGGGGATATGCATCTGGACAGGGAAGTCTGGGGTTTCCGTGTTCGTCGTTTGGGGAAGATTTTTATCTGTCTGCAAATGCTCTTACGGGAAATCTGAACCCTGTGTTTGTAGAGGCTGCAGAGGCTTCTGTTGGCTCATCTAAAAATTCCTCGTGGGACGCCGCAGCTTGGGCTACCCAACTTGGGGCATATCTTGCAACTTCCAACGAGAAGTATTTGCTCCAAGCCCGCAATCTTTGCGACGCATGGCTGCAAAAAGCTTTTTGGGAGACTTCCAACTACGAGACAGATTCATACCGTGGATTTGTAAACGTTTCAAATTATCCTCAGTGGTGGTATCTGCCCGATTTGTACGAGATAACCCAAGACAATAAATACCTTCGCTACGCAGTTTTGGGCGCATACCATTCTGCGGTGTCTGCATGGAACTTTCCAGAGCCGCCTTTAGGCGCGGAACTTAGAATAAATAGAGGGGGACTTGGCTTTGGGCTATTTCCCAAATGGTATAGGGGCAATAGGCCATTTAGGCTTGGCTCTGAAGCGCGCGATAAGATGGCAGCGGGCGGGTTTAAATTTCTTGAGGGAGACTGGGTGGGCCAATGGCCCCTCCCAGAGAGAACCATAAGCGGGTCAAAGGCCTCGCGGCTTGGGCTTGGTGTTGAGGGGGTATCGAGCCTTACGGCGAGCTTGTACGGAGATATGAATATACTCATGGCAAGCTGGTCGGCAGAGATCTTGCTTGCCGGATATTTCTCTGGCGATACCTGCTTAAAGAACCTCTCAAGGCATGGCATAATAGGGCGGTTTGGGAATTATCCAGGCTATTATGTTGCGTCTTTTGACAACACATACTCCCGCCCGGACTATCCGTACAAGGGTCCTGATATAACAAGCATATACTACCATCACATTCCGTGCTTTTTTGCGCAGAGCTTAGATTATCTCATGGCGGAGTATTTAGTGTCGTCGCGTGGTGAAGTTAAATTTAGGCATTTAAGGCAGAAGGGTTATGTGTGGTTTGTAGATAGAATATATGGGCTTCCCGGAAGTGTATACGGAAATGAGGCGCGTCCGATGATTTCTCCCGGCGGCGTGGAGATTGGTAATCCCAAGATTAACTCAATCTTTGCCCGCGGAAAGAACGACATCTGGGTATTGTTCTTAAACGACTCATCTTCCGACGAGGAAATCTCCCCAAAGTTTAATTTTTCGGCCAAGGCGTTTGAAGGCTTGCGGACAGATAAAAAATGTTTGCTGTATGCCGACGGGAAATTGTCTGGAGAATTTATCCCAGGCAAAACGGCAAACATCAAAATTCCTTCAGGTAAGATTGTTGCGCTTAGGTTTCAGGCTCAAGATGATACTTTTATGAGAGGTCTTAAGCCTCTTGCCGCGCCCGCTCATAGGGTGTTTAAATCGGAGGCAGAGGCTCTTGGAGAGATTCATATATTTAGGATACGCTCGCCATTTGGGAAAGATTCCGTGTTTGCGTCGGCATTCGGGTCGAGAAATTTTAAAGGAAAATTCGTTCTGGAAGTTTCCTGCGGAGAACTGACATACAAGTCATATGCCGATTCTTATCCCTTTGAGGCCTCAGTAAAAAAACTGCCTATGGACAAAACTGCAAAGATAAAGGTGTTTGCCGAGTATCCTTCTAAGGGAAAACGCAACGTTGTGGCAGACTGCGAGCTTTAAGACATGCTTTAAATTCAGGCCGCACCTTCCTATTTTAAAAAGCGTAGAATGGGTTAAATCTTTATGGAAATTCTCTCCTTAAGATACATTGCAAACGCGGGATATCTTGCAAACAAGACAATTTTTGACACAGAATTTTACACTATATTTTTTTTGATTGGGTAGATTGCCCAAACTCTATTGATACAGGCAGCTTGATGTGCTTGAATTTATCGGGTTTAATCCTTTGATTTGTATTTCTTATTCTCGCCAATACCAGCTCTGCGGTATTTTTTGCCATAAGTGATGGGTTCTGCCTTACGGTGGTTACAGATAACTTTGTGTTGTGAGAATTTATTATGCCGCCAAAACCTGTCAGGGCCGTCTCCGACGGAATTTTTATGCCAATTTTTTTCAAGGCATAGAGAACTTTATCTGCGTGGATATCTGTTGCGCAGCAAATGGCGTCTGGGTGTGGGGTGCGTGAGGAGAATAGCGGCTTTATGTATTCGGCCGCGTCCGCACACTCCATTGGACAATTTATTTCCGCAACGCATCTTGCCCCGCTTGAGGATATGCCGTCCCAGAAGCCAAGGGTTCTTCCGCGCTTGTTCCATTCGTTCTTTTCTCCGGCTATGTACGCAAAATTTTTGCGCCCTGCCTTTGCCAGAGTTTCCACAAGAAGCTTCATAGCTTTGCGGCTTTCCCATTCGACGGTATCTGCCTTTATGCCGCTTATTATTCTGTCGGCCATAACAAGCGGAATTCCTGATTCTGAAAGCCTTCTTGCCGTCTCTGCCGACGCTCCAGAGCGCAGCGACGGAACCAGCACTATTCCCGACACCCTGTACTCGAGAAGCATTTGCGCCTTTTTTGCTTCTATATCTGGATTGTCGTGCGAGCAACATAGGAACATATTCAAGCCTGCCGCAGCCAACAACTCCTCCAATTCATATACGAGCGCCGCAAAGAACGAATGTATTATATTTGGCACTATGATTCCAACCGTGTCTATCCTGTTTTTGGTGAGTCCCTTGCCGAGCCTATTTGGCATATATCCTATCTGGGCGGCTATCTCTAAGATTCTTTTGCGGGTATCTTCGTTGCATGTACCATTTTCAGACAGGGCGCGGGAGACGGTCATTACGGATATTCCCGCAATGTCGGCTACGGTTTGCATGCTAGCTTTCTTAGATGTTTTCAAGGTGGCTTGCTCGTATTTCAATTTCCGATAGGACATTGCCATTTGCATTTAAAGTCAAACTATTATCTTCGTGCCGAGTGGCAGCATTGCTACACAAAGTGGGCATTTTGGGAAAATGTGCTTGCGCTGAAAAGAATATTTATGTTAACGTTAACATATAATTTCAATTTCAGCGTTAATTACAATGAAAAATTCTTTAAAATATAAGTATGCGTTTTTGCCGTCTGTGCTTTTTGCCTTTGCTGCGCTTGCGGCTACCAATGCTTTTGCGGCGCAGAAATCTGCCGTGACCGACGCCCCGGGAGAGGGAATTAGCGCAAGCATAACAGCCGGAGACGACAAACCGATAGTTCCGCTAGCTCCAGAAAAATACCGCAGGCCAAAAGACTGGAAACCTCAGCGTTTTGGCATGTCTTTAAAGCAGCTTAGCGACAAATATTCAGAGTCTATCATAAGGAAAGGGCGCATGGAGTACGAGCGCGTCTGCTCTGTAAACGGTAGCGGGGTATGGAAGGCAACACCGCAGAGTATAGATTCTCACAAGTGTCCGGAATGGTTTGTGGACGCAAAATTTGGAATATTTATAGACTGGGGCTTATGGTCGGTTGCGTCATGGTCTCCGAAGCGCGACGCCGGGGCGATGTATCCTGACTGGTACGAATTTAGAATGTATAGCGATTTCGACAAAACTTCACAGTTCTGGGGCTTCAAAAGTTATCACGAGAAAAACTGGGGCGCGGATTTCAAGCGCGACGATTTCATACCATTGTTCCGAGCCGAAAAATATAATCCGGAGGCCCTTGTAAAAACATTTAAGGAATCGGGTGCAAAGTATGTAGTTCCATTTACCAAGCACCATTCAGGTTTTTGCCTGTGGCCGTCGTCTTACACATTTCGCGATGCGTCTGACAGGGGGCCAAAGCGCGATTTGATAGCCCCATTGGTATCAGCATGCCGCAGCGAAGGATTGAAATTTGGGTTTTATTTCAGCCATTCAGAGTGGGAGTATCCGGTGTTGGACGAAAACGGCAATCTTAAGAACTGCTCGTGGAACCATATAGTTGATTATTCCGAAGACATGGAGACAAAGGCTTCCGGAAAAATTGCCGTGAAGGATTTTGTCAAGGAATATATAATACCTCAGGCGGTTGAGTTTATAGATAAATATTCTCCGGATATACTTTGGTTCGACGGCGATTGGGCCACATACGCAACTGATATGGGTTCCTACGATATAGCCGCATACTTCTACAACGTAAACGAGGGCAAAAAGAGTGTTGCAGTAAACGACCGCTACGGCAGGGCTCAGCCGGAGGAGATAGAGGGACGCTTTACAAAACGCCCACGCAAGTGGCTGCGTACAGTCAGGGGCGATTTTTATACGGATGAGTTTGGCGATACGTCGGAATGCATAGATCCCGCAAAATATCACCCATGGGAGGCCTGTCGCGGCATCAGCCAGTCTTACGGGAACAACTGGCAGGACGATGAGACCAACGTGATAGGCACAAGGGATTTTGTCTGCATGTTTGCCGATATGGTTGCGCGCGGGGGAAACTTGCTTTTGCTTGTAAATCTCGATTCTCAGGGCGATATTCCTGAAGTGCAGAAACGCCGTTTGGAAGCCATAGGTTCATGGCTTGAAAAGAACGGAAAGGCAATATATTCAACGCGTATAATTCAGCCTTTTGCAACGGATGAAGTTTCATATACGCGCTCGAAAGATTCCAAAACGGCTTATGCAATAGTAAAGAAACTCTCGCCAAAAGTTTTTGTAGCGCATGCGCCAAAGCCGGGCGGAGAGATTATTGAAATCTCAGATGGAAAGTCTATGAAGTGGGAATATAAGAATCCTTCAAATCCATCTGAGGGCGCGTATGTGTATTTCGGCGAGGAGCAGCTATCAAAGCCCATGCCGGTCGCGCTTGAAATTCCGCTGGAATAGAGCGCGTAATGGAATCTATAAAATTGTAAGGTGGCGCATACTGCCTTACAATTGTGGCATGGGGAACAAAAATTCTTGTATGGCTGTCAAAATATAGCGCAAAATTGCCGGCATAAATATATACGCATTGCTATATCTTAAAATGCCTGACAGAAACCATTTGAGCGTGAAAAATGCTTGAGTGTATTTAATCAAAGGCTAAAGTTTATTTTCATATGAAAAAGTTTACAGCTTTACTTACCCTATTTTGTATCTTTTGCCAGGTTGCGCAATCGTATGAGTATTATACGAAGGGCGGAGGGTCTTCGCAGTGGTCAAAGGCGGAATGGGCGTCGGATCTGAACGGAACGAAGGCTCCTAAGGGCGGACCGTCGTCGACGGCAGACTCCGTTATAATGAATAGGGACATGGTTGTCGATAAAGACTTAAACCTCAGCAAAATCCACATTTGGATGAACAATAAGCTTGAGGCAACCGGTAGAACTATAAAGCTCAATATGTTCTCAATGCATTCCGTTGGAGTTATTCTCGACTTCAAGAAAACAAAGATGGAAGTTAAGGGAACTATAAAGACTATAGTTTACGATAGGGAGTCCAATAAGGATCCCAGCAAGATTCTTCTTGAGGATTCAAGCATTGTTGCAAAATCCGCAATGAACTGCGAGATATCCTCCGCAAAGCTCGCTAAAAACGGCGCAAAAGGAATAGTAATAGATGCCAAAGGCGACAGCTTATTTTCTGCGTCCGACTTGATTTTAGATCCCTTGTTCCGCGATTCCGAAAACGGAATGCCTTTCAATATGATAGTTTCCGACAAGAACGGAAAGATGGGCCGCATAGAATTTGACGAGGCGGAATTTAACGGTTTGATATTGCAAGTTAGACCTTCTGCGGATTTGCGCAAAGGAACATATCCAGTTCTCTGTGTTTCAGCCTCGAAGAACAAGGCTGCCAAGCTTTTTGAAGGTCTGAAAATGAGTATAAACGGCAAGACGGTTAAACTTGAAGAAGAAGTTCCTCTGGGTAAGAATAAGGCCTATCTCGAGTTGGGTAGGGCGCCTAAGAGCGGTTCAGCTATAACTCTTGTTGTAAAATAGCATAAGATATCCAATTTTTTAAGCCCGGCAAAGCTGGGCTTTTTTTGTAGATTATTTTTTGTTGTTGAACAATATTAGATATGTTTGTAGGGTAAAACAAAAACATGGGGGAGATTGTTTAGATGGCATTTCTATTGAGATTTCTTGCAATATTTGTTGCGGCTTGCGCTATTGTACACGGCCAAAATTCTGAAAATATAGATCCGTTTGGAGAAAAGAAAGCGGATGTAAAAGTCCAAAAGAAAGTTCCTTCAAGAAAAACTGTGAAGAAAGTTCCGCGCAATGCTGAGAGTAGGGGTGTAAAGGCTCCGGTTTTGCAGTTTGAGGACACTTTGGTTCAGTATACTCCATTTTGGGCGTTCTCAAACAAGTTCTATTCTGGAGATATGGACTTGCGCACATTGTCTCTTTACGGAGATTTCGGCTTTGGGGCTTTCAACAGTTTGGAGGCCTTCATGATTGCCAACGAAGGCAAGTTCTACGAAATATCTCCGAACGGGGAAATGAAAGAGATAAATTCAGAGGATATGTCTAAGTTTCATTTGCCTTTTGCCCTCATAACTACATTTAGGGGTAGCATATCTGTGCCGCTTCCTCTTGGGATAGATAAGAAATATTTGGAGAAAAAGTTGTCTGAGAACCTGCCCAGCATGAATTATCCGGTTGCGGTGCGCATAACTGGAAAATTTGCAAAGGTGTCAACTTGCTTGGTATCGGCAAAGTCTGCCACAATGGAACCATTGAATAAGCTTTACGAAAAGTATCTTTGCCGAAAAGAATTTGTTGATATTTTTGGCACCATAGTGGGGTTTTATATTCCAAAGACAATGCGCTCATCTATGCAGGACGGCTGGCATTTTTATTTTATTAACGAATATGCCGATGGAGGCGGGCAACTTGTTGATTTTGAGTCGGGAAAGCTCTCTGCGAGGGCTGACATACTCTCACGTTATTACCTTATTATGCCAAAAAATAAGGAATTTAAAGATATGGACACCTCGCGCATTTCGTCTGTAAAAGTAAATATCCCTAAGCAGGAGCAATAGCTTGAGAATTTTCCTTTGTTTTATATGACATATGCGTATTTTCCACACGCATAAAACAAAAAAGCCGCACTTTCAACGTGCGGCTCTTTTGTTATTTATGAATTTTCCTTGCGGGCAATCCGTTTTTTATGAGTTCGTCTTTTACCTGCTCTATAGTGTAGGTTCCAAAGTGAAATATGCTGGCTGCCAATACGGCATTTGCACCACCTTGCTTTACTACGTCAACCATATGCTGCAAGTTTCCGGCGCCGCCGCTTGCTATTACAGGTATTGAAACTGCGTCGGACACTGCTTTTGTAAGGGCTATGTCGTAGCCGTTTTTAGTTCCGTCGCAATCCATGGATGTAAGCAGAATTTCTCCCGCGCCGCGCCTTTGCACCTCGAGAGCCCATTCTACGGCATCGAGAGGCGTTTCCTTTCGGCCGCCATGCGTATAGACCTTCCATGTTCCCGGATTTGAAGTGCTCCTCTTTGCATCTATGGCTACAACTATGCATTGATTGCCAAACTTGTCCGCCGCGGCTGAGACTAAATCTGGATTGAGCACTGCTGCCGTGTTTAGCGATACCTTGTCGGCTCCGGCATTAAGCATCTTCCTAATATCGTCTAAAGTTCTGAGACCCCCACCGACGGTAAGCGGCATAAAGCATTCTCCAGCAGTTCTCTCTACGACATCTCTCATAATTCCGCGCCCGTCGCTCGAAGCGGTTATGTCGAGGAACACAAGCTCGTCTGCGCCCTGATTCTCATAGGCTTTTGCTTGCTCCACGGGATCTCCCGCGTCTATCAAGTCTACAAAATTTACCCCTTTTACAACGCGCCCGTCCCTTACATCGAGACAGGGAATTATTCTTACGGAAAGCATATTATTTAGAATATATTAAGTTTACTTCCAATTTTTGGTTTGGCGATACGGTGTATTTTGCGCCGTCTATTTTTATATCGTCATTTACAAGAACCTCCAACTCTACAGGAGCGGATATCTCCTCCGGACATATCCATTGCCATTTACCTATCTCTACAAAGTCCATGGGTATTCCCTTTTCGGTGCTAAGTCCGCCTCCGTTCCCACGCAGATATGGCTTATTGCCTATTCCTATCATCGCATTTACAATAAGGCTTGTCTGCCCCTTTTTGGCAACTTTTGCCTTCTCCGGAGATTGCTCCAGATCAAACAGGGCAGGTTCCGTTTCTTCCTTAGGTTCTGGAGCATTATAAGACTCCTCTGTGGGAAGATCATTTTCCTCCGATAGCCCAGCATCATTCGGTTCTAAAACCTCTGGCTCTTCCTCTGGCATATCTGAATCTTCAATCTCTTCTTCTACTTCCTCTTCTTGAAGAGATGAGGCATCTGCATTTTCAGAGTCGGAAGGCTCGTCTACCTCTTCAGATTCAATATCGGAATAGTCGGCCTCAAAAGGTTCTTCGCCAGATTCAGACAAGTCTTCCTCCTCCGGAATCTCATCTGAACTTTCTTCAGAGCCTGCCATTCTTTCCTCTTCTTCCACAGGAAGCTCTGTAGCCAAAAAGTCTCCATCGTCTGTCCTTTGCGGATTCAAAAGGGCCTCGTTTGAAGCCTGCTCCGCAGAGATGGATTCGGAAATTAGCCTGCTCATACGAGATCCAGCAAGTGTCCCGGCAGATTTCATCGCCTTTCCAAGAAGACTTACGTCTTTTAAATCGCCGTCGGTTTCGTCATCTTCGGGCGCCTGCACGGAGTCTTTCAAATCTGCAACAGCATTTTCAAGATCGGCTATGCGCGCAAGTATCTGATCAATCTTTGCGCATTCGCCTTCGGCGGAATCCATACGCGACTTTATCTCGTCGAATTCCTCCGATATTTCTGAGGTCTCCTCGTCCGCCTTTGCCTGTTTTATCTCCGCATCGTCAAGTTTCTTAGAGAGCTTTTCCAACTCTACCTTAAAATACTCCGTTCCAAGTTTTAGAGTTTTCAAATCGTCGGCGTGCTTCTTTTCGGAAGTCTTTACCTCTGAAAACTTTTCTGCAATCTTTTCAAGAGAGTCTTTGATTGCGCTGAAGTTCTCCGCATGCTCCGAAAACTTCGCGTCTATGGCCTCAAAGGCGTCTGCCGCGGCTGAGAATTTTTGCGCCGCAGATTTCTCAAACTCGGTAGAGTTCCTCTTCGATGATATCGTATCGAAAATATACGGGCTTGCGAGCATGAGCATTGCGGCAAAAACCATGAAAACGCAAAGCAACGTTTGCTCCAAACCCATGCGCTGTCCCGAAACGGCGTTTGGAAGTGCAATCAAAAATGCGGTGATAAACATTGCCGCGTCCGCCGCATACAGCGGCCACATGGGAATCTTGTTTTGCGAATTCATGGCGTCTTATATTGTGTGTGTTTATTTTGCGCGCGGATCCACAAATCCAACCTTGCGGCGGACCTTGGACATTATCCTGTCTGCTCGTCTCTGTGCGGCGCAGGCTCCGTCGGCAAGAACTTTGTTGAGCGCGTCTTTGTCCGTTATAAGCGCGTTGTATTTCTCTCTGACTGGAGAGAGCGCCTCCACCACAACATCGGCAACAGCCTTCTTGAATTCTCCATAATTCTTGCCGGCAAAATTATCCTCTATCTCCGATAGGCTCATTCCGCCAAGAGAAGACATTATGTTCATGAGGTTTGATATTCCAGGCTTATTCTCAACATCGTAGCGCACTGCGGTGTCGGAATCGGTTACGGCAGACATTATCTTGCGCCGCAGGGTGTCTGCATCGTCAATTATATATATTGTACCGTTTTGGTTGGGGTCAGACTTTGACATCTTAGAATCCGGCGTCTGCAAACTCATTATGCGCGCTCCGGTCTTCGGTATGGCGGCTTCAGGCAATACAAAAGTGTCTGAATATGTGCGGTTGAACTTCTGGGCAAGATCTCTTGTTATCTCTATGTGCTGTTTCTGGTCTTCTCCCACTGGAACTATATCCGCATTGTATATGAGAATATCAGCCGCCATCAAAACAGGGTAGTACAGCAACCCGCTGCAAAGGTTGTTTGCGTGTTTGCGAGCCTTGTCCTTGTATTGTGTCATACGCTCAAGTTGCCCAAGCGGGCAAATGCATCCAAGTATCCATGCCAGGTCTGCATGTCCCACAACATTGCTTTGCACAAACATATTGCATTTTGCCGGGTCTATGCCGCAGGCCATATACTGCGCAGCAAGAGAATATACATTCTTGCGCAAGTCCGCCGGAACGTAGGGAATGGTTATTGCGTGCATATCCACTATTCCAAAATAGCACTCGCAGTCTTCCTGGTAGGCTATCCAGTTCTTTACCGCGCCGAGATAATTGCCAAGATGAAGTTTTCCTGTGGGCTGAACACAGGTCAGCACCACTTTTTTGCGTTGAGCATCGTTATCCATACGCCCCAGAATATTGCATTTTTGTATGCTGCCTTTCAACAATTTTTATCTTATTTGGGTGTTTTTGTAGGGGGTAATAGCCAGATTTTAATCTGTCTGACGGCATATGCCTGTATTACAGGCATATATCTTTGTAATTTAAAAATGTTTATTGCAGATTTTTCTGTAATTTTTTCATGGTAGAGTTTGTTCTTTAACTTGGGAAATATGGGAGCTTTTGCTGTTGCAAATGTGGAACAAGAACTTCTATCCTTTGACTATATAAAATATATTAAGGCATATTTCAGATAGGCTACTGGATGATGAAAAATTTTTGCGCAATATTCGATTGGGACGGAGTTGTGATAGACTCGGCGGAAAACCACCGACTCAGCTGGCGTACATTGGCTGAACGCCACGGGCTTCCATTTAGCGACGATATGTTCAAGACAACTTTTGGCCAGACAAACCGGTACATAATACCAAACATATACCGCTGGACGCTCGACCATGCCGAGGCCGACGCTTTATCCAAAGAGAAGGAAATAATATACAGGCAGATTGCCACAGAGCGTGGAGTTCCGCTTGTAAAGGGAGTAAAAGAATTTTTGAAGTCTTTAAAGTCTGTTGGAATAAAGACAGGAGTTGGTTCCAGCGCATCATTGGAGAATATAACTTTTGCGATTGAGAAGTGCGGTCTTGATGGATTGTTCGATGCCGTGGCAAGTATGGAGGACGTTACGAGAAGCAAACCGGCTCCAGATGTATTTTTAGCGGCCGCCCGCAAGCTTGGGGCCGAACCTGAAAACTGCGTTGTATTTGAGGATTCCTTGCATGGCATAGAGGCTGCCTCGGCGGCTGGAATGAAGAAGGTTGCCGTGGCTACAACATTTCCGCATTCGTTTTGGGACGCTCAGAATGTTGATATGACGATAGATTCTTTTGAATCTTTGAGTCCGTCCGCCATTGCGGGGCTTTGGAATTAAGTTTTCTTTTTGGGAATTTCTCGTGGCCGACAAGCCTTTAATTCTTCATTCCAAGTTTGCGCCCTCCGGCGATCAGCCCGAGGCGATAGATTCTTTATGCGCGAGCATAGCCGCGGGCGACAAATATCAGACTTTGCTTGGAGTTACTGGGTCTGGAAAGACCTTCACAATGGCAAATATCATAGCGCGCCTGAACAGGCCTGCCCTTATAATTTCTCACAATAAGACTTTGGCTGCACAGCTATATGCCGAGTTCAAGGAGTTTTTCCCCGAGAATGCCGTTGAATATTTTGTAAGCTATTACGATTATTATCAGCCCGAGGCCTACATACCTCAGACTGATACCTACATAGAGAAGGATTCCGCCATAAATGACGAGATAGAAAAGCTGAGAATATCCACGGCAAGCTCTCTTGTGAGTCGCCGCGACGTTGTTGTTGTTGCGAGTGTTTCCTGCATATATGGTTTGGGTTCTCCTGAAGATTTCAAGAAGATGATGATACCTCTTCGCAGGGGGCTGAATCTTTCACGCGATGTTTTCTTGGAGAGGCTCATAGGCATACATTACGCCCGCAACAATATCTCTTTTGAGCGCGGATGTTTCAGGGTAAGGGGAGATACCGTTGACGTATTTCCGGCGTATCTTGACACGGCGCTTCGCGTTGAATTTTTTGGTGACGAGATAGACTCATTAAAGAAAATAGATCCGGTAACATCGTCTCCGTGCGGGGCTCTTGACCGTTTCGACATATATCCTGCCACGGGCTTTATAACTCCAATGGAAAACATACGCGCCGCCGTTCCTAACATACGCGCCGAGATGGAGGCCCAGGTTAAGTTTTTCGAGCGGAACAACAAGCTTGTAGAGGCGCAGCGCATAAGGATGCGCACCGAGCAAGATATAGACTTGCTCTTGGAGACGGGAACTTGTAGCGGCATAGAAAATTACTCTCGCCATCTTGCCGGAAGAGCCGCGGGGTCGAGGCCGTGGTGCCTGTTGGACTTCTTTCCAAAAGATACTCTTTTATTTGTTGACGAGAGCCATGTTACAATACCTCAGATACGGGGTATGTACCACGGAGACAGGTCTCGCAAGGAGAGGCTTATAGAGTACGGCTTCAGGCTTCCGAGCGCTCTCGACAACCGTCCACTCATGCCCGACGAGTTCGACTCCATAACCGGCCAGACAGTCTTTGTCTCCGCGACGCCCGCCCCCTACGAATTAGCTTTGAGCAGGCAGGTTTCCAGCCAGATAATACGTCCGACGGGGCTTCTAGATCCGGAGATGATAGTTCGCCCGATAAAGGGACAGGTTGAAGACTGTGCCTCAGAGATAAGGGCTTGCGCCGCGCGCGGGGAGAGGGTGTTTGTAACTACGCTTACAAAGCGCATGAGCGAGGAGATATCTGAATTTCTCAAAGACAGCGGTGTCAGGGTTGAATATCTGCATTC
This sequence comes from uncultured Opitutales bacterium, assembly GCA_944390805.1. Classification (GTDB taxonomy): domain Bacteria; phylum Verrucomicrobiota; class Verrucomicrobiia; order Opitutales; family Intestinicryptomonadaceae; genus CALXQW01. Next base: position 62,280 of record CALXQW010000002.1, on the reverse strand, counting down.
CGATATCGACGCCATAGAGAGGGTTGAAATTCTCAGGCGCCTTAGAAAGGGCGATTTCGACGCTCTTATTGGCGTCAATTTGCTCAGGGAGGGTTTGGACATTCCTGAGGTGGCTCTCGTGTGTATTTTGGACGCCGACAAAGAGGGCTTTTTGCGCAGCCGAACCAGCATAGTTCAAACTGCCGGTCGCGCCGCAAGGCACGAGAAAGGCAGGGTTATTCTTTATGCCGACAACATGACGGATTCTCTCAAGGCGGCAATAGAGATATGCTCATCGCGCAGAGAAGCTCAAAAGCGGTTTAACGCAGAGCACGGGATAACTCCAAAGAGTGTTTCAAGGCCGATAGAGCAGCCGCTATCGGACGGGGAGTCCGCCTCTTCTGGTGCGCGGCCTGTCAAACTGCCTAAGGATATGTCGGAGGCTGAGCGGGTTATTGCAGATCTGCGCGAGGAAATGCTTGCCGCTGCCGACGCTTTGGACTTTGAAAGAGCCGCTCAGCTGCGCGATCAAATCAAACTCTTAAATACAGCCGCATTTGCAAAGAAAAAATAACTTGCCCGCAAATTTTGCATTTCGTACAAATAAAAAAAATACCTCAGATGAAAATTTTAAAGATATTTTTTGCCACAGTATCGCTTTTGTCGGCCTCGGCGCTATTTTGCGACGAGCTTGAATCCATGATGACTGCTGCTTCTGCGGGCGAGGTTTCCGCGCAGGTTAAGCTTGCAGACTATTTTGCCACTGGTGGAGGCGGCAAATTTACGCCCAATTATCCGAGCGCCGTATTCTGGTGGAGGAAGGCCGCCGACCAGGGCGACGTATCCGCCCTTACAAATCTAGGAATCTGCTATTATCTGGGCAATGGTGTTGACCGCAGCGTATATTTTTCGTCGCGCTATTGGATGAAGGCCGCAAAGGCGAACGACTCTTCCGCTCAGTATTACTTGGGATTGTCTTATTGTAATGGCTTGGGCGTTATGAAAGATATGACTTTGGCTGCCTACTGGTGGGGCAAATCTGCCGAGGGTGGAAATATAGACGCCACAAACAGTCTTGCATTCTGCTATTCGAGAGGGCAGGGCGTAAAGAAAAATGCGGTGGAAGCATTTAAGCTTTGGACTACCGCTGCCGAGGCTGGCAACTTGATAGCCCAATGCAAGCTTGCCCAATGCTATTATACGGGGGAGGGTGTTCGCATAGACAGGCGCAAAGCCGTTGCAATTTGGACAGCCGCTGCTGAGAAGGGAGACGGGGAGTCCCAGAAGTTTCTTGGCGTGTGCTATTACAGGGGAGAGGGTGTTGCCCAAGATAAAAAAGAGGCATACAGATGGTTTGCTCTTTCAGCGCAGAAGGGCGACAAAGAAGCTTTAGCCGCCGCAGAGCAGATACGCTTGGAGATGCCTCCGGGAACTTTTTCTGCGGTTAAAAGACCTGAGGTTAAATCTGCCGAGCAGCAACAGGCTCCTTCCCAGGCTGCCCAAAATGGAGATTCTGCCTCTTTGCAAGGATTGCAAGGTTATAGGGCTATGAAAGAAGCTGGCATAAGTGCTGAAGCGCCGTCCAAGCCTTCGGCAAAGCCGGGGCCGGGTGAGGCCGGTTATATAGCTCCGGTATGGGGCCAGAGGTTGTCTCCTTCAATGTCTATCCCTGCGGTTTCCGATATGCAGGAATAATAAAACCAAAACTTATAGGCTACTTTTTATATTTACAATGTCGGCATATTCATGTGTGCCGACTTTTTTTATTATATGTATTAGCCCATTTCATTAGGGCAAAAATACATAGTCCTCAAAAATTTTTCGGGCGATGATATGCTTGTTTTGGAAGAAAGATATGTTTGTCATAAGCGTATTTTTGCACTGCCAATGCTTGGCTTTTTTGCATGCTGCGCATGAAATTATCAGTATCTAAATAGCGCTCTAAAAAATAAAAGTCCAAGGGCGGAAAGAACAGTTCCAATAAGCGTTGCTGCGAGAGCTAACTTTATATGCCCATTCTTTAAAAGATAGGCGTCTAATACAAGAAGCGCGGCAAGCACAAATGGCGACAAAAAACAAAGCCCGCTTATAGTGTAGGCTGTAAAACTCTCGGCATTTGACGGAATTTGCGCTTTTTCTTTGCCAGAATTTTTCTCTTTTGCGCCACGCGGAGCATTGCTTTTTTGCTTTTTTGCAGAGACGCTCTTTGCTGCTGCGCTTTTGAGCATCTCCATTCCGCCGTTTTGCCTTAAAAATTCCTTTATTGTTTTTGCAGCCTGGCCGTCGCCGCAATCTATTTGGTGGAAGAGCCCAATCTTGCCAAACTTCAGAGCTTCGAGAAGTTCCGATGCATCAAGCTTTGCGCAAATCTTCCCCTTCCATAAAATGTTGAACTTTTTATTCTCCATCAGGAATTCTTATCGGCGTTTTCGCGCGCTTTCTTCAGGGCATTTTCCTTGGATACTGTCTCAAGCATCAGCGGCGTGAACATGGCCGGAGCAGACTTTTCCACTCCTCCTGACATGACTTTTTCAAATCTGCCCGTATCTTGCGTTATGCCCCATATCTCCATATTTTCGCCATCGTCGAAGAATTTCTTTTTCCCGTCGAAATCTGCATAGCCTATCATCTTCATCGGCGAAGCCGACAACTCTTTTGCAGCAGCAAGATTTATTTTTGCCTCTTTGAGATAGTCGGGCAAAGGCGATGAGTAAAGCTCGGCCGCAGCCAGGTTAGCCTTTGATTGAGAATCGAACAGCCAGCCGCATTTAGACTCATTATCGGCAGCAAATTTCGCTATTTTCTTCTCTCGCGCCATAGCCGATGGAGAATACGCCAAGCCGCTTTTTATCGGGTCTTTTCTCATCTCTTCAAATACGGCGTTTTCAAGGCGCAGCTTGTACAGCGGGTTTGCCTTGTCGAAATCGGCAATTATCTTAATTAGGCCAAGGGCTGGAATGTTTGCCGATATCTTTTCTACCTCCTTGCCAAGTATGCTCTCAGGGGTGATGGATTCGGAAACGAGAATATCCCCCTTCGGCTGTTTACCTCCCAACATTATCAACCTGTAAACTGTGTTGTTAATTTTTGCTCCGTAGCCTATCTCCCTTGCGGATTGAACAACTTCTGAGCCGCCATTCCATTTTGTCTGCTTTTCCTCTACCTTGCCGAGCGTATATACGGGCTTTCCGCCGCGCAGATATCTGTATATGTTCGTGAGGTATTCGTCCTTGACGGCGGCAGGCGCGCGGATGAAGTCTTTTACGTCTTTGGAGGCGTTCCCGGCCTCGAGTGAGCATATTCCGTCGTAAGCGCCGTTCCTGAGAGATTCAGATCTGTCCAATATGGCTTTGGCCTTGCCCTTGAGAGTCTCTCCCGATGCCGGACTATCTGCAAACTTCTGCAGGGCCGAAAGATACTCAAGCTCGCCCTTAGCGTCTGCCATAGCCTTGTGCAGACGTTCAAACTCCTCCATTCTACGTTTCGCTTCGTCAACCCTTGCTGCGGCCGCGTTGAATCTGTCGGTGTCTATGGCGTGCAGCTTAAAGAGATTTGTGCCATCTTCAGCTATGGGTTTTACCTTCATTACCTCTCCGATCATTTCCGAGATAATAATGGGGTAGTCTGCTGTAGGGTTTTCCAACTTCGACAAATAGCGCTCTATATTCTCAAGACAAGTGTCGAGCTGCTTCCTGATGCGCGCCTTGCGGGCGTCTATCGCGGCGAAGAATTTTGTCCTCAGATCAGAGAGAGCCTTGTCCAGCGGAAACTCAAACCGCGCGGAAAAATCTGCCGCAAGCCCTTCTGTCTCCGAGAGCATATTCCACGCATTCTGGCAGGCGGACGAGCTCGACTTTTCAAAATCGAATTTGTCCATATCCTCCATTCTATGCCTTATCTGCGTGAGTTTGTCGGAATATGTCTTAAGCTCTATCTTAAGCTTCTGCAGGTCTATTGCAAGAGACTGGTTTTTTGATATGGCGCCGGCATATGTCTTTTCAGCCTCCTCGGCTACCTTTATTGCGGAGTTTAAATCGCGCATGTCGTCTGCCGAGGCTATCAGCATTGATGCGTCTGATATAGACTTTGCCTTGATGTTCTCAAGCCTCATAAAATATCCTGCCGCCCCAAGTGCAGCCACCGCAAATACCGCTATCGCAAGCCTGTACAGCCTCTTTCTAAATATCTGCCCCTTAAGCTTTGATGCCGCTTTAAGAGCCTTTTTCTGAAGTTCATTGTCTATTGCGTCTTTAGACTTATCCAGAAGGTTTGTTATGCGCTTTAGCCTCTCTTTCCGAGTGCCTCCAGCCGACGGATTTTCTATCTCCATGAGAAGCTCGTTCCTTGCACGCTGGGCTTCCTGGTCCTTCTCGGCGGCATCGTGAGCTTTTGCGGCCTCTGCCGCGCGGACATCCATATACTCTGCGTCTTCCGGGGAAGATTCCTCCGGATTTGCCGACTTTAACATCTGATATTCCGACGCCAAACTTAATATTCCGTCGAAATCGTCTCCTCCCATCATTCTCAGCTTGCCGGCAATATCTGCCATACGCTTCTTAGATGCTTTTGCCTGATGCTCAGAAAACGCCTCCTTGGCGGTTTCGAGCACGGTGGAGCCCTTCAGATACGAATGCTCGTAATTTTTAAGCTCGGAATATAAAGATACAATTTTTTCGTCGTCTCGCTCTTCAAGCGCGTGCTTTAACTCTGCCTCCTTCATGCGGGCAAACTTTTTCTCTATTTTCTCGCACTCGAGCTTTGCTTGGGCGTCGTTGGCATTTATCTTACAGATAGTTCGTATTACAGACAAAGCCTCCTCTGTGTGCCTAAGGCGCATTGCGCGGCGGAAATCTCTGTATAGCGGATGCGTCTGCGATATGTGCTTTGCGTACAATCCGTTTATCAGCTCTATCTGGTATTCGTCGAACGGCGCTCCTGCCGGATAGCCCTCCGACTTGCAGAAATTTACCCACTTGCCGTATTCAGGGAATGACAGCGCGTTTAAAGTTTCCAAAAGCTGCGGAGGCGTCTCTGCCACCTGCAAGGCGGTGTAGTCTCTGCCGGCCTTTATCAGAGCGGCACAACGCTCAAGCTTTTCCGCGGCGGCATCTCTCATACGCTTGTATTCCGCCGCAAGAGAACGCATCTGCAAGTCGGTCATGTCCGACTTCCCGCCAAGTATTGCCTGAATCTTTAGTACAACCAGTTGCTCTGTCATATTTAAAATTCCTATTTGCGCTTTTTAGCCCCTATCTTTGATCTTAACTCAGATATTTTGTCCAAACGCAGTCCTGCGTCCGGCGGATTTGCCGCATCTATGGCCTTTTTTGCCGTATCAAGCTTTGCAGCCGCTCCGTCAAAATTACCCCTGACTATGAGAAGTTCAGCGTCGGATACCAGGTCGTCGAACCTTTTGCAAATCAGACGGTTTACCAGCCTGCCGAAAGACTGGTCCACCTGGGCTGATAACGACTCTTTCCATATCTCAACCGCATCGGCAAATTCGTCATTCTTTATCTTCTCCGAGATTTTCTCCCTGAGAGCGTCGAGAGACTCCGTCTTTTGTATTGCTGGCATTGTCTTCAAGCTGCCCTCGTTCAGACCTTTGTCATCAACAGGGGCTTTCCCCGCAACAAAGAATATCCACAATCCCGCAGCCGCCGCTATTATCGCCGCAGCTGCTGCCGCTATAAGAATTGGCGATACCTCCAATTTGCCTTTCTGCTGCGGAATGCTCTCAACCACATCAAACTTCTTTTTGCCAAGCTGCGGGCCCTTTACCGTAAGATTGAATTTCTCGCGGTTTGTCATCTGCCCGCTGCGGGCGTATTGAGCGGCTCTCCCGGAGGGAGCATCGGGCGCTGTGCCAGAACGTAAATCTATTTCTGCGCCGGAATCATCCGTGCAGTACGCAGCCCAGTCGGCCCTTGCCGACGCGCCTCCAGATACGCATGTTGTAAAACTTGCATTCCAGCGCTTTTGTGTGTCGAATTCCAAAGCCAGACTCTCCGCATACAATCTCAGCAGCACATTTTCGCTTCCCGCCGGAGCGTGTATTCTCGCTCTTTGTCCGCATGTTAAAAGGGCGGCCTTGCCGGCGTCTGAGAAAATCTTTTCCCATGTCTTTGCGGGAAGCAGATTCTCTATTTTTGGAATATCCTTTAGAGAAATTGCATCTTCCAATAACTTGGGCTCTTCCTGCCAAGATTTTCTCCAGCCGCTCCAGCCAAGCATAATTTCTGCCGGGTTTGCCGCAAGATTTCCTATCTCGTGTTCAGATACCACAAGGTGGTGCGCTATGTAATTGTTCCTGTTTGTGTAGTCTATTCCGCAGTCCTGCGCACGGGTTAGCACATAGTACTTAGTCTGGGCAAAAGTTATATTTGAAAGAGTGAAAGAGACTGGCTCTCCGTCTGAAACTGGGCGCTCGAAAACTCCAAGCGGCTCCACCGCAGATGCCAAAGAAACTGGCATATCGGCGCTTCTTGCCACTGTGCAGAATCCAGATCTGCCCATGGCAAGCCCCTTTGGAGAACTTGTATATATAAGCTGGTAGGCCATCAGCGTGTCGGAATTAGATTCGTGGTGCGGCTAAGCGCCCACAGTGTGGGTATCTCAACGTACATTGGATTGAGCTTTTCCGGTATGGGCGCTATCTTCCCGGCGCAAGGCCCTTCTGTGAGCTTTATCGGAGAATGGCCAAGCGCGCTTAAAGCAAAGAACTTTGTGTCTTTTGATATGCTTTGGGCGGCGCTGACTATAGACGGATCTATCTGCTCCAGGAAATTCTTTATGTTTCTGGAGTTCTCATCTATTGCGCCAATATCAAGGCGTCCGTCTGAAATTGGCTCAAGAAGCGGAGTTTTAAGCAGATCTTTCCAGATATCGTACTTGCCTATGATAACTGCCAAGGGCTTGTCTATCTTCTCCGACAAATCCATGCCAGCAATGCGCTTTATGCGCATTTCCATCTCGGAGAGTATCGTATCTTGCTGGTCCAGCCTGCCGCCTATAGAAAGCTGCGGGTCTGGATTCCCCTCGAGAAGCTTTTTAAAGTTTCTGTTTGCCGCAGGGTCAAAGAGGAAGAATATTGCCGCAGAACTGGCAACATGCATGGCTCCAGGAGATTCCTCCAAGTCTAAACCAGGCTCAAAATGTTCTCCGGCGTTGTCGTAGAAAATTATAGATACTTCCTTTTTAGATTTGTCGTCGGACGATATCGCATAGGTCATGGGTTTTGGCAGGGCAACCATTTTCCCAAACCGCGGATACCTCTCGTACATGGCTCCTTCAAGGGCGGTCTTTGCCAGAATCGCGTCTTCGGGTTTTGAGGCCGAGAAGAGCCTGTTTCTCATCTGAGTAAGCAGCATGTTCCCAGATGGATCCAAATCTTTGAGTGTCATTCCAAAGTTCTTGTACAAAGACGTCTGAAGCTGCTTCGTAAGAACGCTAAGATAGTAAGACTTACCCGAACTGGGCGCGCCGACTATGGAAAATATCTTATTGTCCAAATCAAAGAATCCCGATGGCAGCTTCTTGCGGCAGTGCGGACAGGCAAAGTCCGGAGCGGGCATTCCGGCCGGGTCGAGCGCAACTCCGTCGGGAGAAAAACTTACAGGCAGAAACCTGAGCATCTCGTTTGGTCCCAAGACTGGGTCTGAGCGCAAAGATTCGTGGGTGGCTATGTTCATGGCATCTCCCACATCAAATTTCAGCCAGCAAAGCGGGCATGTTACGGGCGCAACAGATTCCGACAGCACCGGTGAAATATCTGCCGCTATCGGGGCCGCTTGTCCTGAAACTTTCATGTCTGCCGGTATTCCCTGGTTTTCTCCATTTCCGAATACATGCGAATAGAAAAAGCCGGTTTCCATTCCTGACGGGCATATGGCCATGCCTTCTCCGGTAATGCCCCTCTTTGCCATGGACAGAGGTATGCGTTCAAGGGGAAGCTCGTCTTCTATGCGCCCGGTTTGAACGTTGAAAACTGTCCATTTGGAAAAGTCTGCCTTGGCGACTTTCTCACGCGCAATATCGGATAGGGCAACATAAAATATTCTGCTGCCAATTTGCAGAGTAAATAAGTCTGGAACGGGCTGGACGCTCTCAACCCGGGCGGAATTTACCAATACCGGGGCGTCCTTATCCAGCGGGACAACTTCAAAAGAGCCGCCGCGCCCGGCTCTGACTGCCAGACATGCAGGGAAACCTTCAACCTTCAGGGAACAGTCCGCTGAACCTCCTATGCGCACTTCTTCGTCTTCTGCCGTTTGGGAGAAGCGGTCTGCGCAATCTGTCATTGAAACCCTTACTTTCCGTTTGCTTTTAAGAAATCCGAACATTGTACGATAATTGTTTTACAGCATATTTAAACGGACGCGCGCCCAACTTCAATTAAAAAAATTTTGAAACAAAAAACGCGGTGCTGCGTCTAAAAAAATAAAAGCGGAAAATTTGTCCGCTTTAAACGCTAACAATAAAAAGTAAAAAACCATGTCTTCATCGACACTAACATCAAAGACTGCCGACACCCTCGTTGCCGACCTCCAAAAGGGCGACGAGGTTGCCTTCAACAGGCTTGTGTCGGAGAACTGGGATAAAATCTTCAACAGGGCCAACAGCCTGTTGAACAACTATCAGGACGCTCAGGAGGTTGCGCAGGATACATTTATCAAGGCCAGAAAGAACATAGGTTCTTTCAGGGGTGAATGCTCCATAGGAACTTGGCTCTACCACATTGCGACAAATCTTGCCAGGAACAAACACTGGTATTGGTGGCGCAGGCGCAGGGCGCAGTCCATGTCTTTCGACGCTCCAATTTCAAATGACAGTTCCGCCACCATAGGCGAGACTATCAGCTGCCCGGCGCCCAATCCGCGCGAGCAAGCTCTTTCTTCTGAGTTTGAGGAGCTTCTGCCAAAGGCCGTTGCGGCGATGCCGGAGAAATACTCTCAAGTTTTCAATCTTAGAGTTTCCGAGCATTTAAGCTACGAGGAGATTGCAGAAAAGCTGGGTCTAAGTGTAGGCACGGTTAAGAGCAGGCTTTCCCGCGCGAGGGAATTTCTCCGTGCGGAGTTGTCGGAATCGGTAAGATGAGAATTTCAACCGACAGGTTTTCTGAGATTCTCAGCGCATACTTCGACGGAGAGGCTTCTGAGAGCGAGATGGAGCTTCTCTCTAAGTGCATACGCGGCAACGCGTATTTTGCCGGAATGTTTTTGGACTACTGTAAAATACAGATGGCCACATGCGAATTGTACTCTGGGAGCCTGTCGAAAGACAGGCTCGACGAGTTTATGAACTACGCCGTTGCTACTCTTTCGCGCAGGGTGGAAATCTCCAACGAGCCGTTTGGAGTAAGGTTTGTTAAATTTGCAAGGCGCTGGGCACTTACGGCGTCATTGATGTTGCTTTGCGCATTTTTTGCGTTTCTGGCGTTTTCAAAGGGTATGGATTCTGCAGGGAATAACAACTCTGCAGATATGCTCGCTTCGGCCGGGATTATTGTATCGCCTTCTGAAGAGATGAAGGTTGGGGACGACGGGCAATACTGTTCTTCTGCCTTGTTTATAGTAAATGGGCAGGGACTGCGGGTGCTTTTTAAAGAATAATTGCAAAAAACTCCGCGTTGGGAAAAATATAGATTTAATAATGTTTTTTTGATGGTGCGCGCGTGGTAGTTTACCTGTAAAAATTTTTCTTGAGATTGCGCCCTTTGGGGAGTTTATATTTTAAAACATGCCTATATACGAATACAAATGTAAAAAGTGCGGGGAGTCTTTTGAAACTCTTGTACGCGGGAATGAAAAGCCCGTCTGCCCAAAATGCGGTTCAAAAAGCCTCGAAAAACAAATTTCGCAGTTTGCTGCTAAGACCGACGAAAACTATTGCGCAAAGCCTTCGTGCTCATGCGGGAGCGATTGCTCCGGGGAACACAAGCACGGGGCGGGATGCTGCTGCGGACATTGTTGCTCGTAGGGGAATGTTTTTTCTTGGCAAGAGATTTTTGTTGATAGCATTTTGCATGGGCGCATTTGCCCAGGGGTGCTCGTCGGACGGGTCCGCCCAGAGGGAAAAAATTCATGCCAATACAGATGCGCCAGCGCAGGGAGCTACATCCCAGGGAGCTACATCCCAGGGGGCTAAAAGCAAATCAGAGATTGTATCGGAGCGGATAAAGTCGGCGAAGGCGTCGGCGCACACGTTTTCGCAGCGCAGGCTGCTTGGCGTAGTTGAGGAGCAGGAGGCTTTTTTCTCGTGGCTTGAATCCGAGCGCGATAAAAACAGTCCAGAGGCCCGCACGCGGGCGCGTAAATTAAACGGCTTGTGGAACGAATATCTTGCCGACAATCCAAACGATGTTGACGCCCTTATTCTTTACGGAAAATTCCGGCGCGCAACAGGAAGCCTTGCCGAGGCGTACAAGATTTTTAAGCGGGCAGATTCGCTCGACGGGAACATTCCCGTGGTAAAACAGCAGCTTGCAACTTTCGAGGGAGAGAGCGGCTCGTACAAAGACGCGTATTCGCATCTGAAGCTCGCCGTTCAGCTCGACCCAAAACAGGCGGTCTACCACAGCCAGATGGGGCAGTTGCTCATTCTTTTTCGGGACAAGTTCATATCTTCTGGCATGTTCGACAGGCAGACCATAGACAAGATGTATCTTGAGTCTTTGAAGAACGCCTACCAGCTTGCTCCCGAGCGCGAAGACTACAAATGGCGCTACGCCCAATCTTTTTTTGACGTTTCAGAGGCCGATTGGAACGAGCCTCTCAGAGTTTGGAACGAGCTTTTGCCCACAGCAACTTTGGAACTTGAGCGCCAAACCATAAACGCCAACCGCGCGAGGGTTCTTATAGAGCTTTATCGCGACGCAGAGGCGGAGGAAATCTTAAAAAGTATAAACCATCCGAGCCTTGCGCAGGCCAAGCAGGCAATGCTTGATGTTATAAGAAAAGATTCTGAAACGGCGCGCGGATCAGAATCTAAGATTTTAAAGCAGATGCAATCCGGCGCGCCTGAAGGAGCAAAGTTGCGTTCTGTTGTGGAGGATTCTCCAGCGGCGAACTCCGCAACCAGCCAACAATCTTGCCCGCATTTTGAAAGAAAGGAATACTCCCACTAAATGAACCAGGATATTTTAATGTACATAAAGGAGGGCGGATTGTTTTACATAGCCCTTCTAATAGCGGTAACCATGCATGAATTTGGACATGCCTATGCGGCGGACAAGCTGGGAGATCCTCTTCCGCGGCTCGAGGGTAGGGTAACTTTAAATCCAATAGCACATATGGATTTTCTCGGTACATTTTTGCTGCCTGTAATTATGATAGCCCTTTCATTTTCCGGCGGCGGCCTGATATTATTCGGCTGGGGTAAACCCGTACGTGTATCTTTGCCGAATCCAAAGACCCGCGCTCGCGACGACATGCTATCGACGGCTGCCGGCCCTGCGGCAAATCTTGTGTTGGCCCTAATTTTTGCGCTCATAGCAGGTGTTCTTGCCTCTTTTGGATTTTCCTCCGCGGCGTATTTTTGCGCTACGGCAATCTTGGTAAATTGCATGCTTTTTATAATAAACATGCTGCCTATTCCGCCTCTTGACGGATCTCATTTTCTCAAGCATCTAACAGGCATGAGCGAGGTTACCTACGCGCGCCTTGCACAATGGGGCATAGTGATATTTCTTGTCCTTATAAATATCAGTGCATTTTCGTCCATTTTAGATTTCCTGATAAAGGCTCTTGCATCTGTATTCCTAAGGGTTTCTAATTTGATAGTAAGCTTTCTTGCGTAATATGCCAATATATACATACAGAACAATAAAGGCCGACGGCAGCGAAGGGGATATTTTTGAAGTTGAGCAACCCATAGGTAGCCCGTCGTTAAAGGTTCATCCCCAGACCGGAGAAAAGGTTGAACGCATATATGATGTACCGAATCTTACCAGCCAGTATACTCCCGGCAAGGAAAAGAGCCTCTCTGATCTTGCCCGCGTAAAAAGGGCGGGTTTTGAAGTCTTTGAAAAAGACAAAATAAGCGGAAAGTATTTTAGAAAGTAATAAGAGGCATTTCTCTTGGCTTTATGGGAACTTTTTTGCGCGCATTTTTATTGTGCGTAAGGAGCTTTATATTTTGCCCTTTATTTGTATCGGGTATTTTTTATGTAAAATGGTAAAGATTTAGCTCTTTTTGGCAAATGCTCGTCTCTGCGCAAAATGTATATTTTTGCCTTGTTTCCCTAAGGTTTTATCTTCGGGAAATGTGCGCATAAAATTTTAAAACTCGCAGAAAATATATAAGGTAAATAAAGCGGCGGGCTAACTGTCTTTTTTGCCCGCCGCTTTTGTGTGAAAGATTGTGTTGTCTTTAGTTTTTTACAAGTCAGCTTTTTAGCTCGGATAATATCTTTTCAAATATGCGCTCCGACGAGCCGGAGTTTGAATCGTGCCAGAGTTTTGCCCTATTTGATATTTCTTTCCTTAGGTTACTGTCGGAAGCCAGCCTCTCGAGATTCTCTACGGCTTCATCATGAGTCTGCGCTTTTAAAGACGCCCCGAGCTTTTCAAGAGCCTTGCACGCAGGGCGAAAGTTGCTCATGTTATTTCCGTAAGATATGGCAACCCCGAGTGCCGCGCACTCTATTGGAGTTTGCCCGCCGTCGTTTGGATCTAGGCTTTTGCCTATAAATGCAAAATCTGCACATTGCGTCAGCGCGGAGAGTTCTCCGGTGGTATCGGCCAAATATACCAGAGTCCCTTCCGGAGCTATGCGGTTTTGTGTCCTGACGCAGTAGCTTAACCCTGACTTCTCCAAAAGTTCTATTATTTCCGCGCGGCGTTCCGCATGGCGCGGCACAAGAAGAAGTCGGCAGTCTGTCTGCGGAAATTTCTCCCTTATGTCTTTTAGAGCCTTCAGCAGCATTTCCTCCTCCGTGGGCCAGGTTGAACTACCGAGCATAACAAGGCTGTTTTTAGCAAATCCAAGGCTTTTCTTTAATTCGGCGCGCTCTTCGGCAGACAATATCTTTTCCGGAGCGGAATCAAATTTCATATTTCCAGAAACACTTACATTTTCCGGATTCGCCCCCAAAGATATGAAGCGCTGCGCGTCTTCCTTGCTCGAGGCCATTATTGCCGACAACTTCCCAAATAACCTCTTTGCAAGAAATTTTACCTTTGAATACCTTGCGTAAGACCTGTCGGAGAGCCTAGCGTTTACAAGCAGAATTTTAGCTCCGCGCACTCTAGCTTGGTGCATATGTTCAGGCCAAAGTTCGCCTTCCATTAAAACGCACAAATTTGGGCGTATCCTTCTGTGCGCCATGCGGCTGAATGGAAAAAAATCTATGGGGAAAACTCCGCACCAGAAACATTCCTTCGCAAATTTTTCCCTTAAGATCTTATATGCGGTGCTTGTTGTTGTGGTGACAACAAGCTCTATGTCGCTCCTTTGGGACAGCTTCTTTATAAGCGTAGAGGCCGCGCCTATCTCGCCTACGCTTACAGCCTGTATCCAAACTCTCTTCTTCCCCAGCGGACACGCCGGCAGCTTCTTTACAAATCCAAGCCTGTGTGCGAAATCTTTGGCATATCCGCCGCGCCTTATCATGCGCCAACCGTAATACGGCAGTGCCAATAACAGCGCCGGCGGAAATAAAATTCTGTAAAACCAAATCATTGCTGCTATTATATCTTCTCCAATATCAAAGCAACGTTTGCTCCGCCAAAACCGCTGCTCAAAGACATTGCGCGCTTAGGGGCCTCGAGGGAGGTATTGCGAAGTATGTTGAATGGCTTTGCGGCTTCGTCTATATCTTCAATATTGGCGCTTCCGGGCATAAATCCCCTGTCGAGCGCAAGAGTGCAGAACCCAGCCTCCATAACGCCCGCAAGCGACAACCCGTGGCCGGTTATTGCCTTTGTTGAACTTATTGCAACCTTCGGGCTCTCCCCGAAAATTTTTCCTATCGCTTTCAGCTCTGCCGTATCTCCTATGGGGGTGGAAGTGGCGTGCGCGTTTATGTAATCCAACTCCTCAGGTTTGATGTCTGTGGAATCGAGCGCGCGGCGTATTGCCTCCGCAAGGCCGGCTCCTTCCGGATGCGGTATGGCAACGCTAAATCCGTCCGAAGCTTGGCCCCATCCTGCCATGCGAGCGTAAATCTTTGCCCCGCGCGCCACGGCGGCGTCTTCATCTTCAAGCACCATCACGGTTGCGCCACCGGTACCTACAAAACCGTCCCTGTGCTTATCGAAGGGCCTCGAAGCTGTCCGCGGATCCTTGTTCGGGCTAAGGGCCCTCATTCCAAAGAACGGAAGCAATGTGCGGTAATCTCCGTCTTCTCCGCCAACAACAAACATGCGCTTTTGCCTGCCCATAGATATCTCGTCGAAAGCAAAACCAAGCGCGTGGGCGCTGCTTGCACACGCACTGGCAAATCCGCAGCTTGCACCCTTTATTTTGAATGCTGAAACCAAATTGAAAGACAAAGTTCCAACTATAGACTGCACTATCGCCATCGGGTGGCAGCGCGCAACGCCTACTTTATCCAGACGCTGCATGTGGTGGTACAGCATTCCGGTTGAACCGGCGCTTGAGGTGAACATGCCTGTATCGGGATTTGAGATATCTTCGCTTGTGAGTTTTGCGTCTTTTACAGCCTGCATCATTGCGCAGTACGCGTAAAGGCAGTGGGGGCTGAAGCCGCGCAAAAATTCCCTCCTTACGGAGTATCCTTCCGGATAGGTCCAGTCTTCAGGATCGAAGCTTGATGTATCGAATCCCTTTATTGTGCCGGCGCATTTTACGGGAATCTTTTCATCGGCAAAAGGCGCGTAAAGCTCTATGCCTGATTTCATGCCTATAAGGCTGTCAGACACGGAATCGGCATCGTTGCCTATGCTTGTTATAAATCCGAGTCCGGTTATTACTACGTTTTTTCTGCTCATTGTACCATTCTACTTTTTAAAACCGAATGTAAGGCTGATTTTCTCCACAACCAGCGTCTTTTGCCCCCCAACGCTTATTCTGCCGCTGGCTATGCAAAGAGGGGCACGCAGCCTGTCTATATCAACGCTCATCTCCAATACCTCTTGGGGTTTGCATATTCTCGAACACCTAACCCCGTCAGATGCGGTGAAGAAAATCTTATCTTTGTCGGCCTTGACCGGCATGGCGGAATCGGGTGCAGAAAGAAGATACAACACGGCAAGCTGTCCGAGAGCTTCCATCATTATTGATGCTGGCATTACGGGATTATCCTTAAAATGACCCTTTAAAAAAAATTCGTCCGGCTTTATAACATATTTTCCCTCAGCGTGGTTTGGGGATATTACGGCCTCGTCTATAAACAAAAACGGCGGCTGCTGCGGCATCAGCTCCGCTATGTGTGTGGCGTCGAGTTTTATCTGCTCTGACATTGTTCTTCCTTCTCGTAAAAAATATAATCGAACCATTCAAAACAAAAAAGCCGCCTTATACAAACATTTTTTCCGCACAAGGAAGACGCAAAAAAGAATTGATAGACGCGCCGCTTAGTGCAAGAGTTGCAGCGTGAAAAAGATTGAGAATCTGCTGATAGTGCTCAACAAACAAAAGCCCGCGGCATTTGGAATTGCCGAAAGGCTCGCGGGAGTCGCCGCGGAAAACGGCGTTTCGGCGGAGCTGCATTCGGAGTTTCCAGCCAAGGAGAAGGCCTTCAAGGGAAAAGACGCCGTGTGCGTGATTGGGGGCGACGGCACCTTGCTGTCATGCCTTAACTGCGCGGTAAAATACGATTTACCCGTCTTTGGAATAAATCTTGGCAAATTGGGCTTTCTTGCAACATTCTCCGATATATCAAACGAGGCTTTCCTTAAAATATTGGAGGGCGACTGCCGCATAATAGAGAGAAATTTGCTTCAGGCAAAACTTTCAAGCCGGCCGAGAGAACACCACATAGCCCTGAACGATTTTGTAGTAAAGAGCGCCTCAATGTTAAAGATGGTGTCTTTAAGGGCGTATGTCGATGGGGAGTTTATTGCGGATTATTCGGCGGACGGTCTGATATTCTCCACGCCGACGGGTTCTACAGCCTACAATTTGTCGGCAGGCGGGCCGCTTATACATCCTAAGGCCAAAGTCTTTGCAATGACTCCAATATGTCCGCATACTCTTTCCAACAGAAGCCTTGTGCTATCTTGCGATTCAAAAGTAAGGATAGAGTGCGAGGGAGAAAAGACCTCACTCCTTTGCGACGGCTGCAATAGCATACCTCTTAAAAAAGGAGAATCTCTGGATATATTCCCCATAGATAAATCCATAAAATTTATAAGGCCCAAGGGGCACATGCATTTTTCTATACTCCGCAGCAAGCTCGGCTGGGCGGAGAATCCGCGGGCGCATTCGCGCAGGCTAAGATAGCAGATTTTTCTGCAGGCTCCCTGTGCGACAACTTAACGTGTTAGCATTATGAAAGACAAAGAAACTCCGCTTGAAGATAAAAAGAAGCTGCCTCTTGCAAAAAGAATTGTTGATTTTGCAACTAAGGACATTTGGGAGACTCCGCTTGAAGATAAAAGCGCGGGGGGCAGATGTTTGCTTCTGCTGTGCAGGGTAATATCTACAAGTATATCAAGCGCACTTAGAAACCGCATTCCAAAACAGGCGGCGTCTCTATCATACACAACGCTGCTGGCGATAGGCCCTCTTGTGGCTCTTGTCATTTTAATTGCGGGCGTATTCTTTAAAGATAAGGGCGAGGCATTTATTCATAGGAAAATTGTTGAGGCTACGGCGTTTGTAATGCCTGCGGTAAATGATGTTTCTCTTTCAGGGACAGAGCCGGAAAAGTCGCGCGTAAATCCCGAGATACTAAGCTTCATAAACAATATATCCAAGGGCAGCGGTTCTTTGGGGTTTTACGGAACTCTCACTATAGTTGCTACATGCCTGCTCTTGTGTGTAAATATGGAAAATGCCTTCAACTTGGTTTGGGGGCTAGAAAAGGGAAGGTCTTGGATAAACAGGGTAGCGTTCTATTGGCTGCTGGTGACTGTCGGTACGGCAGGAATCATATTTGGAATGACATTCCTTGCAAGCGCCCAGATTAGCGGCGTGTTTGAAAGCATTCCAATTATAGGGAGTTTTTCGTCGCTTGGAACATATCTGGTTGGATTCTGCGCAATGGCTGGGCTGCTTACCTGCTTTTACAAATTTATGCCTGCCACAAGGGTGAAGTGGACCGCCGCTTTGGTCGGGGCTCTTATGGCAACGGTGCTGCTTGTGCTCAACAATAAAATATCGTTTGTTTCAACCGGTTACATAGTAAAGCAGCAGAACTTCTACGGATATTTTGCGATAGTGCCTATAGCGCTGTTTTCTCTGTATTTATTTTGGCTTATATTGCTGTCGGGTGCGCAGCTGACTTATGCTGTTCAGAATATAGATTTTCTTTCTCGCAAACAGGTGTGGAACAATACGTCGTTCTTCGCAAGGGAGATGGTTAGCCTTGGCATATTTGCGAAGGTCTGCAGGGCGTTTTACAAGAACGGATCTGATATAGACTTAAAGGAGATATCTTCCCAGATACATGTTCCGTCTGAAATCTTGAAGTTGTGTGCTGAGGATTTGATGAAGAAGAACTTGATAGCTCCGGTTGACGCCTTTGCCGACGATGATTTAAAACGTATAGTATTAAAGCCAGCCGTTCCGCCGGAGAGCATAACGCTTGCGGAGTTCATGTCGGCAATGAGGGGAGATTCTGTCGCCGAGAACGCCGTAATGCGCGAGCTTTGCGGCAGCGATTATGTTGTTGAGCGCGCGGTTGACAGCCTTGCCGAATTTGCAAAGACTCCGACGGCCTCCACAACAATGAAGGAACTTATAGAAAAAGGCATAGATTAAATATGGACATATTTGAATACAGGAATGAATTTTTAAAGTCTGGGCTTGAGCGAGAGGATTTAAATGACAATCCTTTCGAGCAGTTCGGAAAATGGTTTAAGGATGCTTGCGATGCCAAGATACCAGAGCCTAATGCCATGTGCATATCTACCGTTTCGCCCGACGGCGCACCGAGTTCAAGAATGGTTTTGCTGAAATCGTGGGACGAAAAAGGTTTTGTATTTTACACTAACTATACCAGCCACAAGGCGAAGGACTTGGCTGAGAATCCAAAGATATGTGCGCATTTCTTCTGGCCTGAACTCGAGCGACAGCTGAAAATATGCGGCACGGCAAGCAAGGTTTCTGCCGCTGAATCTTTGCGGTATTTTCTGAGCAGGCCGTTTGGAAGCAGGCTTGGAGCTTGGGTTTCTCACCAGAGTTCAATTATATCTTCCCGCTCGCTTCTTGAGATGAAATTTGAAGAGATGAAGCGTAAATTCTCCAACGGGGAAGTTCCCCTTCCTGATTTTTGGGGAGGCTTTAGAATTGAACCAGCCTTATTTGAATATTGGCAGGGCAGGCGCAATAGACTGCACGACCGTTTCCAATATTCTAAATTGGAAGACGGCTCATGGAAAATAGAAAGGCTTGCTCCTTAGCGGAACCTGTATAGAGAAGGGGGACTTCCATATTAAGATATGTTCTTCCTTTGCGGAGAGTGAGTTTATTTTTCGTAGGTAGCATGGGGGCAAATCTTGGGGATTTGCCCTCTTTTTTTTATGATAATTTTGAGATTAAACTTGGAGATATAAATAGGTATTTAGCGAATAAAAATGGCTTGCGGTATGAAGCTTGCGACGTTTATATTGTTATCATGAGAAAATACATTGCTCTTTTTACGGCGCTTGCGGCGTCTTGCCTGGCCTTTGCCCAGGAATGGCAGAACGAAAAGATTTTTAGGATAAACAAGCTTCCGGCATCGGCTTCGCAAAGATTGTATTTGTCGGGTGAGGATGCCCTTTCCAAGGGGGATACTCCGCTTGAGATGTCTCTCAATGGAGACTGGAAGTTCAAGTATTCGGGAAATCCGGCAGATAAGACCAAGAATTTCTACGAGCCCGCCTTCGATGACGGAACTTGGGACAAGATACCAGTGCCTTCAAATTGGCAGATTCTGGGCTATGGAACGCCGCTTTACACAAATATTCCATACCCTTTCAACGCGGCACATACTCCAAAGGTTATGGAGAAGCCGGAGAATCCGCTATTTACAAACTATCCGGACTCAGAGCGCAACGGTGTTGGGCAGTACCGCAAGAAGTTTACCCTTCCAGAAGACTGGGGCTTGGGCAGAGTTGTATTGGATTTTGAAGGGGTTGACAGCGCTTTCTATGTGTGGGTAAACGGGAAATTTGTGGGGTATTCGGAGGATAGCCGCACTCCGGCTGCTTTCGATATAACTGATTTCTTGAAGAATGGAGAGAACCTGCTTGCGGTTGAAGTTTATCAGTATTCAGACGGTTCTTATCTTGAAGACCAGGATATGTGGAGGCTTTCGGGCATATTCCGCGATGTAAAATTGAAGACTACAACACCGCTGTATCTATCCGATATATTTATAAAGCCAGAACTAGTTAATAATTATTCAGACGGAGTTCTTACAGTTGAACTCGACATGGCAAATCCATCAGGAGTAAACCGCCATTACAAGGTTGCCGGGAGGCTTATCGACGGAGATAAGACCGTATCAGACGCCCTATATGAGGGTGTTCTTTTCAATGGAAAGAAGCAGCGCTGCAAGTGGTCATTTCCGCCTATAAGGGGCGTAAAGCGCTGGAGTGCGGAGGAGCCTAATTTATACAAGCTGCTTGTCAGCGTGGAGGTTGACGGCAAGAAGACATATGCGGTCTTCAATGTTGGATTTAGAAGCGTGGAGATGAAAGACGGTTCACTTCTTGTAAACGGAAAGCCTGTGTACTTTAAGGGTGTAAACCGCCACGAGTTCGACACTGCCAACGGCCATTATGTAACCGCAGAAGAGGCCCGCAAAGAGCTTGCTGAAATGCGCAAGTACAATATAAATGCCATAAGAACTTCGCACTATCCGAATCCGTCTTATTTGTACGACTTGGCCGACGAGCTTGGCTTTTATGTAATAGACGAGGCAAATATAGAGTCTCACGGGTATGATATTCTTTCGCGTGAGAATAAAGACAAGGAAGGTATAAAGAGGGATAGTTGGTTTGAAGCCATGCTCGACCGCAACCGCAATATGCTTGAGCGCGACAAGAATCATCCGAGTGTTGTAATTTGGTCTTTGGGCAATGAAAATACCAACTGCGATAACTTTAAGAAGGTTGCCGATTGGATACGTTCCCGCGACGCTTCCAGACCTATACATTACGATAGGGATTTTAAGGGCCAGTATGTAGACATATATTCTGAGATGTACAAGAAGCCTATAGGCATTGCCACATATGCTAAAAAACGCGGAACACAAGGTATAAAGAAGATGCCTGTAATTCTTTGCGAGTACGCCCATGCAATGGGCAACAGCGGTGGAGTTCTTGGCGAATATTGGGATATGGTTCGTTCTGAGGACTATTTCCAGGGAGGCTTCATCTGGGATTGGAAGGATCAGGGGCTTACAAAGCGCATGCCGGCGCGTCCGGTTGTTCGCGACAATGCAGACGCTTCAAGGGCTGTTGAGGTCTACGGAGACATCTCTTCTCTGAAGGGCCTTAGCGGTTTTCCGGCGGTTGCGTATCCGGGCATATTGCCGGCCGATATGGCTGAGTTAACAGTTGGGGTGTTGGTAGATCCGGCTTTCCCTGACAAGCGTTTTGAGGCGCTCGAGGGCAAATTGTTCGACAGATATGTAATGGAAGAGGAAGTATTGGCAGAACATTCTTCCGGCTCTTACATAATAAAATTCTTCGACCGAAGGGGGAAGGTTTCTTTCTCTGTGCGCAACAGCCTGGGAGAGCTTTTTGAGGTGTCGGCGGATTCCGACATCTCAAAGGACAAAGCTCCGCGATGGTATTTCGGTGTGGTTGGCGACGGAAAAATTTCCCTGTATAAAAACGGAACTTTGCTTGCTCAGAAGCCGTTTGAAGGAAATGTTCGGGCGGATAAGTTTGGGTCTATGAATTTCTCCTTAAACGACAGAACCAAGCGCATACGTTCGTCTGAATGCCTACTGGCATTCAAGGCTGCGTCTAAGGCGCTGCCGCCGGAGGAGTTGGCCTCGGGGGTATTCCCGGCGTCTCCGTCGGACGGATTGCTCTCGGATATAGACTTCAGAAGTTTTTCAAGGAGCGGCGCAAAGAGGCTTGCTTTCCTCTATGGTGGAGATTTTGGCGATTATCCGAACGACGGTAACTTCTGCCTGAATGGGGTTGTCATGCCCGATTTAAAACCTTCCCCGCAGGCCTTTGAAGTAAAGAAAGTGTACCAGAATGTACACTTCTCGCTTGATTCCTTCGATGGAGATGTTGCGTTTATAGATGTCTTTAACGAGAATTTCTTCAAGACGTTAAATTCAGACAATACGCAGTTTAAATGGTCGCTTGCAGAAAATGGAATTGTGGTTGCGTCGGGTGGTTTTGAGACAGATCCAATCTTACCCCAAGGCACATTCAAAGTTAGACTTCCATTGGGGGACTATCTGAAAGGGTCGGGAGAGTATATGTTAAGAATTTCCGCGCATACGGCTGAAGACGAGTTCTTTGCTCCGGAAGGATATGAGATTGCGTTCGATCAGTTCCCGATAAAGGGCCGTTTTGTTGCGCAGGATAGTGCCGATAAGAAGGAGGGCTTGCCTTCTTTGTCGATATCGGATACGGACGAGATTTTATCGATTCGCAACGATTTGTTCGAGGTTAGATTCAGCAAGAAAACTGGCTGGCTGGAGTCTTATTCCTACAAGGGCATAAAGATGATAGAAGGTGCTATGAAGCTGAATTTTGCCCGTCCGCTTACAGATAACGACAGAGGAGCCTTCAATGCGCATAGAAATCTAAAGATGGACTTCTGGCAGAAGAATGGAGGCAATATCCGTATGGCAATGTCGGAACTGCCCGATAAGCTTACTAAAGATGGTTCAGTACAGGTGGTTTTCCATTACGAGCTTGAAGGAGACGGCGGAGAGAAGAAGGCTGTCTACACCGTATCTCCCGATGGTTCTGTAAAGGTCGAGGCAGCCGTTATGATAGACGAAAAACTTCCCTTCCCGATGAGAGTAGGCTTTGAGATGCCCATTGCAAAGAGTTTGTCTAATGCTTTGTGGTACGGAAAGGGCCCGTATGAGAATTATTCTGACAGATCGCGCGGAACATGGGTGGGAATATTTAAAAGCCCAGTGAGGGAATTGTTCCACAACTACATAAGCCCCCAGGACACTTCCAATAGGGCAGGGGTTCGTTGGGTTGAGTTTGCCAATCAGGCGAATAGTTCGGCTCTCCTATTTGAGAGCTTGGGGGCTCCGATAGAGTTTTCGGCTTATCCGTGTTTGTCGGACGATATCAGTTATGCAACGCATTCTTATATGATTCCCGAAAGGCCATTTAATGTGGTAAACATATCTGCCGCCAATTTTGGCGTTGGCGGGTACGATTCTTGGAGTTCTCTGCCGAATCCGGCATACAGGTTGACGTCGGGTAAGGCATACAGAATTGCGTTTACCATAAAGGGCAAGGCCAAAGATGGCGGAGTTTGGAACTCTTTTGTGGATTTCTTCAATTTTGATTAAAAATAAATCTTTCAATACAAAAGCCCCTGATAGGGGCTTTTTTTGTGTGGCATGATAAGTTATTTTGCCATTAATTTTCTTTATGAATGGAGGTAATCTTAGTTCATTAGGCGGTATGTTGATTTATATAAAAGAAGCAGTTTTATTCTGTTCGGGATTATTTCTATTTTTAAAATACAAAGCTATATTTGAAGGGCAGCAGAAAAGTAATAAGGAAGAATGGTGAAAAAAATAGCTAAGAAGCGGCGGTTTGAAGATTTGCCAATAGGTATGCTAGCATAGTAAAAAAGCTTGTCTTATTTTCAAAAGAAAGTTGAATTAACGGATTACTATTTGAGCAAACAGTGCCCATAAAAATATAAAATAAGAATATCATGCCCACACCGGAATTCAAATACCAGAAGATGTTCCCCCTCGGGGAGGACAAAACCCAATACAGGCTCCTGACTAAGGACTACGTCTCAACCGTTAAATGCGGCGACAGGGAGATTTTGAAAGTTGAGCCCGAGGCTCTAACGCTCATTGCGCGCGAGGCGTTCAAGAATGTGGCGTTCTATCTTAGGCCCGAACACCTCAAGCTTGTTTCCGACATACTTGAAGATCCGGAAGCTTCCGAGAACGACAAGGCTGTTTCCCTTACGATGCTTCGCAATGCCGAGGTTGCCTCCATGGGCAAGCTGCCTTTCTGCCAGGATACGGGCACAGCTACAATAATTGGTAAGAAAGGGCAGAGTGTCTGGACTGGTGTTGAGGACGAGGAGTATCTTTCCAAGGGTGTTTACGAATGTTATACGCAGGAGAATCTGCGTTATTCCCAGAATGCTCCGCTTAATATGTGGGACGAGGTTAACACATGCTGCAATCTTCCCGCGCAGATAGACCTTTATGCGACAAATTCGGACGAGTACAGTTTCTTGTTTGTAGCCAAAGGAGGCGGTTCCGCAAATAAGACATATCTGTATCAGGAGACCAAAGCTATCATAACTCCGCAGAAGCTTGTGCCGTTTTTGGTTGAGAAGATGAAGTCTTTGGGCACCGCCGCATGCCCGCCGTACCATATTGCGTTTGTAATTGGCGGAACGAGCGCGGAGATGTGTCTTAAGACTGTCAAGATGGCATCGACTAAGTACCTTGACAATCTGCCAACTTCCGGGAACAAACTTGGGCATGCCTTCCGCGATGTGGAACTTGAGAAGAAGCTTTTGGAAGAAAGCAGAAAGCTTGGTATAGGAGCGCAGTTCGGAGGGGCTAATTTTGCTCTCGACGTGCGTGTGATACGCTGCCCGCGCCACGGTGCGAGTTGCCCGATAGGCTTGGGGGTATCCTGCTCGGCCGACAGAAACGCTAAGGGCAAGATTACCAAAGATGGAATTTTCCTCGAGCAGTTGGAGTTCAACCCCGGAAGGTTTATCCCGGAAAAATACAGGGGGGTAAATCCGTCTGACGGGGCGGTAGAGGTAAATCTCAACAGGCCCATGAAGGAAATTCTTGCGCAGCTTTCGCAGTATCCGGTAAAGACCCGCTTGAAGCTTTCGGGCACGATAATAGTGGGCAGAGACATAGCCCATGCGAAACTTCTCGAGAGACTCAATAAGGGCGAGGGCCTGCCGCAGTACATAAAGGACCACCCGATATATTATGCTGGGCCGGCAAAGACTCCGGAGGGAATGCCGTCGGGTTCTTTCGGACCGACTACGGCTGGAAGAATGGATCCGTATGTTGACATATTCCAGTCGAACGGCGGAAGCATGATAATGATAGCCAAGGGAAACCGCTCGCAGGTTGTTACGGATTCCTGCAAGAAGCACGGCGGATTCTATCTTGGTTCCATAGGAGGTCCGGCGGCTCTTCTAGCAAAGGAGAATATCAAGAAGGTTGAGCTTGTTGAGTTCCCCGAGCTTGGTATGGAGGCGGTATGGAAGATAGAAGTTGTAGACTTCCCCGCGTTTATTCTCGTTGACGACAAGGGCAACGACTTTTTCAAACAGCTTTAATTTAAACAGATATTAATATGGCTAATTTTAAGTTTGCGGTTCTTCCGGGCGACGGCATAGGCCCGGAGGTAATGGACGAGGCTTTGAAAGTTCTCAAAGCCGCTTGCGATGCGGAAGGGCATACGCTCGAATATTCCGTATACGAAGTGGGCGGCGCTGGAATAGATAAATTCGGCAAGGCTCTGCCGGAATCTACTCTTGAAGGCTGCCGCGCGGCCGATGCTATACTTTTCGGGTCGGTCGGCGGGCCAAAGTGGGAGCATCTGCCCCCCAAGGAGCAGCCCGAGAGGGCGGCTCTGCTGCCTTTGCGCAAGGCGTTTAAACTTTTTGCAAACATACGTCCAGGGCTTTTGTATGCAGACCTGACAGACGCTTCCCCGCTTAAGAAGGAGCGCATACCCAACGGCATAGACATAGTTTGCATGAGGGAGCTTACCGGAGGCATATATTTTGGCGAGAAAAAGACCGAGACTTTGCCAGACGGGAGAATCCAGGCCAGCGATACTATGTGCTACCGCACCGACGAGATAATCCGCATTGCAGACCTTGCCGCGCGCACGGCAATGAAGCGCAGCGGCAAGCTTTGCTCAATAGACAAGGCAAATGTCTTGGAGACGTCGGTACTGTGGCGCAAGACTGTTACGGAATATGTTTCCAAGAATTATCCGCAAGCCGAGCTTAGGCATATGTATGTCGACAACGCCGCAATGCAGCTTGCGCGCGACCCGAACCAGTTCGACGTATTTGTAACCGAGAATATGTTTGGCGATATTCTCTCCGATGAGATGGCCGTAATTTGCGGTTCTTTGGGCATGCTTTGCAGCGCATCTTTGGGCGAGGCAGAGAATGCATGCGGGCATAAGTTCGGGCTTTATGAGCCAGCTGGCGGCACAGCTCCGGACATAGCCGGCAAGAATTTGGCAAATCCATGCGCTCAGATACTTTCTGCGGCGATGATGTTGCGCTATTCGTTTGGGCAGGACGCTTTGGCAAGCCGCATAGAGGCGGCAGTAAGGAAGGCTGTCTGCGGCGGAGTTCGCACGGCGGATATAGCTTTTGGTAAAACGCCCGTAGGCACAAAGCAGATGGGCCAGGCCGTAATAGAAAATCTTTAATTTATGATGACGTCTTCCGAGATTAGGCGCGGCTTTCTGAAGTTTTTCAGCGAGAAGTCGCACACGATAGTTCCTTCGGCAAGCCTGATGCCGACAAGCCCGAACCTGCTTTTTACAAATGCGGGCATGAATCAGTTTGTGCCGTATTTTCTGGGCGAGGCGCGCGCGCCGTTCAACCGCGCGGCCGACACGCAGAAGTGCATAAGGGCTGGAGGAAAGCACAACGACTTGGAAGACGTAGGGTTTGACACCTACCACCATACGTTCTTCGAGATGCTCGGCAACTGGTCTTTCGGCGATTACTTCAAGAAGGAGGCCATACAGTGGGCATGGGAGCTTTTGGTGGAGGTTTGGAAATTTCCCAAGGAGAGGCTGTATGTAACGGTGTACGAGCCAGCCCAGGGAGAGCCAGCCACGGCCGACGATGAGGCGTACGAGATTTGGCGCGGCGTGATGGAAAAATACGGGCTTGATCCGGAGGTTCACATCAAGCGATTCGGCAAGAAGGACAACTTCTGGATGATGGGCGAGACAGGTCCATGTGGTCCGTGTTCTGAAATACACATGGATTTAACTCCAGATAACGACAGCGGCGGAGCTCTTGTAAATGCAGGGTCTGCCCGTTGTATAGAGATCTGGAATTTGGTTTTCATGCAGTTCAACGCCCAGCCCGATGGCACATATGTGCCTTTGAAGCACAAGAATATAGACACGGGAATGGGGCTTGAGCGCGTTGCGGGTATAATAGCCACAACGAAAGGCTTTAAGGACTTCTCAAAAGTTCCGTCGAATTACGACAGCGATTTGTTCTCAGATTTGTTCGAGCATATTTCCGAGATGTCCGGAAAGCGTTACGGAGGAACTATTCCTGCCGACAGGAACGACATGACCGGTGCCGAGCTTAACGACTGCATATTCCGTGTTTTGGCCGACCATATTCGCACGATAGCCTTTTCCATAGCCGATGGAATAATTCCCGGCAACGAGGGCAGAAACTATGTTTTGCGCAGGATACTCCGCAGGGCAGTCATGTACGGAAAGCGCATGGATTTGGGCAGCGGGTTCTTCACGAGGCTCGTTGAGCCCCTCGTTGAGAAAATGGGGCCGGTATTCCCGGAGCTTGTGGAGCAAAAGCAGGTTATACTCAAGGTTGTAAGCCGAGAGGAGCAGGCTTTTGAAAAGACGCTCGATAGGGGACTTGCACTGTTAGACGCCATAACTGTCCGTGAAAAGAGCGTATCTGGAGAGCAGGCATTTGTCCTTTACGACACTTACGGATTCCCGATAGATCTTACGGAGCTTATCGCGCGCGAGCGCGGCATGGAAGTTGACGTGCGCGGGTTTGAAGCGCAGATGGAACGCCAGCGCGAGCGTGCCAGAAAGGCGCAGAAGAAGGAGCTAATAGTAATATCGGATTCCGGCGAGGTTGAGAAGGCTACGCAGTTTGTAGGTTATGATGCTGCTAACCTCTCTGGCTTTGAAACTTTCATAAGCGCTATAGTTGCTTCGGACGACGCGGACTGGTTGATATTCCCTCAAACTCCATTTTACGGCGAGAAGGGCGGCCAGGTAGGAGACACCGGCTTTGTTGAGATAGACGGTGTTGCGCGCGAGATATTCGACACGAAGATAGACGAGGCCGGGCACTATTTGCACAAGGTCCGCAAGGGGGTTTTCAAGAAGGATTCCATAGGTTCCGATGTCAGCCTTACTGTTGATAAGATGCGCAGGCTTGCCATACAGAGGCACCACAGCAGCACTCATATTTTGCACTACGCCTTAAGGCAGGTTTTAGGGTTCCACGTCAGGCAGGCAGGCTCTTATGTTGACGAGCACCGCATGCGTTTTGACTATTCCCACTACGAGGCTCCCACAGCCGAGCAGCTTAGGCGCATAGAGGAGATAGCCAACAGAAAGATACTTGAAAATGCCGCCGTAAGATGGCGCGAGGTTCCCTACGCGGAAATTCCCGACAACTGCCTTGCATTCTTTGAGGACAAGTACGGAGCCGTTGTGAGGGTTGTTGAAATGGGCGATTTCTCTTCCGAGCTTTGCGGAGGAACTCATGTTTCTGCCACGGGCGAAATAGGAATGATAAAGATAGTTTCCGATTCTGCAATATCGTCTGGAACTCGCAGGCTTGAGGCTTTCGCGGGGACAGCCGCGTACGATTTTGCAAATTCCATGCAGGATATTCTAACCGGCGTGTATCACAGGTTATCATGCAAGGGTGAGGAAGTGCTATCGAGAGTTGAAAAGCTTCTTGAAACAAAGAATCAGCTTGAAAAAGAGGTTAAGAATTTCAAGCGTCAAAGTGCCGGAAAACGCGCGGAGACTTTTGCGTCTGAAGCTGTTGAGAAAGACGGCGCAAAGAGGGTTGTTAAAATAGTAGAGGCAAGCAATCCCAATGAGATGCGCTCCCTTGCTGTTGAGATACTTTCTCACATGAAGGGAGCGGCGGTTGTCGTGCTTGGAACTGATATGGGCGGCGGCAAAGCGAGCGTGCTTGCTCTTTGTTCCAAAGAGGCTGTGGAAAAAGGCATAAAGGCGGGTGATATCGTCCGCCAGATTACGGCTTCTCTCGACGGCAAAGGCGGCGGAAAGCCAGACTATGCCCAGGGCGGCGGCTCGTCAGACAAGCTATCAGAGGTTTTTTCTAATCTCTAATCCCGAAATTTCCAAGGCGCATTTATATAGTTATTTTTTTCTATTACGCCGCATAAAATTATGCGTTCCGCCAATTCATTTGGCGGAACGCTTTTTTATACTTAAAGTTTTAAATAAATCAGAATGCATTGAAAATTTTTTTGTTAGCTATGCTATATTTTGCAAAAATAATACGCAGGACTATCTGCCAGAATTGTTCATTTAAAAAATAAGCCGGCGCAAAAAACTTGAATTTCTACATGGTAGAGATCTCTTTACATTTGGCTTTCCACCTATCTGAAAATGATAGGTCTATAGGCCAATTTCATCGTTTTTTTATAAGCTATTGTACCTTATAGTATAAGTGCTTTAGGTTTTTATAATATTTCTTTATTTTCCTGCTATTTAAAATGAGTTGAGTGCAGATTCCTCCTTCGTAGGTACAGATATTTTTTAGCATATACACTAATATATTCTGCTACGAGGCTTGCCTTGGGCACAAAAAACTCCCGCAGATAAATCTCTACGGGAGCTTTTTTTAACTGCCTTCTAATTTTTAGAAAGCGGAGTTTTTTATATATATTTTAGAAGAGGCTGTAAGCAACCGTAACGCCTGCCATAACTATGGCAACCATGCTCATGAGCTTTACGAGAATGTTAAGCGAAGGGCCGGAAGTATCCTTGAATGGATCTCCAACAGTGTCGCCTATAACAGCCGCTTTGTGAGCCTCCGAACCTTTACCGCCAAGATTGCCCTGTTCTATAAACTTCTTGGCATTGTCCCAAGAGCCACCGCTATTTGCCATGAATATGGCAAGAACAAAACCTGCGGCAAGAGCGCCTGTCAAGAGTCCGAGAACTCCGGGAACACCGAATATCAGGCCAACCGCTACTGGAGCGGCAATAGCCAAGAGCGACGGGAACATCATCTCTTTCTGAGCAGCCTTTGTGGATATGCCAACGCAGCGCGCATAGTCGGGGTCAACCTTGCCTTCCATTATTCCAGCAGTCTCGCGGAATTGGCGGCGGACCTCGTTTACCATCTTGTTGGCTGCGCGCCCTACGGCATTCATCGTAAGACCGCAGAAGAGGAACGCCATCATGGCTCCTATAAATATGCCAAGAAGCACTTTTGGATTCATCAGATGAACGTCGTAAACATTCATGAAGTCCACAAGACCGGCGGTTTTTACATCTTTGCCGAGCAGGGCGAATTCGTTTATAATTGCGTCAACCTTTGCAAGCCCTTTGCCCGAGGCGTGCGTTATGCCTATTCTGAGCTCTTCAACATACGAGGCAAGCAAGGCAAGAGCCGTAAGGGCCGCCGAACCTATCGCAAAACCCTTGCCAGTTGCGGCAGTGGTATTGCCGAGAGAATCCAACATGTCGGTGCGCCTGCGCACCTCTTTTCCCAGACCTGCCATCTCTGCATTGCCGCCGGCGTTGTCTGCTATGGGACCGTACGCGTCTGTTGCAAGGGTTATTCCCAGAGTGGAAAGCATGCCGACAGCGGCTATTCCTATACCATAGAGGCCTTCAGATATGTTGGCAAAATCCCAGCCTGCGGAGAACATGTAGGCCAGAGCCGTTCCAACAACTATCGCCATAACAGGATAGAAAGTGGAAATCATGCCCGTTCCCATTCCGGCTATAATCACCGTGGCAGAGCCAGTCTTTGCCTGATAGGCAATCTCCTGCGTGGGCTTATACGCCTCGGAAGTGTAGTACTCTGTAATTTTTCCTATGAATATGCCCGTGAGCAATCCAACCACGATGGACCAAAATTTGCCCCAGCAGTTTGGCAAGTTGAGCATATATAGTACTGCCGCCGAAGCTATCAATATTAATACGGAACTTACATTTATTCCCTTGCCGAGAGCTCCAAGAAGCTGCTTGGAATCCGCACCGGGCTTTACCTTTACAAAATATATTCCAACTATGGAAAGTATAGTGCCTATGGCGCCTATAAGCATTGGCGCAATTACAGCCTTCATCTGAATGTCGGGCGAGGCGCTCATATAGGCGGCAGCTCCAAGAGATGCAGTTGCAAGTATGGATCCGCAGTAGGATTCGTAAAGGTCGGCACCCATTCCGGCAACGTCGCCTACGTTGTCTCCAACGTTGTCGGCAATAGTTGCAGGGTTGCGTGGGTCGTCTTCAGGAATTCCAGCCTCAACCTTGCCTACAAGATCCGCTCCTACGTCGGCAGCCTTTGTGAATATACCGCCGCCAACTCTCGCAAAGAGGGCCTGCAAACTTGCACCCATGCCGAAGGTTAGCATGGTTGTGGTTATCATAATCATCTTATGATGCTGGCTGGCGTCGTCTATAAGCGCGTTTAGAATCAAAAACCATGCGGATATGTCGAGCAGAGCCAAGCCCACAACAACCAAGCCCATGACAGCTCCAGAACGGAACGCCACCCTTAAGCCGCTGTCGAGCGATTTATTAGCCGCCCATGCCGCGCGGTTAGAGGCATATGTGGCAGTTTTCATTCCGAAGTATCCAGCCAGACCCGAGAAGAATCCGCCCGTTAAGAACGCAAACGGAACCCACCCATTCTGCACTCCAAGCCCGTAGGCGAGAAACGCAAATATCGCCGTGATGATGAGAAACACTATGCCCACCATCTTGTATTGCTGCCACAAGTATGCGGTTGCACCATCGCGCACATGTCCGGCAATCTTCTTCATTATGTCCGTGCCTTCTTCCGAACGTTTCATGCCGCAGTAAAATATGCGGGCAAATATCAGAGCCAGTATGGAAGCCGCCGGAACAAGCCAAAATACCGGACTTATTCCGCAGAAGGATTCCGCCGCCTGCGACGCGTTTGCCGCCGCGTCCGCCGCGGCGATTGTTGGTATGTATAAACAATTCATATATCAGTTAGATTTTCTAAAATTACAATGCACGTAAAACCCAGCGGGTTTTAACAGTTTATTCGCCGAAGTTAGCCAGCGCGCTGCGCCACCAGTCGTAATACTTGTTTTCGAGGTCGTCGCGGGAGGGCAACGGATAATATTTCATGCCGGAAGCGTCGCCAACATAGAAACCGCGCCTTATGGTTCTGAAAAGAATCTCGCCGTTGAGAGTTCTCATGAATATCTTGTTGTTGCGTTTTCCCTTTGTCTGAACGGCGCGTATGCAGTCGCGCAGATGCTGGGAATTCTTGTATGGCAAATCACCCAAATCGCCGTTTTCAGGATCTGTCTCAAGCGAGCCAAGTTTCATGTCGCAGAAGGCAAACTTATCAAGATGAACAAGCCTGTCTTCGCTGGTGATTCTCTTTACGTATTCTGCCGGATTCAACACACTAATTACCCTTGGGCGTATGGGAGCCAAATCCTGATACATGAAAAGTTTTTCTCCATCGGGCTCGAAAGGTTTTTCGTCCAGCCCAAGAGTTTTTCCGTCGGACGTTACAACGTACAACCTCTTTATCGCCGAGAGCGGAACATGCTCAAGCACCCTGTAAACCGCCAGATAAACCGACTTGTGCGGAGAGCCGTCTTCATGGGGTTGGCACAACTCGTCTATTCTGTCTACAGGCAGAAAGTCCGACTTGAAGTTCTTGTCCAGCTCGAAGAATATTGCCTGACCGCAACTCCTCCTGAAAACTCCGGTTGCGTAATACGCTCCGAACTCTTCTGGAGACAGATGTGATGCTATCAACGCTTCGGGCAACAGCGATAGATATAGGTATTTTTCCATAGTGAATATTTTTTACAAAATTTACGTAAAAAAATTTTGCCTCAAAACCCAAGCTTTCACAAGCATAATTTCGCCTTTTTTTATAATTGATATGAATCGGAAATAAAGCCAACAAAATCCAAATTTTTCGGAAGTAAAAATATAATCCCTTGACGAATTTTTCATATTTGGCAAATTATTTTCTGACAATATCAATATTACAACATACATATGAATAGATTTTCCGACAGCATTGCTGAGAAATTCCGCACTTTGCACCGCACATTGATTTCAGTTGAATTTTTTCCGCCAAAGACCGAAGAAGGCGCACGCCAGATTTTAGATACCGCAAAATCTGTCAGGCAGACAAAGCCCGATTACGTCTCTATAACATACGGAGCCGGCGGGTCTACAAGAGACCTATCCATGAAGTATGGAGAAATTCTCAAGGACGATTACGGGTTCGATGTGCTTCCGCATCTTACGTGTGTTGGGCATTCAAAATCTGAAATCGCGGAAATTCTCGACAGGCTCAATGCCGCAGGCTTTAAAAATATAATGGCTTTGCGCGGAGATCCCCCCAAGGGCGATAGAAATTTTGTACCGCATCCCGACGGCTTTGCACATGCGTCCGAACTTATAACTTTTATAAAGAGCCGCTATCCCGATTTTTCCGTTGGTTGCGCAGGCTATCCGGAGCGCCACCCAGAGGCGGCTAGTTTTCAGGAAGATATTTCATGGCTTAAGCATAAAGTTGATTGCGGGGCGGATTTTATCGTTACGCAGATGTTTTTTGACAATTCCATATTTTATTCCTTCAGGGATAAATGCGCAGGGGCTGGAATAGACAAGCCCATTATAGCTGGGGTTCTTCCGGCGCTTTCCTCAAAGCAGCTTTCTAACTTTTCGACTATGTGCAACACGTTTTTGCCAGATGAGCTTGTCTGCGGCATGGCAGCTGCTAAAGATTCGGAAGAGTCTCTAAAAGTAGGCGCCGATTGGGCGCAAAGGCAGGTAGTGGATCTTATAAAGAACCGCGCAGCGGGAATTCATATGTATATTTTAAACAGGGCGCATTGTGTTTTGCAGCTTGTGGAAGCCGCGCGGGAGGCGTCGGCTGAATTATGAGGTTTAAGCATATAATTTGGGATTGGAACGGAACTATAATTGACGATGCCTCTTTGTCTTTAGACATCTTAAACCAGACCTTGACCAAGCGAAGGCTTCAGCCGCTTAGCCTTGAAAAATACAGAGCCTCTTTCGATTTCCCCGTGTCTGAATTCTACGAAAGGCTCGGGTTCGACTTTTCCAAAGAGTCTGTTGATAAAGTTGGCAGGGAGTTTGTAGACGCGTACAACAAGGCCCAGGCAAATTGCCCTATGCGGAATGGAATTTTGGAAATTCTAAAACGGGTAGCCGATTCTCCGGAGATGTCGCAGAGCGTTCTTAGTGCGTACGAAAAGTCATGCTTGTCTGCCGCGGTAAAAATGCGCAAGTTGGAGAGATTTTTTGATTTTGTCTCCGGTTTAGACAATATCTATGCAGGTTCTAAAGAAGCTCTTGGTAAAAGGCACATAGCTAAGATAAATCTGCCTGCCGGCAGTGTGCTTATGGTTGGAGATACCCTTCACGACTTTGACACAGCAAAGGCTATGGGAATTCCATGCGCTCTCTTATGCGGCGGGCATTTCAGCCGCCAGCGTTTGGAGACGGCGGGAGTTCCTGTATTTGATAATACGGAAGAACTGATGAGATATTTGTCGCTTTAGAGAATAACCTTATCTGCATTCAGTATGGTTATATAAAAGTGTGTATCTTGCGTATTAATTTCAAGAGATTTGCGCTCTTCGTATTTTGTGTTTTTGGATTTTTTCCTTTACGGGTGTGCTAAGTTTTAAGATTATTTTGGAAATCCAATCCACGGTGGGGCGGGCGTTAGACTTTTTTAATTTACGTTATATTATGAAAATAAAATCTGTTCTTGAGCTTTTTATTTTGTCTATTGTGTTTTCTTCCGCCTTATTCTCCGGAGAAAAATATAGGCAGATATCAGGAATTTACCCGCATCTGGTCTTTTCTAATTCAGGCGGCGAATGCGGCACTGGTGCGGTTGTTCCGTTTGCCGGAAAACTCTGGGCAATAACATATCCGCCTCATGCCTATTTTGAAAGCGACGACAAACTCTACGAGATATCTCAAAATCTCGATATCCGTGTCCGTCCCGAGAGCGTAGGCGGCACAAACGCAAATAGGCTTTTGCATAAAGAAAGCGAAAAACTCATAATAGGCCCATACGTCATTTCTCCGGATTCTACTGTTGAGGTTGTTCCTCGAAAACTTATGCCTGGGCGCCTTACTGGAACTGCAAGGCATCTTTCAGACCCGGCAAACAAAGTTTATATGGCAACTATGGAGGAAGGCCTGTACGAGCTTGATTTAAACTCCATGAAAGTAGGCTGGATTATAAAGGACGGAAACTTGAAAAAAGACTTTGACGTTCCGGAGAGTCTGAAGAAATCTTTGCTTTCCGGGCCAGCAGATGCTCCTTTGAAAGTTTCAAAATCAAAACTGTTTGGGTATCATGGTAAAGGGTTGTATACAGGGCAGGGCAGGCTCTTTTACTCTAATAATGGAGTTTCCCACCCGAAGGTGGCATTAGACCCTACTTTAAAATCAGGCGCGCTTGCCTATTGGGACGGACGCTACGGCGCAGATTGGACTCCAATTATAGAAAAGCAGTTTACCGAGATTACAAGCTCTGGCGGTATAGAAGGAGCCCCTAAAGATACTTCCCCTCTCTGGGCATTGGGTTGGGATTACCGTTCTGTCATATTGGCTCTTATCGAGAATGGCAAATGTACATACTTCAGGCTTCCTAAAGGCTCTCATTCATACGATGGCTCCCATGGATGGAATACTGAATGGCCCCGCATTAGGGAAGTTGGTAATCCATCCGTTCTATTGGCAACAATGCACGGCACATTTTGGAATTTTCCGGCATCGTTTAGCTTGTCCAACAGAAAGGGAATATCTCCACGCAGCAATTATCTTAAGGTGATTGGCGATTTTTGCGCATGGAACGGGCATATTGTTTTTGGCTGCGACGACACCGCAAAAAAGGAGTTTTTCAATAAGCGCAAGATAAAGTCTGAGGGGCTTTCTCCGTTTGTTTCAAACTCCAATTTGTGGTTTGCCGACTACGATCAGCTCGACAACCTTGGATACGCACTCGGAGAGGGTGCTGTATGGGCTCATGACTCCGTAAAAGAAGGTGAGCTATCCTATCCTTATTTATTTTCAGGATACGATAAAAAAGCTTTGTATCTTGTAAACTCGGCTTCCACACCCATAAGGGTAGCCATAGAGATAGATAAAAATGCGGACGGCTCATGGGAAAGGGTCCCCGGGGAGATTTACGTTGGGGCAAATTCTTCTAAAAGTGTATTTTTCGGTACTGAAAAGCCGGCTTCTCCGGAGGCCGTTCTAATAGACGCCTCGGGAGAATGGATACGTCTTAGGGCTCTAGATTCCAATGCAGATTTTTCAGCGCATTTTTCCTATTCAAATTTTGACAGGCGCTCTGAAGATGCCTCGGAGATATTCTCGGGGTTGGCTAAGTCCGGCGGGCAGATTTCAGCGCACATGCTATCTTGCGGCACCGTGGGAAATCCAAAGCTTGGCCTTTTATTTTTCAGCGGCAAGGGAGATTCCCGCAAAGAGCTTGGCTATTACGAGCTTGATAAAAATCTTAATCTTTCCCCTATGAAAGAAGGTAAGGCTGCCGTCATTTTGCGCAAGACTATGCCGGAGGAAAGGGGAATTAAATTTACAGAGAGGGGCACTGAATTTGAAGATGGTAATGAGAAGATCATACTGCCGGTAAATCCTTCATACAATTCTTCGTCTATAGATTGCCCACGTTTTGCACGCGAGGTTGCCACAGAACGCGATATTTTCATGGCAGGCGGAATAATATATGAGCTTCCCGCTCTAAATGCGGGAGGAGCTGTAAAGATGAGGGCTATTTCCGCCGCAGATTTTGCCGTTGCAGACTTTTGTTCTTACGCAGGCTTAATGTTCTTAAGTGGAGTTATTCCTGAGGCGATTGAGTCGGATTCCAACCATATAATAAAGAGTTCCGATTCCAAAGTTGCCGTGTGGGCCGGTAGTATAGACGATCTTTGGAAGCTTGGCAAGCCGCGCGGTGAAGGATATGCTGTAAAGAATATGGACATGCAAGAAGGAGACCTGTCCGACAGATTCTTTGCGCGCGGATTCGACAAAAAACACATAACTCTTTCCGCAAAAGGTAAGGGTAGGGTTGCCGTCGAGATGGATGTTGACGGAACCGGTCTTTGGGTATTGAGGTCTGTGGAAGACTTCGACTCTTCAAAGAGTATAACTTTAGATGCCAGGGAGAACCCTTACATGATTAGGTTTAAGGCTCTGTCGGATATAAAAAATTTCTCCGCCAAACTTGTATTTGAATAATTTTTAATAGAGAAATTTTGTCTGATTCCTATGTCATGAAAATTAAGTTTTTCTTATACGGCAGAAAACTTAATTTTTATGTATTCTTGTTGGACTATGAATATCTTCTTTATTGCGGGTAGATTTATTTTTCATAGGCAGCAGAAATAAGCCTTATATACGCAGATAAAAAATCCCGGCAATTATGCCGGGACTAAAAAGTTTTTCGTTCGATTTATTTAGAACCTATATAGGCTGTCTTTATAGGCTTTCTGGCGCTCTGTTTCCTGCTTAAGCCATAGGCGCTCCATCTCGTCTCTTAGCAGCTTGTCAAAGCGGGAGTCTATAAATAACACGCCGTCTGGCATGAGCAATGCCCTTATTGAATCGTCGGAGAGATTAAGCGTGTAGCCAAAAGCAGTTCCTTCGTCGTCGGGAATTTTTTGAAGTATCATTAATCTATCTTCAAGA
This sequence comes from uncultured Opitutales bacterium, assembly GCA_944390805.1. Taxonomy (GTDB): domain Bacteria; phylum Verrucomicrobiota; class Verrucomicrobiia; order Opitutales; family Intestinicryptomonadaceae; genus CALXQW01. The sequence goes on along the minus strand of CALXQW010000002.1, from coordinate 25,297 downwards.
TCGTTATCGCTAATCCCTCCGTAGGAGACCTCCTCGCTTTTTGTGTCGGCTTCTTTAGCCTTTGCAAGAGCAGCGCTTCTTTCTCTGACTGTTGAGCTCTTCCGGCTTTTTGCGTTTTCCTTCCTCTTTGCCTCTTCGGCAGCTTGTTCGGCAGCCAACTTGTCTTTGTTCTTTAGCGCAAACCTGCGCTTTTCTTCTGTAAGTATCAGACTTGCGCTTGATGTATCGAAATTTATAGAGCTTTTTATCTCGTCTGGCACTTTCATATTTACCATGCGCGTTGTAATTCTTGGCAATAAAGCCACTGCCTTTGAGAAATTCTCTGAAACTTCAATTTGCGGCTTGGGGATATCGGCTTTCTTAGGTGTGCGCTTCTGCCATTCGGCGGGCTTTTCGTCTTTGCCTTTCTTCATGGCATTTTGCGTCATCTCAAGCAGCCCTGCTATTTCTTCGGGGGTTATCTTTGAGCCGCGCCTGCGGTAAAATTCCATCACAGATATTTCCTTGAAAAAGCATACATGTACTTCCCAACCCTCCAATTCTGCCTGCCTGACAACATCGCTCTTTGTCGCTAAAGATGCATCGGGCTTCTTGAAGTAAAAGCTGTTGCTTGTATCCTTTGGAAATAGCAGCAGAAGATTCCTGTAAGGCAGCTCGAATATCTCCCGAAGCCTGTCCTCCTTATTCTCATATTGATATCCGCCGTCTGATTTAGACATCAATCTATTCTCAAATGAAGAACGCGATTCCCCTATTCTTGCATACGCAGCCCCCGAAAAAAACGCTGCGGCAATAATAATAGCCGTCAATCTGGTTATCATACAGTTTCCCAACGTTAAAATCTGTTTGTGCTTTCTTTAGATTCCTCTACTCTTTTCTTAAACTGTTCGGCATAGAGCCTCTCAAGCTCCTTCCTTAAAGACTCGTCGAACTCGGAATCTATGAAAAGTATTGCGTCTGAATAGAATTTTGCGCGAATCTTCCCTGTGGATAACTGCATTGTGTATCCTACGCTTGTTCCGTCTTCCACCGGAATCTTGTAAAAGATATGAACAGTCTTGTCTTCGGCAACCCTCGGACGTTCCCCATAATTTATTCCCCGCACGTCTGCGCTCGACGTATTTTGCGGACGCGTTGCATTTTGAGGTTTCTGTTGCTGTTGCAGCCTTTGTTGCTGCTGCTTTTTGCGCTCCTTTTCCCTCTCCTTCGGATCTGGATTGTATTTCTCTTTATATATTGCAAACGCTTTTTCCTGTTCGTCGTCCATTATCTGCCTGGCTATCGAATTTGCATATGCCGGAGAGTTCTTCAATCCGGGATTTACCTCAAGCTCCACATGTCTGTTCCTGGCCATTGGCAGTAGCGGAATTATGTCGGCATATTCGGAGTCTTTAAAACATTCAACCTCCGAAGGCTTTTGCTTGGCCATAGACTTTGGCATCTGTTCTGGATAGTCCTCCCTGAATTCGTCTGAAAAATATATATAGTTTCCCCTAGTTGTAAATAGAGGTGTTTTGTCTATCGGATAGAGCGCCTCCCATTTTACCGGTGGAACTTTGTCCTCTCCTGCTGTTAGCTTCATCAATGCAGCTACTTCCTCAAATGTTATCTTGTCTCCTCTCCTGCGGTAAAACTCCATGACGGACTTTCCATTAAGATAACACACGTGAACTTCCCATCCGTACATATCGTCCTGCTTGACTACATCTGACGACTGCGCCAATACCTTATCCGGACGCTTGAAATAAAATGAATGGTCGGCCTCTCTTGGCATTATGAGAAACAGATCTCGATAGGGTAGGTCGAACGCCTCACGCTTCTTCTCCTCCTTCTTATCGTATTCCAACGCTCCTCCGGATCTCGATAGCAAGCGAGACTCAAGATCTTTCTTCGTCTCTCCAATTCTCGCAAAAACCAGACTTGCAGCAAACATCAAACAGCCTATCGCCAACAGAAACTTTTTCATAAAACTATATAATATATCTCTCCAAAAACAAATCAAGCATAAGCCGATTATTTTTTGCGCAATAAAAACATTCATAAAAAAAGCCTCCAGACTAACAATCTGGAGGCTGAAAGTTGCAATAGTTATCCTTACATGCTTTTTCTGCAGTCCGCAACCTTTCCTGCTACGGCAGCCGCAGCAACCATTACCGGGCTCATAAGCAGTGTTCTTCCCGTCGGGCTTCCTTGCCTGCCCTTAAAGTTCCTGTTGGAGCTCGACGCGCAAAGCTCGTCGCCAACAAGCTTGTCTGAATTCATCGCCAGACACATCGAACACCCTGCCTGCCTCCATTGGAAACCTGCCTGTGTAAATATCTTATCCAACCCTTCCTCTCGGGCAATCTTGTCTACAATCTGCGATCCCGGAACAGCCAGCGCCCTTACACCGCTTGCAACATGTTTGCCCTTAAGATACTCAGCCGCCTCGCGGAAGTCTGAAATTCTGCCGTTTGTGCACGAGCCTATAAAAGCTACATTTATAGCCTTGCCCTCTATCTTGTCTCCAGGGGCAAACTTCATGTACTTTAAGGCGTCGTAGGCATCTTTGCGCTGTACTTCGTCGGCAATAGAGGCTGGATCAGGTATGGCTTCGTCAACACCTATGGCCTGCGCCGGATTCACTCCCCATGTAACCTGCGGAGCTATGTCTGCGGCGTCGAAATTAACTACATCGTCATATACGCAGTCGGCGTCTGAAGCCACCGCCTTCCATTCTTCCACAGCTTTATCCCAGTCTGCTCCCTTGGGAGCGTACGGACGCCCCTTCAGATATTCAAAGGTTTTTTCGTCGGGATTGATATACCCTATGCGAGCTCCGCCTTCTATTGCCATGTTGCAGACCGTCATGCGGCCCTCCATAGACATATCTTCAAAGACTTTCCCGCCAAATTCATACGCATATCCTATGCCGCCGTTTACACCAAGCTTGCGTATTATGTAAATGGCAACATCCTTCGGATACACTCCCTTTGCAAGAGTTCCATTCACATTAACCCTGCGAACCTTCAACTTCTTGAAAGATAGCGTCTGCGTTGCCAGTACATTGCGAACTTGACTTGTCCCTATGCCAAATGCAATTGCACCAAATGCCCCGTGGGTTGCCGTGTGTGAATCTCCGCACGCAACCGTCATTCCGGGCTGTATTATTCCCTGCTCAGGCATTACTATATGTATAACACCCTGCTTGCCAGTGGTTGTGTCGAAGAAAACTATTCCGTTTTCCTGGCAGTTCTTGCGTATGTGCTGGAGCATCTCGTAGGCCATCTTGTCGGCATACGGCTCGGTGCGGTCGTCGGTCGGAATTATGTGGTCTACCGTTGCAAATGTGCGGCTTGGATATTTTACCTTTAATCCCAATGTGCGCAACATGCCAAACGCCTGCGGGCTTGTTACCTCGTGCAGCAAGTGCGCGCCTATCAGCAGCTGAGTAGAGCCGTCGGGCAGTTCGCATACGGCGTGTTTCTCCCATACCTTTTCAAAAAGAGTCTTTCCCATAATCTAAAAATATGCCTTATCCATGACTGCGGCGCAAGAGAAATTTCCCCTGCGCCGCCCCTTTGTAAATACTTTTTATCTGTTTTACTACCCGTTTATCTTCTCGAGAAGAGCATCGTCTATATCGTAATTGCAATAGACATTCTGCACGTCTTCAAGAGCATCGAGCGCGTCCTCAAGCTTGAGAACTTTCTTCGCCGTCTCAAGGTCGGTAATCGGTACGAGCGTGTTTGGTATCCATGCAAGCTCGGAATCGTCGGGCTGTATGTTCGCCTTCTCCAAAATCTCGGAAACCTTATCGAAAGACGATATCGGACAGAGCACCTCAAAATGGTCTCCCTCGTTGGAAATATCCTCTATATCGGCCTCCATCAAGAGCTCCATCAGGGCATCCTCGCTGGTCTTCTCCGCCGAAATTATAAATTGTCCCTTCTTTGTGAAGGTAAACATCAGCGCTCCGGGAGTTGCCAAATTGCCGCCCGCCTTTGTAAGAGTGCTTCTTACATCGGAAACAGAACGGTTCTTGTTGTCTGTGGTAACTTCTACCACCATACCAACTCCACCGGGAGCGTAGCCTTCATAGACTATCTCCTCATAGCTTACTCCGGGAAGCTCTCCCGTACCTTTCTTGATGGCCTTTTCTATGTTGTCGGCGGGCATGTTCACCGCCTTCGCTTTTAATATTAAAGAGCGCAGTCGGGGATTGAACAGCGGGTCTCCGCCGCCTGCTTTGGCGGCCATTGTTATATCTTTGCTCACCGCGCTAAAAGCCTTGCCCCTCTTTGCATCGATGGCGGCCTTATGGCGCTTGGTTGTAGCCCATTTGCTGTGTCCTGACATATATTTCTTACTTTCTTATTTTTTATGTTCTACATCTCGTAGGAATGTTTTTACTTCAATCGGAAAATTTGAATGGTTTGACGCGCGGGTTTCAAGAAAAATCTTATCCTAATTATCATCTATTCTTAGGCGGAGTGGAACGCCCACCCGGATTCTTCTTGCGCCTCTCCTGCATGCCTCCAAAACGCTCCTGCATGCGCCTGCGCTTCTCTTCCTCGGCAAGCTTCTTCATGCGGACTTTTATCTCGGCGTCGGAAAGACCCTGCTCCTTGAGCTTCTGGTATTCGGCTGTGGCCGCCTGAAGCCTCTGCAAAAAGCCTCCCTTCTTCGGATCGCGCTTCTTGAGAACTACTTTGTCCTTCGTCTTTATAACATACAATGTCTGCGCTATTCCCAAAAGACTTTGCACCGTCCAGTACAACACAAGGCCAGATGGGAACGTGTAGAAGAATACCAGCATTATTACTGGCATGAGCTTAAACATAGTCTTCTGCGCCTTGTCGGCCGAAGGCATTGGCGATATGCTCATCTGTATGTATGTGAAAAACGCATTTATAAGCGGCAGAATGTGCAGCGGAAATCCAAATATGCTCGGGCAGAACGACAGCGTATCCGGCAGGGCAAGATCGTCCATCCACAAGAAGTGCGCAAAACGTATCTCGCTGGAAGTTTGCAACATGTAATATAGCCCTATAAATATAGGCAGCTGTATGAGTATAGGCAGACACCCGGCAAACGGATTTATCCCATATTCTCCATAGAGCTTCATGGTCTCCTGACCTATGAGCTGTTGGTCTCCCTTGTACTTTTCCTTGATCTCCTGAATCTTTCCCTGCAGCTTGCCCATGCGCTGCGACGAGCGTATCTGTATAGCTGTAAGCGGCCAGAGTATAAGCCTTACAATCAGCGTTAGAATTACTATAGACCAACCCCATGCCCATGCGGGAGATATCCCAACTATAAAAGAGTGTATTATATTAAGAAGCGCCAAAAGGGGCCTGCTTATAAAGCCGAACCACCCAAAATTCATAACTTCCTCTTGGCCGCCTCCCATAGCGAGCAGCCTGTCCATCTCTTTTGGACCTACATATAAATTGCCTTCCAAAGTCCAGGTCTGCTTTGGCGTAAGAGGGGTATCAAGCGAAAACGCCATATACCCAACAACACCGTTTTTCATGTATTTGTCTTCAGCGCTTTCGTTTACTATAAGCGGTGCAGCAAACCCGCCTCTGCCAACCATATTCTTAGGCGTAAATATTGTTGCAAAAAACTGATTCTTTACGGCGCCCCATACGGCTGGCGCTGTGTCTAGAACGAGGTTTGGCTTTGCCTTACTTGCTCCTATGCCAAGAAATCCGCTTGAATCAACAAAGCTTGTCGATTTCGCAAAATCTGCTCCGCTTCCGTCGTAGAGGGTAAATGCAAGGTTTCCTCCGTAGATGTCTCCAGCTGTGGGCAGCGCCATTCCCAGTGAAATGTAAATCTTCTCAAGGGGCAACACCTTACCGGACAGATTTTCTACGCTCGTTTTACAGATTATCGTATACGGCGCCTTCAAGCCGTCGGCAGACTTTTCTAGAGAGTAGGTTCTTTCTATCTTCAATCCGCCGCCAACGTATGAATATGTCAAAGAATTTGCCGATTTCGCCGTAAGGGCAAAGGAGTTTTCAAAATTTACGGGTACTCCGTTGAATCCTTGCGCAGGGAAGGCCAAGCCCATTATCAGACTCTTGTCTGTCTCATTTATTGCGTACGGAGCGTTCGACCCCTGAGACTTCTCATATTTTTTTAACTCAACTTGCTTTATAGCTCCGCCCTTGTTTGTGAAAGTGGCTTTGATAAAGTCGTTTTCTATATAAGAAAACTTCTCAGCTATATTCTCTTCCGGAGCAAGCACGCTTTGCAAATCTGCCCTTATGGCTGGAAGGGCGCTTTCCGTTTGAGATGTAGCCTCTTGCGCAGATTGCGCCCTCTGGCTCATTGCGGCTTCGTCGGCCTGCTTTTGCATTCTCGACGAATCCGTAAATAGCAGCCAGAACGCCGCTCCTAAAAATATTAGGCCGAGTATAGTATTTTTCTTATCCATCTTCTGAAATGACTTTTAAATAATTTCTTATTTGCCTACGCAAAAAGGAAGAATTTTTAAGCCTGAAATTAAAACCGGGCAACTTCGTTTCGTCAACGAAGTTTTGAGAAAAGATTTCTCCACGAGAATTTTTCCGGAACTGGATCATATCCGCCCCGGCACAGCGGATTGCACCTCAATATCCTAAATGCCCCCATAAGGCACCCCTTTAGCAGTCCATGCTTTGATATTGCTATTGCGGTGTATTCAGAACATGTCGGATAGAAGCGGCAGCGGCAACCCAACGCGGAAAATATCGGAGATATGAAAAGCTTATATAGGCCTATTGCAAATACGCCGAGCTTTGACGGAATTCCCATAAGCAGGCGGAAGACTTTTCTGGCGCGCTTTCTTATATTTTTCATCTTCCTAAGCCTATTGCCTATTTATACCCGGACTCCGCTTTTTCTCGCCGAGGGAAGATTTCTCTTTATTTGCTCTTGCCTCTCGCTTTTCCAATCTTACTGCAAGCTTTTGGCAGCATAGCAAAAACATGTTTTCAAGCTCGGAGTAGGGGGTATTTAACGATGCCCTCTTTGCATGCAAAACTATGTAGCAGTGAGGAAGAACTTCCTGGTTTGTCCTGTATATCTCGCGCCAGCGCCGCTTTATCTTGTTGCGCGCCACCGCTCCCCCAACGCGTTTGCTTGCAACAACCCCAAAACGCGAAAACGCGCCCGCCGATTCCTGCGGCGCGCGCGTCAAATATAATACGAAAGCTCCCGTGTGCGCTCTTTCCGCGTTTCTTCTGACGAATTCATAATCCGTCGTCTTACGCAGTCTGGCGCATTTTTTCAGGCGCATTTTTTGCGCTTTCCAAACGGGGCGTTTACTTTGTAACCAAACGCTTGCGGCCCTTGTTCCTGCGGGCGTTGATTACGGCTCTACCGCCGCGGGTTTTCATGCGGGCGCGAAAGCCGCAGCTGCGCGCGCGTTTAAGTTTTGAAGGATTGTATGTGGGTTCCATAATCTGATGGCTGTTGCTTTGAAATTTTTAAAAACACGGTATGAAATAGTCGCCGTATGCATATGTCAACACTTTTTACTCCGCTTTTTATATCGGAATAGAACTTGTCTGCTTCTTTAGTTGGCAGATTTTTGCTGCCAAAATAAAAAATATGCAAAAGCAAAACGTCGGCTTTACTTGAAAAAAAGCCTTAACTTAGCTCAAGCATTTTTTCTATCGGTTTTGCGGCAAGGGCTATTGTACGCTCGTCCAGATCTATCTGCGGTTTGAGCGTCTTTAGGCATTCAAGCAGCTTTTCGGCTGTGTTTAGCTTCATGAATTTGCACTGCTGGCAGTTTTTGCCAGGCAGTTTTGCCGCTATGAAGGTTTTTTCTGGAACTTCGCGGCGCAGCCTGTGGAGCATTTCCACTACGGTTGCCACTATTATCTTGTCAGACTTGCAAGATTTGCTCCAGCTTATCATTTTTTCCGTGCTGCATACTTCGTCGCAGACGTCCCTCACGGCTTTGGGGCATTCAGGATGGCATACGGCGGGCGCGCCAAAATGCTCTTTCATTTCCAAAATATCTTTTGCGTTGTACTCTTCATGCGCGTAGCAAGAGCCGTCCCACAGTATCATGTTCCGCCCGAGCTTCTCGTTTATCCACGATCCCAAATTTTTGTCCGGACAAAATATTATCTGTTTGTCCTCTGGAATCTTCTTTACAATCTCAAGCGCATTTCCGCTTGTACAGATTATGTCGCTTAGGGTCTTTACGGCAGCGGAACAATTTATATAAGATATTACTATGGCACCAGGATGCTGGGCCTTCAACTTTGCAAGCTCGTCCGGAGGGCAGGAGTCTGCTAGCGAGCAGCCCGCGGAAATATCGGGCAAGACTACAGTCTTGGAAGGATTTAATATCTTGGCGGTCTCAGCCATAAAATGCACGCCGCAAAATACTATTACGTCGGCGTCAGCTTGCTTTGCTTTGCGCGCCAGAGCAAGACTGTCGCCAGCAAAGTCGGCCACCTGTTGTATGTCTTCAGCAACATAGTTGTGCGCCAGAATTACAGCGCGTTTCTGCTTCTTTAACCGCAGAATTTCCTTTTGCACTTCCGAGAGCGGCTTTTCTGGTTCGCTCTTGAACGGAGGAAAGATTTTTGCATTCTCTTGGCTCATAATTAATTTTTGGAAAGTTGACACATGCTTTTGTGCTCGTCAATTTTAAACGGGTGAAAATGGATGAAGGCAGATACGCTTGCGTCAGGTTGTTCTCGGGGTTGGACAAGCCTTTGACGTATTCTGTTCCGGCAAGATTTGCGGGAGTTGTCAGGGCGGGATGCATTGTTAGGGTGCCATTGCGCGGCGGAGTGGGCGCGGGAGTAATAACCAGGCTCTCATCTTCCCCCGAAGAGGCGGGCAAATTTAAAATTCGCCCTATACTTGAGCTTGTCCAGAATTTGCGCGCCCTAACGCCTGATTTGCTGGATCTTGCCTTCTGGATAAAAGACTATTACGCCTCTTCTATGCAATCGGTATTTGAGAGTATGATACCCGCCGTGGTTAGGAGCGGCAGGGGAGAGCTTGCTCTTAAGGAAATACACATGCCGGTCCGTCCGGATTTGGGCGTGTTGGAGTCTTTGCGCCGCCGCGCACCGAGGCAGTATGAAATTGTCTCATTCTTTCTTGCAAATTCCTCTCCGGTTTTAAAGAGCGAGCTTTGCGATAAATTCTCGCTATCGGCGGTAGATTCTCTCGTAGACAAGGGCGTTCTTAAGGAGACTTCCCGTAGGGTTAAGCGCACCGCGTACGACGACGAACTCTCATCCGCCGAGACTATTCCTTCCAGCGGCCATGTCTTAAACGACGAGCAGTCTGCCGCTTTTTCCGACATCAGCAAGCTTCTCGACTCCAAGAAATACGCCACACACCTTCTCTACGGGGTTACCGGATCTGGCAAGACGGAAATTTATATACACGCAATGAGAAAGGTTTTGTCTGAGGGAGGTTCTTGCATATTTTTGGTTCCCGAGATAGCTCTTACGCCCCAGACGGTAGGAAGGCTGCGCTCGAGGCTTGGCGATTGCGGCGCAGGGCTTGTTGTGTGGCACAGCGGGCTGTCTGATGGACAGCGGCTTGACGCCTGGCGCGATCTTGCCGACGGCAGCGCCCGGGTTGTTGTCGGCGCGCGTTCCTGCATATTTGCGCCTCTTTCAAATCTGCGGTTAATTGTTGTGGACGAGGAGCACGATACCGCCTACAAGCAGGATAAAGCCCCCCGCTACAACGCCCGCGATGTTGCCGTTGTTCGGGCGCGCTTGTGTGGCGCCTTGTGCCTATTGGGTAGTGCCACGCCGTCTCTTGAGACTTTGTACAATACTAAGAGGAAGAAATATTCCGTATCGAGAATATCCAAGCGCATAGACGGTTGCGTCTTGCCGACCGTCATGATTGCCGACATGAGGCGCGAAAAGGGCGGAGCTGTGCTTTCCAGGCTTCTGCTTGACAAGCTTGCAGACAGACTGGACAAAGGTCAGCAGAGCATACTTTTTTTAAACCGCAGGGGTTATGCAAAAGTTTATGAGTGTCCAGATTGCGGCTATGTTGCGGAATGCCCGCATTGTTCAGTCAGCATGACTTGGCACAGGGGCAGGGGGATTGTAAAATGCCACATATGTGGCTACGAGGCGCGCGCGCCTATGCTTTGCCCGAAGTGCGGTTCCGAACGTGCTAAATGGCGCGGCTACGGCACACAAAAGATAGAGAATCTTATAGCAGACGCATTTCCGTCGGCGCGTGTTGGAAGAATGGATGCCGACGCTATGCGTCGCCGCGACGACTACCGCCGAGTATTGGGAGATTTTCGCCGCGGCAAGCTTGATATCTTAATAGGCACTCAGATGATAGCCAAGGGCTTGGATTTCCCGCGTGTGACGCTTGTTGGGCTTGTGGACGCCGATATAAGTTTGCACATGCCTTCTTTCAGGGCGGCCGAGCGGACGTATCAGCTTATAGTCCAAGTGGCAGGTCGTGCCGGCAGGGGCGACGGCGCTGGCGAGGTTGTCATTCAAACTCGCACTCCGGAAGCCATTCCAATACAGTACGCCAAGCGCGACGATATGGAATCTTTCCTTGAGGAGGAACTTCAAAACAGAAAAGAGTTTGCTTATCCGCCTTTCAGGCGCATAGTCAGGCAGCTTTTCAAAAGTAGGAATCCGGACAAACTCTCTTATTATGCAGAGGAATTCGCAAAAGCAGCGGAAAAGCGCCTTGGAAATATCTGCGAAATACGTGGGCCAAGTCCGGCTCCAATAGAGAAGATTGAAGACTTTTACCATTGGCAACTTTGGTATTTCTGTGGAAATGTCAGCGCGGTAGTGTCGGAGCTTGTAAAACTGCGGGCAGAATTTCCTTTAGATGAAGATGTATCTGATGTTTTGGATTCAGATCCAGTCGATTGACGGCAGATGCGCTTATTATGTAATATAAGTAAAACCTTTTATTATAGGCAGGTAGCTTATTTGCATTTACCGCTTTTCATATTTTTTTAATGATGTAAAAACCAAGTTGTGAAATGGAAAACTTGAATGTGTTAAACAGCGTTTTTGCAAGTTGGAATTTCTTGAATGTTTTTTGTTTGAGTTTGATTTGCCTTTAAATTATATTTCTTCACATAGATAAAATGTATAGGGGACTTTATGAATAAGTTAGAATTTACATTATCAGGTTTAAAGTATGCTATGCCAGCACTCTTATGTGCAGCGTTGTTTTCATCTTGCGGAAAGGCTCAAAGCGGTTCAGCGCTTAGGTATCAGGCTCAGGCAACAGATGCGTACGAAAAGTTCTTTGTGTCGGAAAAAGAAATAGACGCGCAGGCGTTAAAGATGTGGGGTAAATGTTATCCACGGCGCATGCCCTTCTTGAATGTAGAAGCAAAAAACACGCTGAATCCGGAAGACTTTGGAATAGTGCCCGACAGCGGAGAATGCATGACAGACAAATTCTACGCTCTCTTTAGAGAGGCGGCAAAGTCTGCTCCTTGCCGCATAGTTTTAAAGAAGGGTACATACTGCTTTGAAAAGCCCTTGCAAAATTCCAATTTTGCCATGTCTCTTACAGGATTAAAAGATGTCTTCATAGACGGCAGCGGTTCTACTATTTTGATAAAGAAACCCAATATGGGTGTGTTTTCGGCCCACGGTACTGAAAGAGTTGTTGTGAGGGGATTTGTGGTTGATTACAATCCTTTGCCATATTCAACCGGAGTTGTACTTTCCCGCAACGAGGCAAATAAGAGCGCGGACATAGAAATAATGGACGGACAGCTTCCATTCGACAAAGCGTGGCTTAAAGACTCCGAATGGGGCTTCTTTTTGGACAAGAAGTTAGACGGCAGATTGCAGGAGAACAAATCCAACGTATATTTCCACAGCTCCGTTGAGCGCGTATCAGACAAGGTATTTAGAATAACCATGCATCCTACCCGCGGTGGGGGGTCTCCAGTAATGGGCTTTAATAAGGGGGACATATACACCATAGTCATACGGCCGCCTGCTGCCGTATGCGCCATGAACAGCACAAAAGATCTAACGTTTAAAGATTTTGAGATACGGGCAAGCGCCGGCAGTGGATTTTCCGGAACATACAACGATGCCCCAAACTTTATCAACTGTGTTCTTTCAATGCAGAAGGGCAGGTACAGGGTTTCTAATTCAGACACTTTCCACTTTCAAAATTCCGTTACCGGACCGTGGATAGAAAACTGTGTTTCCGAAGGTGTTGCCGACGATGCCGTAAACTTATATCTACGCCCAAACTTTATAGTTTCCGTTGTTGACGACCGCACCCTGCGCATATCCTCCACTCCACAGAGTTCAAACTTTGAGAAGTCGAAGTTCTATGAAAAGGACTACGCTCCCGGAAATAAAATAGCCTTTTTTGACGGAAAGAAATTCGAGATATTTTTCGTTTCCGAGGTTGAATCTGTGGATTTTAAGAATGGCACCATAACCTTTAAAGACAAACTCCCCAAGGTCGTATGCGGCAAAGACAAGTTTGCATGCACAACTTTGTACAATCTCGATTTCTCAAGCGGATTTGTAATAAAAAATTCCGTATTTAGAAATTCCAGAAGGTTTGGCTTGTATCTTAAGGCTCCAAACGGGCTTGTTGAGGGTAATTACTTTTACGGCTTAAGCGCTTCTGCCATAATGGCAAGAAACGAACCGGGTTGGCCAGAAGGCTTGTATGCGAGAAATCTTATTATTGCAAATAATGTAGTGGATTCCTGCGGTTTTGAGTGGCCATATTTGCGTTCGCCAAATTCTGCGGCATTTACTATGTCGGCCAACGGCAGGGAGGGTAGCAAAGGCTTTTACGCTCACAAGAATATTATAATAGAAGGCAATGTTTTTGTTAATCCGGCGTGCGCTGCTATGTTTATCAGGAATGTTGACGGGCTTTCTGTATTGAATAACACTGTGCTGGGGCCAGACGGTGGCATCATAAATGCAAAGAGTCAGCAGCCTGAAAACGCCAAGGTCTTATTCGACATAGGCAATAGTATTATAACTCCTGAAAACTGATGGAATCCATAGCATATCTGCAATCAAAGCGCATCTTGGCGATAGATACTTAGAATAAAAAAAATAGCGGCAAAAAAATGCCGCTATTTTTTTATTTGCCAAGATTCTTATTAAGAGGCTTCCAATATTACTCGTTGGTAATTCCCCATTTTTTACGGAGGAAATTCTCCCAAGGAGAGAATAGCAACTTGTCTGCCAGAAGCCCTATTACTATTACCACAAACATAACGCCTATCACCTGGCTCATCTCCATGAGCTCTCTGCCGTAGTGAAGCAGCTGTCCAAGGCCGAATCCTGTAAGTATAACAACGTAAATCTCTGCCGCCATAAGCGATCTCCACGCAAAGGCCCAACCTTGCTTCATACCGCCGAGTATGTTTGGAAATGCTGCCGGAAGTATTACATGTATCCACGTATACATTCCCTTTGAGCCCATTGTCTCTGCCGCCCTGACATATATTGGCGGAATGCTGTTTACTCCGTGCTGAGTTGCAATTATCAGCGACCACACCGTTCCCATAACCACAACAAACAACATAGCCTTTTCCGTCTGGCCAAACCACAACATTGCAAGAGGAACCCAACATACGCTTGGAAGCGCCTGCAAACCCATCGCAATAAGTCCTAAAGTATCCCTAAATACCTTGAGCCTTGCGCACAGCATTCCCAGCGGAATTCCAAGAGCTATTCCTATAAAATAGCCTACAAGCAGTCTCTTTAAGGTTACAAGTATTGCCCCGGGGAGAGTGCCGTCGAGAGTTGCATTCCACAGGTATTCCGCAACGCTCGATGGCGGTGGAAGTATCAGATAGGCGTCGTAATAGCGGCTCAAACCTTCCCAAAGCCCAAGCAAAACAACCGCAACTAGAAATGGACCTATCCATCTCTTTAAAAATGCCTTTAGCTTTTCAGCGGTGCTTAAATTATCTTCCGGTTCTATATTATTTTTCATTCTGCAACCGAGCCTCCTATATGCTGCTTCAATGCGGCAGTTATGGTGCTTGCGTAGTTTGTAAGGTTCGGATCGTTAATGTCCCTTGGGCGGTTCAGCGCCTCTATCTTAAACTCTCTTACTATTCTTCCAGGGTGGGGGGAAAATAAAATAACCCTGTCGCCCAAACAGACAGCCTCGCGTATGTTGTGCGTTACAAATATTATGGTCTTTCTGCGCTTCTGCCATATGTCTTGAAGTTCTCCGTAGAGCTGCTCCCTTGTAAGGGCGTCGAGCGCGCCGAAAGTTTCGTCCATAAGAAGTATCCTCGGGTTTGGCGCGAGCGCACGGGCAAGAGCAACTCTCTGCCTCATTCCACCGGAAAGCTCATGTATAGACGCGTGCATAAACTTCTCAAGCCCGACCAGGTGTATGTAGAACTTCGCAACTTCTTTACGCTCCGGGTTTGTAAGGTTGGGCTTTAACTTAAGCCCAAAAAGCACATTTCCCATAACATCTAGCCACGGGAACAGCGCATGCTCTTGAAACATTACCATTCTGTCTCTTCCTGGCCCAGTTATGGGCTTGTCGTCCATGAGAATCTCCCCCGACGTAGGCTTGTCCAGACCCGCTATAAGATTTAGCAAAGTTGACTTACCGCAGCCACTCGGCCCCACAAGACATACAAATTCTCCCTCGTCAACCTTAAGATTGACGTTCTCAAGGGCCACGGTCTTGCCCTGGGCTCCGTGAAACACCTTGTTTACGCCGCGCACCCAAAGCTTTGACGGAGCGACATTTTCCAACTCTTTATGAACACTCATTAGTCGCGCTTGTAGAAAAGATTTTTAGTGTCTATTTTATTTCTGATAAAACCGCATTCGTATGCGTATTCAACAAATTTGTTCAGCTCAGGCACATTTACCTTGTTGGTAAATATTAGGCGTTTCCATGAGGAGGCAACCAGCTCTTTTGCAATCTTTCCTCTCGTTGTATCCTCCAATTCCTTGCGGACAAGCTCCTGAGCCTCTTGTGGATGGGCAATAATCCAGTCTGTCAGCTCCTCGTGCGCCTTTATGAATTTGTCCACAAGATCCTTATGCTCTTTCAACACGCGGTTGCATGTAACAAGAACTGTTGTTACGGCTTCTTTTTGGTCGTACAATACCTCTCCGCCGGCGTTGTCTATCAGGCGGCTAACCCATGGTTCCACCGTCCAGACCGCATCTACCAATCCCTGTTTGAAAAGCGATAATTGCTCCGGATTTGCCGTTGGCAGAATGTGCGCATCTCCTCCCGTAAGAGTTATCTTCAGCCCAGCATCTATAAGCCAAGCGCGGCATGCAACATCTTGGGTATTTCCCATCTGCGGGGTGGCTATCTTCTTGCCAATGAAATCTTTTTGCGTCTTAAGGCCGAGCTTTGGATTTACCACAAGTGCCGCTCCGCCATCAGCCGCGCCAGATATTATCTTTATGTCGCGCTGGCGCGTTTTTGAATATGCGTTGAGCGCCGGACTTGGTCCCACATATGTTATGTCCAAAGAATTTGCAAATAGAGCCTCCATTGCTGTCGGTCCGGCATTGTAAAGATTCCACTGAATTTCAACACCGTCTCCCAAGCGCTGCTCGAACCATCCTTTGCCCTGTCTGCTTAACTGATGCGCCACCAAGGCTTGCGCGTGTGTTATATTCGGGAAATGACCGACCCTAAGTACAACTTTGTCCTCAGCCGACAATACCGTCGATAAGGTTAACACAGCTGCAAGTATTCCGGCATATATTTTTTTAATATTCATAAAATTGTTCTATTTTAGTATTCATTCTCCAGAAATGCTCAGCCCTTTCAAGTAAAAACGCCATAGATGGCCTTTGATTTATCCTTAACTTAGCTTTTTTATCTTAAACATTTGTGCAATTAATTTTTGCATTATTTATTGATGTGTTGTATCAATAAATATTTATATGTTTAAAAACTTCCTTCGTTGCTGAATTTTCCAGATATTGTCAATTGCCATTTTTCAATATTCTATCTTCAAGAAAATCTTTTAGATAGTTGTTTTGTATTTTGGTGGCATTTCTCAATCTGTGCGTAGCCTCAATCAATTTGCATTTGGAATAATTATTATTGTAGGCGGACGCGGTGGAGTGGGTGAGTAATAAGATTCGTCTTCTCCAACAATAACTCTTGTTTTTGGATTCATCACAGATTTGCTCGGAAGGAATGCCGATGTTCTTCTATTATAGGCATCAAGCATTTCCTTTACGCTGACCTTGCGCAGGTTTGTGGAGTATATCACATTAATCTCTGAATTTGCATCTAATTTTTCCAGCATATTTCTATATGCCTTTTCTCCGAGAATAAATTTAGCCGCCATAAGCGCATATATTTTTCCCTCTATATATTTTGCGTTGTCGAACAGCTGCCGTATTTTTACCGATGCCGAAGTTTTATTTGGGTAGTAAACTATGCTTGCCAAAGCGGCGGCCTGAGCCGGAATTGAGAGTTCGTCTCCAAAATCCGCTCCAGATATTACATTTGTGGAGGATAATATCTCTACGGCTTTATCGAGAGGCATTTCAAGGCTCTTTGTTTCCGATATAAACGTATTGCGGCCTACAATCGCTCCTCCCTTAAACTTTGGGGCTTTTGGTGTTATTGTCACACCAGAATTTTTCCCTCTACCCACATTGCCAACAAATATCTGTGCAAAAATGCATGCGGGTAAAAGAAACAAAAGGGCAATCAAATATTTCATAAATGAAAATGATTCTTATTTTTCTTAGAAAGTCAATTAAGGACACCTTTAAAGATTTCCTTACTTTTTTTAATACGTATTTTAACAGGTATGATACTTATAAGAAAATTTTGATGGCGTGTATTTTTAGAAATTCTTAATGTCTTTTTATCTGTAAAGTTCTCAAGTGTGCATCAATAAATTTTAGGCGGAATATATCATTCCCTTACAGATGTGATCTTATTTATTAGATATTTGAGTTTCAGAAATATTATATTGCAGTGGAGATATTGTATTACATTTTCCCCAAAGAAAGAAGGCATAAGAATAAGAGTAGATTATATTGGGTACCAATTACAGATAAAGAAGAAGTTTTGATCACAAATAAGTTAATAAGTGCTCGAGGCGGGACTTGAACCCGCACGACTGATAAGGTCAACGGATTTTAAGTCCGCAGCGTCTACCATTCCGCCACTCGAGCATTATGCGTATTTTTACGGCTAAAATCTGCATTATCTAAAAGAAGAAAACAAAAGTTCTTAACTCCATATTTTCTCATATGGAGCTAGGCATTTATTGCACAGAAAATGCAGCTATAATTTTGCCGCAGTAAATTCTTTTATCAAGGAACGTTTTTGTAAAAGGAAATAAGTATTGATAGTGTTGAAGAAAAGTCAAAGCCATTTTTATTAAGATATAATGGTAGGTGGGCGTATTGGTGGTTATGAGGTCCGCAACGCGAGTGCCGTTGGTCAGGCAGAACAGAGCATAACCTACTCTTATGATAGTTTTGGAAGAATGGACGAAATCTCCGACGGTTCCGATACCTTTACCTACACATATAAAGCAGATACGAATTTGCTTGAGATACTATCTCAGAATAATAGAAACATTGTCTACACTTACGAAGCCAATAGGGATATGATAATAAGCTTGGACAATCGTAGCGCAGCCAATACCCGCATAAGTAATTATGGCTATGTTTACGATTCTCTTGGATTACGCACTCAAAGATCTAAAGCAGGCAGTGTATACGCAACACAAAGCACCGATACCTTCTCATACAATACCCGTAATGAGCTTGTAAGCCAGAATAACACGCACACATACGCGTACGATTCCATCGGTAATAGAACTTCTTCTACCGAAAACGGTATCACCAAGACCTATACAACAAACTCCTTGAACCAATACACCGCCATAGGAGAGGAAGTTCCCGTATATGATGCCGACGGCAATCAAACGTCCGACGGCACAAAGAAATATGTTTATAACGCTGAAAACCGCCTTATAGCGGTAGAGCCTATGTCGCCTGCTGAAGGAGACATCCGCATAGAATACTCGTACGACTATCTCGGCCGTAAGGCCCTAAAACGCACCTTGAAATATATAAATTCTGTGGCAATACCTCAGAAAACAGAATATTACATATATCTTGGCAAATATGAGATAGCCGTGTATGAGGACGGCACAGAACGCACGCGCTACCTATGGGGCTTAGACGCCTCGCAAACGCTTGAAGGCGCCGGCGGGGCTGGAGGACTGCTTAAGGCTGTAGAACGCACTGGCGAACATGCCGGGGCAAAATATTTCCGCTATGATGCAGAAGGCAACGTAAGGCAAATAGTTGATAGTAGCGATAACGTAGTTGCATATTATGAGTACGATCCGTTTGGCAAGCTAATAAGCAAAGGCGGCACATATGCCGATGCCAACCGTTACCGCCATGCAACCAAGCCGTACGACGAAGACACCGGCCTATATTATTACACATACCGCCATTATAATCCTGAAAGCGGTCGCTGGATCAATCGCGATCCCATAGCAGAAGCTGGCGGTTTAAACCTATATGCATTCTGCGTAAATAGTGTTATTAATGGAATAGATTTATTCGGAAGTATTTTTATTCCAGATCCTAAATCAAATAAAAGACAGCAAGAAAAAGCAAAAAAATTAATAGAAAAAGTCTTAAAATCAAGGTATGCAGAGGATAAATCTTCTGCAGTATATAACATCTCAAGAGATAAAAATAATGTTGTAAAAGTTTTTTATAGAGATGATTCTGAAGGTGCTGGAGGATATAATAGAGCTAAAAATCAAATTACAATTAATGAATATGATGTAAATACTAATTCTGGATATACACTTCTTAACAGAAAAGGAGTAGTATCTTCTGGAAAGAATACTTTTGAATCAATATTTATTCATGAGGCCAGACATGCATATGATTATGCAATGGGAATTGATATGGATAAACGGGGTGATTATTCTTATGGAATTAATATATTAGAAACAGATTCAAATGCTGTTGACGAAGAAAATTTGTATCGGGCCTATGAAAATATGGATTACAGAATATGGTACAATGACTTAGAGGATTTTAAGAAATATTATGCGTCTGGACCAACACCTCCCTCTAAAGCAAGTAAACCAACACCCCCATCTGAAGCAAGCAAACCAACGCCTTCAAGTGCTCCTACAGGACCTTCTTCATATAGTACGCCAACTCGTCCAACCTCTCCAACTCCTCCAAAGCCTCCAACCCCTCCTACACCACCTAATAAATCTGGGTTGCCAAACACAGCAAAAAATAAATAGTATAAAATGAATCGTATAGTAATGTTTTTTCTCATTATACTAAGTATTACATTATGCAATGCTAATACTAGATATAGCGATATCTTACATAAGATGTATTTTCATAATAAACCATTTCTGGAAAGTTATTTTATAAAAGTTACAACGTCAAATTATCCTAATATTAATAATGTGTCTAAGATATATGACTATCTTGTTGATAAAAAAATACCATTTTTATTATTGGAGTATTTTTATGATCCATTTGTAGAAATGGGAAAAAGTATATTTTATATCTCCAAGAAGTATGAAGATTCTGTGAAAATAGGTTCTATATGTGTGTTTATAGATGAAAAAATATATAATATGTTTTTGATGTATGCAAGATATTATATAATAGATTCTAAGATATTTGATTATCCTATGCTTTTGTCTGGAAAAGAGATTCAGACACTTCCGTTTAATTTTTCAATAAATACCTTGTTCGATGGCTCCAAGAGCTCTACATCAATAATAGTAGATCCAATCTTTGCTACAACAGCTTATAAATACATTCTTAGAGCAAATAAAATTGAAGAATTTAATGCGTTGTACAATTACTATATTTTCTGCGAATATTGTAATCTGCGTGGGATAGAAACTCCTTTTAATTTTTATCCTAATGATTTATTTGATAGAGAATTTGATCCTCCCAATCCTAAAGGGAAAAACTTAAACAATATAAAATATATTGAAAGAAATTAGTATTATAGCATATAATTTTTTGGAAAATATAAGTATGTTATAACTTGGCATATTATGTAAATTAAACGATGTAAGAATAAAATTAAGGCGGTCATGTTTATTTATGTAGACTCGTTTTTGAAAAAATTCTCCGATGCCAACCGTTACCGCCATGCAACCAAGCCGTATGACGAAGACACCGGCCTATATTACTACACATACCGCCATTACAATCCTGAAAGCGGTCGCTGGATCAATCGCGATCCCATAGCAGAAGAAGGCGGTTTGAACCTCTATGCATTCTGCGTAAATAATGGTATAAATCTTTGGGATTTGTGGGGTAATTCGAAAGACGAGAAAGGTAAAAATAAACCGCCAAAAGAGCCGTCACCGCCGTCACCGCCGTCACCGCCTACACCACCTACACCACCTAAGTCATCATCAAAAAACAGTAATAATATCTTAAGTTTCTTTGAAGATACAGGAGCAGAAATACTTGAAGCCATGGAAGACATCGGAGAAGGAATATTAGATGTAACTGAAGATATTGGAGAGAGTGTATATGATGTCGCTGCATATATAGGCGAAGGAGTTTTACAAGCAGTTGATTTCGTTGATAAATTAACAGATATTGTTGGAGATTATGCTGATGGTAGTTGGAACGTGGGGTTATCTTATAGAGAGAAAAGGGGGTATCAACTTTCATTAGAGAGTAAATTAGGATTCTCCTCTAGTTTTCGGAGAAGGTTTGGAGAAGTAGAGGTTAAAGGGTCAGTTACTACATCATTTGATTCTAATGGAGGAAAAGGTGTAAAAGGTAATGTAAATATTCAATTTTAATCTAAAATATTATGAAAATAAGTATATTTTTTAAATTATTTTTAATATATTTCCCGTGTATAATAATATCATTCAGTGAAGTTATAGCATCTTCGAGTATAGCTAATTCAAATAGTAATACATCAAACTTTTTAGATCGAAATAAGGATGTAATCCCTAAGGCATTCTACATAAAAATTGCAATGTTTAAGTCGGAGAATTCTCCAAATGAAGCTCATGAGTTGCTGGAGAAATTTATGTCTGAATTTAAAGTTAATTATTATGACAAGATGCAAATAGCATATGTCTTTAGGGATGTCAGACTTTTGAGAAATATATATTACTCTTATCTAAAAGAACCAGCCTCAGAATTTCTCTATAAAAACCATATGTATGATTTTATACAGAAATGTAAGGAGTCTGTCGTTCTTTTCGATTTTTTCTCTAATAATAAAGAATTATTATATCATGATTCATGTAAATTCTATGATAACCTGAAAAATGATGTATTGTATCTTGTTATGATGGTTTATGCATTTCATGAAGCAAATGATATAGACAGATTTAACATAGCTTATAATAAGTTAATGCAAGAACCGGTATCTAATAACTTTACAACTGATGTATGGAGATTAAAAATCTTGAGACTTATAGGAAAGGATAAAGAAGCTCATCGATTTTCAAAAGAAATCAGAAAGATCTATACAGACAAATCTTGTCA
Source organism: uncultured Opitutales bacterium (assembly GCA_944390805.1). Lineage (GTDB taxonomy): Bacteria > Verrucomicrobiota > Verrucomicrobiia > Opitutales > Intestinicryptomonadaceae > CALXQW01. The sequence continues at coordinate 3,791 of CALXQW010000002.1, read as the reverse complement.
GGATATTTTAGATATATGTGAATCCGAGGAAAATAAAGATATTGAATCAAATATTGACTGGTCTTTTAAATAGGTAATTAATTATGAAGATAATAACGTTTATATTATTCTTTTTTACTTATGTTTTTGTATTTTCAGATCAATCTGAAATATTAGATCAAATTTCCGAGAGTCAGAAAAATCCATTATGGTTTGATATACCTTCAGAGCGGATAGCTGTAATAGATTTTTATAATAAGAATAAGAAAGACTTTCCTCCTGCGTTGAATCCTATTGTAGCGACAGCATATCTATTTTATGAAGATCCTATGAAACCAATACGGTATGCTCCGGAGATCTGCGAGTTATATCAAAATTCTATACAGAACAATTCTAGAGTTAATATTATGCAATATATCGTATATATCGCATGTATGGACTTGAATGATTATAAGAGTTTGTTCAATATATCATATGATCATCTAGAAAGCGATGGAACATCGATATTAACAGTTAAGTTGATTTTACTATCTGCAATAGAAGGAGTTTTAGGTAAAGATCAGTTATATTCTAAAAGGATAGAAGAGTTGGCGAATACATTCATAAGCTATGTAGGGATAGATCGAGAAGTTGAATTTCTCTATATAAAGCTTATAGAACACAGCTGTAATACAGATTTATCTAAAGTTTTCTTAAATAAACTTGGTAATAAGATTTACAATAATGATATTACACTACTATCGTTGCGGCATTTATTACTAAATAAATACTTTGGTGATGATGGGGCAAAAGAATTTGAAAAGTACATAGAGAAGAACCATAAAAAGACATGGGATGTTATAAAAACAAACTTATCCCAAGCTTCTACAAAAAACAATACATTGACTTTAGATAAGATAAAAATGCGATTGAGAAAAGTTATAATTGAATGTGTACGTATAGGCATTTAATATAAATTATATTTCTTTTCTATATCGCTTGACAGAGTATTAAGGATGAAATACACGGTCATATAGAATGTAATATTCTTAAGGCTGTAAGGTGTGTATTTTGGGTCAACGGAAGATAAGAGCTGACATTGCAGAAGGCAACGTAAGGCAAATAGTTGATAGTAGCGATAACGTAGTTGCATATTATGAGTACGATCCGTTTGGCAAGCTGATAAGCAAAGGCGGCACATATGCCGATGCCAACCGTTACCGCCATGCAACCAAGCCGTATGACGAAGACACGGGCCTATATTACTATACATACCGCCATTACAATCCTGAGAACGGTCGTTGGATCAATCGCGATCCCATAGCAGAAGCCGGCGGTTTGAACCTCTATGCATTTTGTTTCAACAATTCTATAAATCTCTGGGACTTATGGGGTTTTAGTAAATCGGAGACTACATCAGATTCAGATCCTATAACAAAGAATCAACTCATCAGAGAGTTAAGAGAACGATTAAAAAGCTTGAATGAACATGATCAGCGTGACTTAAGAAAGGTGATAAGAGAAATCTATAATTCTCAACAAAATGGTGGAAGCAGATATGTTGATCATGCTTCTGCAGATAACTTCATAGGAACATTAGATAAGTATATAGATATACAAAATACATATGATAGTTATGTTAATGAAGTTTCTATTAGAGAAAAATTAGTTCCTGATACAGGGATTACTTCGGGGTGGTTACCTGCTTCAGAAGATCAGTTAGATAAATTATCTTCTGTGATAAATGAATTAGCAAATAATGGAGGTCTAATGGGTAAAATGATGGGGTTAGATGTTATATCAGGATCTGAAATACTTGTTGGAGATGGAGAGTTTGCTGCAGCAAATTTTGAAAATAAATTATTACTACTTAATTTCTCTTCATCTGATTTCTTAGGAGAAAAAAATAGAACACCTGAAATGTACGATAACTCTGAAGATCCTTTAGTTGTAGTAGGTCATGAGCTTTCTCATCTATTATATAATGCTAGAGATCCTATTTCTGGGAATATCAACAGGGGAAAGGATACTTCTATTATGGGTTCAATAGGATTTGAGAATCTGATAAGATCATCATTGGGATATTATCCCAGAACTACTCATCATTCTGTAAAAGCTTATCCAAATGGATTTGAGTATGTTGATATAGATAGTATATGAAATCACTTTTATTTATATTATTCATGATATCTTCTACTTTTGCAGAAGATTTAATATTTGAACCAACATCTGACAACTTATCAGATAAAACTTTCTTTTCATCTCCAGATATAGACTTACGTCTTATTGTGATAAAAGGGAAACTCTCTTGGATGATTGATTATAAAACAAATATATCTCGTTTAAATCAAGAAAGTTGGTATATTCAATGGAAAGATTGTATAGATAATGGTAAGTTTTTATTTTTTAATAGAATGTTAACTAAGGATTTTAAATATTATGGGTGTTTTGATATAGGTACAAATGATCCTTTTTATATGTTATCTTATATTCTTGGTTTATGGTCTACACGAGGCAGATATGGAACAACTCCATATTTCTTTATGTTCAAGAAAGATTTTGTTTTCGCATCAGAGATCCCTTTTGATAGAGAAATGCTTTCTGGGAAAAACTTTACAGAGTCTATCTTATATGACTTCGTTTATGCAGATCCTGGTGATATATTTGTGATTATACAATGAATAATAGATACTTGTTCATTACATTAATTATAATTGTTTTGATATACTATCATAACCTATTATGGGGGTATGGAGCTTTTTCAGTATATCCATTTATTCCATTTCTAAAAGAAGAAGTATATAATGAGATGCTTCAGGATGATAAGATATTGATATACGATTCTTTTATTGATAAAGAATATTTTTGTAGAATAAAATTGAAAAATGTACCTATAAAAAAGATTCTTGATGAGTATTTTTCAAGAAAGGGAACTCACTTATATAAGAGATATAATTTGATAATAATACGAAAATTAGGAATTGTCGTTTATAAAGATGTGAACAATAAGAAACTTCCCGATATAGATCCATTATACCCTGGAGATATATTGATAATAAATAAGACATTATGAAGGTGTTGAAATCTATTTTTTTAGTAATCATATTAATTGTTGTATCGTGCACTTCTCAAGATAATCACAATAAATTATTATCAATTAAAGATCTAGTAAATGATGAATATATTTCTTCAGATATAGCATCGGCAGATATTTTAAAAACAAATTATTTTGATAAGAAATATTCGATAAAAGGGAACCCATACTGGAGAAATGGATATATCATTATTGATGGAACATACGGAGAAATAAGAATAGATTATATCCCGCCTGATGTACCAATATCTCCATATATGCTTGTTGCCAGAAGATTAAGATGGTTTACTGATTATAGGGTTACAAAAGATTTTCCAACATTTCTTTATATTAAGACATTGTCTAATCAACGGTATGAAATAACCCCAGAAGAGTTTGCCGCAATGCCAATGCAGACTAGAGCTAATTTTAGAGAAAACCCTATTTTTAAGATGCCACAAGTTTCAAAAGGAGATATCATAATATTTTTAAATAAAACCATGTTAAAGGAAAAATAATAGATATTTATTGCGGATATTGTAAATAAATTCTTGACATAAGTTTAAGATAATTAGATATATGTGTTCACAAGTGGAGTAATTATCTTTAGGGCTAAAAATTGAGTATTTCAAGTCAACGCAGGACAATAGCTTATGTTGCCTTAGGCAACGTAAGGCAAATAGTTGATAGTAGCGATAACGTAGTTGCATATTATGAGTACGATCCGTTTGGCAAGCTAATAAGCAAAGGCGGCACATAT
>CALXQW010000001.1 GCA_944390805.1 uncultured Opitutales bacterium | reverse complement strand
TGCTGAAAATGGGCTTGTTGCGCGAAATTTTAAACGGAGAGAGAGGGATTCGAACCCTCGGTACCCTTTTGGAGCACATACGATTTCCAGTCGTACCCAATCGACCAACTCTGGCATCTCTCCTTTTTGAAAAATAAGCACATTATCTATTCAAGTTCGCCCGTCAATACTTTTTTACTCATTTATCCTATATCCCTTAGCATAACCATCATATTCTCCATACAATAAAACCCCTTATTCCATCTATAAAATATTCTAATTTATTTATAAGGCATAAAATACATACCCAATTCAAATCCATATATAAAATTATTTATAATATAATTTATCAATACATTAATCTTGACCAATATAATCATACATATTTTATGTTCATTACATGCATGAAAAAACAAAAACCATTATTAAAATAAAACTTAACACAGAAACTCTTAATACGCTTACAAAATTAGCTGATTTTGTAGGAGTTCCTCTAAATGAATTTATTGCAGATATGCTTGTGGCCTATTTCAAAATAATGAACCTCTTGCCTTCTCAAAAGAATATAAAGGCTGATACAAATTAAATATCTATGTTTCAGTTCTTGAACTATACATTCATTCTATTTCTTCTATATCGTAAAATATCCCACTTCTCTTATAACCATGCTGCTCGCATGCGGAATTCCATCTCTTAAAATGTTCCTCTTCCGTATGCAATTTATGTGCAGAACGATTCTTATATCTCTCAAATAAAAAAAGATTATATGGCTCGGATACGCTCTCCCATATTTGATATTCTATGACACCGTCCTCAGCTCTTGAACCTTTCTGCAAATCTTCTGACATCTCAAGAAATACAGATGTTTCCTTTGATGGAATATTGAAATCTACTGATATAATTAACCCGTCTGAGGCATTCCCCTGCCCTTTTACCCTGAATTTATAAATTTTATCCTTTATTCCCAATGCCTTACATTGCCTATTGAATGTGGTTGCATGCAAAGGCTCCAAATGACTTTTAAGAGATCTCTCATCTAAAAATTCTCCATATATAAGATAATTGCCATTGTCTTTAGGATCTTTCAAAAATTCAAAACGCAAACATCCACTTTCATTCTTCGATAATTCGGCGTAAACACCGCCTTTATATGCCATTCCACTCCAACGTGGAACTCCGCTTATCTTCCTTAATAGAATAATTCCTGGCCTATCGGGAAGAGACACCTTAGCAACTGGTTTCTCGCCTTCTTCAGTTAACGAACATAAATCGTACCCATCAAGAGGTTCAACCATAACTCTGTTCCACTTACCATCTATCTTCACTACAACCATCTTCCGGTCTTTGTCATAATATAATGTGCCGTCTTTAGCATTCTTTAGAGCATTATATTTTACGCTCTTCGCCGATGCGGCAGAATGCTTGTCTGCATCAGCCTTGAATGGCTTTGGATCTAATTCGGCTGCGGATATTCCGGCAAGAGTCAATATGTTTTCCAACTCTAAAGAACCGTAAAATATAGCTCGGTCTCTATCGAATAAAAATGAATGCCCCTTGACATCTGATCCTATCCGAACCCAATTGTACGCACCATGATTATATCCACTGCCAAAATAGTATATCTCGGCAACAGGCTTTTTTAACTCCACGTGTTTATTTACCAACATTGTAAGCCGAGAGATATCATCATCGGCATAGGCTTCAAAGCAATGAAATCCCCAGCGTTTTGATGAGCTATCCTGCCCTCTAACCATTATTGTGGAATTAGTCATTATAGGCGCATCAAAAAATAATGGTACGGGTGTATGTCTTATATCTAATCCATAATTATAAGACCGTTCTTTCCACAAAGGCCATTCGGAATCTACATAAGAACTAAATTTCTTCTGCTCTCCAGATTCCACCCCGAATACTATGCTCAAATATACCACATAAACAAAAAGACATATATATGCTTTCATAATTTCCTTTCTGCATTTAATTATAAGTCTGATACGTCAATAGATTTTAATAGTTTTCCGTCTTTGACTAATTCAATTTTTACAGACTGCTTAGATTCCTGTCCAACCGGATATACACTCACTTCATATGGGTATTCCCTTCTGGATATCTCAACTCCTAGACCGGGAATTGATACATTCATGCTGCATCTTGCGCCATGATATTGCCCTGTGGAAACAATGTATATTCCATCTTTACCAAATGGGGAACGTATGCGAAATACATGCAGATCTCCAAATCCATCGGGCAGGCTTCTAAACACTCTATGCCCATCTGACACAGGATTTACAGAATATGAAAAGGGCTTTCCTCCGGAATAATCCGCAGGAATTTTCAAAGCAAGCATTTCAAGGGGTTTCATATCTATAACAGCATCGGAATGAAATTTACGCTCCCCAATCTTTCTGGACGACATGTCATAAATACTAATGGGTTTATCTACAAGAACGCCTCTCATAACCTTATCCGACGCATCTAAGACAAGCGTAGTTTTTGAAGCTGATTGAGAATCGTTATAAAGCAAAACCCACATACCGTCATCGGCTCTGGCAAGCATAACACTCACTTTAGGATTGTCTGTTCTGGCTGCATTCTTGCTCAATATTGGCTTGCAGTTATTGTCGAACAATACCCTGCCTGGCCTGCCAAATATGCGGTCTATGAACCAAACATATCCCTGCTGACGCACATATGGAAATTTTATAGCTCCTTTAGATGCAATCTCTATCTGAGCCATAAAATAGTCTAAGGCGGCTGCAAATTGGCATGGTGCATGATGATAATATAGACATGTTATGTCGGGTCCTCTATATGGATACATCGGATCCAATGTGGCATCTTGGAAATCTCTCTGATAATAGCCAAAAAAGTTTGCGAACCTCCCTATTATAGAATGCCGTGACATTTTCATTAGCACATCTTTTCCGGTATATCCATACACTCTCAACATTTCTGGAGCCCAACTCGACATCAAGATATTATTAACATGTGTGTCGCCTCCAACATATGTACAATGCTGCTCTATACCATAACCAACTCTTGAAACTTTAAAGGCGTCAACTTTCTTCTGAGGCATTATAAAGAACGGTCCGCGGTAGCTTCTTTCCTTATCTGGCATCAACATACTCTTGGCTGCCTCTTGGACTTCACGGCCGACTTTATCCTTCACAATGCCCTTCCACATATTATGAGTATACGCGGCAACTTTATTGCCCTTATATATCTCAACCTCGCCTTCCGGAGGCAATGGATACACCATTAGGCTCGACATGCTGTGAAATGCACCTTCCTCGGCGGCTTCTAAATATTTTCTGTCCCCTGTAATCTCGTATAAATCTGGAAGATACCACCAATACGGATATAGTTTTACATTTATAAATACATCCATATTTGTATCGGCTGTGGATCTGCTCCGAAAACCGTTTTCCAGCCATGCGTCTGCCTTGGAAACCACCTTCTTTAAAAGTTCGTCATTTGGCCTTGCAAGATACAACCCTAAATCTGCGGTCCATTCGGGCTGCCTATTCCAATTATTCATCTTTATCTTACATTCTCTAAAGAAATCCCCAACCCATGGATTTCCTCCACCAAGCAGCCAATCGGCCCCAGCGTAGGTATCCGAATACCACGCCGGAGAAGGAATTTCCAACTTAGTGCAATTCTTATCAAAATAATTGTGCCCAGGCATTAGATAAGGCGTGTAATGAGACCTGCGGCGCGACAGCAAATACTCAAAAGTCGGCAGAGAAATCTTCGCATAGGCATCTTCATCTTCAGTTAATATTGAAAGAGAAATCTCTGTAAGAGGAGTAGATTGCGTCACAACATTTTGCCCCTCTATATTCCATCTTCCCTTAAGTTCCTTGCTCCATCCGCTAAATTCCGAATTCTTCAGATATTCTGCAATATTGCATATTGTGTCGGAAAATGAAGTTCCATAAGCCTCGCGAAAACGGGTTATGTCGAAAATCTTGGTGTCAACTAGTTCCAAGAAATCCTTCCAATCCGACGCCACTGATATTATAAAAAATGAACTTTCCAATACTTCTCCAGAAGACCTTTTTGAATTTTTCAATCCCAACACGGGACTGAATATAGAACTTTGTACGTATTTGGAATCTGGTGTAGAAAGGCAAAAGGCATACGGAGATCCTGAAAAATGAGGCCACTGGAATGTAAATTTCTCAGGCAATGCAACCAGTCCGCTACTGACAGAAATACCATTAAAAGGAACTTCAACCATGCAAAGCGGATGTGAAAGTAGGCTCGACGGAACCAAATGCGGCATAGACATAGTTCTGCGTTCCTGATATACCGTTGGCATTTCCACCGCATTGAACCCATCTTTTGACACGGAATTAAATCCCAAAAAACCGAAAGAAAAATATCCGTTTTTATCGGCAATACGCGATACATCAAAACGCGCCACAGGCAGTTTCTTATCCAACGAGATCTTGGCTTTTATACCGTCATCATAATCAAGTTTCAATTCTCTTTCTGAAACTTTCCTGATATTTACAGGCCTTAACATCTTCATTTCTCCAAAGAGAAATGGATTTTCCTTTGCAGTGCCAATCTGAGCCATTTTTCCGTTAAGCTCAACAAACATCTTCTCTTTTGTGTTATTCCATTTAAAGAAATATTTGGATAAGTATATTTCACTCTTGGGACTGTAAAAAGACATCAAAACTTCATCCGGGAAATCCCTATATCCAGTCCATTTGCCGTCCTTATTAAGATTTTCGGACCGCTCAAAAACAAGCCGGCCAGCTGAATCCATTTTCTGCGTATATTTTATCTTTATTGCTCCATTTGAAATTTCAAACGAGCACGCCCGATCAACATCAGAAAGCTTACCGACCCTAGGATAATCGCATGAGTATAAGAACTTTTTTATTTCAGGTTTTACTATATACTTTTTGCGGGAAATAGCATCATCAATATTCTGCTTATTTGGATCGAAAGATTTATCTTTGGAAAATAGAAAAGCGTCAGCTCGGGCACATGCTATATTGTTCTTTATAGAGATAAGATTATCTCCTTTATCAAGAAAAACAGATCCAAGCCTTTCCCATTTAAAGCCGTCCTCGCCGTGTTTTCCAGCTATGCCTATAGGTTTCTGGTTAACGGAAACAGTAATTGTCCGACTTCCGGGATTATCTTTCTTAAAATCTGCAACACTCGCCCATAGAATATATTCTCCAGCATCCTGCATGTTAAAGACTGTCATAGGAAAACTATTAGAATGCCTTACATACAGACCTTTCTGATCCATATACGGATTTAACGCAGACCTGCTCCAATCTGCAGAGAACTGAAAATCCTCCGCTTCCACTATAAAAATAGGCTTATTTATCTGATTAGCCAAACAGATACACATATGTATCAACAACAATAGAACAAGTATATATCTCTTCATATGATTAGTTATGATTTGTAGCATGGCACATACTTATAATTACTAAATTCATTTTATAAAAATTTAATATACAGTCAAAAATAAAACCATGCGCATATAAAGAATTTTCCAATAGCGTCAGAATGATTCAATAAATGCATACATAAATGCAAAAAAGAACAATATTCAATTATTACGAATTTTTATATCTTGTTTGAATCTGGGCTAAACTTTTTTCTTCCAAAAGCAAATAACTTAATTAAAAAATATTATCCGTATAATAGGCTATGAAACAGAAATTACTCCTTTTTATTCTGATTTTTATTTCCTCAATTGCGCTCTCTTTTGGAAACAAGAAAAACGTCGTGCTGATAATTGCCGACGATTTAGGCTATGGAGATCTAAGCTTCTCAGGGGCAAAAACATTCAAGACTCCAAATATAGATTCCCTTGCGAGCCAGGGCATAGTATTCTCGCAAGGCTATGCAACCGCCTCGACATGTACTCCTTCAAGATACAGCATGTTTACTGGAGAATACGCTTGGCGCCAAAAGACGGCAAAAACAGGAATTCTTGCCGGAGACGATCCGCTTTGTATACCGACAAACATAATAACTTTGCCTAAGATATTCAAGGCTGCCGGATATGCAACCTGCGCTGTCGGAAAATGGCATCTTGGGCTGGGAGACGGTTCTGCGCCGTTAGATTTCAACAATAAAATATCTCCAAACCCAAACGACATCGGCTTTGACCATTCGTATATAATACCGGCAACAGTAGATAGGGTTCCATCGGTATGGTTGAGGAACGGTTGTGTGGTGGGGCTTGATCCGTCAGATCCAATAGAGGTTAGCTACACGAAGAACATAAGCGACACCCCCACTGGCATAGAACGCCCAGACCTATTAAAACAAGGTGCCGACAAGCAGCACTCCTGCAGCATAATAAACGGCATAAGCAGAATTGGATACATGCGCGGCGGCCATACCGCAAGATTTGTAGACGAGCAAATTCCGCAAAATGTTGTTAGAGAATCTTGCGAATTTATCTCGGCAAACAAGGATAGGCCCTTCTTTTTATATGTGGGGCTATTTGAACCCCATGTTCCAAGAACGGTAGATTCTAATTTTGCCGGAATCTCAAAATGCGGCATACGCGGAGACGCCATAGTCCAGGCCGACTGGCAGGTTGGAAAGATAGTTCAAGCCCTAAAAGCCGCCGGCATTTTGGACAACACAATAATAATATTTTCAAGCGACAACGGCCCCGTTGTGTTCGACGGCTATTACGACAATTCCGAACGCGATTTAAACGGACACAAGCCAGCAGGAATTTTTCGCGGCGGGAAATACAATTCCTACGAAGGCGGAACAAGGGTTCCGTTTATCGTTGTAAATCCAGACGCCACAGACATAGGCATAAGCGGCGCAATTGTTGGCCTTAACGATCTGCCCGCAACTTTTGCCGACATGCTATCTATAAATATTCCCAATAACCAAGCAATAGACAGCATAAGCGCCCTGGCGAATTTTCGCTCCGCAAAGGCAAGGGGCAGTAGATATGAGATAGTTCTGCAAGGAACGCGGGGAAAATCTATAAGGGTTGGAGATTGGAAATTTATACCTAAGACAGTTTCTGGCAAGGCAGACATAGGTTCTGGAGCTAATCCAAGCGATAAACGTTTTGCCGACGCCATTGTAAGAGAAGATAGCCTATTTAACCTCAAGGCCGACCCTTCCGAGACAAAAAATGTAATATCTGAAAACAGAAAAATCGCCGATTCTCTCAAAGCCCGCCTTGCGGAAATAGAAAATATGAAATAACCCTCCTGCCAGCGGCGAAAAATATAGATACTCTCAAAACTAAAAAAAATTTATCCTAAGAATTGCCTTAGCAAAAAAGTAATGCGCGCATGAAAAATCAAATGCGCGCATTATAATTTTTTACATAAAATAATAACACTGTTTTTCAGATTGCAATGCGGCTTTTACATGCCTGCAAAACAACCTCAAAATACCATACAAAGTTTTTGTTAGGCGCTTATTTTAACACGGGAAAAATACGCATTATGCGCCGCGCAAGACGCCCTTTGCGCCAGCACGCCACAAAACTACATCTCCACCTGCTTCTATTGTGGCGGGCAAGTCTATTATGCGTTGGTTGTCCGATCCCCTGAAAGCTAAAGATATATCTTTGCGCTCCTCTATAAACGGGCCGTCAACTAAGACGTCTATTAAAGAAAGCAGTTCTTCGGTACATTCGCAATGTGCCCTGCCCTTTGGAGACAAAATATCCCTCTCCAAAACGCATCCTGTATAAGCCCATATATCCTTTTGGGGAAATTTTTCCTTTACCTTTCTCAGAAGTCCAAGCAGACCCTTTTGGTTTTCAGGCTCAAAAGGCTCTCCGCCAAGCAGGCTCAAACCGCTGACGTGCCCGGCAGAAAGCAAAATTAAGACATGATCTTGGGCGGCTGCGTCAAACTCTTTGCCGAAGTCAAAATTCCAGGTCTGCGGATTGAAACAACCCTTGCACCTGTTTCTGCACCCGGACACAAATAAAGACACCCGAACTCCCGTTCCGTTTGAAATGTCTAGGGGTTTTATCTCTCCGTAATTCATGGCGCCTACAAATGCAAGACTCTGTCGCGTATTTCCTGTGTGCGCCCCTGGTTCCAGAACTGGGTGCCTATATATCCGCATGTGCGGCGGGCTACATTCATTTTGGACTCGTCCATATTGCCGCACTTGGGGCATCTCCAAACAAGCTTGCCATCGTCGTCTTTGACTATCTCTATCTCGCCGTCAAAACCGCAAACCTGGCAATAGTCGCTCTTAGTGTTTAGCTCTGCGTACATTATGTTATCGTAAATGTAGCGTATGACAAGAAGCACCGCAGGAATATTGTTTTGCATGTTTGGAACCTCCACATAGCTTATGGCGCCCCCGGGCGAAAGCAACTGGAACTTAGACTCAAGCGCAAGCTTGGCAAACGCGTCTATAGGCTCGCTGACATGGACATGGTAGCTGTTTGTTATATAGTTTCTGTCGCTTACACCCTCTACCACGCCAAAACGTCTCTGCAGGCATTTGGCAAATTTGTATGTAGTACTCTCAAGCGGAGTGCCGTAGAGAGAATAGTCTATATTCTCTGCCGCCTTCCATTTTGCAGTGTATGTATTTAACCTGCGCATTATCTCCAAGCCCAAAGCCTCACCTTCCGGCTCGGTAAGCTTCTTTTTAATAAGGCTGTACACGCACTCCCAAAGCCCCGCGTATCCAAGCGAAATTGTGGAATAGCCGCCGTGCAGATATTTATCTATCGTCTGCCCCTTCTCAAGGCGCAAAAGAGCTCCGTGCTGCCAAAGTATGGGTGCAGCATCTGAAAGAGTACCGGTAAGACGCTCGTGGCGGCACTGCAAGGCACGGTGGCACAATTCCATACGCTCGTCGAATATCTTCCAGAAAGTATCCATGTCGCCATTGGCAGACAGCCCTATATCGGGCAAGTTTACAGTTACAACACCCTGGTTGAATCTGCCGTAATATTTCGGCTTGCCGTTCTCGTCGACATACGGAGTAAGAAAACTTCTGCAACCCATGCAAGTGTAGCAATGTCCTTCCCCGTTTTTGTCTATCTTGTTGGCAAGCATGACCTTTTCGGATATATAGTCGGGCACGAGGCGCTTTGCCGTGCACTTTGCGGCAAGCTCGGTAAGGTAATAATATGGACTATCCGGGTTTATATTATCCTCCTCCAAAACATATATCAATTTAGGGAAAGCCGGAGTTATATACGTTCCCGTCTCGTTCTTTACACCCTTGTAGCGCTGTTTGAGAACCTCCTCTATTATTATCGCCAAATCTGCCTTTTCACGCTCGTTTCTGGCCTCGCCAAGATACATGAAAACCGTAACAAACGGAGCCTGTCCGTTGGTTGTCATAAGGGTTACCACTTGGTACTGTATAGTCTGTACCCCTCTGGCTATCTCCTCGCGAACGCGCTTTTCAAGTATCTTATCAAGCGCCTCTTTGGAAATCTTCGTTCCAGACTCCCCAAACTCCGACTCAAGCTCCCGCCTTATCCTATTTCTCGACACCTCCACAAACGGCGCAAGATGCGTAAGCGTAATGCTCTGGCCGCCATACTGGTTGCTGGCAACCTGGGCAATAATCTGGGTTGCTATATTGCAGGCGGTTGAGAAACTGTGAGGGCGGTCTATCATAGTGCCGGATATGACAGTGCCGTTTTGAAGCATATCCTCAAGGTTGACTAAATCGCAGTTATGCATGTGCTGCGCGAAATAGTCCATGTCGTGAAAATGTATAAGGCCCTGATTATGCGCTTCTACTATATCTTGCGGCAGCAGTATTCTTGAGGCTATATCCTTTGAAACTTCGCCTGCCATGTAATCGCGCTGTACGCTGTTTATAACCGGATTCTTGTTGGAATTTTCCTGTTTGATATCCTCATTATTGCACTCTATTAGCGACAATATCTGCTTGTCCGTGCTGTTTGCCTGGCGGACGAGAGAACGCACATATCTGTATGTTATATACTTCTTTGCAACTTCAAAGGCTCCAGCCTGCATTATGCGGGTTTCTACAATATCCTGGATTTCTTCCACGCTAAGCGCCCTGTCCAGGGCTTTGCATATGCCTTCTATGTACGCGCCTATCTCCTCAATTTGGGTTGAGGTAAGGGCATTTTTTAAATCTACCGTCTGGTTGGCCTTGGTTATTGCGTTTATAATTTTGTTTACATCAAATGCGACTTCCGCGCCGCTGCGTTTTAAAATTTTCATAGGGCATTCCTTCTTTTTTTTTATAAAAGTCCCGCCCCAAAATAGGAATGCAAACGCCCCCCGCTATAAATAAACGGCAAAAGGATAGTCTTGCATGTCCAATTCGCGGGACAGTACGAGCTTCAATAGGGTTCAGAACCGTCTCCCGGCTTTGCAACTCCGATATCCCATCCGCCCTTCCCAGAATATATACATGCTCCAGTGGACGAATTCGGAATGTTATTGTTGCTTACGGTGGCGCGTCCGCCGCAGATTCTCACTGCATTCCGTTACCCCGAACCTTGTTGATATGGAGGGAATTCAACACCCCTATCCCCCATAATCAAGTAAATTTTTAATATTTTCAAAACTATTTTATAATGAATATATTATAAATTTATTTTGAACGCAAAATTCTCTGTTTTGCACCCCAAAAACAGGCAAATTGTGAATAACCTGCTAAAAACTAACCAATAACTTGTGAATAACTCAGCCCCTTTTGGCTATATATTTTCTCTCTTATACTCACTTTTACTTTATAGTGGGAGAAGAAAATACATAAGCATACTTTTTCAAATTTCCCCACCTATATTCTTTGCGGCAAGAGAAAGACTCAGGAGTTTATAATTTTGAGAAATCCTCCCAAAACTTTTGCGGCTTTCGCCGCGCCTATCCCCGGAAGAAGCATTGCTTCTTGCGCAGTCTTAGGTTTTGAAATAGCAAGAGCCATGAGCGTCTTATTGGAGAAAATCTGGTATAGCCTAACCCTGCGGACTGCCGCCATCTTCGACCTATGGGCGGCAAGACGTTCGTAAAGAATGCGGTCGGAAGCGGAAAGAGCGTCTAAAGAGAAATCGTTTCCGGCTTTTGACTGAGACTTTTTGGGCCTTACAACCTTATCTTTTGGCAAAGATTTTTTGCAAATGGCCTCTCCAGGAAAATTCATGCGGCAATCGTTTTTCTCCGATAGCATTACTTCTGCACCAAGCCGCGTTATTCCAAGAAGCGGATAATCTCCATCTTCCACATATGCAAGATTAGCCTCTATAAGCTGTGTTATAAGCTCTCTTACAAAAGTTCCTCCGTAAGGCTTAAGAATTCCAAAGGTGGAAAGCTTTTCCAATCCAGCCGACAATATCTTCATATCGCGGCTTCCCAAAAGGCAGAGGGCAACTTTTTCCCTCCCAAAACGCGGACGCCAAACGTGCCTGTCCGAAGTCTTGTAAGACATTCTCGCTATCCCGCTGAGCGCCTTGCGAACTATTGTCAGCTCCTCATCGGAGAGCTGTTCTGCTGGCGGAGATGAAATACGCCTAAGGCATTCGTCGCAAACTCCGCATGATTCATATCCGGTCTGTCCGAAATATTCGAGTATCCATCTTTGCCTGCACCCGCGCGAGTAGGCAAAACGCAGAACATCTTTAAGTCTGGCCTCGTCCCTGAGGCGTTTTTGCTCTAAAAGCCCGTCTGGAAAGGCAACATCTTTTGGAGATATGTCCAAATCTAATATGCGGGTTGCACGCGCCCTGACACCACCTATGTCGAACCTATCTATATACCCGTACTTTCTCAATAGAGATATTCCCGCCGATACTCCCATTCCGCTTGCAGCAGATCTCGCAAAAGCCTTTTGCTTTAAAACTTCTTCCGAAATGTCCTCTATGCTCATGACGCACACGCCTTCTTCCCCGGCGTTTTTCCTGAGCGTTTTGTACACTGCCCTGATAAAATCTATAGACGGATTTGCACCCTCTATGAAGAACTCCTGAACCCGCTTGTCGGCATAGGAGAAGAGCATTTCGCACTTTGAGGCGTTGCCGTCGCGCCCCGCCCTGCCCGCCTCCTGGTAATACGCCTCTATGCTCCCTGGAATTTCATAATGGCACACAAAACGTATATCGGGCCTGTCTATGCCCATTCCGAACGCGTTTGTTGCAACGGCTATATCTGCCTGGGCCGACATGAATTTTTCCTGGTTTAAATCTCTCTGGGCTGGAGTCATTCCTGCGTGATACGAAACAAAATTAATGCCTGAACCATCAAGCAGCGCTGAGAGCTTTTCCACGCTCTTTCTTGTTGCGCAATAAATTATGCCCGTTCCAAAATCTCTCGAAAGAGACGCTATGCGCCTAAGTTTTTCCTTGGTTCCGCCTACTGAACAAATATTCATGCTCAAGTTTGGGCGTTCAAATCCGGATATGAAAATTTCCGGAGAGCGCATTTTTAGCTGGGAGATTATATCGTCCTTAACATCGGGAGTTGCGGTTGCGGTAAATGCCGCGCGGAGAGGATTGCCGAGTTTTTCAAGAGCGGAATCGAGCCTGGTGTAATCGGGCCTAAAATCGTGCCCCCACTGGCTTATACAATGGGCCTCGTCTATCGCAAAGAGCGATATTTTAACAGGTTTCAACGCCCTTATGAACCTATCCGATCTAAACCTTTCGGGAGCCACATAAAGCAGTTTAACCCCTCCCTGCGCAATAGAAGCAATAACCCTTCTTTGCTCCTCTGAAGACTGCATGCTATTTATGCACGCGCATGGCACGCCCCGTTTCTCGAGAGACTCAACCTGGTCTTTCATAAGCGCAATAAGCGGGCTTACAACTATTGTCAGGCCGTCTAAAACAAGCGCGGGCAGCTGGTAGCATAGACTTTTCCCACCGCCGGTAGGCATTATTGCCAAGGTGTCCTTGCCGGAAAGCACAGAATTTATTACGCGCTCCTGCGCGGGTTTAAAGTTATCAAACCCAAAATACTTCTTTAAGACAGCCTTTAAATGAGAGTCGGACATTTTTTTTATTTTCCTACAACAAAGCCCAACCCCTTCAAACAAAAAATTTATCCCCAACAAAAAACAAAAATTTCAGCAGAATAAAATGCTTGAATTTCATTTTTTATCACCGCAGCTGCCTTCGGCCGCAAATATCTCAAAGTCGGCAATATACATCTTTGGTACAAAGGCCTTAACAAAAACGCCCTCAGCAGCGTCTTTGCGCGCGGAAATTTTCGCAACGCGGTACAATGCAGACAATTCCCTCTGCCGCCCGTGAGGAATAAGAAGCTCCATACATTTGCTTCTTCCGGCCGATAAGCTCTCAAGAGACTCTATCAATTCATTGAAGCCCTCGCGCGTTTTGACGCTAATCCGAACCGCCGACGGGCACGCAATGTTCAGCTCGGCACCCTCAGCACCATCGAGCGGGGGTAAATCGCATTTGTTAAATACCGTAAGAACCGGTTTTGAATCGGCCCCAAGCTCTCTTAAAACACCGAGGGTTGTTCGCATATGTTCGGCAGCTTCGGGATTTGAAGAATCTACTACATGCACTATAAAATCGGCATTCAAAGCCTCCTCTAACGTCGACTTAAAAGAATCTACAAGAGAATGCGGAAGTGCCCTTACAAAACCGACCGTATCCGTAAGCAGAAGCTCTCCGCCTGACGGAAGACGCAGCTTTCTCGTGGTGGGATCGAGCGTGGCAAATAGCTTGTCCGCCACAAGAGCCTCCGCACCCGCCAATGCGTTAAGCAGGGAAGACTTTCCCGCATTGGTGTAGCCGACTATTGCCGCTGTCGGCGTCTGAGAGCGCTCCCTGCGCCTTCGCTGCATTCCCCTTGCCGCCTTGACAAGTTCAAGCTGTCTTTTCAGCCTTGCTATCTTTAAGCGTATAAGGCGCTGGTCAAGCTCAAGCTGGCTCTCTCCGCCACCACGCTGGGTAACTCCGCCGCCGCGCTGCCGGTCAAGATGCGTCCAAGCCCTTTTAAGACGCGGCAGCGAATATTCCAACCGGGCAAGCTCAACTTGCAGCCTGGCTTCTTTTGTCTGTGCGCGAGCAGCAAAGATATCTAAAATAATCTCCTGCCTATCAACTGCGCACAATCCGCTTGAAGACTCCCAGTTGCGCTGCTGCGCAGGAGATAAAGGGCTGTCGAAAACGACACATTCCGCACCAAGCTCCCTCGCGCGCAAAACTATGCGCTCAAACTTTCCCTTACCAACAAGATATTGCGGACTGTACACAAAGTTGCGCACAAGCAGTTTTTCGGCGACCTGAAGGCCTGTGTTGGATACAAGCTCTTCAAGCTCGTCCAAAAGAGACGCCACCGAACCTTCGTTGTCCGTCCTTGCGCACAACCCTACCAGAAGCGCGCGCGGGCGTTTGTCTTCAATAGCAGACGTTTGCGCGCTCAAATGAGATATTCCTCCATCACTCGAAGTTTTGCACTGGAACAGTGCAAAAGCAACAAAAAGTTGATTTTTTTACATTGTTGACTTCAACTTGCGGTATTGGAATATTTTTACCGATGCCCTCAACATATTTCATAAGCTCCGACGACGACTACCTATGCGCAAACGCCGCACGGGAGATATTCGAGAAACTCTGTGCCGACGTAAACGACGATATGTCCAAAGAGATTATAGACTGTTCCGCCTCAAACTCCGGGGAGATTGTCGATGCATGCCGCAGAGCCATGGAGGGCGCAGCAACAATGTCTCTTTTTGGGGGCAAGAAGGTTGTGTGGATGCGCGGCGTAAATTTCTTTGCAGACTCAAGGGCGGCAAAGTCTGAAGACGGCAAGAAGGCGATAAGCGGGCTTTTAGACTTTCTTGAGAAGCTCGATGAAAACGTGGCGAGCGTTGTTATAAGCGCATCTCCCGTCGACAGGCGCGGCGCGCTATTCAAACGCCTTAAAGCTTTTGCGCAATCGACCGACTTTAAGATAGACGATTCCTCCCAAGCCGCCGCCGAGCTCTTGCAAATCAAGGCAAAAGAATTAAACGTAGGTTTTGACCCCGGAGCCGCCGAGACACTTGTATCCATAGTTGCGGGGAATCCGCGCATGGCTGTGGAGGAGCTTGAGAAGCTTGCCGCATATGTTGGGTTTGGCGGCAAGAACATATCTCAAAAGGACGTTGTGGAGATGGTTCCGGTATTCGGGGAGGGAGACTTTTTCGAGATAGCTGAGGCTTTCTATTCCGGGAATCTCGACACGGCATTAAGAAGCCTACGCAGGTATTTCTTCACAAATAAAAATGCATCTGCAAGGCCAATAATAAGTGTACTTCAAAAGCAGAATGCATTGCTTATACAAATTAGGGCGCTGATGGAAGACGGCGTTTTTAGGAAATCGCCAACGGGAATAAGAAAGGCTGAAATAGAGGCGGCCGCGGAAAAATACGCCGGGATATTTTCGGACTATTCAAACAAAAGTGCGTATTGTATATTTTCGCAAAACGCATGGTATGCTGGGGCAAAACTAGCTCCGTTGGCGGCAAACATAAGCCTAAAGAAGCTAATGCTCTTTCAAACTCTCACAGCGCGCTGTTTTGAGGAGTTAATATCGAGGCCTGGAGACGAGGAATCTGTTGTAAGAGACTTGTTTGTAAGGTGCCTTTCGGCGTCTTAACGTAGAGCAGACGTGGGGATTTTGGGAAAAGCGCTAGCCTGTTTAAATTTTTCTTGAAAGGAAGATAAGCATAAATAGCATTCGAGGAATTTTATAAAGCCAAAAAACATTTCAACAATTCAATAGTAAGGAGTATCTATGGCGGGAGTCGGTAAACTTTTAAAACAGGCACAAAAAATGCAGAAGGCCATGGAGAATATCCAGGCTGAACTCGAACAGCAAATTATAGAGCATTCGGCAGGCGGCGGCGCTGTAAAAGTAACAGTCAACGGACAGGGCGCGCTCAAAGGCTTGAAGCTTGATCCGGAATTTCTTAAAGAGAACGCCTCCGTGGTAGAAGAGACTATATTGTCTGCAATCAATGAGGCCGTAGGCCTTGCAAAGAAAAAGAGCGAAGAGGAAATGGGAAAGATAACCGGCGGATTTTCCATTCCGGGGCTGATTTAGCAAAGTGGGGGAGCATTTTGAAAAGCTGAAAGGCGCGCTGCGCAAACTGCCCGGGCTTGGACATAGGAGCGCAGAGCGCATAGCATTGCATTTGTCCGTTGAAAATCCAGCGGCTGCAAGGGAGTTTATGCACGCGCTTGGAGAGGCTCTCGAGAATATCACGCCGTGTCCGCTTTGCAACGGAGTTTCGGAGAACGGAGAACTTTGCGGAATCTGTTCAGACCCAGCAAGGGAAAACGGCGCTCTTTGCGTGGTTGAGCGCGCAAGCGACATAGCGGCAATAGAACGTTCGGGGGCATGGCGCGGGCGTTATCATGTTCTGGGTGGAAAGCTGTCTCCGCTAAGAAAAATAGGCCCTGATGCTTTAAATCTTGCCTCTCTTGAAAGAAGGCTCTCCGGAGACGAAAACATAAGAGAGCTCATTTTGGCTCTCTCGAACGATATAGAGGGAGAGGCCACTTGCCATTATATACAGACAAAAATTGCCGCAGGAAAATCTGTTGGCATAACCCGCATAGGTTTTGGGCTTCCAAGCGGAAGCCAGCTTGGATTTGCAGATCCAACAACAATAAAAAGCGCCCTTGAGGCAAGAAGAAAACTCTTATAAAGAAAGCGCATGGCAAAACCGCTCAGATTGGCTTTATACGCATGTTTTGCGGCTTTGTTCTTTTGCCGAAGTGTATTTGCTTCGGCTGGGGAGGTTTCAAATATTGGCTTGGAGACAAGCCGCCATGTAGAGGAAAAGGCAGATATTTCCTTTGCCGATTCGATAATTCTCGGCCTGGTTGAGGGAATTACAGAATTTCTTCCGGTATCATCAACTGGGCATTTGATAATAACTAATCATTTTCTCGGGCTAAATTCCGACACTCCATTAAAAACTTCCGACAATAAAACAGTTTACATATCAAAGGGCGGGGAAAAGATACCCTACACTATAAAGAACGCCGCAGACGCCTACTGCATAATAATACAGATAGGTGCCATAGCCGCCGTAGCACTTTTGTATAGGAAAAGCCTTTTAAGAATGTTAAATGGCCTGCTTTGGAAAGATGCAGGGGGATTGAAGCTTTTTATAAACTTAGTTGTGGCGTTTATTCCTGCGGCTGTAATAGGATTAATCTTCAACGATTTTATAGAAAAGGTTCTGTTTGGCATATATCCAGTTATATTCGCCCTATTTGCCGGCGGAATACTAATGCTGTACGCACAGAAGTGGTACGACCGCAAAAATAGCGCCGAAGGAACAGACATATACAATATGTCTTGCAAGCAAGCTCTTATGGTAGGTTTTCTGCAATGCGTTGCAATGTGGCCGGGAACAAGCCGGTCTATGATGACCATATTGGGCGGATACTTTGCCGGATTAAAGC
The DNA here is from genome assembly GCA_944390805.1 of uncultured Opitutales bacterium. Classification (GTDB taxonomy): domain Bacteria; phylum Verrucomicrobiota; class Verrucomicrobiia; order Opitutales; family Intestinicryptomonadaceae; genus CALXQW01. Next base: position 4,237 of record CALXQW010000001.1, on the reverse strand, counting down.
CTGCGCAAGCTGCGCAATTTAGTTTTCTTTTGGGGCTGGCAACCCTCAGCGCGGCAAGCCTGTACAAGATTGTAAAAGACGGCGCAAACATGGCGCAGGGCATATCTCTTGCCCCTATGGCGCTTGGGCTTGCTGTTGCATTTGTAAGCGCGGCAATATCCGTAAAATGGCTGGTTGGCTTTCTTACAAGACATGGATTGGCGCCCTTTGCATGGTACAGATTTTTAATTGCGATACTTCTTCTTGTACTATTTATTTTCTGACATAATGAAAATAATAGATGCGCACACGCATTTTTTCCCTAACAGCCAAATGTTGCCCACACCGCAGGAGTGGGCTAAAAAGCATGGCGAGAGCCATTGGATAATGCTTTGTGCAGACAGGCCCGACGGCAAAAGAACACTTCAAGGCTTCCCTTCTGTTGAGAAATTCATATCCGACATGGACGCCGCCGGAGTTGAGATGGCCATAATACAAGGCTGGTACTGGCAAAATTCCGAATCTTGCAAAGAATACAACCGCCTATTGAGAATGGCGGTGAGAGGATTTGAAGGCAGGCTGAAAATCTGCGCGAGCATACAGCCTGCCGATGTTTCTTCGGCCCTCGAGATAATAAGATCTGCCCGCGACGATGGTTTTTGCGGCATAGGAGAGCTTCACGACGGAGTCCAACATTTCAACTATTCCTCTGAGGATTTCTCAAAAATAGCTCTCGAAGCCGCAAAGGAAGAGCTTCCTATATGCCTGCATATAACCGGAAATAACGAGCGCAACTATCCCGGGAAAATACCTACCGCAAACCATGCTGCGCTTTCTGCCGCGCGATCTTGCCCAAATACAAAATTCATATTTGCACATTGGGGCGGAGAGATTTTCTTTGATGGCAATGAGAAACTTTTAGATTTTGGTGGGAACATATATTTCGATTCCGCCGCAACCCCCCTGCTCTATCCTAAAAATCCGGAGATATGGAGCAAGGCTGCCAAGATAGATATGGGCTGTTCCCTTGCGGTTTACGGATCAGACTATCCCATACGCCTTTATCCCAAAAAGGGTTCGGTTGAAGAAATGATAAATATAGTAGCAGATGCTAAAGATAATTTTGGCAAATCTACTGCAACTTCTTTTTTTTACGGCAACGCAAAAAAATTATTTCTCTAAGTTAATATATTTTAAGGCATAATGCACAACAGTAATATATGAAGGTGCTATATACTCTAATAATTCTCTTATATTGCCTGCCTCTATCTGGGCAAACACATCTTATTGAAAAAATAGAAAATCTGATACGCAACAAAGATGCAAAAATTGGAGTGGCAATAATACACAAAGACAAGACTATAACATTAAACAATGAAGAAAAATATCCGCTTATGAGCGTTTTTAAATTTCATGTAGTTGTTGCGGCCATAAAGAAATTGGAGAACGACAATGTACCTATAGATGCGCCCATATATGTTGATTTTTCAAAGATGCCTAAGAACACTTACAGTCCGCTAAAAGACAAATATGGGAATTCTCTCATAAAAATGACCTACAAGACTGTTATGATCTATGCACTTTCCCATAGCGACAACAACATGTGCGATTTCCTGATAGAATTTGCCGGAGGAATAGACAAGGTTTACTCGTATATAAAAACCTTAGGAATTGACGGATTCCATCTTTCCGAAACTGAAGAATCTATGCACGAAGATATAAGTAAATCTTACCGCAACTTCAGCACGCCATTATCCATGGCAAGGCTTATGAAAAAAGTTTACGAAGGTGGCGTCTTAAGCAGTAAAAACACCGCATTCTTAGAGAAAACTATGCTGGAATGTTCCACTGGAGAAAATAAGTTAAAGGCTGGGCTCCCCCAGAGCGTAAGAATCGGCCATAAGACAGGACACTCCGACCGCACCTCAGATGGCATTAGAATAGCCGAAAACGACGCAGGCATAATATACCTTCCTAACGGAGAACAATACTACATTTGCGTATTCATAATGGATTCAAAAGAATCCGACTACACCAACTGTAAAATCATAGCAGATATAGCAAAAATTACGCATGAGAATCTGAATTAACATCCGTCGCAATTTTATTCTGCCGTATTTTTTACAACTTATTTATCTTCCTAAACAGAATCGGCAGCGCGGCGGCTTATAGTTACAAGATATACCCCTAAAAATATCATAGCAGCAGAAAACAACTTTTGCATGGTCAGCTCATCGCCGAAAAACGCTATTGCCACTGCGCTCGATACAACAGGTTGTATGTAATTGTACATGCTGACTGTAGTAGGACGCATAACGCGTAGCGCCATTGGCATGAGCAGGTATGAAAGGAATGTGGCTCCAAATACTACGTATCCTACACAAAGCCAGTCGGAAATATTAAATCCGGAAAAAGTACCTGCGGAAAACAAGTCTCCAGCGAGAAATGAAGCTGTCATAAGCGTTGCGTAAAGGAAGGTCCATTTCATCATGGTTGCGCTAGCTAAAATACCTCTGGGTTATAGGCTTTGCCATAACGAAGCATATAGAGTGCAATAGTCCGCTAGAAAGAACTATGGCATCTTCAATAAGGCTTGCTCCGCCGCTATTTGAGGCGTTTCCAGCCCCAGCCACAAGCCATACAGCCCCCGATGCCCCCACCGCAACACCAACTGCTTTCTTTACAGTTATAGGCTCTCCAAGAACAAAGAATGCCGAAACTATAACAAATATTGGCGTTGCCGAAACTATCACAGAAGCATCCAAGGTTAATGTGGAACTTAAACCAAATATAAACGCCCCCTGGTTTAAAACCACGCCAAAAAGCGCGCAAAAAACCAAAAGAGCCAAATCCTTCTTTGAGGTCTTCTGGCGCGGCAAAAAGAATGAAAGCGTCCAAAAGCATAGACATGCACAAATCATCCTTAACAAAGTAAGAGCTTCCGGACTTATTCGTCCGGAGAGCAAATACTTAGATATGGGCGTATTTAAGCCGAATATATTATATTGGCCAAGAGTATGTAGGAATGTCCTTTTAGACGCTCGACCGCCATGATAAAACTATTGCCCGAGGGTAAACTCGGCAACCTTTCTTCTTGTTGAATCCGCACTCTCTATGAAAGCTTCTCCTTTGATGTCGGCCTTTTGGGAAAGCGGATATACCGATACCTCAAATGGGAAACGGTCGCAAACTATGGTCTGCTGCGAAGGCGACGTAAGCTTTACAACAAACTTCTCGCCTGTCTTAAGCCCTGCTCCCTTCTGCATATGGGCATATAAAGCGTCCGACCCAAACGGCCCACGTATGCGGTACGCAGTGAAATCTCCAAAGGTCTTGTCTGCATTATTAACTTCCACAATGGCTTTGCTCTTTATCGGCTCCATAGGTTTGAAAACCTCAGCCTTCTCTGCCGGAACCCTTATTGCTACCAATCCCTGAGCTGGAATACTAATCTGTTTTTCCCCAAAGAACTCAAGCGATCTAAGAGAGGAACCGTCGGCATTGTATAGCTGGCAAGGCTTGTCAGTCAATGCGCCATCAAAGGTCTTGGAGGTTGGGTCAAACTCAACTCGGGTTTTGATTGTCTCGTTGGAGTCGTTTAAAAGAAGCACCCAGACGGCCTCGGGCGTGCGCGCGCAAAGGCTACTGACAAACACTGTATCCGGACGAACCGCGGTTTTGTCGAGTATAACTCTGGCCGGAGATTCTCCGTAAACAGTTCCCGGCATGCCGAATATTCTATCCATAAACCACGCATAGCCCTTCTGCCTCACATACGGGAATTTCATATTGCCCTTGGAGGCTATCTCAAACTGAGTCATAAGATAGTCGAAACTCTGGGCAAACTGGCAGGGTGCATGATGGTAGTAGAAGCTTGTCATGTCGGGCCCGCGGTACGGGTACATAGGATCATGCATTACATCTATGTAATCTACGACATAATACCCTAAGAAGTTGGAATACCTGCCAACTATGCAGTGGCGAGAAAAGTTCTTTAATACATCGTCGCCGCAGGCGTTGGCAACAGCGAGCATCTCCGGCGCGAAAGATGGCATCATTATATTAAGATGATTCATCTTGTCGGCAATAAACGTACAGGGCTGCTCCATGGTTATGCCAATCCTAGCAACTTTCATGGCATCTACCTTCTTCTCAGGGATAACAAACTCATATGAGTTGGGTCCATTGTAGAGCATCTCCGGCTTGCCAAAGAAGTTTTTGTACGCCATACGCTCCTCAAAGCCAAGCTTGTATGGGT